>NZ_SLUT01000026.1:0-1241 GCF_004341255.1 Curtobacterium sp. PhB142 | reverse complement strand
TCGGCGGTTTCAAGGGGTCGTTGCAACGGGTGGTTGTTTCGGGTCCGAGAGTAGCTGTTCGAATGCTTCTGCAGGGCTGCGGTAGTCGAGGGTCTTGCGGGGGCGGCCGTTGAGTTCAGCAGCGACTTCGAGGAGCCGTTCCGGGCTGTGGACGCTGAGGTCGGTGGACTTCGGGAAGTACTGCCGGAGCAGCCCGTTGGTGTTCTCGTTCGAGCCGCGCTGCCAGGGCTTGTGCGGGTCGCAGAAGTAGATCGCGAGGTCCGTGGCGAGAGTGATGTCTTTGTGTCGGGCAAGCTCGGTGCCCTGATCCCACGTCAACGACCGACGCAGATGCTCGGGCAGGGTCTGGATGGTGGGGATCATCGCGTCACGGACCGCGTCGGCGCTGTGCCCGTTGGGCAAATGCAGCAGCATCACGTACCGAGTCGTTCGTTCGACGAGGGTGCCGATCGCGCTGCGGGCGTTGATCCCGACGATCAAATCGCCTTCCCAGTGGCCGGGAACAGCCCGGTCGTCGGCCTCAGCGGGGCGTTCACTGATCAGGACCATGTCGCGGATCTTCGACCACGACGCTTGCCGACGTTCACCGCGGTGCCGGCGGAGGGCTCGGCCGGTGCGGAGGTGTTTGTGCAGGTCAGCGCGCAGGTGCCCACGGCCCTGAACGAACAGGGACTGGTAGATCGTCTCGTGCGACACGTGCATCTCCGGCCGGTCGGGGAATGTCCTAGCCAGGTCATCACGGATCTGCTCCGGGGACCAGTTCCGCACCAACCGCAGCTCGACCTGCAGAGCGAGCTCCAGCCGGTCGAGTTTCCGCGGTTTCGGGCGTCGCGCACGAGCCCGGCATTGCTTCTCAGCCGAGTACGGCCGGTAGGTTCCGCCAGCCGCTGCGTTCCTGGTGAGCTCGCGGCTGATCGTCGACGGCGACCGACCGAGTGCTTTGGCGATCGCGCGCACGCCCTCACCGTCCTGGCGTAGGTCTGCGATCTGGAGCCGCTCTTCTTGGCTGAGGTACCTGTCGGAGCGGGGCGTGTGGGCGAACGGGTTCCGCCCGCCGGCTGCTTTGACCCATCGATATCCCTGACGTCGGTCCACGCCGACAGCATCACAGGCCGCCGTACGCCCAAGGCCCTGTCTCAATAGCTCCCAGAACCGCGCCTCTCGCGCACGGTGTTCCAGCCTCGATCCCATCTGCAACACTCCAAATCACGGTGGTGTTGCAACGACCGGCTGAACCCAAG
>NZ_SLUT01000025.1:0-1397 GCF_004341255.1 Curtobacterium sp. PhB142 | reverse complement strand
CAAGGGGGACCTTGTGGGAGAGTAGGACGCCGCCGGACTTAACGTTGCAACACCAGGGAACCCCTGACCAGCACTGGTCAGGGGTTTTCTGCGTTTGCGGGGGTTCTTTGCGGCGGCCGTCCGTTCGCGGCGCCGGTTCGTGAGCAGAAATGGTCGGGTACACGTGTGCGACCCGACCATTTCTGCTCACGAAGTGTCCCGTTCGGCTCCGTGGTCCTGCCACTCCTCGCTGCCTCGGTCAGTCGCGGTCTGGCGCCGGCCTCCCGCGATGACGAGCTCGACGTTCCTCCGCGAGTGGCGCTGACCCTTCGTGAGCAGAAACGGTCGAGTGATGCCGAGCGCACCCGACCGTTTCTGCTCACGAAGCAGTGTGCGTGCGTCGCTGGGCGGTCGGGTCGGACAGGCCTCTGGGCCAGCGGCGCTCAGTGTCGAACCTTGCGTTGAAGGTGGCACGGGCCCAGGCGGGATACTGCCCATGGTGCGGCGGCTGTGAGCGCCTTCGAGTGTGCGACTCGGTTCGGGACGAAGTGGTCCACTCGCTTGCGGCCGCGCCTCGAGCCGGTCTCCGGGCTCCGGGCTCGAAGTATCCTGCCGAGCCGGCGGTGCCTACCGCGATGGGGATCCTGCTTACGGACGCCGCTCGCTGGTCCAGGGGTCGTTGTTCACGTGATGAGTGGCTGCCCGTTGCCCTGTGAGCGATCGCCTGAGCTGGGCGCGTCATGGTGTTCGGACTTCACGGGAGGCATGGGCACGGCGTGGACGTTCGCCATCCGGCTGCCGGGGGAGGATGCTGGTCCCGGAGTCCCGGAGTCCCGGAGTCCCGGAGTCCCGGAGTCCCGGAGTCCCGGAGTCCCGGAGTCCCGGAGTCCCGGAGTCCCGGAGTCCCGGAGTCCCGGAGTCCCGGAGTCCCGGAGTCCCGGAGTCCCGGAGTCCCGGAGTCCCGGAGTCCCGGAGTCCCGGAGTCCCGGAGTCCCGGAGTCCCGGAGTCCCGGAGTCTTGGTGCAGGTAACGACGTCGAACCGTTCGGGCCTGCTCGTCGACGCACGTGAATCCCCGCCTGCGACACGCCCGGGAAGCGGCCCGGCTGGCGCTCCCGTTCACCTCCCCGTAATGTTGTCACTCGTTGCCGCTGAGGCGGAGAACGGAACGGCCGAGACGGTCACCAGGTGCAAATACCTGGAGATGCAGTCCGGACGGGGTCCCGCTCAGGCAACCGACCCCCAAGAGTTCCACGGTCTCGATCGTGGCGGTCGAGGGTGTCGCGAGACGAATGCCTCTCTGACGAAGCCCGACGGGCAGAGTGGGGAGTGCGTCTGGTCCTTGAGAACTCAACAGCGTGCACATTGTCAATGCCAATTTATTGATTGACCTCGTGCCTGGCCTTCCTTCGGGTTGGT
>NZ_SLUT01000024.1:0-1422 GCF_004341255.1 Curtobacterium sp. PhB142 | reverse complement strand
TGGACTGGTCCCCGGTTCTTGGACTGATTAGTCGGTTCGAGATCCGGGGATGGTTCGTGTGGGTGGTACCGCGTCGTCGTTGACGAGTGCGCAGCGGGTGGCTGCGGTGGAGTGGTTCGGTCGGGGGTTGAGTGATTGGGCGACGGCTCGTCGGCTAGGAGTGACACGGAAACCGGTGCGACGCTTGCATCAACGGTGGTTGCTGCATGGTCCGGAGGTGCTCGTGGATTCCCCCAGACGCTCGTACTCGTTCGAGGTGAAACGTGACCTCGTGCGCCGCTTCCTTGCCGGGGAACCAGCCGATGCGCTCGCTTCCGAGGGAGGGCTCTCCTCAGCGCTGCTGCTGCGCAAATGGGCGAACCAGGTTCGCAAGGACGGTGAGGACGCCCTCCGGCCGCGCCCAACGGGCCGCCCGAAAGCGAAGCCGGACACCGAGCTCAGCGAGCTGGAACGACTCCGGCGGGAGAACGAGTACTTGCGGGCCGAGAACGCGTATTTGGGAAAATTGCGGGCCTTGCAGGCGCAGCAACGGCGTCGGTGAAGACCGCAGCCGTTGCCGCTTGCAAGGCCGAACACTCACTCCAGACGCTGCTGCAGATCGCCGGTCTTGCCCGCTCCACGTTCTTCTACCAGCAAGCCCGCTCGCGTGAACCTGACCGGCACGCTGACACCGCGGACGCGATCCGCGCGATCTTCGTCCGCACCAAGGGCCGGTATGGGCATCGGCGGATCCACGCCGAGCTCCGCCGGACCGGGCCAGTGGCGAAGAAGACGGTCCTGGCGTTGATGCGACGCCATGACCTGGTCTGCCTGGTGCGTCGTCGACGCCGATACTCGTCCTACGGCGGCGAGGTCGGCAAGGTTGCAGCGAACCTGCTGAACCGGGACTTCACCTCGACAGCGCCGAACCAGAAATGGGTCACGGACGTGACGGAGTTCCGGGTCGGTGAGCACAAGCTCTACCTGTCACCAGTGATGGACCTCTTCGACCGGCAGATCATCGCCTATCGAACCGGAACGTCCCCGACCCTGGAACTCACCCACGGCTCGCTCCGCGACGCACTCCACACCGCACTCGGGGCGGCACCGCTGGTGCACTCGGACCAGGGCATCCACTACCAGCACCGGTCCTGGCGGTCGCTGCTGGCAGCTGCCGGCGCGTCCCAGTCGATGTCGCGAAAGGGCAACTGCCACGACAACGCGATCATCGAGAACTTCTTCGGCCATCTGAAAGCCGAGATGTTCCACCCAACCCGTTTCGACAGCATCACCACGCTCGACACCGCGATCCACGACTACATCACCTGGTGGAACACCGACCGCTCCCAGGCACGACTCGAGGGCATGAGCCCGGTTCAATACCGAGCTCACGCCCTCGCGGCCTAATCTGACTTCACGGTCCAACAAACCGGGACCGGTTCA
>NZ_SLUT01000023.1:0-1860 GCF_004341255.1 Curtobacterium sp. PhB142 | reverse complement strand
CTCCGCGGCAGTGATGCTTGCGTGACACTCGTTTCCCGTTCGAGAGACTTGCCTTTCCTGCCTTGAGGCTGGTGGGGGAGTGCGCTATCCCGGGGTGGCGGGATGACCCGAACATTGCGTCGCTCCCGGGAACCACCAACGTCCCGCGGACCGCACTGAGCGGGGTCACTTCAGCAGCGCTGCGACGACCAGCGTGGCGGTACCGGTAGTGAGGGCACCGATGAGCGCCCACTGCCACCAACGCATGCGCAGGCTCCCGGGCGGGCTTCCGGCGGCGCGGTGAGGGCTTCGTCATCGACTGCACGGTACGAGGGCATGGTTGAGGCAGACTGTGGACAGCAGCTGGGTGGTTCCCGCTCTCAGCGGGGTGGGCTGCTACCTGATCCGGTGTCTCGCCCCGCGCTTCTCACAGACAAGGGACGCCCCAATGCGCCATGAGCATCCTGCCGGCGTGAGCGCGGTAGGGAGGTTCCGGGTGGTGCTGTCGTCTGATCGTCGGTCGGGGTGGTCGTTGCAGGAACGAGTGGAGCAGCTCGTCCGGGACGCCATCGCTGATGGCGTCCTTTTGGAGGGTGATCAGTTGCCGCCGTACCGAGTCGCGGCAGCAACGTCCGGGTTGAGCATCCACACGATCCTGAACGCGTACCGGGCACTGATCGCCGACGGTGTGGTGCGGTCGGTGCCCGGTGACGGCTACTTCATCGCCGGCGCCGTCCGCTACCGCGACTTCTTCACCGCACCTGACGACCGACCATCGCTGCCGTCAGTGACGGCACGGGTGCCCACGGCGTAGGCAAGTGGGGTGGGATGCCGTCCGGTAGAGCTTGCTCGCCAACGGCACACTGGCCCCCTTCCGGCAATGCGGGACGCCCGACCGGGTGTTTCCGGGACGACACCCCGGCACCTACTCCTCTCCAGCGGGCGATTTCGGTACCGAGACGTCGACGGGAGCGGTGACGGACGCGGATCGGGGTGTCGTGTCGATGCGCGCTTTCGGCCGTAGCTGGTCACCGCCGAAATGATCTGACCGCCGACGTTCAGGCGGCTTCCGGTGCGTTCTGCTGCGGGGCAGAGGTGGGTGCGCTGTCGGGGAGCCCGCTGCTTTTCCGCGGTCCTGGGGTAGAGGTTCCAACCAAGCTCGACGTCATTGTCCGTTCATGCCGAGCTTCAGGCGGCGGTGGAGTGCTTGCCGTCGGGGTGTCGTTCAGTTGACGCTGTCCTCACGGAACGCTAGCGAGATGCGTTCGGTGAAGTGGATGAAGACGTTGACGTTCTCGACAGGAAGCGATTTCTCGAGCGCTTGCCGGTAGGCCGAGCGAAGTGCGCCGACCACCGCGAAGCCGTCGGCACTCAGCTCGATCCGCACGCTCCGGCGATCGTCCGGGTTGCGGACCCGATCGAGTAGACCTCGTTTGGTCAGACGGTCGAGCAACGCGGTGACGGCTCCCGTTCCCATCTCCAGGTACCCGCCGAGTTCCTTCGGCGTGCGGTCGTCGTCGACCGCTCCGAGGAACTTCAGCGCGCGGAGGTCGACCGGGTTCAGGTCGTGGGTGACGGCGAGGTGCTGCATCAGGTGCGCGTGCTCGACCTGAGCGCTGTAGAACGCGGCGACCGCCTCGTCCAGCAGTCGATCCTGGTCGGCGTCACTCATCGGAGGAGGGCTTGCGCTCATGATCCCATCTTAGACGAGATCCGTTTGGGACAAAAATTGACTTGAACGAATCTGTAGGTGTAAGGTCTACCTAGCTCGAAATTCGAGTCATGCCTCAACCTGAACGGATCTCCTCTCATGCGTCGCCCGAACCGCACCATCGCCCGTGTCGCCACCCTCGCCGTCATCCCGGCTGCCCTGCTCGCCGC
>NZ_SLUT01000022.1:0-5014 GCF_004341255.1 Curtobacterium sp. PhB142 | reverse complement strand
CGGGGTCGACGCCGAGTGAGTGGAGGCCGTCACGCTGCGCGGCGAGGTCCTGGCCAGAGGTCGAGACGCGGGCGTATCCGACGAGCATGCGACGAGCATGCGACGAGCATGCGACGACTGTAGCGTTTAAGGCACCTTCACCGGGCATTTATGCGGGACAGTCATACGGGAATCGCGGGCCCACGTAACTGCTGGGTTCTGGCCCTCATCTCAAGGCGTTCAACTCTGCACCGGTGGACGACCGGCTTCCGGGCGCCGCGTCGACACTCCTTGGTCTGTCTCAATCTCGGCGGCGAGGCGACTTGGTGGACTAACTCCCCGTCGCACTTCTCCCATCGTTTTTGCGTAAACCGCAGGGTCCCCGGCGTTCTCAGGGAGTTCCGCAGGAAGACCCCATCTTCTCCCTGGCGGTGACGAGACCGCGGGCGCCGTCGGCGGTGAGGCCGTCTACCGATGAACGCGGATCCTCCGGATTCGACCAACGGAACGTTCAGCCCCGACCGTTAAGCCGACATAGGATCCGCGACCACTCTCCCCGAGTGGCTGCGCGACTTCGCATAATGCGCCGCCACTGTCCGCGGAATCGTCGAACTCGTGGCGCCGGCCCTCGGCAGTCCCGAGTCAGCGCGTTGCGACTCTCGCGCGGCGATCCGAGTAACCGACTCCGGACTCCTCGCCCGCGGGTTCAGCTCGATGCAGAAAAATTTATGACTGCTGCAGCTCTCACGGCAATACGCACCTGACCTGCAGCCGGCTGAGGCTTTTCCGCCTCCACCACGGTCAGCACCTCCGGACCGCCGAACTGGGCGAACGACACTTTCTTCCTATCTCTCTTCTCTCGTGTCAGGAAAACAGCGGCTACACGTTCCGGATGGCAGCTGGTGCCGCGTCGTGAGCGACCGTCGAGACAAGCGTTAGGGCGAGGCCGGTGGCTCGCGTGAGTTCGTCTCGAGATGCGCCAAGCTCAGCGCGAGTGGACAGGCCCTGCCAAATCGTCTGCACAAGCTCTGCCAGGACGGCAGAGTCCACCGTGCCCGAAAGAGCGCCCTCGAGCGATGCCTGTTCAAGAAGCTGGCGCAACCGAGCTTCGTCGGAGCGTTGCAAGTCGGCGACGAACGAGCGGACGTCAAGAGTGGAAGACGTATCGGACATCACCGCACTGCTCGTCAAACAACCCGGGTGCCCCTCGTCCGTTCGCGTGAATTCGATCACGGACTCACTCAGCAGACGCTCGATGGCTCCGAGCACGGTCGACTCGTCGAGCGCCCGATCGTAGATTGCGCTGTACCGCAGCGCGTACACCCGGACCGCCTCGTCGAAGAGGTCAGCCTTCGTTCCGAACGCGGCATACAGGCTCGAACTCGAGATCTCCAGCGCGGCGGTGAGCATACGAGTGGAGGTGCCTGAGAAGCCGTGGCGCCAGAAGAGATGGGCGGCCTGCCGAAGCGCGTCGTCTCGGTCAAACGCACGCGGTCGGCCAGCGGGTCGGGGTGGCATGTTGACCATTCTAGATCAACTGCACCACAATAGGAATATGGAGCAAACGACTCAGAAACAGGTTGAGGTCGACGGCAGCTGGGTAACCGTCGATGTGTACGGCGAACCCGACGGGCCAGTGATCGTCATCATTCCGGGCGTCATGGCAGACGCCGCGGGATGGGCACCGGTGGCCCACCACTTGGAGGGGTGGCCGACCGTCGCCGTGGTCAATCGGCGTGGCCGGAATCCTTCCGGCCCACTAACCGACACGTACGACCTTCACACTGAGGTTCGGGACGCCGAGGCTGTCCTGCGCGAATTCTCCGACGTGCGCACCCTCTTCGGCTGGAGCTACGGCGGCCTGATCTCGTTGCACCTCGCGAACACGATCGAGGTCCCCCACTTGATCGCCTACGAGCCGATCATGGCACCCTTCGGTGCAGAGGCATTGCCGGATTTGAAGACTGCACACGCCAACGGCGACCTCGATCGCACTGTTGAGGTCGCGCTCGGTAAGGTCACGGGCATGCCCGAAACGGTCATCGAGTTTTTCCGCGCCGACAGTGCCATGTGGGCCGGGATGCAAGCCGTCAGTTCCCCGCTCTTCAGCGAGACACAGTCACTCAACGACGCACCAGTACCGGACGAGTTCGCGCGGAAAGCTTCACAAATCGACCTCATCGTGGGTGAACGCAACCTCGGTCAGGCGCCG
This sequence comes from Curtobacterium sp. PhB142, assembly GCF_004341255.1. Taxonomy (NCBI): domain Bacteria; kingdom Bacillati; phylum Actinomycetota; class Actinomycetes; order Micrococcales; family Microbacteriaceae; genus Curtobacterium; species Curtobacterium sp. PhB142. Next base: position 2,823 of record NZ_SLUT01000022.1, on the reverse strand, counting down.
TACGGCACAACGTTCGACCACGTTGCCCGCCTCACTCCTCGAGGCACCGTGCACGAACTTGCTGGACAGGCGCATCTGGCGCACCTGGAAGCCCCTGACCAGCTCGCCGCGCTGGTCAACCAGCTGCGCGTCACGACGGCGTAACTCGACTCGGCCAGCGGAGACACTCATGATTCCACGACTCGATTCCCGATCCTTCGCGAACATCGCCGCGCGAACCGGTCTCCCGTCGGCCGATTTCGAGGCACTGAAACCAGTCCTCGAGACGGTGTTGACGATCATCGATCCGCTCATGCAGGACCGGAGCGAACCCGCTCCGCTGGTCGACCAGTCGCGATCGCCATCGCCCAGCGAGGACCCGTTCAATGCCTTCGTCCGGCGTTGCGAGATCCCGCCCACCGGCAGCGGACTCTTGAACGGCGCCCGGATAGCGGTCAAGGACGCGATCGCCGTCGCCGGCGTCCTACTCACCGGCGGTTCCACCTTGTTGCAGGACCTCATCCCCTCCCAGCACAGCACCGTCGTACAGCGAGTACTCGACGCCGGTGCAACCATCGTCGGCCTGACGAACATGGACGCGTTCGGCTTCTCCGGGGGTGGGGAATCCAGCAGCTTCGGTCCCACATTGAACCAGCTCGACACGGCCCGATCCGCCGGCGGATCCTCCAGCGGCAGCGCCGCAGCTCTGCACTACTCAGACATCGACCTCACTATCGGCGCCGACCAGGGCGGCTCAGTCCGCATCCCCGCGAGCTGGTGCGGTGTGATCGGTCTCAAGCCCACACACGGCCTCGTCCCGTACACCGGCGCCATGGGCATCGACGCAACCTTCGACCACCTCGGGCCGATGGCGCGCACCGTCGAAGACATCGCCAAACTCCTCACCGTCATCGCCGGCCCAGACGGGGTCGACCCCCGACAGGCCCGTACCGACGGCGACCTGTGGACCCGCAACCGCGACTACCTCCATGCGGTTCGTAGCGCACCGGACACTCTCGCCGGCATCCGGATAGGAGTCCTGACGGAAGCCACAGGGGATGGGGTCGTCGCACGGGAAGTCGATGAGTCTTTCGTCCGGACGCTCGGAAGACTGAAAGCAATCGGGGCATCCGTCGGGGACGTATCCGAGCCAGCTCATGCAGCTCTCGGCCCCGTCGCCTTCGCAGTGTTCGTCGAAGGCATGGCTGCCCTGCTCAACGCTGGCGGCAACGGTCACCACTGGCGAGGCCGATACGTACCCGAGTTCGCTGCCGCCCTGAGGTCCGGGCTTGACGACCGAGCCGAGCAGCTGTCACCCCAGGTCCAGGTCGCCATCATCCTTGGGGAATGGCTCCGACAGCACTACCGCGGCGAGGTCTACGCCCGCGCACAGAACGACCGTCAGCGCCTCCGAGACAGCTACAGCACCGCCTTCGACAGCGTCGACCTTCTCATCATGCCGACCGTGCCGAGCCTCCCTCACCGCCTCGACGATGAGCTCGACCTCAGTGCACGAGTCCTCCGCGGGTGGGACGTGCTCACGAACACCTCCCCCACTGATATGACCGGTCACCCCGCAATCACCCTCCCCATCGACACCGCAGACGGCCTCCCATGCGGCACGATGTTGGTCGGTCCCCACGGTTCCGAAGAGGCGCTTCTTTCCGCCGCCGCCACAATTGAGAAAACGCTCGGATTACACACGCCATCGTTTGGAAACAACGCGTGAAAATACCCGTTCCGACAACACGCGAATCGATCGAGTTCGAATCAGAGGGGCGGACGCTCCGCGGTGAGCTTCGCCGACCAGAAGGCGCAGGCCCGTTCCCAGCGATCGTCCTCACTCACGGGCTCGCCTTCGTGATCGGGTTCTTCGAGCACCACAACTTCCCTCAGTTCCTTGCTGGACAAGGCTTCGTGACGCTCACCTACGACCACCCCAACACTGGACTCAGCGACGGCCTCCCCCGACAGGAAATCGACCCCATCGCACAACAACGTGCGTACTCCGACGCCATCACCTACCTTTCGACCCGCGCCGACGTTGCCCCTGACAGGATCGGCATCTGGGGGATGAGCTACTCCGGCGGACACGTACTTGCCGTTGCCGCTTCCGACCCTCGAGTTCGCTGCGTTGTCGCGCAGACACCGACCGTCGACGGCCGCCGCAACCTCCAGCGCCGACTCTCGACAAAACAGCTCGCCGAGCAACAACGAGCCTGGGCTCAAGACAGAGTCGATCGCGCACATGGCCTACCGCCGAAGACTCTTCCTTCAGGACCACCGGCGGCAGAACAGTTCGTAGCATCGCTGTCCACCAAAGCGCGAAGCAGCTTCCAACCGTTCATGACCCAACGCAGCCAAGAGTGGTACTTCTCCACCATTCCAGGCACGACGATGCCCTACATCTCACCGACCCCCCTCCTCGTTATCGTCGCCACCGACGATCAGGTCACACCGGCAGCCGACACCCGGCTCGCCTTCGACCAGGCCCTCGAACCGAAGCTGCTACTTGAAGTCCCTGGCGGACACTTCGACGTCTACGGCCGCCTTTATGAGGAGTGTGCCGCTGCCGCCTCGGACTGGTTCAGCCGACATCTACGCGACCCGTCGCATACGAAAGCCAACCAGCAGCGATAACTGTCGCAGCATATTGAAGGTCACGCAGAGCTCGATCATCGTGCCGCCACGAGACGCCAGCAAGAGCAGTCGCGTCGTAAGTAGTGACAGGTCTCGCACAGCCAGAGGGGATCGTTCAGTGAGACGAGGGCGCCGGTGGTGGTGTCTATGCTGCTGCACGATGTCGACGATCTGCCCGAGCACCTTCGATAGGTGGAGATGTGA
>NZ_SLUT01000021.1:0-5491 GCF_004341255.1 Curtobacterium sp. PhB142 | reverse complement strand
GGAGAGCTCCGGAAGGGACAGGTGTTGCTCTTCGCCGACCCCGACCACGTCGGCACCCTCCGGCTGCACCGGTTCGACTCCCTCAACAGCGACGGAACCCTCACCACGAAGGGCGACGCGAACCCCTCCGCCGACTCCACACACATCTCCCGGTCCGCGGTCACGGGAGTCGGGTACCTCCGTGTCCCACTCATCGGCACACCCGTCCTCTGGGCTGCGGATCATCGAGCGGGCCCGCTCGTGGCCCTCGGTTTGGCCCTCGTCCTCGTCGCTGGACTCGCCGTCCTGCCGGCCGTCGCAGATCCGAGCAGGACGACGGGGGCGTCCCGACGTGGGCCCCGGCATCGTCAGCAGGACCACCGGCCGTGGGCGGTGGGGGCACTCCTTGTCACTTCTGTCTGCACCGTCGCGGCGCTGGCGGTACCTGCTTCGGCGGCCGCCGCGGCCTTCGCCGCCACCGCCACCGCACCCAGCACGATGGCGACCGTGGCCGCGACCCCGGCCACTGCGCTGACGTGCACGTCGAACACGAACGGGTCGGTCACCATCGGGTGGAGCTACGACGGGGTGGCACCCGAGCGGTTCACCACGGTCATCGACGGCGTCGCGAGCAGCGACACCAGCGCCGGCACCGCCCGATCCACCACGATCAGCTCCTGGGACCTCTTCTCGTTCCGCACCTCCAGTGTCACCGTCCGCGCCGACGTCACCTCGACGTGGACGACGACCTCCGCCAGCAGCGTCCGCATCAGCACCGTCCGCTTCCTCGGACTCGGCCGCACCAGCTGCGCCTGATGGCAATACTGGGCTGTCGTCCTAAAAAGCTTTAGTTTTCCGAGATGCAGCCGTGAGACACATTGCCATGTCGGTGACATCAGCATCCAAGCGGGTGCCGCTTGTCTCGGAATGTCGTCTGGGCCTGGCTGGCGGTTCGTCGAGTGGTCTTGACGGTTTGTGGGACGCAGCGCGTGGCAGAGGGCTTGGGGGAGCTGTCGGCGAGCCCGCAGTGTCGTCCTTTCCGCGGAGCAGTGAGGGTCCCTGGGAGGATCGCTACGCGGTCATGCTCTCCCAGAAGATGAGTTCGCTGCGGCCCGCTTCGCTGAGGGGTATGCCCTCACTGTCCGTCGCGGTGTCAAGGACGGTTGCGAACACACTGCCGTCCGGCAGCGTCAGTTCTCGGGCCGTCCAGCGCACAAGCCCATAGCCAGGGTGGTCCGTACACCCGGAGCTGAGTCGAGCATCCACGCCCTGAGCGTACGACTTTGTGGCGGCGACCGGCCATGACGAGCGACCTGATCGCTGGTAATCAGCGTCATGGGAACCGGCACCCCGATAGCCGAACATCTCGCAGGATGCCTGTCCCGCTCGGCGATGGGTCACCGGACGGCCTGCCTCGGTTTTCAGGGGGCTTGGAAGCCGGCTTCCTGGAGCACCTTCTGTCCGGCGTCGGAGCGGACGTAGTCGCTGAACGAGGCGGCGAGGTCGGGGTTCTTGCTCTCCTTGAGCACCGCGATCGGGTAAGTGTTGACGGCGCTTGATGCGTCCTTGAATGTCACCCCGTCGATCTTGCCAGCCGCGCCCTTGACGTCGGTGACGTACACCAGGCCTGCGTCTGCTTGCCCGGAGCTGACCTTACCGAGCACGTCGGTGACGGACTGCTCCTCGCTGACGGGCTTCAACGTGACCCCGGTCGCCTGCTCGACCTTCTCGGTAGCGGCACCGCACGGGACCGGGCTGGCGCACGTGACGACCTGCACGCCGGCGTTGGTGAGGTCCTTGAAGTCGGTGATCTTCTTCGGGTTGCCGGGCGCGACCGCGATCTCAAGCGTGTTCTTCGCAAAGTCCGCCGGTGAGCCCTGGAGGTCGTTCGTGGCGAGCTTGTCCATGTTCTTCTCGTCAGCCGACGCGAATACGTCGGCCGGTGCGCCGTTCTGGATCTGCGTCACGAGGTCACTGGAACCGGCGAAGGAGAACTCAATCGTCGTACCCGGGTGTGCGGCCTCGTACTGCTTCCCCAGCTCGGTGAACGTCTTCTGCAACGACGCTGCCGCAAACACTGTGATCGAACCCATCGCAGAGGACGAGGACGAGGACGAGGACGAGGACGGCGACGGCGACGACGAGCTGGCTGTCGTGCTGCCGGCGGAACACGCCGTAAGCAGCAGCGACGCCGCGGCGACCGCGGTCAGGAGGGTCGGCAGGCGGGTGGCGCGGTGCGGCATGACGGGGTTCCGTTCGACAGGTTGCGCCGCAAATGCGGCGATGTTTTGCCATTCAACACGAAGATGCGGTTGCCCCGGTGGTCATGGGTTGGCGTGATCTGTACGGCCGTCGTCCTGATTACCGCTGGCGGCGTCCTTGGGCTCGGCGGTTGGCTGATGTCATGACAGATGAGCGTTCAGTGACGAGCGGGTCCGATGGCAGTGCCGGCGATGCGAACTACGGCGTGATCGGGGCCGGGTACGGGCAGTACCGGCGTCCGGAGCCCGCGTTCACCGCGGCGATCCGGGCTGCGCTCGGCAATGCTCGAACGCTCGTGAACGTCGGTGCTGGTGCGGGCTCCTACGAACCGACCGACCTCGACGTGACCGCTGTAGAGCCGAGCGCCACGATGCGTGCGCAACGCCCCGCAGGGTCGGTGCCCGCGGTCGATGCGACCGCGGAGGACCTTCCGTTCGGTGATGACAGCTTCGACGCGGCCCTGGCGTCGTTCACCGTCCATCAGTGGCGGGACCTGCCGGCTGGGCTCCACGAGGTTCGCCGGGTGACCCGCGGGCCTGTCGTGATCCTCACCTGCGACCCGTCCGCGCTCACCCGGTCGTGGATCAACGACTACGCACTCGAGGTCATCGCCACGGAAGCCAGCCGATACCCGTCGATCGACAACCTCCGAGCAGGACTCGGCGGAACCGTTACCGTGGCGTCCGTACCGATCCCACTCGAATGCGTCGACGGATTCAGTGAGGCGTACTACGGCCGTCCCGAAGCGCTCCTCGACCCCGGCGCCAGGCGCGCGAACTCCGCCTGGAGCTTCGTCGGTCCGGACGTCGAGGCACGCTTCGAGCGCGCGCTGCGGGCCGACCTCGAGACGGTCGCGTGGGACGCCCAGCACGGACACCTGCGCGCCCAGCCGACGTTCGACGGGTCGCTGCGCCTCGTGGTGGGCCACCCGTGAAGACAGAAACGGTACAGCGGCAGGGAAAGGCGCTGTGGCTGGTCGCTGCGTGGTTCTGGGCGTTGCAGTTCGCGGTGCTGAACCCGCTGCTCGCAGTGCTCCTCGTGACCCTCTACGATGCGACGCCGGCCGAGGTCGGTTGGGTCCTGGGGCTCTACAACGTCGGCGGGTTCGTCGCATCCCTGGTCATCCCGACTCTCGCGGACCGGAGCCGGAACTACCTTCGGCCGCTGGTGTTCTGCGCGCTCGGCGGGGTCGCTCTCGTCACGGTCCTCGCCGTCACAACGTCGCTCCCGGTCGTCGTACTCGCGCTGGTCATCCTCGGAGGGCCGCCCGGCGTCGGCTCCACGCTGCTGTTCGCGCAGCTCCGCCATGAAGGCGCACCACCGGCGCAGGTCATCCGGACCCGTGCGATCGTGTCTTTCGCCTGGGTCATCGGCCCTCCCCTGGCCACTCTCGTCACTGGAACGGCAGGCTCCCCGGCAGCGCTGCCGCTCCTTGCCGGCATCGGCCTGGTCAACGTCGTCACCGCGCTCCTGCTCCTCCGCCGACGCGGGACAATTCGCACCGATGACGCCACACCTCGGCCACGGCTGCTGGTGCAGCTCCGCGGGTGGAACCGGTGGGGTGTCGTCGGCGCGTTCACGCTCCTGCAGGCGACGAACATCGCCACCGTCACTATCTCGACCCTGTTCGTCACCCGCGACCTCCAGGCTCCGATCATCTGGGCTGGCATCACGCTCGGCGCTGCCGCCCTCCTCGAGATCCCCGCACTGCTGCTCATCGGTCGGCTCCAGGAACACCGCTCCGTCCGGCTCCTCCTCGCTGGCGGGTGGGTATGCGGTGTCGCGTACTACGGCCTCGTCGCGCTGGCCCATGAGCCGTGGCAGCTCCTCGTTCTGCAGCCGCTGAACGCCTGGTTCTTCGCGACCGTCGCCGGCCTCGGTCTGACCGTGTTCCAGGACGTGTTCCCGAGCCCCGGACTCGCATCGGGGCTCTTCACCAACACCCGCCGCGCCGGAGCCGTTCTCGCCGGCCTGCTCATCGCCGCCCTCGGCGCGTTTCCCGACCCGTACCGGGCCGTGTACATCGCCGCGGCAATCATCGCGCTCACCGTGCTTGCCACCGCCGCTGCGGTCACCACCCGTGCACGCGCCGCAGCGCGCTAGGTTCGGGGGCGTGAGCACCGACCGCGACCACCGAGTGGCGGTGCTCGTTCTCGACGGAGCGAAAGCGCTCGACGTCGGGATCGCTGCGCACGTGTTCGCGAAGCGGCCGAGCATGCCCTACGAGGTCCGCGTCTGCGCCGAACAGGTCGGCACCGTGGAAGGGTGGGACGGCCTCGCCTACGCCGTCAGCCACGACCTCGACACTCTTACCTGGGCCGACACCATCCTCGTCCCCGGCTACCGGAATCCCGCCGAGGTCACCACACCGCCAGCTGTCATCGCAGCGCTCCGCGCAGCGCACGAACGCGGTGCCCGGATCGCAGCGATCTCGACAGGCGCGTTCACCCTCGCCGCCGCCGGGCTCCTCAATGGGCGGCGCGCGACGACGCACTGGCACTACACGGACATCCTCCGCGACCGGTACCCGGAGGTCGACGTCGACGAGCACGTGCTGTTCGTCGACGCCGGGAACGTTCTCACCAGCGCCGGCGCCGCCAGCGGCATCGACCTCTGCCTCCACCTCATCCGCCGTGACCACGGAGTCGCGCTCGCCAACCACGTCGCCCGACGCCTCGTCAGCGCCCCCTACCGAAGCGGCGGCCAAGCCCAGTACGTGCTCCGCACCATCCCAGAACCCCTCGGCGACGTCTTCGCCGCCACCCGCGCCTGGGCGCTCGACCACCTCGACGACGACCTGTCCCTCGCGGCGCTTGCCCGTCAGTCGAATGTGTCCGCGCGGACGTTCTCACGCCGGTTTGCTGCCGACACCGGCATCACCCCGATGCAGTGGGTCTTGCGCGCCAGGATCGACCGCGCCCGGGAACTTCTCGAACGCACCGACTTGACGATGACGCAGATCGCCGAAGCGACAGGACTGCGATCCGACGCGAACCTCCGTCGCCACTTCGGCAGCATCATCGGCACCTCTCCCACCGCCTACCGAGCTGCGTTCCAGGAGTCTCGATAGCCGGTGGTCCACCGCTACACGACAGCCGTCGTCCACGACGGGCTCGCTTGCCGCCTGCTGTGAGCAGAGGCCCTTGCGGTTGCATCGGGCACGACAGATGATCCTCGCGAACCCGTATCAGCCGGTCGGAACGGCTGCGGCGGCGAGTGGGATTGCGCACTTCGGCCGGTTCTCCGCCTA
>NZ_SLUT01000020.1:0-5547 GCF_004341255.1 Curtobacterium sp. PhB142 | reverse complement strand
GAGTGCGTCTGGTCCTTGAGAACTCAACAGCGTGCACATTGTCAATGCCAATTTATTGATTGACCTCGTGCCTGGCCTTCCTTCGGGTTGGTTGGGTTTGAGACAATTCCTTTTGGATTGAAGATTGTCAGTAGACAGTCAACAGTCAGAATCAACTCGGTCTGATGCCCTTTGGGGTGTTGGGTCTGTATTTTTTTACGGAGAGTTTGATCCTGGCTCAGGACGAACGCTGGCGGCGTGCTTAACACATGCAAGTCGAACGATGATGCCCAGCTTGCTGGGTGGATTAGTGGCGAACGGGTGAGTAACACGTGAGTAACCTGCCCCTGACTCTGGGATAAGCGTTGGAAACGACGTCTAATACTGGATATGATCACTGGCCGCATGGTCTGGTGGTGGAAAGATTTTTTGGTTGGGGATGGACTCGCGGCCTATCAGCTTGTTGGTGAGGTAATGGCTCACCAAGGCGACGACGGGTAGCCGGCCTGAGAGGGTGACCGGCCACACTGGGACTGAGACACGGCCCAGACTCCTACGGGAGGCAGCAGTGGGGAATATTGCACAATGGGCGAAAGCCTGATGCAGCAACGCCGCGTGAGGGATGACGGCCTTCGGGTTGTAAACCTCTTTTAGTAGGGAAGAAGCGAAAGTGACGGTACCTGCAGAAAAAGCACCGGCTAACTACGTGCCAGCAGCCGCGGTAATACGTAGGGTGCAAGCGTTGTCCGGAATTATTGGGCGTAAAGAGCTCGTAGGCGGTTTGTCGCGTCTGCTGTGAAATCCCGAGGCTCAACCTCGGGCTTGCAGTGGGTACGGGCAGACTAGAGTGCGGTAGGGGAGATTGGAATTCCTGGTGTAGCGGTGGAATGCGCAGATATCAGGAGGAACACCGATGGCGAAGGCAGATCTCTGGGCCGTAACTGACGCTGAGGAGCGAAAGCATGGGGAGCGAACAGGATTAGATACCCTGGTAGTCCATGCCGTAAACGTTGGGCGCTAGATGTAGGGACCTTTCCACGGTTTCTGTGTCGTAGCTAACGCATTAAGCGCCCCGCCTGGGGAGTACGGCCGCAAGGCTAAAACTCAAAGGAATTGACGGGGGCCCGCACAAGCGGCGGAGCATGCGGATTAATTCGATGCAACGCGAAGAACCTTACCAAGGCTTGACATACACCGGAAACGGCCAGAGATGGTCGCCCCCTTGTGGTCGGTGTACAGGTGGTGCATGGTTGTCGTCAGCTCGTGTCGTGAGATGTTGGGTTAAGTCCCGCAACGAGCGCAACCCTCGTTCTATGTTGCCAGCGGGTTATGCCGGGGACTCATAGGAGACTGCCGGGGTCAACTCGGAGGAAGGTGGGGATGACGTCAAATCATCATGCCCCTTATGTCTTGGGCTTCACGCATGCTACAATGGCCGGTACAAAGGGCTGCGATACCGTAAGGTGGAGCGAATCCCAAAAAGCCGGTCTCAGTTCGGATTGAGGTCTGCAACTCGACCTCATGAAGTCGGAGTCGCTAGTAATCGCAGATCAGCAACGCTGCGGTGAATACGTTCCCGGGCCTTGTACACACCGCCCGTCAAGTCATGAAAGTCGGTAACACCCGAAGCCGGTGGCCTAACCCTTGTGGAAGGAGCCGTCGAAGGTGGGATCGGTGATTAGGACTAAGTCGTAACAAGGTAGCCGTACCGGAAGGTGCGGCTGGATCACCTCCTTTCTAAGGAGCATCTGGCCTCGTGTGCCCTTCGGGGTGGGCGTGGTCCAGGCGCCTGTTTCGGACCGAACGTGTCCGACGGGTAGCTCATGGGTGGAACATTGACAGTGCAGTTGGGAGTGATGCTTCCGACCTCAGTACGCTCTGCTTGCAGGGTTGGGACGGGTTGGGGTGGAGATGCCTGCTGGTGCACGTTGTTGGGTCCTGAGGGACCAGGCTTCCTGATCTGCCGTGAGGTGGGTTGGGGGTTGGGCCTGCGGGTCCTTCGTTGGGCTGCATGAAGCACTGTCACTGGACGGTGGGGAGTGTGGTGCCGATCGTATGTTGAGAACTACACAGTGGACGCGAGCATCTTTGATTCGCGTCATCCAATCGACCGGGCACTTTTGGTGTTCGTGTTGTGGGTGATGACGGATCGCAATTTTAATCTTTGTGGTCAAGTTTCTAAGAGCAAACGGTGGATGCCTTGGCATCTGGAGCCGAAGAAGGACGTAGAAATCTGCGATAAGCCTCGGGGAGCTGATAATCGAGCCCTGATCCGAGGATTTCCGAATGGGGAAACCCCGCTGGGCGCTTTTGTGACCTGGTGACTCCCGCCTGAATATATAGGGCGGGTAGAGGGAACGTGGGGAAGTGAAACATCTCAGTACCCACAGGAAGAGAAAACAACATGTGATTCCGTGAGTAGTGGCGAGCGAAAGCGGATGAGGCTAAACCGATCATGTGTGATAGCCGGCGGGCGTTGCATGGTCGGGGTTGTGGGACACGTCACTCAGTTCTGCCGGACTGGGGCGGTTACAGCGCATCATAGTCGAACCGGTTTGAAAGCCGGGCCGTAGTGGGTGCCAGCCCCGTAGACGAAATGGTGTTATGGCCGGATGTGTATCCCAAGTAGCACGGGGCCCGAGAAATCCCGTGTGAATCTGTCAGGACCACCTGATAAGCCTAAATACTCCCAGATGACCGATAGCGGACAAGTACCGTGAGGGAAAGGTGAAAAGTACCCCGGGAGGGGAGTGAAATAGTACCTGAAACCGTTTGCTTACAAACCGTCGGAGCCTCCTTAGTAGGGGTGACGGCGTGCCTTTTGAAGAATGAGCCTGCGAGTTAGTGATATGTGGCGAGGTTAACCCGTGTGGGGCAGCCGTAGCGAAAGCGAGTCTGAATAGGGCGTTTGAGTCGCATGTTCTAGACCCGAAGCGAAGTGATCTATCCATGGCCAGGTTGAAGCGACGGTAAGACGTCGTGGAGGACCGAACCCACTTCAGTTGAAAATGGAGGGGATGAGCTGTGGATAGGGGTGAAAGGCCAATCAAACTTCGTGATAGCTGGTTCTCTCCGAAATGCATTTAGGTGCAGCGTTGCGTGTTTCTCGCCGGAGGTAGAGCTACTGGATGGCCGATGGGCCTCAACAGGTTACTGACGTCAGCCAAACTCCGAATGCCGGTGAGTGAGAGCGCAGCAGTGAGACGGTGGGGGATAAGCTTCATCGTCGAGAGGGAAACAACCCAGACTACCAACTAAGGTCCCTAAGCGTGTGCTAAGTGGGAAAGGATGTGGAGTTGCATAGACAACCAGGAGGTTGGCTTAGAAGCAGCCACCCTTGAAAGAGTGCGTAATAGCTCACTGGTCAAGTGATTCCGCGCCGACAATGTAACGGGGCTCAAGCACACCACCGAAGTTGTAGATTTCGCACACTAGACAAGCCTTCGTGGTTCAGTCGTGCGGAGTGGTAGGAGAGCGTCGTGTGGCGAGTGAAGCGGCGGAGTGATCCAGCCGTGGACGCTACACGAGTGAGAATGCAGGCATGAGTAGCGAAAGACGGGTGAGAAACCCGTCCTCCGAAAGACCAAGGGTTCCAGGGCCAGGTTAATCCGCCCTGGGTAAGTCGGGACCTAAGGCGAGGCCGACAGGCGTAGTCGATGGACAACGGGTTGATATTCCCGTACCGGCGAACAACCGCCCAAGCTAATCCAGTGGTGCTAAGAGTCCTAACCCGGACGACCGGATCCCTTCGGGGTGATGGTGGCCGGTCTAACGCTCGACCCCATGCTGGTGCGGTTAGCGTATGAACAGGTGTGACGCAGGAAGGTAGCTGAGCCAGGCGATGGTATCCGTAAGGTGAACCTGGTGTAAGGATGTAGGGCTGACGATAGGCAAATCCGTCGTCTGTACGCCTGAGATCCGACGCGTACCCGTAAGGGGAAATCAGTGATCCTATGCTGCCGAGAAAAGCATCGACGCGAGGTTGCAGCCGCCCGTACCCGAAACCGACTCAGGTGGTCAGGTAGAGAATACCAAGGAGATCGAGAGAATCGTGGTTAAGGAACTCGGCAAAATGCCCCCGTAACTTCGGGAGAAGGGGGGCCGGACACGTGACCGGATTTACTCCGTGAGCGTTGAAGGCCGCAGAGACCAGTGGGAAGCGACTGTTTACTAAAAACACAGGTCCGTGCGAAGTCGCAAGACGATGTATACGGACTGACGCCTGCCCGGTGCTGGAAGGTTAAGAGGAAGGGTTAGCCTTTGGGCGAAGCTCTGAATTTAAGCCCCAGTAAACGGCGGTGGTAACTATAACCATCCTAAGGTAGCGAAATTCCTTGTCGGGTAAGTTCCGACCTGCACGAATGGCGTAACGACTTCCCAGCTGTCTCAACCGCGAACTCGGCGAAATTGCACTACGAGTAAAGATGCTCGTTACGCGCAGCAGGACGGAAAGACCCCGTGACCTTTACTACAGTTTGGTATTGGTGTTCGGTGTGGCTTGTGTAGGATAGGTGGGAGACTGTGAAGCGGGCACGCTAGTGTTCGTGGAGTCATTGTTGAAATACCACTCTGGTCACTCTGGATGTCTAACGTAGGACCCTGATCGGGTTCATGGACAGTGCCTGATGGGTAGTTTAACTGGGGCGGTTGCCTCCCAAAGAGTAACGGAGGCGCCCAAAGGTTCCCTCAACCTGGTTGGCAATCAGGTGGCGAGTGTAAGTGCACAAGGGAGCTTGACTGTGAGACTGACAGGTCGAGCAGGGACGAAAGTCGGGACTAGTGATCCGGCAGTGGCTTGTGGAAGCGCTGTCGCTCAACGGATAAAAGGTACCTCGGGGATAACAGGCTGATCTTGCCCAAGAGTCCATATCGACGGCATGGTTTGGCACCTCGATGTCGGCTCGTCGCATCCTGGGGCTGGAGTAGGTCCCAAGGGTTGGGCTGTTCGCCCATTAAAGCGGTACGCGAGCTGGGTTTAGAACGTCGTGAGACAGTTCGGTCCCTATCCGCTGCGCGCGTTGGAAATTTGAGAAGATCTATCCCTAGTACGAGAGGACCGGGATGGACGAACCTCTGGTGTGTCAGTTGTTCTGCCAAGGGCACCGCTGATTAGCTACGTTCGGACCGGATAACCGCTGAAAGCATCTAAGCGGGAAGCCGTCTTCGAGATGAGATTTCCATGCACCTTGAGTGTGAGAGGCTCCCAGCAGACTACTGGGTTGATAGGCCGGATGTGGAAGCGGGGACTAACGACCCGTGGAGCTGACCGGTACTAATAAGCCGAAGACTTGATAACACACTGATTTCCGTGCACGTGTTGCACGGGCTCGCGTCCACTTTGTGGTTCCCGACAGACGATCGGGAATCAAACTGAATACACCGCTCTGCCCATTCGTGGGCAGCAGCCGGAACATGTTTGAGACCAGACTGATGGTCGAAAGTGTTCCGGTGGTCATAGCGAGAGGGAAACGCCCGGTCACATTCCGAACCCGGAAGCTAAGCCTCTCAGCGCCGATGGTACTGCAAGGGGGACCTTGTGGGAGAGTAGGACGCCGCCGGACTTAACGT
>NZ_SLUT01000019.1:0-9205 GCF_004341255.1 Curtobacterium sp. PhB142 | reverse complement strand
GGCGCCCTCCGACGAGGAGATTGGAACCCCGTACCCCGTTACCGCATCGTAATATTTGTTGTGGGAAATGTAACCTGTTCGAGGGTCGTGTATTTTTTCGGAGCCCGTCTCGATTGAGGATGGGCTACCGGACGCGGTTGCTCACCTGGTGGATCGCTGGAGGAGCCCGTTCAGATGGGAGGATCGCCTCGTGCCGATCGAGCTTCCCGCAGGAGTCCTCGCCGTCGTCTTCGACGTCGGCGAGACGCTCGTCGACGAGTCGCGCGCCTGGTCCGCACAAGCGGAAGCGGCGGGCGTCCCACCGTTCACGTTGATGGGAGTGCTCGGTGCGCTGATCGCGCGTGGTGAAGACCACCGCCGAGTATGGGCGCTCCTCGGCGTCGAGAGGCCCGCGGGGCGCGCGCTGATCGAGGAAGCAGACCTCTATCCCGACGCGCTGCCGTGCCTTCGTGCGGCCGACGAGCGCGGCCTTGTCGTCGGCATTGCAGGGAACCAACCGGCGGGCGTGGAAGCGCAGCTCCGCACGGCCGGCTTCTCACCGCACTTCCTGGCTTCCTCCGCGGCGTGGGGCGTGGAGAAGCCCTCACCCGAATTCTTCGCTCGCGTCGTCGAGGAGGCAGGCCTCGAGGCCGGGTCGATCCTCTACGTCGGTGACCGCCTCGATAACGACGTCCTACCAGCACGCGCTGCCGGCATGCGGACCGCGTTCATTCGAAGAGGGCCGTGGGGTCACCTTCACGCTGAACGGCCGGAAGTACGTCTCGCGGACCTCCGACTCGACACCTTGGCGGACCTCAGCGACGCGCTGGTTGCTGGACCGCCGGCCGAGGTGCAGGTTACGTCTTGATCAGCAGCAGTCGGGTGCGACTGCGCTCAAGGGTGCCCGGCGATCAATCGGTCAGCGATGCGGCTCGGCGCGCCCAGCCTCGGTCGAGATCCAGAAACGTTGGAACACTCGTCCGTCGGCGTCGGTCACTTCGTTTTCGAACCGGCCACCGTTGCCCTCGATAACGCGGCGGGACCCGAGATTCTGCGGGTCACAGGTAAGCAGCACTTCCGGCAGACCACGGTGGTGAGCAGCTCGGAGGACGCCCTGGAGCGCCTGACTGGCAATGCCGCGGCGTCGGGCACTTGGCCGAACGCTGTAGCCGATGTGGCCGCCGTAACAGCGGAGGAAATCGTTGAACTCGTGGCGAAGCGCGATGCTTCCGAGGTACTCGTCGTCCTGGACCATCCAGTAGTAGCTGCAGGTGACGAACCCCTCGCCCGCTGGGACGTCTTCCTCGGCACGCAGCTGCATCACCCACTCAGCGAATCCGGCTTCCGTCGCCAACAGGGCTGCGTCACGAATGCCGGCACCGTCCTGGTGCGCGCCCTCCCACTCGAGCATGGACTGCTGGAACGATCTGAAGAGCCGTTCGGACGGCCGCTCAAGCTGCATCCCGTGATCCTAGGGCTGTCTCAGTTGCCGATCCTTCATCGGCGGGTCGCGCTCAAGTTCGCCGGCTCTGGGATCCTCGTCACGTGAGCATCCTCGGCAGCCGAGCAGTACTCGAAGTCATCTCACCAGAGTTGGCCCGTCGCATCCTCGCGCGCGACGAGCGTCCTGGTGACCGCTGGCATCCCGAGTACCCGTTCGCTGATGAGCTGGATCCACTCCGCTCCCTCGCTTTGAAGCCAGAAGCGGAGCCCGACTTCGGTATGTACCTCGTCCGGCGTCGATCCGATGGTCTTGCCGTTGGCGGGTTCGGCTTCTTCGGCCCGCCAGACGAAACAGGGACGGTGGAGTTCGGTTACGGCCTCGTTCCCTCAGCTCGAGGGGCTGGCCTCGCGACGGAAGCCGTTCAGATAGCCCTTCAGCACGCTGCAACGCGTGGAGCGAAGATCGCGGTCGCTGACACGGACGTCGAGAACGTCGCGTCGCAGCGAGTCCTCGAGAAGAACGGCCTCATCGAGGTGAGGCGCGACCCGTCTCTCGTCGTCTACCAACGAATACTCGCCGTTCGATAGCGGATCGGCTAGCGAGACGCTGTGACGGAGGTGCTGGATAGGGTCCGGAGGCATGGAAGCAACGACGCTTGAACCTCGCACCCTGCTCGCCGGTGACACCGTCGCGATCGTTTCGCCGGCGTCCTGGCCAGAGGACTCCGTGCCTGGTTGGATCGCCCAGCAGGTCGAGTCGTGGGGTCTGCGAGCAGTCATTGCGCCGCACGCACTCGATCACCGCGGCTACCTCGCCGGCACCGATGCCGACCGGATCGCAGACCTTAACAACGTAATTCGAGACCCAGAGGTCCGAGCCATCATCGCGTCCACCGGCGGTTGCGGCAGCTTCCGGATCGTCCGGGACGTCAACGTCGACGCCCTCCGCGCCGATCCCAAGGTGCTGGTCGGATACAGCGACATCACCGCGCTGCACTGTGTGTGGGATGCTGCCGGCGTCCCGACGCTGCACGGTGCGATCGCCGGCGCTCACGCTGACCACATCCGACGGCTCCTTATGGAGGGCGCCCACACCGTCGTAGACGCCGACGATCGCGCCCTCTCGGCGGAGCTCACCACAGAGGGGCGTGCGGAGGGGGCGCTCTTCGGCGGCAACCTCGAGTTGCTGGCGCGGTCGGTCGGGGTCGTGGACCTCGACCTCGCGGGTAGGATCTTCCTCCTCGAAATCAACCGCGCCGCGGGCCTGGGCATGGTGGATCGGGCACTGACACAGCTGCGGTACTCCGGCGCGCTCGACGGCGTTGCCGGCGTCGCGCTCGGGAGCATCGACCAGTTCGCCGGCTACGACGACCGCGGCTGGACGATCCTCGACACGCTCCGTGACCACCTCGACGCGCTCGGTGTCCCCGTGCTCGGTGGCCTGCCCCTCGGTCACATCGAAGACCTCGTCACCGTGCCACTCGGCACGCACGCCGTCCTCGACGTCGATCAGGCACGCCTGACGGTCTCCGCACCGTCCGGAACCTGATCCGCTAGCGGACGTGCCAGCTTCGCTCAGTGGGTGGTGGAGTCACTCGACGAAGCCCGAGTTGGCTCAGCCGCTGTTTCGTTCCGTTGGACTCGCCGTCGATACGCATAGGCGCCGACGAGATTGAGTACGCCGACGAGGAGCCACGTTGCAGCGATGAAGAATCGAAACGGTGATGGGTCAATCACCGCAAGAACGAACCAGCAGACGGACAACGCAACCCACACCCAGCCGATCCAGGGCTTCGGACGCCCGAGGAACCGCTCGATGACGCTGCGCTGCTTCGACTCGGTCACAACCGCGACCCTAACGGAGACGCTCGTCGGTGCCCGATAGCGGATCGGGCATCGCGCTCACTCCTCGTCGGCGCGCTCCGCTCGAAGGGCTCGCCTCCCTGCGATCCGCTGGAGGAGTTTCCGCAAGAAGACGAGCTCGATCGCCACCATCACCGCCAGGCCGAACAGGGCGAAAGCGATGCGCGCTGGACTGAAGCCGCCGCTGAGCACGTTCACCGGCAAGCCGACGAGCAACGCGGCCCCCGCAATGACGTTCCACCATGATGCGAGGAGCCCCGCGGGAGCGCGGTTCGTGAGTTCCGGGCGGTCTGTCGGATCGGTGCGATCCCACCAGGACGTCATGCGGGTACGGTACCCCGCCATCACAAGTACGCAGAACCCCGACCGCCGGTAGAAGACCAAGCGGATACTCATGCAGGAGCTCCCCGTACCTGCCCGTTAGCCGATCCTTCACCGGGCGATCGGGGGGCAATGGGGTGAGTAGGTCCGGCTGCTGAGATCAATGGATGATCCTGTAAGACACTGTGCTTCCGCGCCCTTGGTAGAAGCATTCGAGTAGCCATGGTCGGATCCGAAGCAGCTGCCAGTTGAAGTGGGCCGTAGCCCGTCGGGAGCGGTTCTGCGCACTGCGTGACGACGAAGCGGTGGCGGTGTTGAGTCGGGTGATGGGTTCCGACGAGACAGTCCGATGACGGGCATGTTTCCGTTGTGGTTCAGCGCGGTCGCCTCGCTGTCGATCATCGTCGCGGTCCTCTGCGCGGTGTGGGTCACGGTCGATGTGGTCCGGCGTCCGCAAGCCATGGCGGTGATGAACGTGGTGTGGCCGGTCACGATGCTCTTCGGCAGCGTCGCGTGGTTGACCTTCTATCGCCGGTCAGGACGAGCAACGCCGAGAGGGGCGGAGTCGACGGCTGGGAATCACTCAATGACGGTGGCTGTCGCGACGGGCACCAGCCACTGCGGCGCTGGCTGCGCCATCGGTGACCTCGTCGCCGAGTTCTCGCTCGCTGCGTTCCCAGCACTTGGTGTCCTTGTGGGACTTGGCCGGTGGTACCAGGATGAGATCTTCGCAGGCTGGATCCTCGACTTCGTCCTCGCGTTCGCACTCGGTATCGTCTTCCAGTACCTCTCCATCGCCCCGATGCGGAGCCTGGGGCTTCGCGCCGGCCTCATTGCAGCGCTCAAGGCGGACACTTTGTCCATCTCGGCGTGGCAGGTCGGGATGTACGGCGTGATGGCGCTGGCGCAGTTCTTCGTCCTTCCCGCTGTGTTCGGCGGCAGGGCAAACGTCGTCTCGCCTGAGTTCTGGTTCGTCATGCAGATCGCTATGCTCGCCGGCTTTGCAACTGCCTACCCGGTGAACTGGGCACTCATCCGCGCTGGTATCAAAGAGAAGATGTGAGCTGTGCGCACCGTGTCCCTCCGCATCAGGGAATCGTTCTGGTTCCTCCCCGCAGTTCTTGGCATCGCCGCCGTCGTCACCGCGCAGCTGCTCGTGTCCCTCGATCAGGTCGTTCTGGGCGCTGGCGGCACACGTGTCGCGTTCCTGGACGCGTTGAGCGCGAGCGGTGGCCGGTCGATCCTGACGACCATCGGCACGTCAATGCTCACCGTCGCTGGGACGTCGTTTTCGATCACGATCTCGGTCCTCGCGACCACGTCGTCCACGTACGGCCCGCGCCTGGTGCGGAACTTCATGGCGGACCGGTCAAACCAGTTCGTTCTGGCAGCGTTCACGTCGACGTTCCTCTACGCGATCGTCGTGCTCCGATCCGTGCACACCGACGTCGATGATGGCACCGCGTTCGTTCCCGTCATCGCCGTGCACTTCGCTGTGCTCCTCGGCATCCTCGACGTCGGCGTGCTGGTGTTCTTCATCCACCACATCGCTGCGAGCGTGCAGATCACGTCAATGCAGACACAGGTCCAACGCGACCTCGGCGACGCGATCGACCACGTCTACCGTGCTGCGGACGACTCAGGGATCACGGTACGGCCGGTCGCAGTGCCGGAGGGTCAGCGGATCGACATCACCGCTGCAGCGGACGGGTACGTGCAGTCCGTGCGCTGGGAGCGGCTCGCGGCCTGGGCGTTTCGACAGGACCGTGTTGTCGATATTGAGGCGATGCCTGGGCGATACGTGATCGCCGGTGACGTGCTGCTGCGGGTCTGTGTCCCTGCAGGTGCACCGGGGGAGGGCATCGGTAACGATTCCGTCGAGCACCTACGTGCTTCGTTCACCCTTGGAACCGCGAGGACGCCGTTCCAGGACGTCGACTTCGCGTTGCAGCAGCTCGTCGAGATCGCTGTCCGTGGGCTCGCGAGTGGAACGAACGACCCGTACACCGCTGTCAGCGCCCTTGATCTCGCGGCAACTCCGATGGTGCCGATGTGGCGAGACCGATCCGCAATCACCGGGTACCTCGACACCGACGGCAACGCACGGGTGATCCCGCACTGGCCGACCCCAGAGGTCCTCGTCGACACCGTGTTCCAAGGCATCCGCACCTACGGCAGCGATCATCCGATCGTCGTCGCCGCCGCGCTCCGGTTCGCCGAACGACTCACGCACCACGCTCCTCCAACGCGGCACTCGCACCTCGATCAGACGATCCGCACGATCCGCACGCTCCGACGCAATCTGACCGAAGGTACCCCCAACCATGTCGTGACCGGCGACGACGGCATCGTGGGGTCGGAGTCCGGATCGTGAGCGTCCGGGTCGTGGCCGTGGTTGCACGAATCGGTGCGGGTGATGACCGCGCGGTTGAGATCAGTGTTGTCGCGGCGGATGCCCAGGCGGCGATGACGCTGGTCGGCGCGCGGTTGCCGCCAGGGTGGGAGATCAGAGGGATCACCGAGTCACCCGCGACCGACAGGCCAGATCGGTAGTCCTTCAGCGGTTCTTCACGAGCGTGACCCGTTCCGGTGCTGCCCGCATTCGGTGGAGGTTGCGTTGAGGTGTGGGAATGCGCGGCCGGTGGCGTTGTCGTTCCACCGTGTACTGCTGTCGTGGGTGGTTGCGGCGTGGTAGCCGGTGTGATGCAGCGGGAGTTCGCAGCGCCATCGGTCGAAGGTGCTCGGGCATGTATCTGAAGCGTGCTGGTCCTGATGTGTGGCGGTGTGCCGTGTTCGTGGGTGCGTGTCACTGTTGCGGTCTGGTCCGGTAACGGTGACGATCGGGCGGTGGAAACGAAGACAGTGCAGCGGACGCGCGGGGTTGTGCGGACGGGGAATGTGGCGGTCGCGAAGCGGGCGTTGGGGCGGACGCACGACGCGATTGAGCTTGAGGTTGAAGTGGACGGGGCTGCGTTTCAGTTCGAGGAAACTGTGGTGGCGTCCGAGCGGCTGTCGTTGGAGTCGACGTCGTCTACCGGAGTCGTGAGCGGCACGATCCGGACCGGGAACCAGATGGTGGTGACGTGGCTGAAGTCCGGCCGTGGGTCGATCGGTGAGCATCGAGCGCCGATCGGGCGGCCGATCCTGTTCCATCAGGGCGCGGAACCCTTTCGCTGGGTGTCGTTTCAGCAGGACACGTTGCGGATCGACCGGACTGTGGTGCGCAACGTCGCCGCGGCCCGGGGCGGTTGGGAGCCGCAGCCGTTGGAGTTCAAGCCGCACCATGTTCCGGAAGGCTCCACGCTCGCGGCGTGGTGGTTGATGGTTCGCCAAGTTGCCGCCGAGATCCTCGAAGGCCCTGCCGAAGTGTCGGCAGAGCGTGACGAGGAGCTCACTCGTGTCGCTGCTGCCGGATTGCTGACCGCGATTCCGCACTGGCCTGCCGGCGCCCATGGCAGTTCGCCGGCACGGGCGCGGCTCGCCCGCGCGGAAACGTTCCTCCTGGAACACGCGGCCGAGACCATAGGGGTGCAGGAGATAGCCGAGGCGGCCGGGATGAGCGTGCGGGGGCTGCAGTCCGCATTCCAGCGCGCGCACGAGACCAGTCCGCTTGGCTATCTTCGCGGCATCCGGCTGCAGATGGCACACGGGCTGCTCAGCACGGCGGAGGTCGACTCGGTCGCTGCTGCAGCTCGTCAGGTGGGGATGTCGCATCTGAGTCGCTTCGCGGCCGCGTTTCATGCTGAGTTCGGGGAGCGGCCCAGCCAGACGCTTCGCGCAGCTCGAGCCGCGTCCTGAGCGGCACCGCTCCGCTGCGTCAACGCACGATCGAGAACCACGAGCCGATAGAACACTTCCCGCTGCTTCGGCGTGACCCCATCCGGGATGGTCAGCACACGAACCCCCGTGAAGCGACACGGCCAATGGCGGCCTCAGACCAAACGGCTGCGCCGTCACGGTCGTTCATGCGGACGGCCCTGTGAAGAAGTCGCCGTAGCTGGGATCGACGATGTCATCTTCGGGTTCCACGGGGTCGGGAAGATCATGCAGGCGCGCATACACGATCGCTGCGATCTCATCAGGAGCTCGCAGGCCCCGGCGGTGCCATTGCTGCCGATGGATCCGCGTGCCGCCGGGCGCTGCAGGCTGCTGAGCCGTCTCGAGGGCCGGATCGTCGATTGCTGGGGCACCGTCGCCTGGAAGCGACAGCGAGCTAGCGGAGTCGAGAGCGGCCATCACGACACGCTCAGTACGACCATGACAAACGCGGACAGCGCCGTCGCGATCACGGCGATCCCGACCGCGACACGCGCCACAACGCGATCACGACGCGCCTGCCGAACCTCCGGCAACATCGCGACACCCTCGCCTGCCGCGTACGGCGTGCTGGCGCGTGCGGCGGCACTACTCACCTTCACCTTGCGGATCCTCACCTCGTCGCGCACCGGTGGCGGTGCATCAGCAGAAGCGTAGGAACGCAGCCCCAAGTTCACTCAGTTCTTGAAGGAAGAGCGTTATCTGGTCATTGGTGCGGTGGAATCGAGGACGTTCTGCACGGCGGCGGCCAGTGCTGCGATGCGCCGTGCTTCCTCGGTCGGGACGGCGTCGAGGAGTTCCAGGACGGCGTCGGGGAGTTCGCCGTAGACGGCGCCGAGGGCGGCTCTGGCTTGACTCGTGAGGTACAGCACACGGGATCTGCCGTCTTCCGGGTCCCGCTGACGATGCACCAGGCCTCGCTTCACGAGTCGGTCGAGGAGCATGGAGACAGCCGCACCGGTGACACCCAGTGTTTCCGCGATCTGGCGGGGATGCGCGGGGACACCGGCGGCCGCTGCGGCGGCGACGTATTGCAGCGCTTGGAGCTCGTTCGCGGTCAACCCCACTTGCGACCGAGCACGGTTCTGCAGCATCATCTCCGCGACCCGGAGCCGGTTCACGGACTCCAGCAACAGCACCCCTGCAGGCACTGCTCCCGCTCCCGCCACGCTCATCAGCTCCTACCCATGTCGGCCAGTGTCGCACGGCCGCATCCTGGAGGACCCAGACGGTCAACGGCGGCAGCATCCGCTTCCCTCGGGCTGACCAATGGCGCACCATGGCCACAGAACAACCTCGCCTCGAGTAGCGATCCGGTTGGAGGTGCTGCATGCACTGGCAAGAGGTCGTCGATGTCGGCCGATCCGATGCTGCCGCGCACCGCGATCGTGCCGTCCTCGAGCGGGCAGGCGCTGCGCGCTGCACCGAAGAAGCACGAACTGCCACCGACCTCGACAGTGAGTTGTTGTGGCTGATGCGCGCGGTGCAGCAACGCTCTGCTGCAGCAAGCAACGAGATCGCCTCCGAAATCAGCGAACGCATCGCCGACCACGCCGAACGCGTCCTCCACGCGCAGCAGTGACCTGACCGGGGCGTGCGCCAGGCACCTCGGTCAGCAGTGATGGGTCGCGGTGAAGATAACGGAACTGTAACGGCGGGTCGGAAGACCCAACTCGTCCGGTGCGGGTGCCGAATAGCTTGCACAGACCGGGAACCACCCGGAGCGCTCACCAGCCGCACATTGCTGGTTCTCCACCCTGCACCAGGGTGTGTTCGGCGCGCA
>NZ_SLUT01000018.1:0-15561 GCF_004341255.1 Curtobacterium sp. PhB142 | reverse complement strand
CAGCTCATCCGAGACGCCATCGCCGATGGTGTCCTTCTGGAGGGTGATCAGTTGCCGCCGTACCGGGTCGCCGCGGTGACGTCCGGGTTGAGCATCCATACGATCCTGAACGCGTATCGGGCACTGATCGTCGACGGTGTGGTGCGGTCGATGCCCGGTGATGGCTACTTCATCGCCGGCCCGGTTCGCTACCGCGACTTCTTCACCGCACCTGACGACCGACCATCGGTGTGGTCAGTGACGGCTGGGTAGCCGACGGCGTAGGCAGTAGGGAGAATCGGTCTTGTGGATGAGGCGATGGTGGAGCGGACCCGGGTAGTTGTGCGGACTCGAGACGTTGCGGTGGCGCGGAAGGCTGTTGCGCGAACGCATCGCACGTTCGGG
Organism: Curtobacterium sp. PhB142; assembly: GCF_004341255.1. NCBI lineage: Bacteria > Bacillati > Actinomycetota > Actinomycetes > Micrococcales > Microbacteriaceae > Curtobacterium > Curtobacterium sp. PhB142. The sequence goes on along the minus strand of NZ_SLUT01000018.1, from coordinate 15,177 downwards.
CTTGAGGTCGCTGCGGACGGTGCGCCGTTCACGTTCGAGGAGACGGTCACCGGGACGGGGCTGCTGTCGCTGGAATCGATGCTGTGCACCGGGACCGTGCGCGGCGAGGTGGAAACTGACGACGCTGTCGTCGTGACGTGGCTGAAAGCGGGCCGCGGTGCGGTCGATGGGGATCGGCTGCTGATCGGCCGTCCGGTGCTGTACCGGGAGGGCCGGCAGTCGTTCCGGTGGGATGGGTTCCAGAAAGACGTCATGCGGATCGATCGAGACACGGTCGAACGGGTTGCTGCGGAGCGTGGTGGCTGGAATCAGGCGCCTCTGGAGTTCAAGCCACACCACGTACCCGAGGGGGCGCCGCTTGCGGCATGGTGGCTGGTCGTGCGCGCGATCGCTCCGGAGATCCTCGGCCGTGTCGGTCCGGTTTCGGCGGAACGAGAACGGGAGCTGACCCAGTTCGCCGCCGCCGGGTTACTGACGGCGGTCCCACATTGGCCGGTCGGGCACGGCCGGGAAGAGCCGGCGCGGACACGGTTGGCGAAAGCAGAAGCGTTCCTCCTTGACCATGTCACGGAGCGGGTCACCGTCGACGACGTCGCTGCGGCCGCGGGGCTCAGCGTCCGCGGGCTGCAGGGTGCGTTCCAGCGTGTTCACGGTGTGTCTCCGCTGTTCTACCTCAAGGGCATTCGGCTGCTCCTGGCGCGGGAACAACTTGAATCGGGGGAAGCGGAGTCCGTGGCCGCGGTTGCCCGATCGGTCGGGTTGCTGCATCTCGGCCGGTTCGCGAGCGCTTACCAGGCCGAGTTCGGCGAGCTCCCGCGCAACGTGCTCCGCGCCGCCGCCGAACGGGTTGCGTAAGTGGCGCAATCGTGCAGCTCTGCGTTCAGCGCGACGCGGCGGTAGAACACCGTCCGCTGGGCGTCGGTGAGTCCATCCGGAATGCTCAGCACGGCGGCTCTGCGTGGCTGTTCTCGGTGTGGGTGTCGAGTGCGGTTTGCGCTGCGGTGAGGGCGTGGTAGTCGCCGAGGTACTCGCCGAAGCCGTTGCGGACGAAGAAGTGCCGTCCGTGCTGGTCGATGGTGCCGGCGAACGCGCCGTCGTTGTCGGCGACCCAGAAGCCCTCATCTGCGGCAGCCCACCGCAGCACGGTCGGGAGATCGGCGACGCTCAAGGCGGGGGAGGTCTTGGGGTGGTGCAGCAGGATGCTCATGCGCGGGGCTTTCTGAGGAAGTCACTGTAGGTCGGCTCGGTCGGGGGAATCAGCTCGTCGCTTGTTGCTGGGGTGGTTGTGACGATGGTGGGGAGGTCGTTGACGCGCGCGACGACGATCGCGTGGATCTCAGCCGGGGTGAGGAGTCCGCGGTGATGCCACTGCTGCGGGTCTGCCCGCGGACCGACTTCGTCTGAGGGCGTCACCGTGGGCTCTTGGAGGAGCGGGCCCATGTCGATCGGCTCGGTGGGTGGCAGTGTCGCGTCGGCGCTCACCAGGCGCTCGCGAGCACGATGGCCACCGTCGCGATGGTCACTGAGATAAGCCCGGTTGTGACTGCGATGACTGCGACGTGGCGGTTCTGGTGTGTGTGCCGCACCCCGGTCATCGGTGATCGTTGTGTGCCGGGGTGTGCGGTGAAGAGAAGGTCCGCGCGGGGCGCGGGAACAGGTGCAGCAGCAGATGAAACGAGGGTGGGCGTCATGCCGAGCGGCCTTTCCCGTGGCGAGACTGGCCATGGCGACTGGTCAGGCGCGACCCCGATCGTGCTGCCGGGCAAGCCGCCGGCGTCGTCGCGACGGGGCGCGAGGGTCCTGACATCAATCAGGCTACGAACCCGCACGCCTGGCGTCTAACTTCCTTAACTAGAAGCGTTATCTGGTCACTCAGTCGGGGTGCTGCTGTTCGTCGCGGTGCGGTCCACGACCTCCTGCACAGCGGTCGCGAGTGCGGCGATGCGTTCCGCTTCTTCGGCGGGGACCGCGTCAAGGAGTTCCTGCACAGCTGCGGGGAGGTCTTCGTATGCTCCAGTGAGGCTGTGCTGTCCCGCTGTGGTGAGGCGCACGATGCGGGAGCGACGATCGTCGGGGTCGGGTTCACGGACCGCGAAGCCTCGTCCAACGAGCCGGTCGATGGTCATGGTTGCCGCGGCGCTGCTGACACCGAGCGTTTCGGCGAGGTCCGCTGCACGTGCAGGGGCGTCGGCGGCTTCCCGGGCGGCGAGGAACTGCACCGTCTGGAAGTCGTTCGCTTTCAGCCCCATTCGCCCGCGTGCCCGGTTCTGCAGCATTGTCTCGGCGACGCGGAGCCGGTTCACCGATGCCAGCAACAGCACCCCACCCGGAACCCGTTCACCGTCCTCAGCCATCACAACCTCCAGCAGCAAACTCACCGATCGCGCCTGCGCGCACTCTGTCTACCGTTCAGTCTGGCAGCCAAGGCGTAGACAGGCATTCGGGTTGAGTCGTACCCCGCCGCGGCGGCCCATTTCCGACCGGCCGTCGATGGCTATCCATGCCGGGAGCATCTATGGGCGGCCTCGCCAGGCACCTGATCATGTCTCAGCACTATCCCCTGGGCGCAAGATATCGACATCCGAAAATGACTCTGCCTAGAAGGGGCGTAGACACAATCGGAGAGAGGGCACCTGCCCGGGTTCGGGTCAGGGGGCAGGTGCCCTCGCGCTACGACACTCGTCGGAGTCCTCGTTGACGCGCACGACGACGCCGACTCAGGAACAACGTTCCGCCCGGTCCGCGGCTAGGGTTCCGCGGCGCAGCCTCGTCGACGTTCGCTTCCCAGGAAGCCACGCGACTGCTCGTCACACCGACGATGGTCAACGCAGCTGCAGGATCAGAACCGGAACGGTGCAGCTGCAGATACCGCTCGCGCAGGAACCGGTACCCGGTCTCCTTGCCGATGCCAGCGATTCGGGCGGAGGGTTTGAGACCTCGCCCCACCCGGATCAGGACAAGGAACCGGACAGCTTGCGGAGACGACAGAGACAGGTACACGGGGAACACCTCCGAAGAAGGTTTTGCGTCGATCAAGTGAATCCGGGCCTCCTCACCCAGGGGGAGTAACCGGGGAGGTGGGCCGTGCCGTGCCGGCTGGTCAAATGCCGTCCTGCGGTCGATCCGTCTCCAGGCATCTTGGGTCTCTCTATGCGAGAAGACGCGATCGCTCTGTCCGACCGTGCGGATCGACGGCATCGGCGACTCCGGCGGCGCGAGCCCGCACGTCGCGTGAGCGCGTCAAGTGCACGGTCTGCTCCCTCGACCTCCGACCTCCGAGCCCGGCGTGGTGCCGGCGTCGGCGGGTCATGCGGGTCATGCGGGTCGACGAGCCTGGCGGATCCTCCGCGTCGTGATGGCAATGGGCTGTTTGAGATGATGGCGGTGGGGTGGTCAGAGCAGGACGAGCGCGGCCGCGATGCCGAGGAGCGCGGCACCCTGCAGGGCCGCGCGGAGCACGATGATCCGGTCCCAGCCGGCCTGCAGCGCCCGCGCGTCGGCGGGCGTCTCGCCTCGGTCGGCGGCGGCGGTCAGCCGGCGGTTGATTGGCGCGCTGATCCGCGCGTAGAGCACGAGCCACACGACCAGCAGAACGAGGGCGATCCCCGCAAGCACGGCGGCGCTGCCACGGTCGGCGAGAGCGGCGAGCACGGCGACGACGGCGGATCCGACGAGGCCAGCGACCCCGGGCGCGGGCATCCGCACGTCGCCGTAGCGGTGCACGTTCCCCATCACCGACGTGAGGGACGCTTCGTCCACGCGGGCGAGCGCGGGCCGCATCACGAGCGCGCAGAAGGCGTCGGTACCGAAGACGACCCCGATCCCGAGGAGGGTCACGAGACCGGTGGCCCACGCGGCACCGGTCACGAGCGGGCCGCCCCGCCGTCGAGGCGCGGCAGCACGCCGACCTGCTGGAAGACCTCCATCAAATTGAGCTCGTCCCAGTGCTCTGCGAGCAGGCCGTCCTCGACGCGCCAGATGTCGATGCTCCGCATCTCGACCGTCGCGCCGGTGGCCGGGATCCCCATCAGCTCACCCTGGTGCGTGCCCCGGTAGACGAAGCGGCCGACGACGCGGTCTCCCGCCACGATGATGTCCTCCATCGTCGCGGTGACGTCCGGCAACCCGGCGAAGAACATGGCCCAGAAAGCGCGGTTGGCCTCGCGGCCGTCGGCGACGACGACGTTGTGGTTGACGTAATCCTCCGCGAGGAAGCGGTCGACAAGGTCGGGGTCGTGCGCGTTCAGCATCTCGAGGTAGGTCTCGACGAGTGCGCGGTGCTCCATGATGCGATCCTCTCTAATGGCTAGCGATGCTAACCACTAGCAACGCTAACGCTTCGGCGCCGACAAATCAAGAGTGGCGCTCGCGTCACTAGCGGCGCTAACATTCGGTATGACCATCGCCGAACGGCGCGAGCGCGAGCGCGCCGACCGCCGCCGTCTCATCACCTCCTCCGCTCGCGCCATCGCCGAGAAAGAGGGGTGGGAAGCGGTGACGACCCGGCGTCTCTCGACCGAGATCGAGTACAGCCAACCCGTCATCTACAAACACTTCGCCTCGCTCGACGAGATCACCAAATCCGTAGCACTCGAGGGGTTCACCGAGCTGGCCGATGCCCTGCGCGTGGCGCGGGAGTCGGCCGCCTCGGGGGATGCGGTGCGCGCCGTCGCCCACCGCTATTGCGCATTTGCGACCGCCGCACCCGCGCTCTACGACGCGATGTTCAGCCGCACCACACGGCTGTCCTTCGGCTCCGACTCCGTGCCGGAACTGTCCGCCGCGTTCGCCGAACTGCGGGGTGCCCTCGCGCCGAGCTCCGATGACGACGCGTCCGAACTCCTCACCGAGACCCTGTGGTCGGCTCTGCACGGCCTGGTCGTCCTCGACCGCGGCGGGCGGCTGCGCGCGGGGCGTCGCGCGGACCGCATCGATCTCGTCGTCGATGGGCTCTCCTCCGCCGAAGTCTGACGCCGACGGGAAAACATCGTCCGATCAAGCCTCCAATCCGGGGGCAGCAGGCGCTACACGCTGGCGACGTCTCCTGCGGCTGCGTCGGTGGCAGCAGGTGTGCGGGGCGTGGCGAGCATCCGATAGAGGGTGGTGCGATCGATGTTGAGGCCGCGCGCGACGGTGGTCTTCGGAACACCGGTCCCGATGAGCCGGCGAGCTTCGGTGATCTGGTCGTCAGTGAGCTTCCGGGAACGGCCCTTGTACTTCCCGGCCGCTTTGGCGATGCGGATTCCCTCGCGTTGGCGTTCGCGGATGAGGGTGCGTTCGAACTCGGCGAACGCGCCGAGGAGATTGAGCATGAGTCGGCCGATCGCGTCGTCGGTGTCGCGGCTGTAGGTCTGCTGTTCCTTGACGAACTCGACCGAGGCGCCCTTGGCGGTGATCTCGTCGACGATGTCACGCAGGTCACCGAGGGAGCGGGCGAGCCGGTCCATGGATGCGACCCGGACGACATCGCCGTCGCGGACGTATCCGATGCAGTCGGCCAGGGCAAAGCGATCGATGCGTGCGCCGCCGGAAATCTTCTCCTCGAACACTCGATCGACGTCCCCGATCGCCTCGAGCTGCCGGTCGAGGTTCTGATCGATCGAGCTCACCCGAACGTAGGCGATAATCTGCGTTTTGTGTTGCACCACCCCTAGACCCTCGCACACTCCTGTAGCAAAAAGACGAATCGGCACCTCAGAACCACGCGTTTCGACCTCCCGAGCCAATGTTGCGCTGGGGTATACCTCAGCGCGACAGCGGGATGTAGCTCAGCTGAACCATGCCGTCGACTCTGACTGCCACTCGGAGGTACCTTCGGTGCGACAATATGGGAACGCCCCTGATTAGCAGGACGTGTCTAGATGGGGGATTGACTTGGCTGGGTGGTTCCGACGTGGACATGCTGCTCGCGTGAAAAAGGTTTACCGAAACCTATTCCCACCAAAGCTCAACGACCAGACGGCAAGAGATTTATTTGAAGAAAGTAAAGCAAAGGCGGCAATTGCGCGGCACATTTATGCTGGAGCAATTGGAATCGTCCCGGCTGCCGGAACTCTAGTTCTGGTTATAAATGTTCTCTACAGGGTTAAAGGCGACGTCAACCTTTCATTGGCCATTCTCCTATCCTTACCCCTTTCATCACTGGCTATTATCATGCTCGTGAGTCTGATTAACCTTTTTTTGATTGGTACCGGTAATGCACTAGCGACAATGTATGGACAAAAGGGCTTGTCGCCCCAAGTTCGCCACTGGGTTGGGGTCGGCCTTTGGATCGTTGTTAGCTCAAGCGCGTTCGCTCTCTCTTGGAGCTTCTTCGCAATCCTCCTGGTATCCGTGTACATCTATTGGCGTTCTGAGCGAGCAGAGCAGCCGGCAGTTTCGGTAACTACTCGTCAGTGGCTCTGCGGTGACGTTGCCCCGACTGACACTGTGCTCAGGGCCCTCTGGCTGGAAGGGCGATGGATCCTCAAGCGGAAAGGGATATTGGATGTTGGGGTCATCCCGCGTGCGCTACCACGACCGTTTCTACACCGTTCCGAATCAGATGTAGAGCGCGATGTTCTCAAGCGTCAATCGGTCATAAAGAGCGCCCAGCCCCGCACTAGCTTCGGACGGATCGCCTCGGTATTCGCTGTCAGCCTAGGAATCTATGCTGCGCAGCTCTTCACTACGCCGCTTGCGTTCGCTCCGTTGGTCCTGATGGAGTATTCGGGTGCTTCGAAAGTTGGTTACCTGGTTGGCTCGACCGAGCGGCCTCTCTTTATCGACAGGGAAGTTCGGTACGGCGAGTATCTCGATCCGGCAAAGATCGAGTCCGAGAAAATTTGCAGCCCTGCCAGTTTCAGCAAATCAGTCTTCCGAGTATGGCAGTCCGAAAAAAATCGCGTTGATTGCTGAAAGTGAGAGCCTCGAGCGTTGACATAAGAGCGCGGTATCGGCCATGGACGAGAATAGCCGGCCACCCGAGTGGTGGCCGGCTATTCTGTGCCTGGGGGAGTGGCCTCAATGTGTGGCGTCGTACGCGTCACGGACGGCCTGACTGATACGGCCACGCGAGGAGACATCGTGGCCGTTCGCGTTGGCCCACTCGCGGATCTTCGCGAGCTCGCGGTTTGGGCCAACGGCGGCCAGTTCACGCAAGCTGCGGTTGACGAGTTCCTGGACGTGGCTGACTACTACCTGGTCGCCCACGCCGCTGCCCATGGCCATACCGTCGTTACGCACGAGATCTACCAAGCAAACGCCCGCAAACGAATCTTGATCCCGAATGCGTGCGAGGCTCTCGGTGTGCCCTACTGCACGACCTTCGAGATGCTGCGCTCCCGATCCGTTCGGCTGGCGCTCGACGCCGCTTAGCGGCTGACGATGGCTCTCGTTGCACCGGGCGTCGACGACTGACTGGGAAGCGGAGCGCGGAGCCGAACGAAGGCGTCGCCTCCAGGGTGGGATCTAGCGCAGCGCACGGAGAGCTGCGGCGACCCGTGCACGCAGAGACATGCTGCGTTTCCCGTGTTGCAGCGCCTCGAGGTCGTCGATGCGGCGTTGCGTGGTCTTCAGGCCCCGCGTGAGGTCGTCTGCGGCGACGCGTGCGATCGCCCCTGACAAGGAGAGTTCGACCACCCACTGGGGCAGTCGAGCGGGCGGACGGTGGAACAGGGCCGGCAGCAGTAGCTCACCGATGGTGACGGCGAGCAAGCCGTATGTCGCTGCTGGTGCCGCGATCGCGAGCCCGGTGTTCACGAGGAGCACAAGGGCAACGTAACCTGCGAACGAGAGTCCGCGAGTCCAGAGCCGGCTTGCACGGGTCGGGGCTTCGATGGTGCCGGCGTTGATCTGCAGAAGCATCAGCAGTCCGGCTGACGTACCGATCACTCCGACGAGGAACCCAGCCATGAAGCCTCGCCCGACGATGAGTTGCACGACGCACCCGGTCACGATCCCGGCGACGACGCCGTAGCCGATGGTGACCAAGTGGGCGGTCCAGATGTTTTTGCTTGGTCGCGGAAGCGCACCGAGACGCTGAACGGTGATGTCTCTTGCCTGACGTGCGGCGCCGAGTTGAACATGGTGGGCGGGGACGATGAAGCGGCCGACCTCGAGGCCGAGCACCCAGCAGAGGATCACCATCGGAATCACCACGACCAACGCCGGCAGACGGTGTGGATTAACGAAGGTCGCCGCGACTGCGAACGTCCCGAGTGTGAGCGCTGATGCCGCAAGGAGGACGCCGAATGCTCCGACGCTCCGACGGATCCTGCGGCGGTGCTCACTGTCGGTGAACGCGGCTTGCCCGCCGATGGAGATGCCGTAGAGCACCAGCGTGACCGTGGAGTACGTGAGCGACGCATTCACCGTGGTGTCGCCTAGTGCGACGCCCCACTCCGGCATCCACGTAAACGTCGGTGTTGACGATCGGCTCTGGTCGGGGAGGCTGCCCGCGATCATGCCCCCAATCCAAAAGATGCCGACCAGGAAGCTCAAAGTGATGGCGTACACGGCTCGTCGGGGGATCGGGAGGCTCTCGGGTTCATCAACTGAGGTGTCTGCTGAAGGCATGCTTCACCGTCCCGACAACCGCCGACATTCCGTAACCCGGTGCCGGCTGGTCGCTTCCACCCCCGCCAAGACGTTCCGAGAAGAACTATTATCGGAACTGACCCGCCGGCAGTAGGTGATTAGTTTCGAGGCAGCAGACGGTTCACGCTGCGAGGGCGCGGGCGCGCGTGTCTGCGGGGGTTTGGGGCTGGGGGGGGTGGACTGTGCGCATGTCGCCTCGTATCCCGCAGCTTCCGTACACGGTCTCGGTGCACGGCCACCGGCTGCAGCTCGAGTTGGTGCCGTCGCAGACGGCGCGGAAGACGTGGCACGTCACTGAGCAGCTCGGCGCGCACCTGGTGGGGCAGCCGCCACTGCATTACGAGGGCGGCACGTTCAGCACGGACACCTCAACGGGCACAATCACCGATGCTGACTGGGGTGTCGTGCTGATGCGTGCGTTCGGGCGCAGCTGGTCACCGCCGAAGTAATCCGCCCGCAGAACAGCTCACCGTCACGCCAAGGGTGCCTGGCGCAGCGGTGAGCTGTTGTGGGGCCTTGCTGATGTTGTCGGTTCAGTAGCTGTAGGACGGTGCGTTCGCGGCGGCGGCGAAGATGACGATCCCGAAGACGATGGACAGCACGATCGACAGGGCGCTGATGATGATGCCGGCGAGAGCGAGCCCGCGGCCGCGTTCACCGGTGCGCTTGATCTGCGTGAGCGCGATGATCGACACGACCAGCCCGCCAATACTGATCACGAACGCGAGGATGAAGCCGACGATCGCGAGCACGCTGTACCGGTCCGACTGACCTGGCGACTGCTGGTAGGGCTGGGCGTTGCTGTTGTAGGGGTTGGGCTGGGAGGGCGTGGCGTCGCTCATCGCGTCGCGTCCTTTCATGATGGGATATCCACGATCTCCACCGTCTGAGAACGGCGGAATGTCGAGGGCGCAGGGCCTTGCGCGAGTCATAGCATGGCGGTTCTGTGGCTGTCGTGCACATCGTGTTTTCGCACCGGAGTGCTACACAAGAGGGCATGGCACAGAAAGTCACCACTCACCTCGTTGACGACCTCACCGGCGACATCATCGAGCACGGCGGGAAGAACGTGACCTTCTCGTTCGATGGCAGCCATTACGAGATCGATCTGTCCGACGACAACGTGGAGCAACTGCGCGAAGCGTTCTCGGACTACGTCGCCGCCGCTCGGAAAGTCTCCAGCCGCGGTGGCCGCGGTGGCCGCGGATTCGGCACCACGCAGCGCAGCAGTCCGGACGAATTGGCGAAGATCCGGGAATGGGCGGCAGCGAACGGCCACGAGGTGGCGCCGCGGGGCCGGATCAGTCAGGCCGTGAAGGACGCGTACGACGCCGCTCACTAGCAAAGCCTGCTCTGCTCTGGTTACGCCTGACGTCTTCGACTCCGTTGCTCCGCGGAAGCAGTCGTCCAAAAAGCTGCTGGGCAGCCGCGCTTGAGGACATCACCATCTTCACAACTGGCTCTACGACCACGAGCTCTGTGTTTGGCGCGCCGGCCAGGTGCTGTGCACTGGAGGTTGCCCGGGCCCGGTGGTCTTCTCCGACTGCGGTGCGACACTGCTGACATGACGACTTTCAGTGCGGTGACCGTTCTCGGTGCCGGTGTCCTCGGATCCCAGATCGCGTTCCAGACCGCCATGCACGGCGTCCCGGTCACGCTTTACGACATCGACGATGATGCCGTCGCCGCGGGACGACAGCGTTTGGACGCGATCGTTGAGCAGTACGTCGCTGATGTCGGTGAGGACTACCGAGATGCGGCCACAGACGCTGCGGCCGGGATTGCGTTTGCGACGGATCTCGCGGCGGCGGTCGCCCGTGCGGGCCTGGTGATCGAGGCAGTCCCCGAGCGTGTTGACCTCAAACGGGAGGTATATCAGCAGCTCGCGGCGGTCGCGCCCGAGGAGACTGTGTTCGCGACGAACTCGTCGACGCTGCTGCCGAGCGCGATCGCCGACGCCACTGGGCGACCGGACCGGTTCCTCGCCTTGCACTTCGCCAACCACGTCTGGCGGCAGAACACTGCCGAGGTAATGGGAACTGAGCAGACCGACCCTGCCGTGTATGAGCGGGTCGCGGCCTTCGCCGAGGAGATCGGCATGGTGCCGATCCGAGTCCGGAAGGAACAGCCCGGCTACGTGCTCAACTCCCTTCTCGTTCCGCTCCTCGACGCAGCATCCCAACTTGTTGCACGCGGCGTCGCCGACCCGGAGACCGTGGACACGACCTGGCGGATCGGCACCGGCGCACCGGTCGGCCCTTTCCAGATCTTCGACATTGTGGGCCTGCGGACAGCCCACGCCATCGCTAGCGCCTCGCCAGACGCGGGCGCCCAGGCGTGGGCTGCCTACCTGCAGTCGGAGTACCTCGACAAGGGCAAGTACGGCGTCGAATCCGGTGAGGGGTTCTACCGGTACCGCTGAACGAAGCGCCACTTCCTGAGCCACGCCCCACACGCTGCCCGCTAATCGGTCCGGAGTATAGGGGCACGGAGGAGGCCGACCGCGGCAACTGCGCCGACGGTGAGGACCAGCAGGCCGAAGATCAGCCGCCCCGAGTGCGGGCTGCTGCTCGGGGAGCGTCGACCGAGTGCGGGCTGGAGCATGTGCCAGCGTCGCTTGCGTTCGTGGGTCGGCACAATGGTGAGCGTGAGCGTGGACGTGCTGGTGGTGCGGTGGGAGCGCATGTTCGCGGCGGTGGTGTCGTTCCGTGATGAGTACCGGCACGTCGACATCCCGCGGTCGTTCTGCCGCGGCGCGGGAGCGTCTCTAGGAGCGTGGGTTCATCGGCAGCGGTCGTTGGCGGCCGCGGGCGAATTGCCGGCGGACCGGCGAGAACGACTCGAGGCAGTCGGGATGCGCTGGTCGTTGTCGGAACGCACCACTGGCATCGCGGCGTTCGCGGCATTCCAGTGCACAGAGGGACATGGGTTGGTCCCGCACGTGTTCACGACCGCGGACGGGTTCCCATTAGGGACGTGGGTGCAGTCCCGACGTCGGCAATGGGCGAAGGATCCGGTGAACACGGTTCGGTTGTGGCCGGAGTTGGTGGATCTCGGGTTCGTTTGGCAGGTGCGTGACCGCGACGCCGCTTGGGATGCCGGCGTTGCGGCGTTGACGCAGTACAGCCGTGATCACGGGGACCTGGCGGTGCCGCACTGGTTCACAACCGCGGACGGATTGCAGTTGGGGCGGTGGGTGGACTCCCGCCGCGTCGAGTACCGCACGGGTGCGCTGCTGGCGGCCCGGGTGGAGCAGCTCGAACGACTCGGGATGGTGTGGCGGCTCCGCCTCCCGGCAGATGACCCCGCGCGGCGGCGCCGCGAGGATGTGCACTTCGCCCAGATGCTGCGCCGTGTCCAGGCCTGGTCGACGCAGCACGCGGGAGAGCTGCCCGCTGCGCGCGTCGTCGATAGTGACGGGATTGCGATCGGGCGGTGGCTGATCCGTCAGCGTCAACTTCACCGGGACCACCGGCTCGCTACCGACCGGGTCACGCAGCTCAACGCATGGAACGGCGCTTGGAGCTGCCCGAGGGAGCACATCGACATAACTGCGCCGTAGCGGCATTGAAAATGATGCGGCCGGATCGTCACGTGATGACGATCCGGCCGTGAGTTGTGTTGAGGGGTTACTTCCCGAGGCGGCGGAGGGCGATGCCGAACAGGGAGGTGACGAGGCCGAGGCCGATGGCGAATGCGGCGGTGCCGAACGAAACCACGGAGGTGAACAGAGATGCCCGCAGGAACGATGCGTTCATGATGACGGCCCGGTTCGGGTCGTCTTGGGGGAGTTCGGCGAAGGTTTTCCCGTCGCTGATCGCGGTTGCGTGCGTGTTGATGATCTCGGCTTGCGCGTAGGCGGTGAGGGGGCCGCGAACGGGGCGTTCGGGGAGGAGCTTGCTGTCGGGGGAGACGGTGATCTTCTGCGCGGTGAGCTCGGCGGAGATCAGGCCCCACACGACGGCGCCGGTGGTGCTGAGGATGCCGCCGGCGAGGATACCGATGGTGCCGATGTTCCGAACGGTGCGGACGTGTTGACGGCGAGAGCGAGTCATACGGGGAGTTCCTTCTGCGGTGTCGGACAAGTGCCACCCGTTGCGGGCGCTGAGGGTGTTAGTGGGCGGCGGTGTAGGCGTCGCGGACGGCCTGGCTGATCCGGCCACGGGAGGATACGTCGTGGCCGTTCGCGGCGGCCCATTCGCGGATCTTGGCGAGCTCGTCGGGGTTGCTGCGCGGCTTGCTGCTCGAGCTGCCACGCCCACTGCGCCCCGTCACCTTGCGTGCGGCGGCAACGTAGTCGGAGAGCGCTTCGCGGAGGGCGTCGGCGTTGTCGTCGGTGAGGTCGATCTCGTAGTTGCCACCGTCGAACGAGAACTGCACGGTCTTGCCGGTTCCGTCTTCGATGGTGTCGCCGGTGAGGTCGTCAACGAGGTGCGTGGTGACTTTCTGCGCCATGATGAGGTCGCCTTTCGCTTGGGGTCATCTCCACCCTGGCATAGCTGATCAGTAGAACGCTTTGTTCGTGGTTCTTGCTGCGCTAGGTCGGGCAGACTGGGTGGTGATGTCTGATTCGTTGCCGGTTGTGTCCGGGTATACGGCTGCTCTTACCGAGCTGAAGCAGCAAGTGCGCGATGCCCGCTTCACGGCACAGCTCCGCGTCAACACGGAACTCATTCGCCTCTACTGGGGGATCGGCGCGACCATCCTGCAGCGCCAAGGCGACGAGGGGTGGGGGAGCAATGTCATTGGCCGGCTCGCGACGGATCTGCGGGCGGAGTTCCCGGAGATGAAGGGCTTCTCGCGGGCGAACCTGTTCTACATGCGCCGGTTCGCGGGGGAGTGGCCGGCGGATGCAGTTGTCCAACAGCCTGTTGGACAACTGCCCTGGGGGCACATCACCGTCCTCCTCGACCGACTCGATGACCACGAGCTCCGGAACTGGTACGCCGCCCAGGCTGCAGCGAACGGGTGGTCGCGGAACGTGCTCGAGCACCAGATCCGCTCCGACGCGCACACGCGGCTGCAGGCGGCGCCGACGAACTTCGCCGAGGTCCTCCCGCCGGGGGACTCGGACCTGGCGCAGCAGATCACGAAGGACCCGTACGTGTTGGACTTCCTCGCCCTCGACGGCGACGCGAAGGAACGCCACCTCGAGCAGGCACTAGTCGACCGGATCATCGACACCCTCCGCGAGCTCGGCGAGGGGTTCGCGTTCGTGGGCAGGCAGGTGCACTTCGACGTTGACGGGGACGACTTCTACGTCGACCTGTTGTTCTTCCACGTCGAGCAGCTCCGGTACGTGGTGATTGAGCTCAAGACCGGGAAGTTCAAGCCCGAGTACCTCGGCCAGCTCGGCTTCTACGTCGCACTCGTCGACGACAAGCTCCGCCGACCCCAGCACGCCGACACGGTCGGCTTGCTGCTGGTCGCGGACAAGAACGACGCCGTCGTCCGGTACTCACTCGGCGCGCACCAGACCCCGATCGGTGTCGCCAGCTACGACCTCCTCCCACCCGCGGTCCGGGCTGCTCTGCCTTCGGAAGTCGACCTCGCAGCTGCACTGACGACGGAGACCGACACCCTCGAGCCCTGACCAGGAGCGCGTGCACCAGAAGCCTCCCCGCTGTGTCTCATGGAGGGAACCCCGGATTCTCGCAGGAGCTCGGCTTGGCCGTGGGCTGTGCGGTAGCGGATCGGCTTTCGGGCGGTGTTGCTCGAGGGTGGGGACGGGTGGTGGTGGCGTATCCGGTTCGGTCGGTGTGGTGCTGCCGGGTTGGCTCCGAGTGCTCGCGGCGCGTTACGGTCCGTCAGGGACGTGTGCGATGTCGTACATGACGGGGAGTGGGGGTGGGTCGGTGGTGACGGGAGTGCTCTGGGAGGTGCGGTGTGCTTGGCATGATTGCCCGCTCCGGGGAGTAGTCGCGGTTTCGTTTCGTCCGCACGCGGTGGGGCCGTCGGGGTGGGCGTTGACGGTGTGTGAGCATCATGCTGTTCCGGTTCCCGAGAGCGCGGCTGGGCAGGGATGGGGTGTTGGTGTGAACGCGTTGCGGTTGCGGGGTCGGTCGGAGACGGAGTGGGACATCATCGAGAGCCTGACGGACCGGATCGTCGGCCGGGTGATTCTCGAGAACGGAGCGTTCTTCCTCACCGATGTCGACGGTGAAACCGAGGTCGGCGCGTTCTACCGCCTCGAGCCAACCGTGTCGGCTGCGGCGGCCGTCCTCGGAGGACGCTTCCTCGATCCGTGACCGTGGGTCTACGGTCGGTTCATGTCGACGTCGTCGGACGAGCTTGCAGCGGTGGGGATCGATGTTGGCGCGCAGAAGCCGGCGGTGGCTCGGGCGTTGGTCTGTATCGGGTCGCGGTATCGGGGGCGGCTGACAGCGCCGGAGATCGCGGCGGCGAGCGGCTACAGCAAACGGGGCCTGCAGGAAGCGTTCCAGCGGGACCTGGGGATGCCGCCCTCCCTCGTAGTCCGGGTGCTGCGGTTGCACCGGGCACGACAGATGATCCTCGCGAACCCGTATCAGCCGGTCGGAACGGCTGCGGCGGCGAGTGGGATTGCGCACTTCGGCCGGTTCTCCGCCTACTACCGGGCCC
>NZ_SLUT01000017.1:0-28332 GCF_004341255.1 Curtobacterium sp. PhB142 | reverse complement strand
ATCACCGCACAGATCAAGTAACACCCCACGTACTCCGGCTGTGCATGGCAGACCGGAACGGCCAACGCCCCGTCGCTCGCGACGGGGCGTTGCTCGTGCGTGGGGACACCGGGTCAGCGAGCCCGTGCCCGGTACGCTCCCGGCGCAGTCCCGCACGCACGGGTGAAGTGCACGTAGAAACTCGACTGCGACCCGAACCCTGCGGCGTGCGCGATCTCCGACGTCGTCATGGACGTCGTCGCGAGCAACCGCTGCGCCTCGGCCACCCTGCACCGTGTCAGGTACTCGACGATCGTCGTGCCGACGTCCTGTCGGAACACTGACATCGCGTAGTGCGGGTGCAGGTGTGCGGCCGCAGCGACGTCAGCGACCTCGATCGGTTCGCGGAACCGGTCGACCACGAACCGCACCATGTCGATCACCCGGTGCATGGCATCCGCGGTGCCGTGCCCGCCGCCAGGCCGCAGGTCAACGGCGTCGCGGTGGTGCCGGAGCAGGCGACGCACGAGCGCCTGCGCCTCGAGGTTGGCGATGATCTCCGCACCGTCGTCCTCGAAGTCCCGCTGCCACGACCCGAGCATCGACTCGACGTCACGCCCGGCAGCTGCGGTCGGCACGACGACCGGGCGGTTCAGGAGCATCGCTCCGAGGTCGTGGTCGGGCAGTCCCCACGCCAGCACCTCGGCCAGCGGGATGTGCACCCAGCGGAACTCGCCCGTGCCGGTGCCGTCACCCACGAGCTGGTGCGGGGTCCAGCCCCAGAACAGTGCGATCTCGCCCGCGTGCACACTGACCGGCGCCCCGCCGAACCGGTAGTCCAGGTGCCCGTCGAGCACCAGGTTCATCTCGAGGTCGTCGTGCCGGTGGGACGATGCCATGAGCGGGGCCGGGCCGCGGTGGCTCCAGTACGCCGCTTCCATCGTCTCCACGTCGAGCACGTTGCTGAGCCTACGTCAGTGAGCCTTTCCCCACACAGGACCTCCGTCAGGGGGTCGCCTGACGAGACCAGTAGTCGGCCCTGATGACCAGGAGTTCCCCCTCCGCTTCCGAACTCAGGTTGACGGTGCGCGGGTCCCACAGAGTCCCGCGCTGACGAGCTTGGGGAGTCATCCCCAAGCTGGCCGCGAGATCCTGCGGGCGTACTCCCTCGGGCGGTCGGACCGAGAGCACGGCCCAGCACCCACCAGAAGCGCAGTCCTTCTCTTCCGCGATCAGCTCGCTGCCCGCGGGCAGCGAGACCGAGGAAGCGGGTGGCACATCCCCCTCGGTCGCGAATGCGAACAGGGACACGAGGCGAACTCCGGCGAGCAACGTGACGAGCGCAAGCGTCACCACGACCATCACCACGACCGATCGCTTCCGTCTCCCTGTGGCCGTCACGAGCGCCACCCTACGGCCTTGGCGCAGCAGCCTGTCCTGGTACTCACCCGACGGTGTGGAGTACTTCGATGCCCATGGAGCCGACGCACGGTCGGTACCGGACGAGCGCGACTCGTGCCCCGTGCATCTCTCCGAGCTCCTGGTGGCGCGATCGGTCCACGTGACGCACGACCGCTGCCTCGCGTGAGGCCTCGCGGTGCACACTGATCGAGAGGTGGGCCGTGTTCCTGATGAAGGCCATCGGAGGCGCGGCACCGCCGTGGAGCGCCGAGGCAGCCTCACGCATCCGGACACGGATCGGCCGCAGGGTGTCGTCGTCGAACCCCTGCACGAAAACGCCGGCCGCCGATCCTCCAAGGCCGTCGAGCCGGACTCGGTGGTCGAGCGCGCCGCGCGAATCCTCGACGACGTCGATGTAGTGCTCGAGCGTCGCACGATCGATCCGATCGCGGTACGGTTCGAGGCTCGTGATCGTGAGGTGCACGTCCTCGACTCCGTACACGTGTTGCGTGCCGTCGTACGCGGCGGCCAGTTCATCCGCCACGCCAGCGATCCGCTGAGCGAGTGGCCTCGGAGGGAGCAGCACCAGGCTCAGACCCCAGCGCGGATCACCGTCCACCGGTTCCCGGTCGAGCTGCAGGTCACCGACACGCAGCCGCTGACGGGCACGTTCCCAGAGCACGTCGTACTCCTCACGACTTGCCACAGGCGCCGACGCCTACTTGTCCCACGCCGTCACGGACGCGAGACCTCGAGCGGCACGTTCCTCATCGAGGAGCTGTTGTACCACCTGGCTCTTCGCGGCCGTGTAGGCACGACCGTCCGAGGATCGCGCTGCTCGGGTCTTGACCTCCCGGTACCGCGCAACGGCGGTCGGGTCGCTGAGCAGTTTGTCCCGGAAGAGCCGTTGGTTGCACTCGTCCCACTGGTCCGAGGCGAAGGCGTGGAGGATGTGGGTCCTCGCCCCGTCTCGCTCTCGGGTGTACACCCCGTGGTTCTTCGGACCGGAACGGTGCTGCGTGTAGCCCGTCGCCGCGAGCAACGGGCCGAGCGCCAACGGATCCGTGTCGACTGCGACCCGGACCGCGATGTCGATGACCGGCTTCGCTTCGAGGCCCGGGATGGCCGTGCTGCCGATGTGTTCGACCGCAAGCACGCGGTCTCCGAGCGCGGCGACGAGCCGCGACGCCTCACGCTGGTAGTCCGTCTCCCAGGAGTCGCGGTGTGCTTCCAGCTGCACCGCGGGAGGCTCTCCCCCGGACCGGATCGTGGCCATCGCCGCTGGCCACATCGCGTCCAACCGCGGTCCCCAGGGATCCGCCATCACGCCGCTCTGACGGAGTTCGACCACCTCGGACGCGGGGAGCCACTTCCAGGCCATCACCTCGGCCGGAGCTGGCCGCACGGTCGAGCGGGCAGGTTCCCGGACGGTGAAGAGATCCACCAGCGCAGAGTCCTCGGTGAAGCGACCGACCCACTGCAGCGCGTCGGGCGCGACCTCGAGGGCGGTCTCCTCGCGCAGTTCACGGCAGGCCGCCGCTGTCCCCGACTCGCCGGCGAGCGCGCTGCCACCGGGAAACTCCCACCCGTGCGCGAACTCCTTCGTCGGAGCTCGTTGCGTGACGAGGACGGTCCCGTCGGCGCGGTGGACGCAGATCGTGACCACGAGGTGGAAGGACCCGGCGGGCCAGCCGCTGTCGCCTCGCCGGAACGTCGCGCCCGTCGCTCCACCGCTCGCATCGACCACGTCCCACCACTCGTCCACGACCGCCAGCGTACGACGACCGTCGCGACGCCAGTCGAGCCGCTGCGCGACTCGTGGTCGCCGAGACCTCGGGAACCTAGGGACGCGCAGCGACGACGGCGACCAGACCGCTCCAGTCGGGGTGGTAGTCCTCGTCGACGGCCGCACGGCTCTCCGCGTAGACAGAGGCGACGCGCAACGCCAAGGACGGGCTCAGCGCTCCGGACAGTGCCGTCTGGCTCTCGGCCGCGGCGAGGTCCGTGCCGGAGCCGAACCGGTGGTGCACCGTCCCCTCCCGCTGGTCGGCGAGGACCATGCTGTGCACGAGCGCCTCGCGGACCACCCCGAGCACGAGGTGCAGCCCGATGGCGTCAGCTCCGCGCCCGAATCGTGTGGCAGCCAGCGCGAGATCGAACCGCTGACTGTTGTCCGGAGGCTCCGGCGGAAGCTCCAGAGTCGCACCTCGCGTCGCGAGGTCCACGCGGCGACCGTCCGCGAGCACGATGCGAACGTGCTGCACCCCGTCGTCGAGGGTGCTCTGCCACGCCCACGGCTCACCTCCGAGGAGTGTCCCCGCCTCGACGTCCGCAACGAGATCGAGCTCGACGTCGAGGTCGCTCCACGGATCCAGCTGGTCGGGCGTGAGGACGGAGCCGTACGGACGGACCGCGCCGACCGCCGGGTCCGTGCGGAGCCTCTCCAGGAGCGACTGCTGCCAGTGCATCACCGAACCCTACGAGCTCCACGCCATGAGCGGGGCCGGGACGCGGTGGCTCCAGTACGCCACTTCCATCGTCCCGACGTCGAGCTCGATGTCGAGCACGACGTCGAGACCACGTCAGAGCCCCTTCCGTCTGTTCGTCTCCCAGTACCCCAGCACCAGCTCGTCGCCCGGCGGCAGTTCGCGATCGACGAGCCGGAAGAGTCGCCGCGCCTGGCGCTCGGACGAGCGCGCCGCGGCCTCGGTCGGCCATCCCGCTTCCACCGAGTAGTCCTCGTTGAACTCGGCTGCCCACCGCAGTACTTCGTCGCGGACCGTCTCCGACAACGCCGGTCTCCCCTCGGGGCACAGGCCGTCCTCGTCCCAGAGCGGCCAGTCGACGCTGTACTCGTTCATTAGTCGGTAGCGCACCGGACAACACTCGCACACCGGCCACGGACCGATCCGAGGATCCTGGAACCCCACCGTCCGAAGCCGGAGGACCGCACACCCCCGCGCTTCCTACCGTCGACACATGACCAAGATCACCATCATCGGCGCCGGCGGCTTCGTCTTCCCCTTCCGCCTCATCGGCGACCTCGTCTCCTTCCCCGCCCTGCAGGACGCGACGTTGCACCTCATGGACCTCGACGCGGGCCGGGTCGCCCGCACCGCGACCGCAGCCCGCGAGCTCGTCGCCCACCACGGCCTCGGCGTCGAGGTCCTCGACACCACGGACCGGCGTGCGGCCCTGGCGGGTGCCGACGTCGTCATCATCACGTTCCAGGTCGGGGGCGTCGAGTCGTACAAGTGGGACGTCGAGATCCCCCGCAAGTACGGCATCGACCAGGCGGTCGGCGACACCGTCGGCCCGGGCGGCGTCTTCCGCTTCCTGCGGTCGGTCCGCGCGTACGAGGACATCGCCCGCGACGCCCTCGAGCTCTGCCCGGACGCCCAGTTCATCAACTACGCGAACCCGATGGCGATGGCCACGGCGTTCCTCAACGCGAAGGGGCTCCGGACGGTGGGGCTCTGCCACAGCGTGCAGGGCACGACCCGCATGCTGGCGCGCACGCTCGGCGTGCCGTACGACGAGGTCGAGTTCGTCAGCGCCGGCATCAACCACCAGGCGTGGATCCTCGAGTTCACGCGTCGCAACGGCGAGGACCTGTACCCGCGTCTGCGCGAGGTGATGACGGCGAAGCACCAGCGGGGCGTCGCGGCGTCCGACCTGCACGACGACGACGGCGACCACAGCGAGGCAGCTGCCGCGGCGAGCAACTACGAGGGCGGCAACGAGCAGGTCCGCACCCAGCTGATGCGCTCGTTCGGGTACTTCGAGACCGAGTCGAGCCACCACGCCAGCGAGTACGTGCCGTACTTCCGCAAGGACCCGGAGACGGTGCTCGAGTACATCCCGGAGCGCTGGGACTACTACGAGATCTGCCTGGCGCACGACGAGCAGGGCGACGTGGACACCCAGCTCGAGAAGCTCAAGGCCGACCTGACGCCGAGCGTCGAGTACGGCGCGAGCATCGTGAACGCGATCGTGACGGGCGTCCCCGCGGTGGTCTACGGCAACGTGCCGAACGCCACGGGCGTCATCCAGAACCTGCCGTCCGATGCCTGCGTCGAGGTCGCGTGCCTGGTCGACGGCAAGGGGGTGCAGCCGACGTCGTTCGGTGAGCTCCCGCCGCAGCTCGCCGCGATCAACCGCACGAACACGAACGTGCAGACCCTGGCGGTGCGCGCTGCACTCACGGGCAACGTCGAGCACGTCCACCACGCGGTGGCTCTGGACCCGCTGACGGCGGCGCACCTGACGCTCGACCGCATCGCCGAGATGACCGACGAGCTCCTGCACGCCCACGCGGCGCTCCTCCCCGAGTCGCTGCGTCCGGCGGACGCGGTCACCGCGGCACCGGTGGCCGACCGGGAGGCCCGCCCCGCGCTCGTCTGAACCGTCGCGCCCGACGTGGGGTCGGGTCCAGGACGCGACCCCACGTCGGACGCGCGGCGCCCCGTGTGCGCACCCCGCGCCTCCCGGCCGACCTGAACGGCACCACGACCTCAAAGGAGAGGATCATGCCGACCCGACCATCCCCCCAGCTCGCCAGACGGGGGTTCCTCGCCCTCGCCGGCATCTCGCTGACCGGCGCGCTGGCAGCGTGCGCCGGCGGCGGCACGACCGGCCGCGGCGGGACGAAGCACATCCGCCTGTCCACCTGGAACATCCCGACGGACATCACGAGCTACCAGGCGATCGCCGACGAGTTCGTCGCGGCGCACCCCGGCACGAGCGTCGCCGTCGAGGTGACCACCGGGCAGTTCCACCAGTGGTTCATCACCCGGCTCGCCGCCGACCTGGCGCCGGACGTCATCCGGATCACCCCGCAGCAGATCGGCCGGTACGCCGCGAACGGCAGCCTGGTCGACATCTCGGGGGCCGTCCCGGCGGACTACCGGCAGGACTACAGCGACCCGTTCTGGGCGATCGGCGCGCGGGACGACGGCGTGTACGGCGTCTTCCAGCACACCGACAACTTCATCACCTACTACAACCGCGACGTCATGGAGCAGATCGGCGTCACGCCACCGCAGGCGCTGGCCGACGCGTGGACGTGGGACGAGTTCCTCGACGTCGCGAAGGAGGTCAAGCAGGTCACCGGCAAGTACGCGTTCGGGTACGGCTGGTCGTCGCCCGAGACGGCGTACCGGTGGCTGCCGCTGGTCCACCAGAACGGCGGCGCGTTCCTCGGCGAGGACGGTGCCACCCCGTCGATGGACACCCCGGAGGCGATCGACGCCCTGGCCTTCGGCCGGAAGTGGTACGCCGAGGGACTCGCCACCACGGGCAACCTCAGCAAGAGCGGCGGCGGTGACGTCTCGCGGAACCTGTTCCTGACCGGGCAGATCGGCATGATGCTCAACAACCCGGAGTCGATCACGCAGCTCGACACCGACATGCCGGACAACTGGGGTACTGCCCCGATGATCCGGAACGTCGGCGAGGCGAGCGACCTGGGCGGCAACGCCCTGGCCGTCACGAAGTCGAGCAAGCACCCGGAGCTCGCGGCCGAGCTCGTGGCGATGATCACGTCACGGTCGAAGATGCAGCAGTTCTGCCACGACGGCAACTGGCTGCCCGCCCGGAAGTCCCTCGACGCGAAGGACATCGGGTACGCCGCGAACACCGACACGATGCAGCGGTTCATCGACCAGGGGACGACGATCCCGCTCTCGATGGTGAAGGCCGAGAGCGGCGAGTACTTCAGCTCGCTCAACGCGGTGTTCGCCGACTACCTCGACCTCTGCCTGCTCGGGCAGCTGAGCCCGAAAGAGGCCTCGAACCAGATGATGGAGGCGATGCGCAGTGTCACTGCGAACTGAGACCGCGCCGGTCCGCACGACGGCGTCCACCGCCCCTCCGACCGGCGGACTCCCCGCGGGCGGCGGTGCCCGCCGAAGCCGGGGCCGCTTCGTCCCGTACGTGTTCATCGGCCCCGCGGCACTGCTGTTCCTCGGGTTCTCGCTCATCCCGATCATCACGGCGATCGCGCTGAGCTTCCAGGACTCCAGCACCTCGCTCGGTGACGGCACCTGGGTCGGCGGGAAGAACTTCGTCGACATGGGCTCCGACCCGCTCATCGGCACGGCGCTGCGGAACACGCTCGTGTTCACGCTCGGCACCGTGCCGACCTCGATGGCGATCGGGCTCGCCCTGGCGGTCGCCCTGAACCGGCCGCTGCCCGGGCGCTCGGTGTTCCGTGCCCTGTTCTTCGTGCCGATGGTCGCGGCGGGCGTCGTGGTGGGCGTCATCATGTCGTGGATCTTCAACGGCGACTACGGCGTCGTGAACAACCTGCTCGAAGCGCTCGGGATGGGGCGCGTGCCCTGGCTGACCGCTCCGGGCTGGGCGATGGCGACCCTGGTGGTCGTCGTGGTCTGGACCCGGATCGGCTTCTGCATGGTGATCTACCTCGGCGCGCTGCAGTCCGTGCCCGCCGAGCTCAAGGAGGCCGCCGCGATCGACGGCGCCTCGCGATGGGTCCGGTTCCGGACCATCACGTGGCCGCTGCTCCGCCCGACGACGTCGATCCTGCTCATCCTGAACGTCGTGTTCTCGTTGCAGGCCTTCGACGTCATCTACGTGATGACCGGCGGTGGCCCCGGCTTCTCGACGACCGTGCTGATCCAGTACGTGTTCCGGTCCGCGTTCATCGATGCCCGGATGGGCTACGCCGCGGCGCTCGGACTGGTGCTCGTCGCGATCCTGCTCGTGTTCACGCTGCTCCGGCAGCGCGCCAACCGCAAGGCGGAGGAGATGCTCTGATGGCCGTACTCGACGTCCGCGGTCCCCGCCGCCGTCCCGCTGGAGCCCGCTCCCGGCGCCGGCCTGGTCGCTGGGTGCTCGTCGCCGGGCTCACCGCCCTGGCGATCCTGATGGTGTTCCCGCTGTACTGGATGGTCGTCTCGGCGCTCACCCCCGGCGGGCAGTCGCAGAGCGGCACGTTCTCGCTGTTCCCGACCCGGCCGACGTTCGAGAACTACACGCAGGTGTTCAGCACGCAGCCGGTCTGGCGGTGGCTCGGCAACTCGGCGCTCATCACCAGTGTCGGCACCGCGTTGAGCGTCGTCGTGTCGTTGATGGCCGGGTACGCCCTCGCCAAGTTCCGGTTCATGGGCCGGGGGCTGCTGTACTCGGCGTTCCTCGTCACGATCATGATCCCGATCCAGGTCACCCTGGTGCCGAGCTTCCTGGTCGTCGCGAAGATCGGCCTGGTCGACTCCCCCTGGGCGGTGATCCTGCCGACCGTGTTCGACGTCGTCGGGATCTTCATCGCCCGGCAGTTCATGCTCGGGGTGCCGGACGCCCTGATGGAGGCCGCTCGACTCGACGGCGCCGGCGAGTTCCAGACGTTCTTCCGGGTAGTGCTGCCCTCGTGCGGCCCCCTGGTCGGGGTGCTCGTGATCCTCGGCTTCATGACCCGGTGGAACGACTTCCTCTGGCCGCTCGTCGTGCTGCAGGGCAACGAGAACCTGACCGTGCCGGTGGCCCTGTCGACGCTGACGAACAACCCGGCGTTCAGTTCGCCGTGGGGCGCCGTGATGGCCATCGCGACCGTGACCGTGCTGCCCCTGCTCGTGGTGTTCCTGGCGTTCCAGCGCCAGTTCGTGCAGGGCATCGCCTCGACCGGCATCAAGTAGCGCGGCGGGCGCGCGCCGGCACGGCGGGCGGCGTACCTGCCCGAATCGGGCGTACCTGGTCGTTTCTTTCGACCAGGTACGCCCGATTCCGCATACCAGCGCAGTGGACATGGGAAAGAAACGACGGGAGGCACGGTGCCAGCTGGCACCGTGCCTCCCGTCCGTCGTCTGCGTCAGCGGATGATCGAGATGTTGTCCGCCTGCGGGCCCTTCTTGCCGGGGCCCACGTCGTACTGCACGTGGTCGTTCTCCTCGAGCGACCGGTAGCCGGTCGTCGCGACGATGCTGGAGAAGTGGGCGAACAGGTCCTCGGACCCGTCGTCGGGGTGGATGAAGCCGTACCCCTTGGCGTGGTCGAACCACTTCACGGTGCCGGTCGGCATGGTCGACAGCACGGCGTCAGTGGATGCGCAGTTGCGCGACCATCGGGCAGGCGAACGGGTCGCGGGCAGCGAGCCCGACCCGGTTCAGGTACCGGACGACGATGCCGTAGGAGCGCAGCAGGGTGGTCTCGGTGTAGGGCACCTCGAGCGTGTCGCAGTGGTCGCGGACGAGCAGGCGGGCCTGCTTCAGCGCCGGACGGGGCATCGACGGGAACAGGTGGTGCTCGACCTGGTAGTTCAGGCCGCCCATCAGGAACGAGACCCACCAGCCGCCGCGGATGTTGCGCGACGTGCGGACCTGGCGCGAGAAGAAGTCGACCTTGGCGTCGTGCGCGATGGTCGGCATGCCCTTGTGGTTCGGGGCGAACGAGGCGCCCATCATCACGCCGAACACGGCGAGCTGCACACCGAGGAACGCGCAGGCCATGCCGAACGGCAGGAACCAGAACACGACCGTCAGGTAGATGCCGAAGCGGGCGACGAGCAGCGCGGCTTCGAGCCAGCGGTGCTTCACGTCGGCCTTGGTGCCGTTGCCGGTGACGATGCTCTGCACCGCGTAGCGGTGCAGGTTCAGGCCCTCGAGCGTCAGCAGGGGGAAGAACAGCCAGCCTTGGAACCGCATGAACGTCGTCATGAGCGGACCCTTGACCGCGGCGGCGTCCTCCGGCAGGAACCGGATGCCGTCGGGTGCGATGTCGGGGTCCTTGCCGACGGTGTTCGGGTTGCCGTGGTGACGGGTGTGCTTGTTCATCCACCACGAGTAGCTCAAGCCGACCAGGAACGTGCCGAGCCAGCGGCCAGCGTGGTCGTTCCACTTCTGCGAGGCGAAGACCTGGCGGTGCGCGGCTTCGTGCGACAGGAACGCGAACTGCGTGAAGATCACGCCGAGCGCGCCGGCGACGATCAGCTGGAACCAGGAGTCACCCAGGAACGCGAACGCGACCCATGCGAGGGCGAAGGTGACGATGAGTGTGCCGAACAGCGACCAGTAGAACCCGGTGCGGCGGCGGAGGAGTCCGTTCTCCTTGACCTGCGCGAGCAGAGCGGAGTAGGTCGAGGTGCCCTTGGGGCTTCCTGTTCCTGGACGAGTCCGTGTGTAGCCCGGAGCGAGCGGAGTGGTGGTCAAGTGGACCGACCTTCCGGTGCGGACCGGCCCTTCGACCGGTTCGTGGTAGTTCACGCGATTGCGCTTGCTGCGACCCTAGGGCCTGAAGGTGCGATTCCACCTGACAATCCGCCTGCCCCACTACGGTGATCGGATGGGCAAGGTCACGCTGCAGGACGTCGCCGTGCACGCCGGCGTCTCGATGAAGACCGTGTCCAACGTCGTGCGTGGCTACCAGCACGTCAGTCCGCCGATGCGCGACCGGGTGCAGGCCGCGATCGACGAGCTCGGGTACCGCCCGAACGTCTCCGGACGGTCGCTCGCCACCGGCCGGTCGAACATGCTCGCGTTCGCGTTCCCCGACCTCCGGCGGCCGTACTTCGCCGAGCTCGCGCACGTGTTCTCCCGCGTCTGCGCGCAACGCGGCTACCAACTGCTGCTCGAGGAGACCCTCGGCGAGGCCGACGGCGAGCGCTCCGCCGTCCGCGGTCGCGAGGCCGGGGTGGTCGACGGCGTCGTCATCCACCCCCAGGTCCTGACCCCCGAGGCGATCGACCGGATCCGCGGGGACACCGCCGTGGTCTTCCTCGGCGAGGACGTCCGCCCCCAGTTCTCCGACCAGGTGGTCATCGACAACGCGGCCGCGGCGGCGCAGGCGGTGGCCCACCTGGTAGCGATCGGTCGCCGGCGCATCGGCTTCTTCGGGCACGAGACCGGCCCGGAGTCCAGCACCTCCGGCGTGCGGCTCCACGGCTACCGCGCCGGGCTGGCAGCCGCCGGCCTGCCCGTCGACGACGCGCTCCTGGTCCCCCGCGAGGTCGGTGACGCCGCAGGTGCCGAGACCGCGTTCGGTCGGGCGCTCGACGCCGGGCTCCGGGTCGACGCACTGCTCTGTCGCGACGACCTCGCCGCCCTCGGGGTCCTGCGCGCGATGCGGTTGCGCGGGCTCGACGCTCCGCGGGACATCGCGGTCGTGGGGTGGGACGCGATGGGACTCGGGTCGAGCCTGGTACCGAGCCTGACGTCGGTCGCGCCGGACACCGTCGCGCTGGCGGACACCGCCCTCGACCTGCTGCTCGAGCGGATGGACGGCTCTGAAGTACCCGGCAGGCTGGTCACGGTCGGGCACCGGCTGCTGGTGGGCGAGAGCGCGCCGTTCCCCGACGGCTCGGTCGACCGCGGGCCGGTGCCGGGCCAGGGCCGAGTCTCGGCCTGAGCGACACTCCTCGTGGCGATCCGCCCGAGGAGTGTCGCCCAGCGCGAGTCTCGACGCAGCATCAGCGCTCGCCCGGGTGCACGCTCCCCAGCAGCTCGACGACGACGGCACGCAGCGCCTCGGGCAGGTCGACGGTCCCGAGCTCGACGATCCGGTCGGCACGCGGCAGGTCCTTCGACACGATCTGCCACGCGGCGAGCTTCTCGGCGTTGCCGGCCTGCGCGCGTTCGAGGGCGTGCCGGACGGCCTCGCGGGCGTCGACGCCGACCACCGGCGACCCGGCCAACGTGACCGCTCCGCCCGTGGCCGACTCCACGGTCAAGTCGACCGAGAACCGGTCCTCGCCACGGGCGGACACGACCTGCCCGTCCGCGGGGACGGCGAGGAACGTGATCCGCCAGTCGCGACGGGCCGGGACGACGTCGACCGCGCCCGTGGTGGCGTGCACGCGGAACTCGGCGAGCGCCGCGTCCCACGTCAGGCGGGTCTCGGCACTGCGGCCGGTGCCGCCAGCGGGGTCCTCCTGGTCCTCGACCAGGGTGAACGAGCCGGCGGCACCGGGGGCGACGAGGACCTCGAACGCGGTCGGGTTCGCGGTGGCGTCGAGTTGGTCCTCGGCGGCGAGGGGCAGCAACCCGCCCTCGCGCAGCAGCACGGGCACGGTGTCGAGGGTGCGGTGCAGGTCGACGAACCGGTCGCCGGCGTACACGGTGCCGGTGAACACGTCGGTCCAGGTCCCCGGCGGCAACCAAGCCCGTGCGGTCCCGTGCAGGGTGACGGGGTCACGCGGTTGGACGATCGGGGCGACTAGCAGTTCGGACCCGAAGGCGTACGTGTTCGGCACCCGGTACGCCTCGTCGCGCCGTGGTTCCAGGTGGTACAGCGGGCGGACGAGCGCGGTGCCCTCGGCGGTCCGGTGGTTCATGGTGTGCAGGTAGGGCACCAGGCGGTGCCGGAAGCGCAGGGCCTCCCCCATCGCGGTGCGCGGCTCGGCAGGGAACACCCACGGTTCCTTGCGGATGAACGGGTTGTTGGCGGAGTGCAGGCGCATGATCGGCGAGAACACCCCGAACTGCACCCAGCGCGTGGCGAGCTCGTCGTCGCGGACCCCGCGGGTGTGGCCGCCGATGTCGTGACTCCACCAGGGGTAGCCGATGTTCGCGGCGGTGGCGGTGAACTCGGGCTGGAACGCCAGCGACGCCCAGGACACGACGGCGTCGCCGGAGAACCCGACGGCGTACCGCTGGCTGCCGGGGCCGGCGTAGCGCGAGAAGGTCATCCCCTGGTCGCCCGAGCGCGCCGAGTCGAGCAGGTGGAAGTGGTTGAGCAGCCAGAGCGGGTCGACGCCGGGCAGCCCGCTCTCGCTGCCCTGCTGCCAGTCGATCCACCAGAAGTCGACGCCCTGCGCCTCGAGCGGTCGGTGCAGCTGGTCGAAGTACGCCTGCAGGAACCGCCGGTCGGTCGGGTCGAACGGGATCGGCTGCTCGGTCGCCGGGTCGATCCCCATCGCCTCGGCCACCGCGGGGTAGGCGTCCTCGAACGCCCGGACGCCGTCGGCGGGGTGCAGGTTGAGCGTCGTGCGCATCCCCCGCCGGTGCAGCTCCGCCAGGAAGGCCTGCGGGTCGGGGAAGAGCGACGGCTCCCACGAGTAGCCGGTCCAGCCGTCACCGAACTGCGGCGGGACGGAGTCGACGCGGTGCCAGTCCATGTCGATGACCGCGACCGAGAACGGCAGGCGTTCCGCGGCGAACCGGTCCACGAGCTCCAGGTACGAGGTGTCGCTGTACGGGTGGTAGCGGCTCCACCAGTTGCCGAGGGCCCACCGGGGCAGGCGCGTGGGGGCGCCGGACACCTGGTGGAAGGCGCGGAGGGCTGCCGTGAAGTCGCGGCCGTGGGCGAACACCGTGACGTCGCGGCGACCGGGCACGCGCGTGCCGATCCAGCCGTCGTCCTCGAACAGGAACGACTCGCTGTCGTCCAGCGCGGTGATCCCGTCGCGGGCCAGGATGCCGGGTTCGAGCGGCATCCGGCCGTCGACGTCGTCGAGGGTGCGGCCGGTGCCGCCGAGGTCACGGGGCTCCTGCCCCCAGCGCCAGCGGTTCGCGTCCGGGCCGATGGTCTCGACGACCAGGCCGCTCGGGCTGAACGGACGGCCGTCGTACCGGAGCCGGGCCCGTTCGGTGGTGACGACGAGGCCACCTTCGCCGACGCGCTCCACGGTGAACGCCGGCACCGGCAACCGCCGCCGGATCGCGAACGTCGAGGCGCGGTCCTCGAACCCGCCGTCGTCGCTCCACTCGATGCGGAACGTGCCGGCGTCCAGCACCGTGATCCGCCAGTGCTCGCCCGTGACGACGGCGGCCGGGTCGGCGACCGGGTCGGATCCGGGGAACGGCCGGATGGTCGGGAGTGCGGTCGTGGTCATGGTCACGTCGTACCCCTCAGCTCTTGACCGCGCCCTGCGTCACGCCGCTGATGACCCAGCGTTGCGCGAACAGGTAGACGATGATCGTCGGCGCCATGGCCATCAGGTACGAGGCGAAGGCGACGTTGTAGTTCGTGCCGAACTGGCTCTGGAAGATGTTCTGCACCACGGGCAGGGTCTGCAGGGTCGGGTCGGCGGTGATGAGCGACGGCATCATGAAGTCGTTCCACGACGCCAGGAACGCGAAGATCCCGACGGTGGCGTTCATCGGTCCGAGCAGCGGCAGGATGATCCGCCAGAAGATCTGCCACGTCGAGGCGCCGTCGATGCGGGCACTCTCCTCGAGCTCGACCGGGATCGACCGCAGGTACGCCGAGTAGAGCAGCACGCTGAACGACAGTTGGAACATGGCGTGCAGGATGCCGACGCCGATCGGGTTGTCGAGGCCCATCTGGGCGGTGAGCTTGATCTGCGGCAGTGCGACGACCGGGAACGGCAGGAACATCGCCGCCAGCAGGTAGACGAACGACCACCGGAAGAACCGCTTGTGCCAGTTCCGGACGATCGCGTACGAGGCGAACGAGCTGAGCAGCAGGGTCGCGACGACGGTGAGCGCTGCGACACCGAGCGACACCGAGAACGAGACGGGGAAGCGCGTGAGCTCCCAGGCCGACGCGAACGAGCCGGGGTTGAACGGGAACGGCAGCGACAGGGCGTTGCCGTCGACGGACTGCTCGCTCGTCTTGAACGCCATGGCGACGGTGACGTACAGCGGGACGAGGACGGTCAGCGCCGCGAGTCCGAGCACGACGGTCAGGGTCCAGTTCGTGCCGCCGAGGCGCCGGCGGTGCCCGCGGCCCGGTCGTCGCGCGTCGCCGGTGGTCACCGCGCGGGTGTCGGTGGGTGGACGGGTGTCGGTGGCGGTCATGCGAGTCGCAGGTTCCTTCCGCGGGTCGCCGCGAGCTGCAGCACGGAGATGAGGACGGTGATGATGAAGAACACGGTCGCGTTCGCCATCTGGTAGGCGTAGTCGCCGCCGGTGAAGCCGCCGAAGATGGTCATCGCGACGCTGCTCGTCGCGCTGCCCGGGCCGCCGTTCGTCATGCCGACGATGACGTCGTAGGCGCCGAGGTAGCCCTTCACGCCGAGCACGGTGTTGATGACGATGAAGCCGCCGAGCAGCGGGAGCGTGATCGCGCGCAGCTGCTTCCAACCGGTCGCGCCGTCGAGCGAGCTCGCTTCGTAGAGCTCCTCGGGGATCGAGGTGAGCCCAGCGGTGTAGATGAGGAGGGCGCCGGGCACGGTCTGCCAGGCGGACACGATCACGATCGCGACCCAGGCGAGGTTCGGGTCGCCGAGGATGCTCTGCTCCAGCGGTCCGAACCCGACGCTCGTGGCCAGGGCCGGCACGGTGTTCGAGAACAGGAAGTTGAACACGTAGGCGACGATGATCCCGGAGATCACCATCGGGATCACGAAGATCGATCGGAGGCCCGCGGCGAACCGGATCTTCTTCGCCAGTGCGATCGCCAGTGCCAGCGCGATGACCTGCGTGACGATGACGGTGACGACGGCGAACCCGAGCGTGAAGCCGTACGAGGCGAGGATCGCCGGGTCGGACACGAGCGCCCGGTAGTTCTCGAGCCCGAGGAAGTCCCACTGCCCGAAACCGAGGTAGTCGGTGAAGCTGTAGAAGATGCCGACGCAGGCGGGTGCGACGACGAAGGCGGTGAACGCGATGAGGGCGGGCACGAGGAACAGGTAGTACATGCCCTCCGTCCGGCGGAGGGAGCCCGGTCGACGCGAACCGGCGGCGCGGTGCGTGCGGGCGGCCGCGGTGGCCGGCCCGGACGTCGCCGGGTCGGTGTCGCGGGAGAGCGGGGTCTGCATGGTCATGGTGGCTCCTGGAGTCCTGGTCCGGCTCAGACCGTCGCCGAACGGCCGGCGAGACGCCGCCAGTCCGAGTCGAGCCGCTGCAGCATCGAGGTGAAGTCCCCGCTCCGGATCGCCGACTGCAGGTAGTTGCCGAGCGGGATCGAGGTGGGGATGAAGGTGCCGGCACCCTGGTAGAACGCGGCGTCGTCGACGTACTGCTGCAGGCCGGCGAGCCGCTCGTCCTGCTGCGGCGGCGCGTCCTTCGTCGGCGAGTAGGCCAGGTTGTCGCGGTTGTAGGCGTCGATGACCTCGGGCTGCATGAGGAACTCGACGAGTTCCTTCGCCTCGTCCGGGTGCTGCGACGCGGTCGGGATCCACAGGCCGAGGTCGATGTTCACCCGCGCCTGCCGGTCGCCGGGGTCGTTCGAGACCGGCAGTGCGAACGTGCCGACCTCGAGGTCCTTGTCCACGAGCGCGATCTGTCCGAGCGCCCACGGCCCCTGCAGGTACATCGCGGCCTCGCCCTTGCCGAACGCCAGGTTGCCGTCGGCGTAGGCACGGGTGGCGTGGTCGGGGTTGAAGAACGTCGAGATGGTCTTCGCACGCTCCATCGGCACCGCGAAGTCCTTCTCGAACGACACCGCGGAGTCCGGGCCGACGTCGGTGCCGAGCGCCTTCATCTTCGTGAAGAACGACCCGGTGTCGACCAGGCTGCCCACCGAGTAGTCGAACAGCCCCTGCCACAGTGTCCAGGTGTCGCGGTCCGTCGCGTAGATCGGGGTGATGTCGGCCTTCTGGAGCGTCCGGCACACCTCGACTAACTCGTCCCACGTCGTCGGCACGGGCAGGTCGTGGTCGGCGAAGATCCGCTTGTTGTAGATGACCCCGGCGGCGGCGAGCGAGTACGGCAGCACGCTCGTGCGGTCCTCGAACTTCGCGTACTGGTTCGTCAGGGTGTCGATGTCCGGTCGGACCCGTGCCGCCGACGGCAGGTCTCCGAGGTCGCTCAGCACGCCGCGGGAGATGTAGCGCGCGAGTTCGAGGTTGTCGTTGAAGCAGCCGACGTCGGCCGGCTCACCGCGGACGAACTGCGGCGCGATCGCCGCCGTGCTGTCGTGCACCACGGACAGCCCGGCGTGCCCCTTCTCGAAACGCCGCAGGAGCGCATCGAAGTAGGCGATGACCTCCTGCTTCTGCTCGTAGAAGCGCAGCGTCGTCGCACCCCCGGCCGCTGCGCGCGGTGCCGCGCACCCCGCGAGCGCCATCGTGCCGAGCGCGATCCCGCCGGCTGCTCCGGCGAGGAACTCCCGCCGGCTCACGGCCGCGCTGATCGTTCCGGTCCTGCTTCCCACCATCGGGCAACTCCCTCGTGCGCGTCGTCGCGCACGTCTTGTTTACAGCGCTGTAAACGGGAAGTCAACGTTGTAATCGCACCTGACGGGGTGTGCGCGCCCACAGGCGGACGGGAGGCGCGGGTCGCTCCCGCCCCGCGCCTCCCGTCCGCCACTCGCCGGCGCGACCGCTGCGCGCACCGTGCGCACGTCGCCACCCGGTGCGCCGTTGGTCGCTCCGTGCGCGCCTACGGCGCCGCACCGAGCACGCAACCCGGCACGGAACGGCCATGGCTGCACGGTGCAGCCTTGCCCGCTCACCCGAACGACACGCCTGGGCGAACACACAGGAACGCGAGCAGGCACCATGGAGGGCATGGCAAGCACCACCTCCGCTCCCCCGCCCGGCCCCGTCGAGACGACGTCGAAGGTGCGGCGGTGGGTGTTCTGGCCCGCCGCCGTCCTCGTGCTCGGCTTCGTGGCGTTCACCCTGATCTCCCCGTCGAGTGCCGAGGCGATGTTCGTCGGCCTGCAGGACGGCATCGTCAAGAACTTCAGCTGGTACTACGTCCTCGTCGCCGCGTTCTTCGTCGGCTTCTCGCTGTTCGTCGGCTTCAGCAAGTTCGGCGACATCAAGCTCGGCAAGGACCAGGACGAGCCCGAGTTCTCGACCGGGTCGTGGTTCGCGCTGCTCTTCGCCGCCGGCATGGGCATCGGCCTCGTGTTCTACGGCGTCTCGGAACCGCTCAGCCACTTCGCCTCACCGCGCCCCGGCGTCACCGGCTCCGAGAACGAGCTCGCGCAGCAGGCCCTCACCCAGACGTTCCTGCACTGGGGACTCCACGCGTGGGCGATCTACGTCGTGCTCGGTCTGGCCCTGGCCTACGCCATCCACCGGCGCGGCCGTCCGGTGTCGATCCGGTGGGCGCTCGAGCCACTGCTCGGCAACCGTGTGCGCGGCGGGTGGGGCAACCTCATCGACGTGATCGCGCTCGTCGGCACGCTGTTCGGTGTCGCGACCTCGCTCGGCCTCGGGGTCATCCAGATCGGCGCCGGGCTCGAGAGCGCTGGCATCGCCGACAGCAGCATCGTCAGCCAGATCGCCATCATCGCCGTGATCACCGCGGTCACCATCGTGTCGCTCGTGACCGGTGTCACCAAGGGCATGAAGATCCTGTCGAACTTCAACCTGCTGCTCGCCGCCGCACTGCTGCTGTTCGTGCTCATCGTCGGGCCGACCCAGTTCCTGCTCCGCGACTTCGTGCAGTCCATCGGCGCCTACCTGCAGAACATCGTCGGCCTGTCGTTCAACGTCACCGCACAGCAGGGCGCCGAGGGCGTCGCCTGGCAGGGCGCGTGGACCACCTTCTACTGGGGCTGGTGGATGTCGTGGGCGCCGTTCGTCGGCGTCTTCATCGCGCGCATCTCGAAGGGCCGAACGGTCCGGCAGTTCGTGTTCGGCGTCCTCCTCGTCCCGACCGCGCTCACGTTCCTCTGGTTCGCCGTGCTCGGCGGCGCCGCCATCCACCGCGAGACCGACGGCTCCGGTGGCCTGGTCGGCTCGGACGGCTCGGTCGACCTCGAAGGCTCGCTGTTCGCCCTGCTCGGCGACCTGCCCGCCGGAGCGGTGCTGACCTTCGGCGCGATCCTGCTCATCGGCGTGTTCTTCGTGACCTCGTCGGACTCCGGGTCGCTCGTGATGGCGATGATCGCGTCCGGCGGCGACATCGAGCCGAAGAACTGGCTCCGCGTCTTCTTCGCCACCGTCTCGGCACTGCTCGCCGTTGCCCTGCTGCTGAGCGGCGGGCTGAACGCTCTCAAGACGGCGGCGATCACCACGGCGTTGCCCTTCAGCGTCGTGCTGCTACTCACCTGCTGGTCGACGATCATCGCATTCACCCGCGAGCGGCGGGCGTACGACAAGGCCGAACGCGAGGTCCTGCTCGAACACGTCGGCGCGTACTACGGGCTCGAGGTCGAGGGGCCGTCAGAGCGCGCGCCGCGATCGGCGTTCGGTCGGCCGTGGGCAGCCGTCAAGAAGCGGGTGCGCGGCGGGTCAGCGGCGCATCCAACCGCCACCGCCCTCGACGACTTCCCGATCCGGACGCAGGCGGTGTCACCCGACCCGGCGGTCGACGCGAGCCTGGACGACGGGCCGGCTGCGGAGAGCGCTCCGCGCCCGACGGACGGATGACGGAGTGGCGCGGACCGCTCAGCGGTGACGCGCCAGCGGCACGTGGGCCGCGCCGACCGAGCTTGCGAGGGAGGCGTGGCGGGGTCGCCACGGGCCTCCCGTCCGGCAGCGGTCGCGACCAGGGCGTCGCGCTCGCCCGGACACGAAGGGCTCAGAGGTGCTTCTCCATGCAGTAGCTCGTCGGGTCGTCGGTGTACGGCGGGAACCGCGGGACCTGGCGGTACCCGAGCTTCTCGTACAGGGCGATCGCCGCGACCTGTGGCAAGCCCGTCTCCAGTTGCAGCGTCTCGATGCCCAAGTCGTGCGCGTGCGCCTCGAGTGCCTGGAGCAGGGCTCGACCGACCACGAGCCCTCGGGCCTCGTCGGTGACGAACATGCGCTTGACCTCGCCGGTTCCGTCGCGCCGATCAACCAGTGCCGCGGTGCCGACGGCCACGCCACCCTCGCGAGCGACGAACAGCGAGACCGCGTCGGCTTCCAGGGCGTCGACGTCGAGGCCGTAGTAGTTCTCGGCCGGGTACAGGGCCAGGGCGAAGGCGTCCCCCTGGCGGAGCAGGCTGAGGACGTCGTCGCTGCGAGGGCTCTCGATCTGGATGGAAGGCACGGCCGATTGTACGAGCTCAGTCGGCGACTGGGCGTCGTCCCGCCGAGGATTGGAAGCGCACCAGGTACCCGTCCGGGTCCTGCACGAGGAACTGGTCCACGCCGGCCTGCTCGTTCCCGACGTCGTACCACTTCGTCTCGGGCTGCATGAAGAGTTCGGTCCCGGCACGGAGCAGGGTGGCGGCGAGCGCGCGGCTGTCGGGCACGGTGATCTGGAAGTTCACGCCCCGGCCGAGCGGGCGATCGAGCGGGCCGGTGATCCAGTTCCGACCGACGCCGGCCTGTTCGAGCATCAGGTGTGCGGTGCCGAGGGCGATGTACGCGAAGCGCTCCTCGGGCCGCGCGTAGCGGATCTCGAAGCCGCACAGGTCGCACCAGAACGCGAGGCTCCGGTCCAGGTCGGCGACGAGGAGTTCGGGGACGAGTGCGGGCTCGGGGACGAGTGCGGGCTCGGGGGGCATGCTCACCGGAACAGGTCGAGGTGCGGTGTCGCGCCGGGATCGGCCATCTGCGCTTCGGTCTCGCGTACCAGCTCGTCGACGCGAGCTCCCCACTTGCGCATGAAGACCACGCGGACGGTGCCGATGACGGCCCACAACGCTGCGACGACCCCGCGCCCGAAGCCCGCCGGGTCTCCCTGCAAGACCTCCGGCACGGCGAGCGCGGCCCACAGGATGCCCAGGCTGACCCAGACCCACCCGGTGACCGCGCCCTGCGACGTCTGGCGGCGCAGGAAGCGCCTCCGGATCACGACCGGGACACCGGTCGGGTCGGCTCCACCGCGCAGCCACCGGTTCATCGCTCGGTACGAGGCGTAGCCGCCGAAGCGCGACCAGCTGCCCAGGATGAGCGCGAAGCCACCTGCGGCGAGGACGGCCACGACGACGAGGACGACCGTCTGGGACATCTCCGGGAAGTGGAGGCCGACCAGCATGAGCCACAGCCCCACGAACACAGCAGGGGTGCCGAGGAGCTGCGCCCACCCGATGGCGTCGAGTTGTCTGATGCTCACCATTGCACTCTACGCACGCCCACTACCACCGTCAGATACCGGGACAGGAATACGTCGATGCGGCGTCGTGCGAGGATTCGTCGACCACCTCGACGAAGGGCTCGATCATGACCACCGCGCGCACGTTCCACCTGATCAGCACGCTGCTGCTGGCCGTCGGGTTCCTCGGGGTCGGCGCGCTGATGGCCGACGTCTACTACGGACCGGAGGGTGGGGGTGCCAACATCGGCCTCGGGCTCGTGATGCCACTGTGCCTCGGCTCCGGCGTCGTCGGCATCGCGATGGGCGTCGCGGCCCTCGTGACGACGTGGCGGACCACCCGCGCCGCTCGCTCGCGACAGCCCGTCCGGTAACGGAGGGTCGTGAGCCGTCCGCTCACTTCGACGCCCCGGTACCGGGCAGGCTGAGGATGTTGTCGGTGCCCTGCGGCACGACGATGAGCGAGCCGTTGTCGCCGGCGCTCTTGAGGGCCTCGATCTCACGCTGCTTGAGCGCCGCCGCCGAGAGCGGGTGCTCGTTGAGGACCTCGTTCGCGTCCGCCTGCCCCTGCGCCTCGGCGACCTGCTGCTGCGCCTGCACCTTCTTCGCGTCGAGCAGCGCGCGCTCCTTCGTGACCTGGATCTGTGCCTGCTGGGCCGTGGCGTAGGCCTCGGTGACGGACTTCGGCGGGGTGATCTCCTGCAGTGCGAAGTTGTCGACGTGCACGCCGGACCCCTTCCACCGGGTCTCGAGGGCCTGGATCGTCGACTTCTCCACCGTGCCGCGCTTGGTGATCAGCTCGATGGTGGTGAAGTCGTTCGGGACCTGCCGGACGACGCTGCGCACCGAGTTGCCGATGAACTGCGTCTTGAAGTTCTCCTCGGTCTTGTAGGACCGGTAGATGTCGGTGACCGACTTGGCGTCGATGCTGTACTGCAGGTTCAGGCTGACGTTCGACGAGACGCCGTCCTGGTCCTGGACGGTGACGTAGGGGCCGGATCGCACGTTCCCGTTGTTGTCGGAGTCGGAGCCGTTCACCGCGTTGATGTAGGTGACGGTCTGGTTCCGGATGTTGAACGTGTGGAGCGTGGCCCACGGCGCTTTGAAGTGGAACCCGGAGTCCGTGGTCTGCCCGACGATGTTGCCGGAGATGTCCACCTGCACTTTCGACTCGCCCGTGTCCTGCGCGTACAGGGTGCTCCCGAGTGCCAAGCCGACGAAGACCAGGCCGGCTCCGGCTGCTGTCCACGTGGCGATGCGGTTCGGGCGGCGGGTGGGAACGGCTGGCCGGGCCTCGCGACCGGGGGTGGCCGGTCGCTCCGCGGTGGTGTAGGTCCGTTTCCGGAACGGGAGCGCGACGAGCGCGATGACGAGGAAGACGATGGCGGCAACGAACATGACGAACACTCCTGGATGGTTGTCCGTGCAGTCTGCCGTATTCGGAGGCCCGAATAGCCTGGTGCGAGGTTGCACGCATGGTGCGGCCCTGATGCCTCGCACCATGCGGTCAACCTCGCACCGAGCGGGCTCCCACCGCGATCAGCGGGCAGCCAGGCCTCCGGTCACCAACCCGGCACGGCCACCCGCACCGCGCTGATTCGCCCCGCACGCGTCTGCGCCGTGGTCGCCGGGTCGTAGCTGTCCGCCGTCGCCAGGTAGAGCGTGCGGCCGCCCTCGCCGCCGAGCGCGCAGTCGATCGCGCACAGCCCCGGCGCATCGATCCGGTCCGTGACCTCGCCGCCCTCGAGGACCCGGAGGAACTCCCCCGTGTCGACGGAGCAGACCCAGGCGGCGCCGTCGCGGTCGACCGTGCTGCCGTCCGGCGTGACGCCACCGGGCAGCGCTGCCCACTCGCGTCGGCCGGTCAGCGACCCGTCGGGCTCGATGTCGAACGCGGTGAGCCGGCCGCCCCACGTCTCGCTCACCACGAGGGTGCGGGTGCCGGGCAGGACGTTCGCGCTGTTCGGGAACACCAGCCCCTCGGCGGCGAGGCGGAACGAGCCGTCCTGCTCGATCACGTACAGCGGGCCGGGGCGGAGCTCCTCGCCGCCGTACAGGTCGTAGCCGAAGGCCCCGATGTAGGTCCGGCCGGTCGCCTCGTCGACGACCAGGTCGTTCAGGAGCGACGACTCCTCGCCGGACAGGTCGGCGAACACCGACGTCTGGCCACGGTCATCGACGGCGACGACCGTACGGGACTCCATCGAGCTGACGACCAGTCGCCCGTCGGCGAGCCACCCGAGCCCCGACGACTGGCCCTCGACCGTGGTCTCCAGACGCGGAGCCGCGGTCGAGGTCGGGTCCATCGAGAAGACCTCGCCGGTGTGCATGTCCGAGTACCAGAGCCGCCCGTCGTGCCAGCGGTTGCCCTCGGGGAAGCGGATGTCGGTGACGACGTCGGTCGCGGAGTCCAGAGTGATGTGCACCGGTCCACCCTGCCAGCCGCACCCCCGCGCCACCCGGTGGTCTGGCACGATCGACCCATGCCCCTCGACGGAACTCCCCTGGAACGGCTCGGCTTCCTGACGATCGGGTCGTTCGACCCTGCCCGACCGTCCGAGGGCCACGAGGACACGCTCCGGGTCATCGAGCGTGCGGAAGCGCTCGGCTTCGACAGCGCGTGGCTGCGCCATCGGCACCTGCAGCACGGCATCTCCTCCCCCGTCGCCGTGATGGCCGCCGCGTCGCAACGGACCTCGCGGATCGAACTCGGCACCGCCGTCACGCCGATCGGCGCCGAGAACCCCTTCCGGCTCGCCGAGGACCTCGGCACCGTCGACGTGCTCTTGGGCGGACGGCTGAACCCCGGCTTCTCGGTCGGCACCCCGATGAACTTCGACCTGTACCGCGACGCGATCTACCCCGACACCGCCGAGCACGAGGACCTCGGCAACGACCGACTCCTGCACTTCCGTGCCCTCGTGCGCGGAGACGCCGTGGCCGGAACCGGCACCGGCGCCGTCGAACGCCGAGGGATCGAGGAGTTCGCGAGCACCGTCCAACCCCACAGCACCGGCCTCGCCGACCGCATCTGGTACGGCACCGGCAGCACGAAGTCGGCGGTCTGGGCCGGCGAGAACGGTTTCCACCTGCTCACGTCGAGCGTCACCCGCAGCGAGGTCGGCACGGACTTCGCCGCCAACCAGCGCGCGCAGATCGACGCCTACCTCGACTCCCACCCCGATCCCAGCACCGCTCGGGTCTCGCAGGGCCTGGTCGTGATCCCGACCGACACGGCGACCCGCGAGCAGGAGGCCCGCTACCGCGCCTACGTCGAGAGCCGCTCGGGCCGCGTCGGCGTGCCGATGGGGCCCGCAGGGATGCTCTTCGCCGCCGACCTCATGGGGACCTCGGCTGAGATCGCGGACCGGCTGCGCGCCGACGCCGGCTACCAGGCGGTCACCGAGGTCGCCTTCGCGCTGCCGTTCTCGTTCGAACCGGACGACTACGCGCAGATCACCACGGACATCGCCGAGCACCTGGGTCCGCAACTCGGCTGGGTGCCGCGGCCGGCGGCCTGAGAACGGCGCCAGACCGCCGGACGGGAGGCACGTGGCCAGCTCTCGCTGTGCCTCCCGTCCGCCCTTCGGTCGCGCCCAGGGCGCGTGATCAGTCCTGCTGGTCCGCCTCCACCGCATCCTGCAACCGCTCGAGCACGTCCGGCACCGCCGAACGCACCCGGCTCCAGCTCGGGATGAACGGCTTGTCGTCCGGGCGCGCGCTGAAGGCGCCGCCGGCGTCGAGGATCGCCTTGGTGAAGAGCTCCACGGCCGCTTCTTCGGCGTGCTGGTCGAAGCCGAGGCCGCTCATCTCCGCTTCGTGCCGGTAGACCTCGACGATGTCGAGGGCGTTCCGGTAGTACGTCGCCTTGAGCACCCGGAACGAGTCCGAGGTGAGCGGGACGCCCATCGTCGCGAGCTTCCGCAGCAGCGACTGCACGATGTCGTTCCCCATGCGGGCGAGTCCGCCGGTGCCGTCGGCCTCGGCGAGGGGCTGGTGCTTGTGGTCGTACGCGTCGGCGATCTCCACCTGGCACACCTGCCGGGTCGCGTAGTCGCGGTAGACCTCGGACAGCATGCCGATCTCGAGGCCCCAGTCCCCCGGGATCTTCAGGCCGTTCAGCACGTGCGCGCGCATCGCGAACTCGCCGGACAGCGGGTACCGGAAGCTGCTGAGGTACTCCAGGTACTCGGACTCCCCGTAGACCTGGCGGAGCGACCGGAGCAGCGGGCCGACGAGCAGCCGTCCCACGCGACCGTTGATCCGGCCGTCGGCGACGCGGGCGTAGAAGCCCTTCGAGAACTCGTAGTCGAACGCCGGATTCGCGACCGGGTAGAACAGCCGCGCGAGCATGCCCCGCTCGTACGTGGTGATGTCGCAGTCGTGCAGCGCGATGCACTCCGCGCGCTCCGACGCGAGCGCGTAGCCCGTGCAGTACCAGACGTTCCGGCCCTTGCCCGGCTCGCCGGGAGCCAGCCCCTCGCGCTCGAGCTCGGCGTCGAGCTCCCGCAGACGCGGCCCGTCGTTCCACAGGATGCGGTGCCGCTGCGGCAGCCGCGCGAAGAACTCCCGGGCGTGCTCGAACTGCGAGCGGTCGGCGCGGTCCAGCCCGATGACGATCTCGCTGAGCCAGTCGGCCTCGGCGAGCTCGTCGACGATCCGTGAGAGCGCCGGGCGTTCGAGCTCCGAGTACAGCGCCGGCAGGATCAGGCTCATCGGCCGCTTCTCGGCGAAGCCCCGCAGGTCGTCCTCGATGCTCGCGGTGCTGCGGCGGCCGAGGTCGTGGAACGTCGTGATGACGCCGTTCTGGTGGAAGTCGCTCATCGGTGGCTCCTGACGTGCTGTTCGCGGTGCTGTTCGAGGTGGTGTCCGAGCTGGTGTTCGAGGTGGTGTCCGAGGCCTTCGCTCCAGCCGAGCGGGCCGGGGTGCGTCGTGCGGTACACGCGCTCGGGTCGGTCGTCGGCGAGCGGTCCGGGTGCCGGGCCGTGGCCGCGGACGACGACCGCCAGGTCGACGGCGTCGAGCAGCGCCGAGTCGTTCGGGCCGTCGCCGAGCCCGACGGTGCGCGGAGCAGTGCCGGTGCGACGTTCGTGGTCGGCGACGAGCAGGCGGACCGCGGTGCCCTTGTCGCGCCCGGCGGGCAGGACGTGCCAGAAGCGGCCGCCGCGCACGAGGTCGAGGCCGGCCGCGGCGAGCGCATCGCGGAACGCGTCGGCGCGGTCGTCGTCCTCGGCGTGCCAGAGCAGGACCTCGGAGGCTTCGCGCCGCCGAGCATCACCGGCTGCTCCGAGGTCGAGTCCGGTCCAGGCGGCGACGACCTCGTCGGTCACACCGCCGAAGGTCGCGAAGTGCAGGTCCAGGTCCGCACGGGTGCGGTCGAGGGCTGCGCGGAGACGCTCGAGATCGGCGCCCGCCGCTCCGGCGCCGGCGTCGGCGATCCCGTTGCCGTCGGGTCCCACGACGATCGCGCCGTTCTCCGCGACGAACGCCTGCCCGTCCAGACCGGTCCGCCGCTGCAGGGCGGTGATCTCGGCCCGGGTCTTGCTGCTGCAGAACACCACCGGCACGCCGTCCGCGCGCAGCCGCTCGAGCATCGGCAGGGCAGCGTCGAACGAGTAGTCGTGGTGGTCGAGGAACGTCCCGTCGAGGTCCGTGACGACCATCAGGTCGGGTGGTGGCATCGTGCTCCGCTCGCGGCTGGCTGGGCTGCGGGCGACGATGCCCCGGACCACCCTGCCATGTGCGGGAGTCCGGTTGGTGAACAGGGGCGGCTCGGTTCCGTGGTGCGCACTGCGCGCCCGGTCGCTACAGTCGTGGTGGGGCGCCGGGGACCAGGCGCAAGGGGGAACACCGTGGGGGAAGTCCAGTACGACGACGCGGCAGCCGATCTGCTCGCGCAGGCAGCGTCCAGCGCCGCTTCAACTCTGCGTGTCCAAGGCGGCGCTCCGCGCGCCGCCGCTCCGATCGAACGAATGCAGCAGGGCGACCTACACGCCTGGCAGGTCCGCCACGACGAACGCACCCGAGCAGCCGCCCCGTCGGACTTCCTCCGGCGGCCGGGACTCCGTGGCGTCGCCCGCCCCAGCATCGGTGTCGGCGTCATGCTGACTGCGTTGCTCCTCGTGTCCGGTTGCAGCAACGCCCCTGGAGGCAACGCAGTGGACCCGTCCGAAGCGAAGAAGTCGATCGTCGACGCCGTCAAGGAGTCGACCGACGCAGTCGGCGGCGAGTGGACCGTGTACCGCGGACCGGCTGCCGAGCTCTGCACCCAGTCGGGCGGTGGGGATGGCGCCCGTTTCGTGTACGTCCTGGAGCGGAGCGACACCGACGGCACTGACCCCGCCGCCGACATCGGGACGGTCGAGGAGCTCTGGAAGTCGAAGGGGATCACGACGGAGCGGTTCGAGAGCGGCGGTTCGGACCCGCTCACCGGCATCCGGGGCGCGGACGGGCCCGTCACCTCGATCGGCTTCAACGCGTACCCGCAGCGGTACAGCATCACCGGAGTCTCGGAGTGCTCCGACGGGGATGTGCAGGACCTGCGGAGTGCGGAGTGAGGCCGGCGTCATGATGATCCGGCACGCGACCGTTGACGACGCGGAGTCCATCGCCCACGTCCACACCACGTCCTGGCGTGAGACGTACGGCCGGTTCGTGGACGACCCGGCCACCAACCCGTGGTTCGACGTCGAGCGACGGATCACGATGTGGCGATCGAACCTGGAACACGAGACCTTCGCGACCCTGATCGCCGAGGGCGAGATCGGGATCATCGGCTTCGCCGCGGCACAGGTCGTGACCGAACCCGATGCGGTCCGGCCGGAAGAGCTCACCATGCTCTACGTGCTTGCGTGCGCTCATGGGAGCGGTGCTGGCCAGGCACTCCTGGACGCCGTCCTCGAGGGCCGTCCGGCTTCGCTCTGGGTCGCGGCCGACAACCCGCGAGCGCACTCGTTCTACCGCCGGAACGGCTTCGTCGCCGACGGCGCGACGTCGAGCTTCGGCCCGATCGGGACGACCGTCCGGCTCGTCCGCTGATCGCCTGGTGACACCGGCAGGGACGGGAGGCCCGGCGCCAGGTATGAACTGGTCCCGGTTTGTTGGACCGTGAAGTCAGATTAGGCCGCGAGGGCGTGAGCTCGGTATTGAACCGGGCTCATGCCCTCGAGTCGTGCCT
>NZ_SLUT01000016.1:0-39883 GCF_004341255.1 Curtobacterium sp. PhB142 | reverse complement strand
GGCGCCCCGGGGCGGCGGGGGGTTGGGGGTGGTCGGGGGGGGGGGGGGGGGCGGGCCCACCTTTCCGCCCCCGGGGGGGGTCGGCGCCCCCCTTTGTGGGGGGGCGCGACGACGGCAGCGGGGCGCGGACGAGTCGGACGCAGGCCGCCGCGCCCTACGCCAGCGCCACGCTCCAACTGAACGCCTGCGGCCAGAGCTGGTGTTCGGGCAGCACGTCGAGGCCGCACGCCCGGCTGCCGAGCCCGTGCTGTGCCGCGTCGAGGTACAGGTACAGGTGGTCCGACGTCGGCAGCTCGTACGGGTGCTCGGCGCGGTCGATCTGCTGCGCGGTCCACGGCGACAGGGTGAAGCCCGCACGGTGCGACCCCACGGTCGACACCGTGAACGGCCCGACGGACAACGAGCGCAGCGCAGGCCGGTGCCCGGTCTCCTGCGGCCGCGAGTACTCGACCCCGAGCGACCGCACCGGAGCGGTGAACCGGCCGACCCGGGCAGCGTGGGACGAGTCGGCGTACGACTCGAGCGGCCCGGTGCCGAACCACGTGGCCGTCTCGTCGGCCAACCCGGCCGGCAGGTCGAACCGCACCCCGATCCGCGGCCAGGTGACGTCCCACGCCCCGAACGGCACCGCGTCGGTCTGCAGCACCAGCCCGTCGGACGTCAGGGTCCAGCGGTGCGTGACCTCGAGGCCCCACCCGCTGTTCGCCGCCGCCACCCGCACCCGCTGTTCCAGGCCGGAGTCGGTCCGTGCCACCGACACCAGGCGGTGGGTCAGCCGGTCCAGTCCACGGTCCCGCCAGCGCGAGGCCGACGGGGGAGCGTCCGGGTCACCGACACCGTGCGTCAGCACCGGGTCCGCCGTCTCGTAGCCGCCCTGCGACGCCAAGCGGTCGTTGTCGGTCGGGGCGCGCCAGAGCTCCAGGCGGGGTCCTGCGACCTCGTGGCCCTTCCAGGACACCAGGTCGCCGCGGTCCGAGAACGTCCCGTCGCCGAGACGGTCGCCGTCCCACCCCTGCCGGGAGGCCCGTGGTGCGTCCGCCACACGGCTCGCGACGAGCCGCTGGGTGCGTGCAACGACGTGGCCGGTGTCCGCCCACGCGGTCGGGCCCGCCAGTTCGGCGGTCAGGTCGAGCCAGAGTTCGTCGCCGGGTGCGAGTTCGGCGGTGGCCGCGTCGAGCACCTCGG
Source organism: Curtobacterium sp. PhB142 (assembly GCF_004341255.1). Lineage (NCBI taxonomy): Bacteria > Bacillati > Actinomycetota > Actinomycetes > Micrococcales > Microbacteriaceae > Curtobacterium > Curtobacterium sp. PhB142. The sequence continues at coordinate 38,698 of NZ_SLUT01000016.1, read as the reverse complement.
ACGGCACCGGGACGGTCGCCGACTCGCGGGCGGCCACCACACCGGCGGCGAACCGACCGGAGGCCTCGACGACGCCCTTCCGCGACAGGGTCCAGCAGAACCGCAGCCCGGCGGTCGAGGCCGAGTGGTACCGGTTCTCGACCAGGATCGTGGTGTCCGACACCGCCAGGCGGATCGGCGCGACCACGGCCGCGAACTCGGCGAGCCCCGGGGTCGGGGAGTCGTCGGGCAGCACCAGGCCGTCCATCACGAAGTTGCCGTCGTGCACGACCTCGTGGAAGTCGCCGCCGTAGGCGTAGTAGTCCTGGCCGGACGCCGTCTGCGCCAGGAGCCCGTGGTCGCGCCACTCCCACACGAACCCGCCGTGCAGGCGCGGGTACCGGTCGACCAGGGCCTCGTACTCGGCGATCTGGCCGGGGCCGTTGCCCATCGCGTGGACGTACTCGCAGTGGATGAACGGCTTCGAGCGTTGCCGTGCGGCCTCGGCCGGGCCGCAGCCGAGCAGGGGCGTCGGGGTGCCGCCACCGATGGACTCGGTCTCCTGCAGCGACGGGTACATCCGCGAGTACACGTCGGTGTACTCGCCCGTGTAGTCGCCCTCGTAGTGCACGGGCCGCTCGGCGTCGCGGTCGTGCACCCACTGCGACATCGCCGCCAGGTTCCGGCCGGTGCCGGACTCGTTGCCGAGCGACCACATCACGATGGACGGGTGGTTCTTGTCCCGCTCGACGGTCCGTGCGACGCGGTCGAGGTAGGCGTCCGCCCAGGCCGGGTCGTCCGACGGGTTGCCGACCCAGCCGGTGAAGATGAACCCGTGGGTCTCGAGGTCGGTCTCCAGGATCACCCAGAAGCCGAGCTCGTCGGCGAGGTCCAGCACGCGGGGGTGCGGCGGGTAGTGCGAGGTGCGGATCGCGTTGACGTTGTTGCGCTTCATGAGCGCCATGTCCGCGCGGGCGTGCTCCTCGTCGAAGACGCGGCCGCGGACGGGGTGGGTCTCGTGCCGGTTCACGCCGTGGAACACCACGCGCTCGCCGTTCACCAGGAACCGGTCGCCCTCGATCGACACGGTGCGGAAGCCGAGCCGCAACGAGACGGTCTCGCCACCGGCGGCACCGCCGGCGTCCGTGCCGGTCGACACCGTCGCGTCGTACAGCTTCGGCAGCTCCGCGCTCCACGGCTCGACGCCCTCGACCTCGATCGGCGTGACCTCGTCGGCCGTCGCCCACGTCACGTCGACGCCCAGGTCGGGCACCGCGAACCGCACCGGGAAGCCAGCGTCCAGCGTCGGGAACGTGATGGTCCCGCTGCCGGTCGCCGGGCGTCCGGACGCCGCGGTCCCGGCCGTCGCGGCACTGCCCAACGTGGGCGCCCAGGAAGCCCTGACGAACACGTCGTCGATCGGCGCCGTCGGACGGGCGAGCAGCGTGACGTCGCGGAAGATCCCCGGCAGCCACCACTGGTCCTGGTCCTCCAGGTACGACGCCGCCGACCACTGGTGCACCCGCACGGCCAGGTCGTTCGACCCCGGACGGAGCAGCTGCGTGACGTCGAACTCGGTCGCCAGGCGGGACCCGGTCGACCAGCCCACGAGCGTGCCGTTCAGCCACACCCGGAAGTGCGACTCGACCCCGTCGAACCGCAGCAGCACCCGACCGGCCGCCGCGAAGGACGCCGGCAGCTCGAACGTGCGCCGGTGATCGCCGGTGGGGTTCTCGTCCGGCGGGTGCGGCGGGTCGATCGGGAACGGGTACTGCAGGTTCGTGTAGCTCGGCGACCCGTGCCCGTGCAGCACCCAGTGCGACGGCACCGGCAGCTCGCCCCACGCGGGGTCGTCCTCCACGGCAGCGTCGGTCGCGAACGCGTCGGACACCGATGCGACCGGCGACCACCGGAAGCGCCAGTCGCCGTTGAGCGACAGCGAGGGTGCGTCGGTGTGGAGCGCGGCCCGCGGAGGGAGCCGTGATGCCGAACCCGGCGAGGTCGAGTGGAGGTCGTCGAGTGCGGAGTTGGTCAACCCTTGACCGATCCTTCCGTGAGGCCCCCGCGCCAGAAGCGCTGCAGGACGATGATGGCGATGACGAGCGGGATGACCGAGACGAGCACCCCGCCGGTGGTGAGCTGGTAGAACTCCGGCAGGCGGTCGACCTGCGAGCGCCAGTTGTTCAACCCCAGTGTGATCGGGTACAGCTTCTGGTCTGCCAGCATGATGAGCGGCAGGAAGAAGTTGTTCCAGATGCCGACGACCTGGAACAGGAACACGGTCACCAGGGCCGGGGTCATCTGCCGGAGCACCACGGTGTGGAAGATCCGGAGCTCGCTGGCACCGTCGATGCGTGCCTGTTCGAGGAGCGTGGTGTCCACCGACGCCGCCGCGTACACCCGGCACAGGAACAGGCCGAACGGGGAGACGAGGCTCGGGATGAGCACGCTCCAGTACGTGTCGGTCAGGCCGAGGGTCGAGAACAGCAGGAACAGCGGCAGCGCCGTCGCGGTCCCGGGCACGAGCACGCCGCCGAGGATCGTGCCGAACACGAACTGCCGACCCTTGAAGTCGTACTTCGCCAGCGCGTACCCGCCGGCTGCGGCGAAGTAGGTCGCCAGGACCGCACCGACGCCGGAGTAAAGGATGCTGTTCGCGATCCACCGGACGAAGATGCCGCCGTCGTAGGTGAACACCTGCTGCAGGTTGCTCCAGAGCGCGAACTCGCCGCCGAACCAGAACCCGTTCGTCGAGAACAGCGCGCCGGTCGTCTTCGTCGCGGCGATGACGACCCAGTACAGCGGGACGAGGAAGTACAGCGCGACGATGACGAGGATGCCCGTCACGACGATCTGCGAGCGCGGGGACCGGTCGAGCTTCCGGCGCTGGTGCGCCGAGATCGACGTGGTGTCCACGGGGACGGCGGTCTTCGCCGTGGCCGGCGCTTCGATGGCTTCGCTGGTCATCGTTCAGTCCCTTCGGTGGTCGCGACGCGACCGGACTGGAGGCCCGGGTCGGCTGTGGAGGTGACCGTGCTGCCCGCCGCAGCGCGCGTCTGGAGCGCGGTGCGGGCCTCCAGGCCGTCACGCTTGGCGCGCTTGCGCCGGTCGCGTTCGTCCTTCGGCGCGCGGTTCGTCAACGCGAGGAACGCGAACGACAGGATGAACGCGGCCAGCGCGATGATGACCGCCTGCGCACTCGCGACGCCGTACTCGTTGAACGCGAACGCGTTCGTGTACGCGGCGTAGTTCGGCGTGTACTCGGTGTCGATCGCCGGGGCGACCGTGGACAGGATCTGCGGCTCCGCGAAGAGCTGCAGCGTCCCGATGATCGAGAACACCGTCGTGAGCACCAGGGCTGGCGCGATGAGCGGGATCTGGATCCGCCATGCGACCTGGAACGGGCCGGCACCGTCCATCTTGGCGGCCTCGTAGACCTCGCCGGGGATCGACTTCAGCTGGGCCACGATGATGAGCATGTTGTAGCCCGTGTAGGTCCACGTGACGATGTTCGCGATCGACCACAGCACGCTGTTCGCGCCGAGGAAGTCCGGCTGCAGCCCCATCGACTGCAGCAGCGACACGATCGGCGACAGGCCGGGCACGTACAGGAACGACCACAGGATCGTCGCGATGACGCCGGGGACGCCGTACGGCATGAAGTAGATCGCGCGGAAGAAGCCCGGCCAGCGGGCGCTCGCCGACTCGAGCAGCAGCGCCAGGATCGTGCAGGCGATGATCATCACCGGGACCTGCACGATGCCGAAGAGCAACATGCGGCCGATCGAGGCGACGAAGCCGGAGTCCTGCAGGGCGATCGCGTAGTTGTCGAAGCCGGCGAACTTGCCGACGACGCCGTCCTCGCCGAACAGACCCTCGCGGTCGACGGTCGTGAACGACTGGAACAGGGCACTGATGATCGGGATGATGAACGTCAGCAGGAACAGGGCCAGGAACGGCGCGAGCAGGATCCACGGAGCACGCTTCTGCGCACTCGTGGCCTTCGTGCTCGTGCGGAAGGCGGGTCGCGTGCTGGTCTGCTGGCTCATCGTGCCGTCCTGACGCTGAGGCCCTTGTCCTTGAAGGACTGGACGATCTCCCGCTGCGCGAGTTCCACCGCGTCGGAGAGCTTGAGGCCGGAGGTGAGCTTGCGGCGGAACTGGTTCTGCAGGCTCGTGAACGCCGACTGGGTCACGGGGGACCACGACCAGTCGATGTTCTGCTCCTTCGAGGCCGGCACGAAGACGTCCTCGTTGTAGTTCTGGCCGGAGAACCACTTCGACGGCTGCTCGCGCTGCTTGCCGATGTAGTCGACCGCGGGCGACCAGCCGATGCCGCAGTACTTGATCATCGCGTCGATGCCCTCCTTCGAGGTGGTCATCCAGGTGATGAACTCGAGCGCTTCCCTCGGGTGCTTCGCGTTCGCAAGGACCGCCGCCGTCGAGCCGCCGATGGCGCTCGAGCCGAAGCCGTCGGCGCCCCACTTCTGCATCGGGGCGACCTTCCACTTGCCCTCGCCGCCCTGCACGGACTCGATCAGGGCGTCACCCCAGCTCGCGCTCGTGACCGCGGCGATCTTGCCGCTCGCGGCCGAGGCGTACCAGCCGGGGGAGTACGCACCGGCACTGGTGTCGACGAGCTTGTCGTCGATGACCCCGTCGAAGAAGTCCGCGACCATCAGGGTCTTGTCGTCGGTCATGTCGACGACCCACTCGTCACCGTCGACCTTGAACCAGCGGGCGCCGGCCTGCTGTGCGTACGCGGCGAACGGTGACGCGTCCGAGACCGGGAACACCTCGAGGTAGTTCTGCTTGCCCGTCTTCCGGACCTTCTCGGCCAGGTCCCGCCACTCGTCCCACGTCGTCGGGGGCTCGCCGCCGGCCTGCTCGAGCAGGGCGGTCTGGTAGTAGAACCCCATGGGGCCGGTGTCCTGCGGGATGCCGTAGATGCCGTCGACGAAGGACACCTGCGCCCACGCCGCCTCGTCGTACTTCGACTCGAAGTCCTTCGCGCCGTAGCGGGCGAGGTCGACGAGACCGTTGGCGAGCATGAACTCGGGGATCTGCCGGAGCTCGACCTGACCGATGTCCGGACCGCCGCCGGCCGCCAGCGCGGAGTACATCTTCTGGTACCCGCCGCTGTTGCCACCGGGGATCCAGTTCGCCGACACCTGGATGTTCGGGTGCGTCTTGTTCCAGACGTCGCAGACCTTCTGCAGGTCCTTCAGCCAGGCCCAGTAGGTGAGCTGGACGGTCTCGCCCGACGCGGCGGCCGGCACGAGGGCGGCCTTGTTCACGTTGGTGGACCCGGGGACCGCGCAGCCGGCGAGCAGCCCTGCCGCCGCCGTGCCGATGCCGAAGCCCAGGAGTTGTCGTCTGGAGATGGGTCGTGGTCGAGGCGTCATTGCCGCACTCCGGTTCGTCGTCGATTCGGGGTCCAGGTCAGCCAACCACAAAACCGAGCGTCGTTGCAGTTTCGCGCCTGGGTGTTCGCTCCCGACTGTGGACGCCCGGTGGCGGCGAGGTGGAGTGTGGTCGCACGTGAGAGCGCCGGGGCTCGTCAGCTCCGGCAACCGTCCGAGAGGAGCTGCCATGACGTCGACCAACGCGACGAGCGAACTGCACCGGATCCTGGGAGAGCGACTGGAGGGCGGCAGCACCTGGGCCTGGGCCTACGCCGACGTCTCCGGCAACGTCGAGGATCCCCGACGACAGGCGGCGCTCAAGCTCCGCGGTGTCGAGGAGGGGCTCCGGGCACAGGGTGCGTCCGACGAGGTCGTCGACGCCGTCGCCACCGAGTTCGAGCAGGAGCCCGGCGTCCCCTCGCCCGTCACCCGGTACGTGCTCGTGCACGACGGCGAGGTCGTGCTGAGCGAGGTCCTGCCCGGGCCGCTGCACGGATCGGAGTCGGTCGGCGTCGGAGCCGTGCCGGATCTGGTGCCGCTCGTCGCCCACCGTCCCGTCGACCTGCCGTTCCTGGTGGTCCACGCCGGCAAGGAGGGCGGGGCCTTCCGTGCCTACCGCCTCGGGCACGCCCCGGTCGCGGCCGACGCGTCCGAGCAGCAGGTGGCAGGCCGGAACGACACCCTGCACTACGCCAAGGCCGGCACCGGGTGGAAGCAGCCGCACTGGCAGCAACACACCGAGGAGATCTGGAAGCAGAACTCGTCGGAGACCGCTGCCGCCGTCGACGAGGCCGTTCGGACGATCCGCCCCGGACTCGTCGTCGTCGCCGGTGACGTCACCGCCCGTGAGCTCCTGGTGAAGGCACTCTCGTCCGAGACCCGTGCACTCGTCTCGGTGTTCCCGGGCGACCCGCGCGCCGACGCCGGTTCGAAGCAGGCCTTCGTCGAGCACGTCGAGACCGCACTCGCCCGCGTCGTCGCCACCCGCCGCCACGACCTCGAGGACTCGCTCCGCACGCACGTCGGCCGTGGCGACAACCAGGTCGTCACCGGCCTCGGACCCGTCGTCGAGGCGCTGCAGCAGGCCCAGGGCGCGACCGTCGCCCTCGACGCCGTGGCCATCGGCGACCGGACGCTGCTCGCGCTCGCTGGGGCGCCGTGGGTCGCCACCGCACCGGAGCAGGCCGCGGGGACGCCCGTCATCGGGGCGGTGCCGGCGGTGTGCGCGATGGTGCGGGCCGCGGTGCTGACCGACGCCGAGCTCGTGCTCGTCAACGCCGCGTCGCTGCCCGGTGGTGCTCCCGCCGCCGCGCTCCTGCGCTGGCCTGTGGGCCCGGTCGTCCCCGCCTAGCGAGCCGCGCGCGTACCTTATCGAAACGGGCGTACCTGGTCAGTTCTTTCGACCAGGTACGCCCGTTCCTACAGCGCATCGCGCGGGTCAGTCGTGCGACCGGTCGGTGCGCGGGACCAGCGGCAGGGCCAGCAGCGGCAGCACGGCCACGATGCCGAACGACGCCGCGAACCCGAGCGCCGTCACCAACGCGCCGATGCCCGGGCCGACGGCGCTCGCCGCGATGAACTGCCCGGTGTTCTGCGTCCCGAGGGCCCGACCGGACCAGAACGGCCCGGCCGCCTCGGCGACCGACGTGTAGGCCAGCCCGTTGTCCGCCACGGTGACGCTCGTCGCGATCACCAGGAACACGGCGCCGGCCGCCAGGTGCGTGACGTCGACCAGCGCGAGCAGCCCCATCACGACGGCGGCGCTCACGACGACGATCCGCAGCGGTCCGACGCGTGAGCCGGCCCGGTCGCTCCACACCCCTACCAGGATCCGCCCGATCGCCCCGACGAACTGCGACGCCCCGACGAGCAGCCCTGCCGCGGCCGTCGACCACCCCAGTCCGACGAGCCACACCAGCCCGTAGGTCGACAGGGTGAATTGCGGCACCACGAGCAGGATCGACACCGCGTGGATCCGCCACAGGAAGCCGCTCGACCGGTACGGGTTCGCCGTCGCGTCGGCCGGTGCCGTGTGCCGGGCCGGTCGCGGTGGGTTCTGGATGCCGACGGCGCAGAGCACCGCGAGCACGGCGCAGAGGACGATCGGTAGGACGAGGGCCGCGCGGATCCCGGACCCCTCGGCGAGCTGCGGCACCGTGACCGCCGCGAGTGTCACCCCGAGCGGCTGCGACATCTGCCGGATCCCCATGGCGAGCCCGCGCCGCTCCTTCGGGAACCACCCGACGACGACCCGGCCGCTCGCGGCGTTCGTCGACGCGCTCGTCATGCCGCCCAGCAGGAAGGCCAGCCCGAGCAGGACCGGGTCGCCCGCGGCGAGCCATGCCCCGACCACCGCGAGGGTCGTCAGCACGAGTCCGCCGGCGATCACGATCCGCTCGCCGATCCGGTCGGTGATGGCGCCCCAGGCGATGAGCGTCAGGACCATGCCGAACGTCGGTGCAGCGGCGAGCACGCCCGCCACGGTCAGGGACGTGCCGTTCGCGTGCAGGTACGGGATGAGCAGAGCGGGAGCCGTCACCACGAGGGTCCCGGCGGCCTGTGCCGCCACGCCGAGCGCGAGCATCGTCCACGCTCGGCGGCCGATCGTGGTTGGCGTCGGGGGTGCGGCGGTCGCGGTCATCGTGGTGGCTCGCATCGTTTCATCTCGGAAGCAATTGGTATACCACAACGGTATACCATTCCGACGGTGTCCCCGCTAGAGTTGTTGGCCGTGACCGACACGACCGATGCAACCCCGGTGTCGCAGACGGCCCAGCTCTACGACAACCTGCGTGCCGCGATCCTGACGCTCGACATCGCGCCGGGGGAGCGCATCTCGGAGCGCGGTCTCGAAGCGCGGTTCCACGCCTCGCGGACCCCCGTCCGTGCCGCGCTGTCTCGGCTCGAGCGCGAGGGACTCATCCTGCACGAGGGGCGCTCGTGGACGGTCACCCCGATCGACCTCGACGAGATCGCCTCGCTCGCCGAACTCCGGGGCGTGCTCGAACCCGCCGCCACCCGACTCGCGGTCGAGCGGGCGAGCGCCGAACAGCTCGCCGAGGTCCGCGGGCACCTCGACGCCCTGCGCCCGACACCCGACCAGCAAGCCGGCATCCGGATGGGCTCGACGTTCCACCTCGACCTGGCGGCGCTCGGCGGCAACCGGTTCATCACCGACGCGATCGCCGATGCCCTGACCCGTCTCGAGCGGACCCGGTGGATCGAGGTGCGCACACCCGAGGCACGCGACGCCGCGTGGGACGAGCACAGCGCCATCATCGACGCCGTGCGCGACGGTGACGCCGACCGTGCGGCCGGGCTCGTCGCGGCGCACGTCGCCGGGACGAACGACCGGTTGCTCGGTTGGATCGCACAGGAGCGCCGCCGACTGCGCGGCGCGGGCATGACGATCGTCGGGGCGACCGAGCGCTGACGCGAACCGCGTGACCTGACGGCACGCGTGGAGCGTGACCCGATCTGCCGGGCGAGCTGGGCACTGGACGCGACCGCGCCGGAAACGCGACCCGACAGCAGGTGCCGGTCCGCGCCTCCTGGCCGTCGCCCGGTCGACGCCGGACGTGACCCGCTACGGGCGGTCCGCGCGCTCCTCCGTCGCGTCGAGCTGGTCGAACGTCGAACCGCCGCCGTCGGTGCGCTCGAGCAGCGCGTCGCGCACCTCGGCCTCGTCGTGGCTCGCGCGGTTCGCCAGCTTGCTTCCGGATCGTGTCGCCTGTGACATGTCGGTGTCCTTCCCCTGCGTGTGGGCATCGTGGTGTGCGCGGGCATCCTGCCCGCCGGTGCGCTTCCTCACGGGACGTACTGAGGTCGTGACAGTGTCGCGCGGTCGCTCCGGCCGCCGCAAGGGCTTTCGTCACATGTGGAGAAGTGCCGTCACGGACCGTGCCTAGGATGGTGCGGCCGCGCCGCCCCGGTGCGCACCAGCGGACGTCGGACGGGAGGCACGGCTTGGCTGCACCACGTACCGCACCTCCCACGGTCTACGACGTCGCCAGTGCCGCGAACGTCTCGATCGCGACCGTCTCGCGCGTGCTCCGCACGCCGGACGCCGTCCGCGAGGGCACCCGGGACCGCGTCCAGGCGGCGATCCGCAGCCTCGGCTACGTCCCCTCCGGCAACGCCCGAGCCCTCGCCGGCAAGCGCACCGGCGTCGTCGGACTGCTGCTGCCCGGGTTCGACGTGGTACCCGACGAACGGCCGGACCTGGTCACCGACGGGGGCGTCCGCGTGGTCGACGACCGCCGCCACGTGACCCAGCCGTTCTCCTCGAACCTGTACTTCGACGAGGTCCTGCGCGGCGCCGAGACCGAGGCCTGGCAGCGCGGACTCGCGCTGATGGTCGCCGCCGGTCGGGGGTCGTCGCGCGACGTGATCGTCAACGACGTCGCCGGCCGGGTGGACGGCCTCGCCGTGCTCGCGCAGACCGTGCCGGACGACCTGCTCGAGCACGTCGCCCGTCGGATCCCGGTCGTGGTGCTCGCCGACGACCGGCGGTCGCACGGGTTCGACTCCGTGAGCGTGGACAACAGCGCCGGCATGCGGACGCTCGCATCGCACGTGATCGGGCGGCTCGGCATCCGGTCGCTCGCGTACGTCGCAGGCCCGATCGACTCGCCGGACGACATGGAGCGCTCGACGGGCTTCCGGTCGGCGTTGGCGGACCACGGGGTGCCGGCCTCGTCGGTCCGGGTGGTGCACGGCGACTTCGGCCGGGCGCGGGCGCGGGAGCTGGCGGCGACGCTGCTGGCGGACGAGGTGCCCCGGGCCATCGTGTGCTCGAACGACCAGTCGGCACTCGGGGTGCTCGACGCCGCCACCGCCCGGGGCCTGCGCGTGCCCGAGGACGTCGTCGTCACCGGCTTCGACGGCATCGACGCCGGGCGCTTCTCGTCGCCGCGGCTCACCACCGTGCACCAGCCGATGGGGGAGCTCGGGCGTGCTGCGGTGCGGGCGATCGTCGACCGGCTGGACCACCGCGAGGGGCCGCCGCGCGCCGTCCGCCTGCCGGTCGAGGTGCTGCTGCGCGAGAGCTGCCCGCCGGCGCTGTGACGAGCGGCCGTGCGGCGAGCGGCGCGGCGGTGCGGCCGCACCGTGCGGCTTTGCTCATCTCGTGCGACGTTGACCGCCCGGTGCGGGCCTGTAACCGCGCACGGAGCGGGCAGCCTCGCACCCGGCGACGGAACGCGCACCGTGCGCAGCGACCCTCGCTCCGACCCTCGCTCCGACGCTCGCTGCCGCCGCCCGCGCCTACGTACCACCCCGGCACGGAACCCCGGTGTTGCGCGACGCGATGTAAGCGCATACATTGACCCAGTACCGATTCGACACGGAGGTCGACCGAGCAATGACGCTTCCCCCACAGCGCACGCGCGGCAAGCGCGACCCCGGGACCCGCGCTCCCGGAACGCGCCCCGGCAGCACCCGACGACGCGGACGCCTCGTCGCGGCGATCGCCGGGCTCGCAGCCGTGGCCCTCATGGCCACCGGCTGCAGCATCCAGGTCCGGTCCGAACCCGATCCCACGATCGGCAAGGACACGATGCTCATCAACGCGGACCACGGCAACCCGCTGTTCGACCGCAACTTCAACCCGTACATCGCGAACGCCCGCACGGCCTCCAAGTGGATGTACGAGCCGCTCATCGAGATCAACCCCCTCGACGGCAAGGGCACCCCGTGGCTGGCCAGCAAGTGGAGCCAGCCGGACGCCAGCACGATCGACATGACGATCCGCCAGGGCGTCGAGTGGTCCGACGGCTCGCCGTTCTCGGCGAAGGACGTCGTCTTCACGTTCGACCTGCTGAAGAAGTTCCCGGCGATGGACGTCAAGGGCGCCTGGCAGCACATCAAGAGCATCGAGGTGGACGGCGACCACGTCGTCTTCCACCTCAAGAGCGACGACGTGCCGAGCCTGAACATCATCGGCGCGACGTACATCCTCGGTGAGCAGCACTGGGGCGGCGTGAAGGACCCGACGACGTTCCGCGACCCGAACCCGGTCGGCACCGGCCCGTTCGTGCTCGGCAACTACACCGACCAGCAGTACTCGATGGACAAGAACCCGACGTACTGGCAAGCCGACAAGATCGCCATCAAGCACCTCATCCTGCCGGCGACCAACACGCAGCTCGACACCGTCACCCGCGGCTACGACTGGGCGTACTCGTTCATCTCGGACGTCAAGGGCACCTGGGGTGCCGCGTCGAAGACGAACCAGTGGTGGTTCCCGGCCGGTGGCGTGATCGGCCTCATCCCGAACCTGACGAAGGCCCCGTACAACGACGTCAACGTCCGCAAGGGCATCTCGCTCGCGCTGAACCGTGACGACATCGCCGAGACCGCGTCCGAGGGCAACCTGGCGGCAGCGGGCCAGACCGGCCTGATCCTGCCGAACCAGGAGAAGTACCTCAACCCGGACATCCCGGACAAGGGCATGATCACGCAGGACGTCGACGCTGCGAAGGCCGCGTTCGCGAAGTCCGGCTGGACCGAGCAGGGCGGGAAGATCATGAAGGACGGCAAGCAGCTGTCCATCACCATCATGACCGCGAACGGCTACTCGGACTGGCTCCGTGCCGCGCAGGAGGTCCGTCGCGACCTGACGGCCATCGGTGTGAAGGTGACGATCCAGGCACCACAGCCCGCCGGCTACCAGCAGAACATCAACAACGGCACGTTCGACATGGCGATGGGCGGCATGGGCAACGGTGACGTCTACCAGGCGTTCAACTCCCTGCTCAGCAGCGACTTCTACCAGCCGGTCGGCAAGTCGACGGTCAACAACTACGAGCGCTACAAGAACGCCGACACCCAGAAGCTCCTCGACGAGTACAAGGCGACGACGGACACGGCGAAGCAGCAGGAGATCCTGAACCAGCTGCAGGAGATCGTGTACGACGAGCTGCCCGTGATCGGCATGTACTACGGCGGGCTCTGGGGGCTGTTCAACACCGGCAAGTTCGTCGGTTGGCCCAGCGCCGAGGACCCGTACATGGCCCCGCAGAACTACGACTCCGCACCGCTGCTCATCTTCTCGAAGCTCCGGCTCCGGGACAGCGCAGCCGGCCAGGAGATCCTGAAGCAGCAAGAGGACCAGAAGTGAAGTACATCCTCCAGAAACTCGTCCTCTTCGTCCTGACCCTCTGGGCCGCGGTCACGCTGAACTTCGTGCTCCCGCGCCTCATGCCGGGCAGCCCGTCGGACGCCGCGCTGGCGAAGCTCAGCCAGAACGGCCCCGTCACCGAAGCCACCAAGAAGGCCATCGAGGCCCAGCTCGGCGTCCCCACGGGCAACCTGTGGGACCAGTACGTCAACTACCTGCACCAGGTCGTCACGCTCGACTTCGGGGTGAGCTACACGTTCTACCCGCAGCCGGTCGGTGACCTCGTGTCGAAGGCCCTGCCGTACACGCTCATCCTGGTCGGCGTCGTGACGATCCTCGCGTTCGTCCTCGGCACCCTGATCGGCGTCGCGGCGGCGTGGAAGCGCGGCACCTGGCTGGACTCGCTCCCGACGCTGTCGGGGTCGTTCATGTCGACGTTCCCGTACTTCTGGACCGCCCTGCTCCTTCTGTTCTTCCTCGGCTACGTGTTGCACTGGTTCCCGACCACGGGCGCCTACTCGGCGACCACCACCCCGGGGCTCAACGGAGCGTTCGCGGCCGATGCCCTGCAGCACGCGGTGCTGCCCGCGGTGACGATCCTGGTGACGAGCCTCGGCGGCTGGATCATCGGCATGCGCAACGCGATGATCAACACGCTCGGTGACGACTACGTGACCTTCGCCGAGGCGAACGGTCTGCGCGGCCGCACCGTGGCCGTCCGGTACGCGGCGCGGAACGCGATCCTGCCGAACCTGACCGGCTTCGGTCTGGCACTCGGTGGCGTGGTCGGCGGTTCGGTGCTGGTCGAGCAGGTCTTCGGCTACCCCGGCATCGGCTACCTGCTGTTCAACGCCGTCATCGGGCAGGACTACCCGCTGATGCAGGCCCTCTTCCTGATGATCACCGTGTCGGTGCTCATCGCCAACTTCATCGTGGACGTCATGTACGGCGTCCTGGACCCGAGGACGCGCCGATGACCAACAACGCCACTGTCGCTGTCCGGACCCAGGACACCGACGAACAACAGGCTCCTTCCAAGTGGAAGAGCACCGCCCGCCAGTTCGGCGTCGTCTGGTCGAACTCGAAGGCCCGGATCGGCATCATCATCCTCGCGGTGTTCGTGCTGGTCGCGATCTTCGCGCCGCTCCTGGCCCCGTACGGTGCCAGCCAGAACGGGTTCGCCCGGTCCGCCGACGCGACCGCCGACCACTGGATGGGCACCACCGCCGCTGGCGAGGACGTCCTGTCCCAGATCATCTACGGCGCACGGATCTCCGTGATGGTGGGTGCCGTCGCCGGCATCCTGTCGACGCTCGTCGCCGTCGCGATCGGCCTCAGCTGGGGCTACGTCCGCGGGTGGATCGGCGAGGTCATCGGCTTCATCGTGAACCTGTTCCTGGTCATCCCGGGCCTGCCCCTGATGATCGTCATCGCGGCGTACCTGCAGAACGGCGGCATCGCGGTCATCATCGCGGTGATCGTCGTCACCGGCTGGGCCTGGGGCGCTCGCGTCCTGCGCAGCCAGACGCAGTCCCTGCGCGGTCGCGACTTCGTGACGGCCGCGCAGTTCTCCGGCGACGGCGCGACCCGCATCGTGTTCCGCGAGATCCTGCCGAACATGACCTCGCTCATCGTCGGCTCGTTCTTCGGAGCGGCCACGAGCGCGATCCTGGCCGAGGCGGGCCTCGAGTTCCTCGGGCTCGGCGACTCGTCGATCGTCAGCTGGGGCACGATCCTCTACTGGGCGCAGAACTCCAACGCGCTGCTCACCGGCCAGTGGATCCTGCTCTTCGCCCCCGGCCTCTGCATCGCGCTGCTCGCGATGAGCCTCACCCTGATCAACTTCGGCGTCGACGCCGTGTCCAACCCGCGGCTGCGCGAAGGCGCGCGCCCGAAGCGCAAGGAGGCGACCGCATGAGCGGCTCGCGTACGACGCAACCAGCAGACGGCCTGGAGGCGCGGGACGGCGCCGCCACGGGCCTCCCGTCCGACGGTGGTGACGCCCAGGGCGTCCTGCTGGACGTCCGCGACCTGTCGGTCGTGTACGAATCGGCCGGCCAGACGGCCGTGCAGGCGGTCGACCACGTGTCGTTCAGCCTGCGGAAGGGCGAGTTCGTCGGCCTGGTGGGCGAGTCCGGTTCGGGCAAGTCGACGCTCGGCTACGCGCTGACGCGTCTGCAGAAGCCGCCGGCGCGGACGAACGGCGGCAGCATCGTCTTCAACGGTCACGACATCCGTGACCTCAACGAGGAAGCGCTCCGGCAGCAGCGCCAGGGCGGCTTCGCGATGGTGCTGCAGTCCGGCATGAACGCGCTCAACCCGGTGCGCACCGTGCGGAACCACTTCATCGACATCTTCAAGGCGCACGGCCACGTGTCGCGCGACCGCTGGGACGCCCGGATGAAGGAGCTCATCGAGAAGGTGAAGCTGCCGACGTCGATGCTCGCCCGGTTCCCCGGGGAGCTCTCCGGCGGCATGCGGCAGCGTGTCTCGATCGCCCTGGCCCTGTCGCTCGAACCGCAGCTCATGGTGTTCGACGAGCCGACCACGGCACTCGACGTGCTCGTGCAGCACGCCGTCATGGACACGATCATCGAGCTGCAGCAGGCCGAGGGCTTCACGGCGATCCTGATCAGCCACGACCTCGGCATCGTGCTCGAGGCCACCGAGCGCGTGCTCGTCATGCACGAGGGCCGCATCGTCGAGGACGGCGGCTCGAAGGAGCTCCTGCGCAACCCGCAGGACGAGTACACGCAGATGCTGCTGTCGCACTACGCCGACCCGCGGGCCGAGATCGTGTCCCTGCCCGGGTTCCCGGACCGGTCGCAGCGTGCGACGTCCGGCGAGAAGCGGCAGGAGGCCACGTCGTCGTTCAGCACCGTCGGGTCGCGTGAGCGCTCGGCGGCGAAGAACCCGATCGTCGTCTCGAACATCGTGAAGACCTACCCGGCTCCGCGCCGCGGCGAGCAGCCCGTGCAGGCGGTGCGCGACGTGTCGTTCACCCTCGAGCCGGGGCAGTCGCTCGCCCTGGTCGGTCAGTCCGGTTCGGGAAAGTCGACCATCGCGAAGCTCCTGACCGGGGTCGAGAAGCCGACGACCGGCACCGTCCGGTTCGGCGACCTCGACGTCGCACGCCTGGGCAAGCGCGGCCTGCGGGACCTCCGCTCCGAGGTGCAGATGGTGTTCCAGGACCCGTACGCGGCGCTCAACCCGCTGCACACCGTGGAGTACACGCTGTCCCGCCCGATCGCGAACTACACGGACCTGACGGGGCAGGACGCCCGGCGCCGCGTGCTCGAGCTCCTCGAGACCGTGGGCCTGACACCGGTCGAGCAGTTCGCGCAGAAGCTCCCGCACCAGCTCTCCGGTGGGCAGCGGCAGCGCGTCGTCATCGCCCGGGCACTCGCGTCCGACCCGCAGGTGATCATCGCCGACGAGCCCGTCTCCATGCTCGACGTGACGTTGCGCGCCGGCGTGCTCGCCCTGCTCGAGGACCTGCGCGAGCAGTGGGGCGTCTCGCTCCTCTACATCACGCACGACCTGCTCAGCGCGCGGCTCATCACCGACGACATCATGGTGCTCCACGAGGGTGCCGTGGTCGAGCGGGGTCGCACGGCCGAGGTGCTGCAGAACCCGCAGGACCCGTACACGATCGCGCTGCTCGACGCCGTGCCGAACCCCCGCCGCGCCCTCGCGGAGGGCCGGCTGTGACCACGCTGCACGACTTCCCGGAGGTGCCGGCGTTCGGCCACCTGCCGACGCCGGACGGAGTCGACGTCGTCGGCATCGACCTGCCGATCGGCCGCCTCACGGCGTACCGGATCGTGCCGTCCGGGGTGTCGAAGGGTGTCGTGCTCATCGTCCCGGGCTACACCGGCTCCAAGGAGGACTGGCGCACGTTCCTGCCGCTCCTCCGCGACGCCGGGTGGTCGGCGGTGGCGGTCAGCCGCCGTGGACAGGCCGACTCGGTCTCGCCCGACGACCGCACGGCGTACACGCTCGAGCAGGAGGCCGCCGACGTCGTCCGCGTCGCCGGACTGCTCGACGACGGCGCTCCGGTGCACCTCATCGGCCACTCGCTCGGCGGCGTGATCGTCCGCGCCGCAGCGATCGCGTCGCCGACGTCGTTCCGCGACGTGACGATGTTCTGCTCCGGCCCGCACGGCTGGTCGTACCGCAAGGCCGCCGAGAAGACGATCGTCGCCGACACGTGCTCCAACCGCGCGCTGTTCGACGCGCAGAACCCGCTCTGGGCCGGCCGCCCCGACGCGGAACTCCCCGACGACGCCCGGATGGTCCGCGAACGCTTCGACCACACGAGCGTCCTCAGCGTCCTCGGCGGCGCAGCGATCCTCGAGGACCGCACCGACACCACCGAGGAACTCCGCGCGACCGGACTGCCGGTGCTCGTCGCGCACGGCGTCTGGGACGGCGCCTGGCCGATCCCGTGGCAGGCGGACATGGCGTCGCGTCTCGGTGCGTCGTACGAGGTGATCGCCGAGAGCTACCACGGCCCCCAGATCGAGAACCCGCTCGGCACGGTCGCCGTCTTCGATGCGTTCATGAACGCCCACTGAAAGGACCCCGTCATCAGCACGCTCGACTTCCCGAAGGGCTTCCTCTGGGGCGCCGCCACCGCCGCGCACCAGATCGAGGGCAACAACGTCAACTCGAACTGGTGGGTGCACGAGCACGAGCCGGACACCTCAATCGTCGAGCCGTCCGGCGACGCCGCGGACAGCTACCACCGCTACCGCGAGGACATCCGGATCGCCGCCGAGCTCGGCCTGAACTCGTACCGGTTCAGCATCGAGTGGGCGCGCATCGAGCCGGAACGCGGGTTCGTCAGCCGCGCCGAGATCGACCACTACCGCCGCATGGTCGACGCCTGCCACGAGTTCGGCATCGAGCCGATCGTCACGCTCATGCACTTCACGGTGCCCCGCTGGTTCGAACGCGACGGCTTCTGGCGCGCACCCGACGCGGCCGACCTGTTCGCCCGCTACACCGAGGCCGCGCTGCCCGTGGTGTCCGACGGTGTCCGGTACGTCTGCACGATCAACGAGCCGAACATCGCCGCGATGCTCGCCGGCGGCGAGGACGCGTCGAACCTGGTGGCGTACGGCCTGCCGAACCCGGACCTGGGCGTCGCCGACGCCCTGCTCGAGTCCCACAAGCGTTCGCGGGAGGTGCTCTCCCAGGTGGATGGCATCCAGAGCGGCTGGACCGTCGCGACGCAGGCGTTCAAGTCCAACGGTGAGCCCGGCGCGGACGCGATGCTCCGCGAGTACGGGTACCCGCGCGACGACTGGTACCTGGAGAACGCCGCCGGCGACGACTTCCTCGGCGTGCAGGCGTACACCCGGACCTTCATCGGCGCTTCCGGCCCGTTGCCCGTGGCGGACGACGTCGAGACGACCCTGACCGGCTGGGAGTTCTACCCGGAGGCCTCGGCCGACGGGCTGCGCAGCGCGTGGGAGCTGTCCGGCGGTGTCCCGCTGATGATCACCGAGAACGGCATCGCCACCGCCGACGACACCCGTCGACAGGCGTACACGCGGGGCGCGCTCGAGGGCATCCACCGCTGCATCGACGACGGCATCGAGGTCCTCGGCTACCAGCACTGGTCGCTCCTGGACAACTACGAGTGGGCGTCCGGCTTCCGTCCGACCTTCGGCCTGGTGTCGTGGGACCCGGAGACCTTCGAGCGCACCCCGAAGCCGTCCGCGCGCTGGTACGGGAAGGTCGCCCAGGCGAACGCCATCGAGACGGCGGAGTAGCCCGCCGGCTCGATCAGCTCCCCGAGTAGTAGTGCGCCAACTGCTCCGCGACCGCTCGGTCGCGGAGCAGTTCTGCGCGAGCGGTGGCGGTCGAGCCCTCGTCGTCCTCGGCGTTCACGTCGACGTCCAGGGCGAGCACGGACCGCACCGTGTCCAGGTCACCGGAGTCGACCGCGGCGATCAGCAGGGACGCGCCCCGTGAGCCGAGCGCCCTGGTGTCCGCACCCGCGGCGGCGAGCGACCGCACGATCGCACCGTGGCCACCCCACGCGGCGCGGACGATCGGGGTGTTGCCGTCGGTGTCTCGGGCCTCCAGGTCGGCGCCCGCAGCCACGAGCACGTCGATCGCCCGACGTGCATCGCGGTCGATCGCCAGCGTCAGCGGCGTCCGCCCCTCGGTGTCGGTGAGCTGCAGCGACGCGCCGCGGCGCAGGAGCTCCTCGAGCATCTCGGGCCGGTCGAACCACGCGGCGGCGTGCAGCGGGGCGACGCCCCAGCGCGGGTCGACGTCGTCGACGTCACTCGCGTCGTCGGCCAGGTGCAGTCCGCCCAGGTCGCCGTACGCGGCGGCACGCACCACCTCGGTGGCGTACTCGACCCAGCCGTCCGGCACCGGACCGTGCCAGCCGCGCGCTGGCCGTGCGTCGAGCTCCGTGTAGACGGACTCGGGCACGCTGCGGATCGCGACCCGGACGCCCCGGAAGCGGATCGCCACCTCGCCGACGGGGGAGACGAGCAGGCGGAGCTCCCACTGGTCGAGCTCGTGCAGGTACTCGAGCTCACCGCGCACGACGTGGGCGTCCCCGGCGAGCAGTGCTGCGGGGTCGGTGTGGGGTGGGTCCACCACCGCGTCACGGAGTCGGAGCGTGACCCTGGCGTGGTTCCACCGGCGCCACAGGCCGTCGGGGGTGTCGAGCACCTCGTCGTTGCGGACGATGACCTCGGTGTGCACGACGACCGGGTCGGGGACGCCGTGGCCCGGCAGGTCGACCGCCGTCCCGGTGTCGTCGTCGTCCTCGTCGTCCGGGTGGGCGGGGTCCGGGTGCGCGAGATCCGGGTGCGCGAGATCCGGGTGCTCGACGTCCCATCGTGCGATGCGGGAGTCCGTCCACTTGACGGTCAGGAGTGCGGCGACGGCCGGGGGAGCGTCCTCGAGCACGCGGGCGACGTGTTCCCGCTGCCCGTCGAAGTCCTCGAGGGAGACGTAGCCCACGGACGGCCAGTTCACTCGACTCCATCGCACGGCCCGAGACTAGTTGACGCCACTTCCGAACTCGGCGTCATTCAACATGTTTGGCGTCGGTACCGGCACCGGGCGAGCGTGGTGGGATGCCATCGACCCACGTCCCGTCCGACTCCCGACCTCCCGCGACCCGTCCCCGCAGGAGAGCCTCCGGCGTTGTCGTCCTCGCCGCGGCGACGACCCTGCTGCTGTTCGCCGAAGCGACTGTGCGGCAGCCGGCCCACGCCGCCGGAGCATCGACGGCGACCGCTCGACCGACGATCCAGCCGATGTCGGCCAACGGTCTCTTCGCACCGGATCAACCGGTCACGTTCGCAGTCGGTGCCGCGGGGACACCGGCGCTCGCGGACGTGGGCTGGCGGATCACCGACGCCAGAGGCGTGCTCGTCGAAGCCGGCGACGCCGTCGTCGGTTCCTCCGGACGAGCGGAGATCCGTCCGACTCGACGTCTCAACGCGGGCACGTACCGCGTGACGGCGCACGGCCCCGCTCTGCCCGAGACGTCCTTCCGGTTCGTCCGGACGCCGGGCGTCGAGCACCGTGACGCCTTCTTCAACGTCACGATGAACGGCTCGCCCGGGCTGGGCGCCGCGGGCTTCCGCCAGGACCTGCAGTGGTCCACCGTCGAGAAGGTGCCGGGCGTGTTCGACTTCCGCAGCACTGATGCGCGAGTGGACCCCATCGTGCGCGACCGTGGCGTCGCTCCGCTGTTCGTCCTCGACTACGGTCACATGGCGTACACCGGCGGCGCGATGACCCCGCCGGACGTCTCGGACCCGGCGCAGACAGCAGCCTGGCGCCGGTTCGTGTCCGAGGCGGTGACGCACGTGCGCGACCGGTACCCGGACGCCGACCGCTCGTTCGAGATCTGGAACGAGTGGACGAACACCCACGGCACCCGTTCCGCCGACCCTGCCGCGTACATCGCGCTGTCACGGGTCACGGCCGCGACGATCAGGAGCGTCGACCCGGAAGCACGGGTCGTCGGGCCGGCCGAGGACGCCGTGTCGTCGGGCGAACTCCGCTGGCTCGACGAGTGGTTCCGGCTCGGTGGTGCCGACCACATCGATGCGATCAGCGTGCACCCGTACAACCAGCCGTACGCGCCGGAGCACTGTGTCGCGACGAACCCGTGCATCGAGAACGCGCTTCGTTGGCTCCGGGACAAAGCGGCGAAGTACCCCCGTGCGAACGGCGAACCGTTGCCGATCTGGATCACCGAGGTCGGATGGCCGACCCCGAACGGCAGGCCAGGCTGGGTCTCCGAGGACGACCAGGCGGCGTTCCTGGTCCGGACCCACGTGCTCGCCGCGCAGTACGGCGTCGAGCGGGTGTTCTCGTTCGAGATGGCCGCCCCGGACCAACCTGATCCGGACGGCAGTGCCAGGACCTTCGGGCTCGTCGACGCGCCGAGCCGCGCGTACGAGCCGAAGCCCGCTGCCGCTGCGTACGCGACGATGCAGCGCCAGCTCGCCGGCATGCGGTTCGCCGGCCAGTTCGTGACGGGTGCCGTGCGCGAAGCCCGGTTCGTCTCGGCCGACGGCACACGCTCGGTGCGGGTCGTGTGGCAGACCGCTGACCGCTTCGACGAACTGCCCATCAGTGTGGGTCTGCCCGGCGACGGCACCATCGTCGACGCCTACGGGGGCACGAAAGCCGTCCGGGGAACCGGTGGCAAGCTCGCGATGTCGGCGACGTGGAAGCCCCGGTTCGTGGTCTGGAATGGGTGAACCGGCGGACCGCCTCACGCAACTCGACGGGCTCCGCGGCATCGCGGTCCTGCTCGTCGTCGCGTCGCACACCGCAGAGTCGGTCGTCCCCTACGGCGGGGTCGTCGGGGTGACGACCTTCTTCGTGCTCTCCGGCTTCGTGATCACCCGGGCGCTCCTCGACGAGGCCGAGCGTGCCGGGCGGATCCACCTCGGCCGGTTCTGGCTCCGCCGCGCGGCACGGCTGCTCCCGGCGTGGACGGCCGTCCTGGTGGTGGTGACCGTCGCGGTGATCGTGCTGGCAGACTCGATCCGCGGTGATCTGCCCCGCGTCCTCGCCACCGTCGGGTCCTACACGGGCAACCACGCCCGGGTGCTCGGCGTCGAGCTCGGACCGTTCGAGCACACCTGGTCGCTCGCCGTCGAAGAGCAGTTCTACCTCGTCTGGCCCCTCGTCCTCATCCTGCTCGGCGTCCTCGCCCGCACTCGGCCCCGCACTGCCGCGGTCGCACTCTGTGGACTCGTCGGTGCGGTCACCTGGCGGGTCGTCGGCACGGTCGTGCTGCCGTACGACCGCCTGGCGTACGGGCTCGACACGAGCGCCGCCGCCCTGCTCGTGGGTGCGCTCGCCGCGTTCGCAGTGCGCACGGGCAGTCTCCGCGGTCTCGGTCAGATCGACTTGCGGACCGGACGTCCGAGCGCCGTCGTGCTCGGGGTCGGCGGCGTGGGCGCGACACTGCTCGTGGTGCTGTCGGTGTGCACGCTGCCGATCACGGTCGGGTCCCTGCCCGGTGCGGCTCGCTGGGTCGAGACGGCAGCGGTGGCGGTCGCAGCGCTCGTCGTCGTCGCAGGGGCGCTCGGTGGTGCTCCCGCGCTCGACCTGGCGATCGCTCGCTGGTTCGGGACCATCTCGTACGGGCTCTACTTGTGGCACTACCCGCTGCTCCGTATCGAGCCCGGGGGCGATCCGTCCACCGGTGTGGTGCGCCTGGGGCTCGCGCTGGTGGGCATCGGTGTGGCCTCGGCATCGTGGTACCTGCTCGAGCGGCCGGTGCTCCGCGCGACACGGTCGTGGGGCAGACACCCCACGACCCGTCCCGCGGCCGGCGCACCTCAGCGCGTGCGTGGGGGCACGGGGTGACGGTGCCCGGCGTCATCGCGGCCGAACCACCCCTGCCACCGCCCGGCGAGCTGGGCGTGCTGTTGCTCGACCGCGGCGGCGTCGCGCCGGACGCGAGCGATCACGAGCGCGACCACCGATCGGCTGACCCAGTAGCTCGCCTGCCCCCAGCAACCGTGCTTCCGGAGCACTCGCCCGAACCCACGGTTGTACCGCCTGACCTTTGCGAGGACCGCGGTGGTGGGTCCGTCGTCGCGGAAGTCGCCGTGGTGCACGTACAGGTCCGCGTCGAAGTCGACCCGCACCCCGGCCTCGACCGCGCGCATGACCAGGTCGTTCTCCTCGCCGGAGCCGAAGGGCTCCACACCCGACCCGAGCGTGTCGTCGAAGTCCCCGATGTCGTCGAGGACCTCTCGCCGGAAGAACACCCCGGAGCAGATGACTGTGCGCGGGACGTCCCGCACCCGGATCCGTCGGGATCGCCCGAGCCACCGGAGCATGGTGCCTCGGCCGGTCGCGTCCTTCGTCGGGATGCACAAACCGCCGAGCCGGGGTTCTTCGTCCACCCTGCTGAACCGGGCATCGATCGCGGACAGCACGCCGGTCGGGTACCAGCAATCGTCGTCCGGGAACCCGACGAGGTCAGCGCGGAGCGTTCGCATCCCAGCGTTCCGGGCGGTACTCACACCGCTGGCGCCGGGCTGGTGGATGTACTCACCGTCGCCGTCCCGGATCATCGCCGCGAGCCGGTCGGGTACTTCGGGGACCGGGCGCTGCGCGACGACCGAGAGGAAGACCCGGTACGGCTCGGCTTGGATCGACCGGATCGCTCGGTCGAGGTACTCGGGCGGCCGGTTCGTGGCGATGATCAAGTGGAATCGATGGTGCATCGGGCCAGTGTCGTGGCGCATCTCGTCAGGATCCTACTTCTCGGTATGTTGTGGACGAAATGCCACGGTTCCACAGGCCGGGTACACCCGGCCCTCGTCGTCCCGGCCCCGCCATCCCTGCAACCGAGCGCTCATCTGCGTGTGCTGGAAGCGCGCTCCGTCGCGGTCGCCACGGACGGTCCGGACGACGGTCCCGACCAGGCCGCGACCGATCCAGTACGCGGCCTGCCCGTACAGACCGTGCTTGCGGAGGACCCGACCGAAGCCGCGGTTGTACCGGCGGACCTTCGCGAGGGTCTCGGTCGTCATACCGGCGTCACGGAAGTCCGGGTGCCGCACCGACAGGTCCGGCATGTAGCGCATCCGCGCACCGGAGGCGAGGGCGCGGAGGACCATGTCGGTCTCCTCGCCGGCCCCGAAGGGCGTTCCGGAGCCCGTACCGAGGTCCTCGTCGAAATCGCCGAGGCGTTCGAGGACGTCGCGACGCATGAAGATCCCCGAGCTCACGACGGTCCGCGGCACCCGCCAACTCGTGACGTCACCCGGGCGCCGGCGCCAGCGGAGCATCGTGCCCTGCTCGTCGCTTCCGCGGGAGGGGATCGAGGCCGCGTCGAGCCCCTGCGTCGCGAACCGGTGCGAGATCGTCGCCAGGACGCCGTCGGGGTACCAGCAGTCGTCGTCCGGGAACGCGATCACCTCACCGCGGAGTCGAGTCATCCCGGCGTTCCTGCCCCGGCTGACGCCACGGACGTCCGGCTGGTGCACGTGTTCGGCGTGCCCGGCGTCGATGAGCGGCTGCAGCACGGCCAGTGCATCCGGAGTCGGTCGCTGCTCGACGACGGTGACGAACACCGACACCCCGGCGCGCTCGATCGTCTCGAGGCAGCGGGCGAGGTGGTCCGGCGTCCGGATCGTCGAGACGACGAGGTGGAAGCGGTGGTCGGCGTTCACGCGTGGGCCTTCGTGCGGGCGAAGAGCTCGGCCGTCGGCGAGCCTGCGGTCTGCCAGTCGAGGAGGCGCTGCTGGACGGAGCCCAGCCGCTCCCGGAGCTCGGCCGTCCGGGCGCGGATCCCGTCACGGTGTCGGGTGGCGATCTGCATCTCGTGGACGAGCTCGTCGACGTCGTGGCCCACCGTGAGCGGCGCGGGGCCGTCCGTGACACTGCGCCAGAAGTCGTCACACTTCGACGCGTACGACAGCGGGACAGTGGGCACGTCGAGCGAAACCGCCGCGATGGCGCCGTGGAGTCGTTCGGACACGACCAGGTCGCATCCCGCGATGGCGGCCATCGTCGTCGGGACGTCGACGTACTCGTGCACGACCGCCGGTGTGCGCAGGCGGGCGGCCAGCCCGTGCGCCGCCATGCGGTCGGCCCCGGAGAGCGCGAACGCGACGACCTCGGTGGTGCCGGTCGCGGCCGCGTGACGGTCGACCGCCTCGGCGATCGTGTCGACGTCGAACCTCGTGGTCGGATCAGATCCGATGCTGACGCCGATCCGGCCGTCGGGCCGGACGGTGCGTTGGACGTGGACGAGCTCGGGGTAGAGCAGCGCCGGATCGCCCACGACGTCGACCGGGCACAGGTTCGTGGTGACCTCGTGTTCGGTGAGCGGCCCACGGACACCGTGCAGCGCGAACCGGTCGAGCGAGCGCCAGGCGTCCCACTGCTGCGGTTGTGTTCCGAGCGAGTAGCTGTCGTCGGCGGCAGCTGCCCCGAGACCGAGTCCGATGGTGCCGGTCGCGCCGAAGTACCGGGTCGCACGGTCGACGTGTCCGGCCCAGGACGCGAACCCGACGGTCGTGCCGCCACCGAGCAGCACGAGCCGCTCGCGGCCGACCAGCCGGGCGCGGTCGCGAACGAAGCGCGGTGAGCGGCGAGCGTAGTCCCGCCGGGTCAGGGGCGCCTCGACGTCCAAGGGGTGACGGAGCGCGGCACGCCAGGTCTCGTGCAGGAGGTCGTCGCCGAAGTTGCCGTACCCCTGCCAGCCGAGGTAGACGAACGATCGGGGCGGTGTGCTGCGGGTCATCGGGTTTCCTTCTGTTCGGTGGTGGCGGTCGAGTCGTTGCGTGCGCGTGACGAGCGGCGAGGGCTCTCGCTCACCGGCGCCGAGGGCTCGTAGTTGTAGTAGGTCTTCATGCGTCGCTGGGCTGGGAGGCGGTTCACCACGAGCCCGAGCAGTCGTGCGCCCACCTGCCGCAGGGTCTGCTCGGCCGCGACGAATTCGGCGCGCCGTGTCTGTCCGTTGACGCTCACGACGAGCAGGACCCCGGAGCAGATGGCGCCGAGGACGGCGGGGTCGGTCACCGGGAGGAGCGGCGGGGCGTCGACGATCACGACGTCGTACCGGGATTCGAGTTCGCGGACGAGGTCCGCCATCCGGCTCGAGCTCAGGAGTTCGCTCGGGTTCGGCGGCACCCGCCCCGCAGCGAGGACGTGCAGGGGGGTGTCCCCACCGACCTCCTGGATGGCATCGTCGAGCGCGACCTGTCGGGTGAGCACGGTGGACAGGCCGACGCGGCTCTCGATCCCCAAGTACGTCCCGGTGGTCGGGCGTCGCAGGTCGGCGTCGACGAGCAGGACCCGCGACCCGTTCTGCGCCAGCATGAGCGCGAGGTTCACGGCGGTCGAGGACTTGCCCTCGCCCGGGGTCGCGCTCGTCACGACGATGCTCTGCGGACCGCCGTCGAGGTTCGTGTACGTCAGGTGCGTCCGCAGCTGCCGGAAGCTCTCGGCCCGGGTGCTGTAGCGGTTGTCGACGGCGACGAGGGGGTGTTTCGCGATGGTGTCGTCCACCCCGAACTCGCCGAGCACACTCGCCGTGGTGAGGCGCCGGAGCGCGTCGAACGACCGCAGCCGGGTGTCGAGGACCTCGCGGAGGACTGCCTGCGCAACACCGAGTGCGAGGCCCGCGAGGACGCCGATCGCGAGGTTGACCGGGATCCGCGGAGCGAACGGCATCGTCGGTGCCTTCGCCTGCTGGAACACGCTCAGGTGGACGAGGTCGCTCTGCTGCGATGAGCGCTCGACCTCGTCCACGACGGCGACGAGCTGCGTGGTGACCGCGTTGGCGATCGCCGCCGCACGGGCCGGGGACGTGGACGTCGCGCTGAGCGAGATGATCACGGTCTCGTCGGTGGAGGACGCCGTCACGACCTTCGAGAGGTCGGTGCCGGCCGGGAGTCCGAGCTGCTTCGCCGCGGCGCCGAGGACGCGCGGGGTCAGTGCCAGCGCCGTGTACGACTTCACGCGCGCCGCCGAGAAGTTGTTGCCCTGACTGAGGTCGGTGACCGACGAGCCGGCGGCGACCGAGACGAAGACCTCGCTCGAGGCGCGGTACTCCGGCGCCTGCACGAGGGTGACGCCGACGGCAGCCGACGTGGCGAGGAGGACCAGCGCGAGCGCGGAGATCCATCGCCGTCTGATCACTTCGAGGAACTGCGAGAGCGTCACTGGGGGCCTTCCGGGAGGCGATTGGATGTGTGATACTTATCGTAGATGATATGAAATACCACCGCAAGCGACAGTGGAATGGAGGGGGATCATGCCGGTCCTCGGAGCCGTCTTCACGGCTGTGCTCGCCGTTGCGCTGATCGCCCGTCGGACGTGGCTCCCCGCGGTGATCGGCGTCGCCGGCGGCCTGCCGTACACGGCTGCCGTCGTCGCCGGAGGGAACGGCGTGCCCCTGTTCTCGGCTGCGGCGCTCGCGTCGGGCATCGCGCTCCTCGGGACCCGCCCGCTGCGCACCACGCACTGGTCGGCGAACGCGCTCGCAGCCTTCGTCGCGTGGGCGACCATCGCCACCGCCGTCGCCCCCTGGATGTTCGCCGGCGTCCGTGTCCTCGTCCCACGTGGCGGTGTGGACGGTCAGGTGCTGGACCCCGGGTACCTCACCTACTCGATCAGCAACCTCGCGCAGCTCGGGTACCTGTTGCTCGCGGTGTGCGCGTTGCTGTACCTCGTCCGCGTCGGGGCGGCAGAGACCGCGCTCCGGATCGCGCTGGTCGTCGGCACGGTCGTGACCACCGTGCGCGGGGTGCTCGTGCAGGCAGGTGCGGACGTGCTGGCACCCCTGATGGACACGCTGCCGGGGGTCGCCTACGCGTGGGCGCTCCCGGGGGAGCGGTTGCGGGGGGTCTTCAGCGAACCGAGCGAGCTCGCAGCGTTCGCTCTCCCGGCCGCCGCGTACTTCGCCGTCACGGCACTGCGGTCGTCCGGCGGGCAGCGGATGATCTGGGCCGCGGCGAGTGCGTTGTCGTGCGCGAACCTCCTGCAGGCGGCGTCCGGCACCGCTGTCGTCGCCTCCGCCGTCGTGATCGCCGTCGGCCTGCTCGTGGTCGCCGTGCGGTACGTCGTCCGGGGTGGACGCGGCACCGTCTGGTTCGTCCTCGGGGGGCTGACGATCGCGATCGTGCTGCTCGCGGCCGGCCCGCAGCTCGCCGCACCGGTCGAGGCGATCGTGGACGACAAGGTCGGCAGTCAGTCGTACGACTCCCGGACCGGCGCGGACGGCTTCAGCTGGGGGGTCCTCGCCGACACCCTCGGCATCGGCGCCGGGCTCGGCGCGAACCGGCCGTCGTCCTTCGGGATGACGCTGCTGACCTGCGTCGGGATCCCGGGCACGATCGCGTTCGCCGTCTTCGCGCTCGGCGTGCTCGTGCGCGCGGCGCGGTCACCGGCGACCGTCCCGGCCTCGGTCGCGCTCGCCGCGGTGCTCGTCGCGAAGCTCGTCGGCACCCCGGACCTCTCGACGCCGATCCTCTGGCTGCTCCTCGCCGCATGTGCCTCGAGCGTCTGGCGCCCCGTCGCCGAGCCGCCGGAACCGGGACCGGACGCCGCCCGTGCACGACCCGTCACCCTGACAGGAGCCCATCAGTGATCTCGATCCTCATCGTCTGCGAGGGCAACATCTGCCGTTCGCCGTACGTCGAACGTGTCCTCCGGGCGCGCCTCGACGCAGTGCTGCCCGGAGTCTTCCGCGTGGACAGCGCCGGCACCGCTGCGACAGCGGGTACGCCGATGTTCCCGCGTTCCGCCGCCGCTGTCGGACAGGACGGCGGCGACCCGGACGCCTTCGTCTCGACGCCGCTGACCGCCGCGGTGCTGCGCGACAGGGACCTCGTGCTCACGCTCGAGCGCGCGCACCGAGCGCAGGTCCTCGACCTCGCGCCGCACCTCCTGCGGCGGACCTTCACCATTGCGGAGTTCGACCGCCTCGTCCGCCCCCTGCTGGACGCCGATGCCGTCGACGAGCGGTTCTGGGCGGAACTCCCGCGCCTCGTGTCCCGCTTCCGGGTCGCGACGGCCCCGACCGACCCGGCGCTCGACGACGTCGCCGACCCGGCACGCGGCGACGAGCACGACTTCCTGACCATGCGCGAGCGGGCGATCTCCGCCATCGCGACCATCGCGGCGTGCGCGGAACGCGCCGCCACCGACCAGAACGGAGCCGACCGTGCGCGGACTGCTCGTCCATGAGTGGATCGAGGCGGTGGGCGGCGCCGAGCGTGTCGTCGACGCATTCGCCGATGCCTACCCTGCCGCCGACGTGTTCGGGCTGTGGAACGACGCCCCCGGGCGATACGCGGATCGGCGGGTGGTCGAGAGCGTCCTGGCGCGGTCGCCCCTCCGCGGCAGGAAGGCGCTGTCGATGCCGTTCCTCCCGGCCCTGTGGAGTCACGGCCTGCGCACCGTCGGCGAGTACGACTGGGCGATCGTGAGCTCGCACCTGTTCGCCCACCAGGCCCGTGTGACCGGGGTCGCCCCGGACCGGCAGTTCACCTACGTGCACACGCCGGCCCGGTACCTCTGGAACCCGGAACTCGATGCCCGCGGATCGACCATGCTCGCCCGCGCGGGTTCGCCGGTACTCCGCTCCGTCGACCGCCGTCGCGCCCAGGGGCTCCGTCACGTCGCCGCGAACAGTCGCTTCGTGCAGCAGCGCATCCGCGACACCTGGGGCATCGACGCTCAGGTGATCAACCCGCCGGTCGGCGTGGAGCGGCTCGCTGCGGTCGCCGACTGGGCGTCCGTGCTCGACGAGCGCGACCGCGCTGTCCTCGAGGCGCTGCCTGCCGACTTCGTCCTCGGTGCCTCGCGGTTCGTTCCGTACAAGCGCCTCGACGTCGTCATCGATGCCGGTCGGGCGTCCGGGCGTCCGGTGGTGCTCGCCGGCGACGGGCCGGATGCCGAGCGGCTGCGCGCGCTGGCTGCCGAGTCGAGGGTCGAGGTGCACTTCGTCTGCACGCCCTCCGACGCGATGCTCGCGGCGCTCCTGCAGCGTGCCGCGGTCTACGTGTTCCCTCCCGTCGAGGACTTCGGGATCCTGCCCGTCGAGGCGCTGGCCCTCGGCACGCCGGTGGTCGCGAACGCCGAGGGCGGGGCTCGCGACTCGGTGCAGGAAGGAACGAGCGGCACGCTCCTCCACGACCTCGCGGATTCGACCCTGGCCGCAGCGGTCGACGGTGCCGTGCGACTCGACCCAGCGGCCTGTCGTGCGCGCGCCGCCGCGTTCTCGACCGAGCGGTTCCAGCGCGAGATCGCGGAGTGGACCGGCATCCCGGTGGGGGGCCGGACCGGCTGAGGGTCCGCGGGGGTGGACCGGACCGCCTGGAGGCCCGGTGCCGGTCCGTCGGACCTGCACCGGGCCTCCAGTCGGTCGCTAGCTGGCTGCGCTCAGCAGGACGCGCTCGATCTGCGCCACGATGTGCGGCGTCGCGTAGCGCGCGGCGGAGTGGCGCCCGTTGCGGGCGAGTCGGTTCCGTTCCTGCTCGTCACCGGCCAACCGGAGGATCGCGTGCGCGAGGGCATCGACGTCGCCTGGACGGACGAGGAGCCCGTCCTCGCCGTGCGTGAGCACCTCGGCAGGGCCGCCAGCGTCCGCGGCGATGACCGGTCGACCGAGCGCCATCGCCTCGGTGACCACCTGCCCGAACGGCTCCGGGCGGCGGCTGGCGTGCACGAGCAGATCGCACGCGCTGATCTCGGCATCGACGTCCTGCCGGTGTCCCCGGAACTCGACCACCGCCGTCAGGTCCAGCTCCGTGACCAGGGTGTGCAACTCGGCGGCGTGGTGGTCGTCGGTCCCGAAGTGCGCCGCGCCGATCAGCCGGAGCCGCGCATCGGGGTCGAGACCGAGCGCGCGGGCCGCGGCGAAGGCGCGGACCGCGATGTCCTGCCCCTTCCAACGGGTGAGCCGCCCGACCATGCCGATGGTGAACGGGCCGGGTGCCGACGGGGCGGCCTGGTCCGGGAGGTCCACGGGGCAGCCGATCACCGCGGGTGCCGGACCGGACCGGCCGAGGGAGCGGGCCGTCGTCCGTGAGTTGGCGATTCTGGCTGCGGGGAGCGTCGTCAGCGCCGCGCGGAGTACCAGGGTGTTCGCGCGGGAGGCACCGGCCGCTCCGACGACGTCGTGGACGTACGCCACGACGGGGATGCGTGCGAGCCGGCCGGCCAGTCCGCCGTACACGTGCGCTTTCGCCGAGTGTGTGACGACCACGTCGGCGCCGACGTCGCGGAGCCGTCGCGCGAGGGCCCGCGTGGAGCGGAGCGTCGACACTCCCTTCGCGAGGAGGCCCCCACCCGCATCGGCTGCGTGCTCGGTCACGGACGGGTCGAGCGCGACGACCTCGTGCTCGACGCCGAGCCCGGAGAGCAGGGACTCGAGTGGCCCGTGTTCACCGAGGACGACGATCACCTCGGTCTCGACCCGGGCGGCGGCCACCCGCGCCACGAGGAGCTCCGCCCCGGACAGTGCTGCGCTGTGGGTGAGCATGGCGACGAGCGGGAGGTTCCGGGTTGTCATGCATCTAGAATACCAGTATTCTATAGAGCGTGACATTGAAACGTCACCGGGGCGACAGTGCCAAGCGTCATCCGCCTCGCCGCGATCTCAGAACGGAACCCGACATGCGTCACACCTCCCGCACCGCCCGCATCGCCGCCACGACCCTGGCTGCGATCGGGATCCTCACCGTCGTCACGGCGTGCTCCGGCACCGGCGGCGACGAGCCCACCAAGAAGCCGACGGCCAGCTCGAGCGCCAAGGCAGACGACCGCTTCTCGACGCCGCCGGCCGACATCCAGAAGGCGACGGCGGAGTGCGCCGACGGCAAGGTCGTCATCGACCAGAGCAACAAGGACGTCACCGTGGGCGACTGTGCCTCGGTCGAGATCACCGCGAGCAACGCGGTCGTCCACCTCGGCAAGGTCGACGCGCTCGTCATGAGCGGCACCATCAACGACGTCGACGCCAAGGAGATCGGCAAGGTCACGGTCAGCGGCAACGGCAACCGGGTCACCACGGACGGCAAGCCGAAGGTCACGGACAAGGGCGCCGAGAACCTGTTCGTCACCCGCTGAGTCCGACCCGACCCGAACGGAGGACTGCCATGACCCGCACGACCCTGCCGGACTGGCAGTCCTCCGCTCCACTCGCGACTGCGGCAGCCCGTGGCGGCATCGTCACCGCCGCCGGCACCGCGACCCGGTTCCTCGTGCAGCTCGTCACCGTCGTGGTGATCGCCAGGATCCTCGGCCCCGCCGAGTACGGGTTCGCGGTCGTCGTGCTCCTGCTCAGCGGTCTCGCCGAGCTCCTCCGCATCGGTGGCATCGGAGCCCTCGTCATCCGTGCGCCGCGCCTGTCCGCCGGCGTCGCCTCCTCGCTCCACCTCCTCAGCGCCGCAGCCGGACTCGCTGTCGGCGCTGCGCTGGCCCTGTCGGCGCCGGCACTCGCGGTCGTCCTCGGCTTCCCAGCGTCCGGCAGGTCCGTGATGCTGCTCGCGGTTCCCTTCGTGGTGGCCGGGGCCAGCGCGGTCCCCACGGCGCTGCTCGCCCGCAACCTCCGCTTCCGTGCCCTCGCCCTGCTCGAGGTCGCGTCGATGGTCTCCGGCGCCGCCCTGGCGCTCGTGCTCGCGATCGCCGGTGCGGGCTCGTCGGCGCTCGTCGCCCAGGCGCTCCTCTTCTCGCTCGTGCTCGGCATCGGTTCGATCGCCGTGTGTCCCTGGCGCCCGACCCGCCCCGCGCGGTGGTCCGCCGTCCGGCCGGAACTCGGCTTCGCAGCGAACGTCACCGCGGTCCAGGTCCTCAACTTCGCGGCCCGCAACCTCGACAAGGTGATCGTCGGGGCGTCGTTCGGCCCGCTCGCCGCCGGCTTGTACGCACAGGCCGGGCAGCTGCTCACGATCCCGCTGGAGCAGGTCAACGGGCCGCTCCAGCGCGTCGCGGTCCCCGTGC
The DNA here is from genome assembly GCF_004341255.1 of Curtobacterium sp. PhB142. Lineage (NCBI taxonomy): Bacteria > Bacillati > Actinomycetota > Actinomycetes > Micrococcales > Microbacteriaceae > Curtobacterium > Curtobacterium sp. PhB142. Next base: position 6,218 of record NZ_SLUT01000016.1, on the reverse strand, counting down.
TCGCCAAGGTCGCCGACGACCGCGAGCGCTTCCGGCGCTACTACCGGCACCTCACAGCCCTGACCGGGTACGTGCTGTGGCCGACCTTCGCGGTGCTGGCAGTGCTCGCCGACGCCGTCGTCACCGTGCTGTTCGGCCCCGCGTGGGCGGGCTCGGTACCGATCTTCCGCGTGCTGGTGCTCGCTGGCATCGCGCAGACCCTCGGCTACGTCACCGTCTGGGTGTTCGTCGCGACCGGCCAGGGCGCTCGTCAGACCATATGGGCGCTCGTCAGCCGTCCACTCGTCCTCGCCTCGTTCTTCGTCGGCCTGCCGTGGGGCGTCACCGGCATGGCGTGGGCGTTCTCCGTCAGCTCGCTCGTCCTCGTCGTCCCCGGCTTCGTGGTCGCTGGTCGACGCCCAGGGCTCGGGCTCCGTGACCTCGTCACGCCGATCGTCCGCCCCGGCATCGTGGCCGTGGCGGTGGGTGGTGTCACGCTCCTGACCCGGCTGCTCGACCTCGGCCCCTGGCTCGCGATCACGGTCGGCGGCGCTTCTGCGCTCGTCGTGCTCGCCCTTGCCGTCGTGCTGCCGGGCATCCGCCGCGACGTCATCGCGATGGCGCGCCACGTCGTGCCCGCCCAGTTCGGGCGCACCACCGCAACCACACCCTGAGAGAGCGAGTCCGCCGTGCCCGTCTCCGCCGTGCCCGTCTCCGTCGTCGTCCCGGTCGGTCGACCCGACACCGCCCTGAGCGCGCAGCTCGGGGCGATCGCCGTGCAACAGCACGAGGGCGACGTCGAAGTCGTCCTCGCTGCCAACGGCGTCAGGCCCAGCGTCCTGCGCCCGTTCGTCGACGCCACGGAGTGGCCATCCGGCTGGGCCGTGCGCGTCGTCGACGCGACGGACGTCCGTGGGCCGAGCCACGCTCGCAACGTCGGCTGGCGCGCCGCACGACACGACATCGTGCTGTTCTGCGACGCGGACGACGTGCTCGAACCCGGATGGATCTCGGCGATGGCTGTGGCCGTGCAGCAAGACGGCATCGGCGGCGGCCGACTGGCGTACGACCTGCTCAACGCACCCGCGCTCGCGGCCCGGGTGACCGCGTCGACGACGGAGCTGCCCGTCAAGTTCCGGCACCTGCCCTACACGCCGAGCTGTGCGCTCGGCGTGACCCGCGCGCTGCTCGAGGCCGTCGACGGCTTCGACGAGTCCTTGCACTGCGGCGAGGACATCGACTTCTGCTGGCGGGTGGCTGCGGCTGGTTCGCCCATCGTCTTCGTCCCGCAGGCGGTCGTCCAGTACCGCTTGCGCAGCGCGGCCCGCGGTGCGTTCCACCAGGCGTACCGCTACGGCGTCGACGATGCGCGCCTCCTGCGGGCACACCGCGCCGCCGGTGCACGGTGGCGCGCGGTCGACGGGGTCCGTGAGCTCGCATCGACGGTCAAAGCCGTTCTGCTCGCCGGCACCGGCCAGGAGGCCCGGATCACCGCCGCCTCGCGCGTCGGCGCTACCTGTGGCCGGTTCGCAGGCTCCGTGCGGCACCGCATCGCCGCCTTCTGATCGCAGTCCGCCGCTGAGCGGCCAGGCCGCCGCCCGTCGTCACGACGGGCGGCGGCCTTCGTCGTTGGTGAACGTGCGCTGTGGGCTGTGGGCTGTGGCAGGGCGGTCGGCGGTCGGCGGTGGGCGGTGGGTGGTGGGCCGGTGCGGTTGCGGTTGCTGGGTTGTCGTGCCGGTGCCGGTGCCGGTGGCGTTGCGCGTTGCGCAGGTGCCGGGGACGCCGAACGGCCCGACCCCTGGGTGGGGTCGGGCCGTCGGGTCCTGCTGGGGTGCTACTGGGTGACGTTGATGGTCGTGACCACCGCGTCGCCGATCAGGTTGCCCTTCGTGATCTGCTTCGCGGAGAGCACGTAGACCTGCGGGGTCAGCGTGCGGCTGATCGTGATGGACCACTCGCCTTCGGAGTTCACCGTGGCCTCGCCGAGTCGGCTCGTGGTGCCGCCGAGGACGACCTTCGAGCCAGCCTGGCCGGTACCGGTGAACGTGATGCCGGTTCCGGGGACCTGTGCGCCCTCGGCCGGGGTGTTCACGACGACCTGGGTCGCCGTGCCGTAGTCGAGCGTCGCCGTCTTGGCGGGGGAGACCTCACCGTCGACCGTCTGGGTGACGGTGAAGGTGCGGACGCCCGCGACGATCGCGCCGGTCTGGGCGTTGCCGCTGATCGTGGCCTGCTTCTCGGCGTCAGCCTGGAACGAGCCGGTCGCGGTGAGCTCCGTGACCTACTTGTCCTGCACCGTGACGGTGATCTCGGCCTGCTTCGTCAGCCCGCCCTTGCTCGTCTGGAGCGCGTGCAGCTCGTAGACGTTGGGGGCGAGCTGCCGGGAGACGTCGACCGTCCAGGCGCCGTTGGCGACCTTCGTGTCACCGATCGACGATGTGTTGCCGCGCATGTCGAGCTTGGCGCCGGTGGCACCGGTGCCCGTGAAGCGGATCTGGCCGTTCGTGACGGTGGCGCCGTTCGCCGGGGTGGAGATCACCGGGACGACGGGGTTGCCGTAGTCGAGCGAGCGGTGCAACGGGGCGGACACGGCACCGTTGACGGTCTGGGTGACCGTGAACGTGTTGACACCGAACGCGGCCTTGGCCGGCGGGATCGTGATCGTGTACCGACCCCCGGTCGCCTTCGCGGTGCCGACGACCGAACCGTCGGCAGCCTTCACGGTGACCGTCGCGTCCATCTGGGCCGCGCCGGAGATCGTCGCCGGCAGGTCCTCGTCGGTGTCGTTGAACGCCGCCGTCGCGGTGAGCGGGGTGACCGCCTGCTCGTCCGTGACGGTCACGGTGATCGCCTGCTGGGTGGTCAGACCGCCCTTGGTGGTCTGCACCGCCCACAGGTTGTAGAGGTTGCTCGTCAGCGGGAAGTCGACCTTGGCGGTCCACTCGCCGTTCACGACGTCGCCGCTGGCGATCGCGTTCACGGTGCCGCGGACGGTGACCTTTGCGCCGGTCTGACCGGTGCCGGTGAAGGTCAGGCCGTCCTTGTTGACGGTCGCGCCGTTCGCGGGAGAGGTGATGTTGATCGGCGTCGGGATGCCGTAGTCGAGCGAGACGTTCACGGCTGCGGAGGTCTTGCCGTTCAGCGCCTGGGTGACGCTGAACTCGTTCACGCCGAACTGTGTGCCGTTCGCCGGGATCGGGATCGTGTAGCGGCCGCCGCTTGCGACGACGCGGCCGATCTCGTTGCCGAGGCTGTCCTTGACGACGACGGTCGCGCCGGTGGTCGCCGCGCCCGAGATCGTCGCGGGCTTGGAGGAGTCCTCGTCGAACGCGCCGGTGGCCGTCAGCGCCGTGGAGAACTCCGTGGCGTTGATCGTGAACGAGACGGGCTTCGAGTCGGCGTTGCCGCGGACCGAGGTCTGCGTCGCGGTGAGGTTGTAGACACCGTTGCCGAGGTCGAACGTCGCCGGGGCGGACCAGTTGTCGTTGTCATCGACGACTGCAGTGGCTACGACGCGGCCGGACGTGCCCTTGACCTCGACGCGCGCGCCCTTGTCACCCGTGCCGGAGAACACCGGACGCTTCTGGTTGACCGTGGAACCGTTCGCCGGGGTCTGGACCACGAGCGGGGCCTCGGTGCGGACCGTGAAGTGCACGCGCTTCGTCTCGGCAGAGCCCGTGAGCGGGGTCTGGGTCGCGCGGAGGTCGTAGAACCCCGCGCCGAGGTCGAAGTTCGCCGGAGCGGACCACTTGCCGTCCTTGACCGTCGCCGAGGCGACGACACGGCCGGAAATGCCCTTGACCTCGATGGTCGCGCCTTCGTCACCGGTGCCGGAGAACGTCGGACGCTTGGTTTCCACGACCGAGCCGTTGGCCGGAGCCTGGACGACGAGCGGTGCCGGGTCGGTCGGGATCTCGGCCGCGACGGTGAAGTTGACGCGTGCGTTCGAAGTGTCGCCGCGGACGGGCGACTGGGTGACGGTGAGGTCGTAGGCGCCGTTCGTGAGGTCGATGTCCGAGGGGGCAGACCACTTGCCGTCCTTGACGGTTGCGGTGGCGATGATCACGCCGGCGTTGCTCCTGACCTCGATGCTCGCGCCTTCATCGCCGGTGCCGGAGAACACCGGGCGCTTTGTGGTGACGGTGGATCCGTTGGTCGGGGTCTGGACGATGAGCGGTGCCGGGTCGGCCGGAACCCCTTCGAGGGTCGTCGGCGTCGAACCGTTGACCCGGTAGCTGCCGACGGAGCTCGTGCCCATGAACAGGTAGTTCATCTGGCTCGAGGTCGTCGTGGCGTTCGAGGCGTCGACCTTGAGGCTCCAGCGGAACTGCTGGCCGGCGCTCTGCGAGCCAGTTGTCTTGCCGAAGTTGAACTCCATCTGGCGGTTGTTGTCGAACAGGCGGCCGTTCTTGAGGTTGAGAACCTCGGAGTTCGCCCACGCGCCGCTGGAGCCGTTGCGCCACTGTCCGGTGACCGTGGTCTGGCCGGGCGCGAAGGTGGTGCCGGCTGGAGCGGCAACCGTGACGATCCCCTCCATGCCGGTGCGGGTCGCCTGGTTCTCGACCACGAACGGCACGTTGGTGGGCGTGGTGCGGCTGAGGGTCACGTTCGGCTGGGGCACGCCGATGATGGGGCCGTTCTCGACGATGGTGATCGTGACGCTGGCGCGGTCGACCTCGACGCCGCCGACCTTCTGGATGATGGTGCGGGGGTTCGCTCCGACGGGCAAGTTGCGGATGGTGAGTGACCACTTGCCGGTGCCGTCTGCGGTGGTCGCGAACGAGGTGCCGCTGACGGAGATCGCGGCGCCGGGGGTGGCGGTGCCGGAGACGACGGCGGTCTTCGCGACGTTGTCGACGGTCCCGACCGTGGCGGTCAGTGCCCCGGCAGCCTTCAGCGTCGCCGATCCCTTGGGCGACGAGGAAGTGTACGACGGTGGCGGCGTGAACGAGGCGGTGAGGGTGCCGTCCGCGGTCGGCTTTTCGGTGGCACGGATGCTGAACGAGCGCTCGCCCATGTCGGTGGCTTCGTTCTTCATCGTCTCGCCGGAGACGTTCGTGTTCTTGTAGGTGACGGTTTGCTGGCCGTCGGAGGTGGTGCCCTTCAACCACTCCACGTGCCACCCGTACCAGGTCGACGGATCGGGAAGGTTGACGGCTTCGTAGCCGACCGGCAGGGTGAACGTCCACGAGTAGGACTTGCCGTTCTCGATGTCGATGCCGGTGGGATTCGCCGATACCTGCGGATTCCACCGCACCTTGCCGGTCGTGTCCTTCGTGAACACCTCGCCCGAGTCCGGTGCCGCACCCAGGTTGTGGATGCCGAGCGTGGTGGTCGAGATCGCGGCGATGGTGATCGTGACGCTGGTGCGGGCGACCTCGACCCCGCCGACCTTCTCGACGATGGTGCGGGGGTTCGCTCCGACGGGCAAGTTGCGGATGGTGAGCGACCACTTGCCGGTGCCGTCCGCGGTGGTCGCGAACGAGGTGCCGTTGACCGTGATCGCGGCGCCGGGGGTGGCGGTGCCGGAGACAACGGCGGTCTTCGCGAAGTTGTCGACGGAATCGACCTTCGCCGTGAGTTGTGGCACGCTCCGGAAGGAATTGATAGCGTGAATTGAGTCGCCGTTGGCAGCCTGCCCTTGGCTCAGACTTGACCGACCTGACGATGTGATTTCCTGCACATATCCGAGGTCCTTGGACCAGAGCGCCCACCCCGACGTAAACGACCCTGCAAACGGCGTGAGTTTGAACCGTTGCGCGACCCTTTCTGGATCGCAATTTTCCCAGGTCATTGCATGCTGACTAGTCCCTGCAGACTGAAGGCAGAGACCGCTGCTCAGTTCTCGCACGGCTCCGAAAGAGTTCCAGCCTGGAATTTCCAATGTTGCCGCCGAGCTCTGCAGCGCAGCGGCAGTCGAGGCTGCGTTCGTGCTCGCCTCCTGACCGGCACGGGTGGGTGGCAAGGCGGCATTGTAGTTTCGCGCAGCCGAAGTCGGATGGCTGAACTGGATGAACTTCCCAACAAGCCGGTCCTCCGCAAGTGGACTGATGGAGGCGGAGGCGGCCGGGCCGAAGGACAAGCCGGAGACGAGCGTGGCTGCGGCGAGTCCTGCTGCGCCGACGGACTTGAGGGCCGTTGCCCTCGGCGGTTTCAAGGGGTCGTTGCAACGGGTGGTTGTTTCGGGTCCGAGAGTAGCTGTTCGAATGCTTCTGCAGGGCTGCGGTAGTCGAGGGTCT
>NZ_SLUT01000015.1:0-50818 GCF_004341255.1 Curtobacterium sp. PhB142 | reverse complement strand
CGGCTGCTGTGTGCGCGCCGAACACACCCTGGTGCAGGGTGGAGAACCAGCAATGTGCGGCTGGTGAGCGCTCCGGGTGGTTCCCGGTCTGTGCAGGTGATTCGGCGCCCTGCCCCAAGTCGATTGGAATCCGTTCGGACGAGTTTCGCCGACGGCTGTCTGTCCTACGCTCGGTCCATGCAGGGGATAACGATCCGACCGACGACCGAAGCTGACTGGGAAGCCGTCCGAGCGCTCCGCCTGGAGATGATCCAGGACACCCCGATGGCTTACGCGGAGCACCTGGCGGACGCCGAGCACCTCGACGAGACCGAATGGCGTGCGCGGGGTCGCCGCGGTCAGGACGTCGGGGGGACCTCGCTCGTGGCGATCGACGCCGAAGGCCGCTGGGTCGGTGCGATGGGGTCGTTCATACCCGACGCCGCGACCGGACCGTTGCTGGTCGGGGTGTACGTCGCACCGTCGCACCGCGGCCGTGCGGCCGGCGTGACCGATGCGTTGCTCGACGCCATCGAGTCGTGGGCTTCCGGCCACGGCGCCACGCTCCGACTCCACGTGCACGAGCGCAACCTCCGGGCGCAGGCCTTCTACGCGCGACGTGGGTACGAGCTGACCGGGGCGACCGAGCCGTACGTCCTCGCGCCCGACGAGCGGGAGCTCGAGATGATCCGTCGACTCGACGGGATCTCCGCATGACCGGCGGTGGGGTGCGGTGGCTGCTGCTCGACGTCGGTGGCGTGCTCGAGATGGTCGACGACGCGGCATGGCCCGGGCAGTTCCGCACGCGGTGGGCGGCTGCGTTCGGCATGACGGACGAGGAGTTCTCCTCGCGGTTGTCGGACGCCGACCTGCCCGATGCCGCGCGACGGACCGGGGTCGACGACGAGTACTGGGGGAAGATCGGCGCCGCTCTCGGCGCCTCGGCCGAGGTGCTCGCGTCGATGCGAGACGACTTCTGGGACGCGTACTGCGGCTCCTTGAACGAGCCGCTCTTCGACTTCGTCGCCGGTCTGCGCGGGACGGTCGCGCTCGCGATCCTGTCCAATTCCGGTGACGGCGCCCGTCAGGAAGAGGAGCGACGATTCGGGTTCGCGGCCGTGTTCGACCCGATCTGCTACAGCCACGAGATCGGGGTCACGAAGCCGGAGCCAGAGGCCTTCCGGATCACGCTCGATCGGCTCGCTGCCGCGCCCGCGGATGTCCTCTTCGTCGACGACGTACCGGAGAACATCGAGGCTGCGCGGGCGGTCGGGATCCGGGCGCACCTGCACGTCGAGACCGCAGACACGATCGCAGCAATCCGCGCGGCGATGCCGGAGGATCGGGAGCAGTGACGGAGCCGGTGCGCGGCATGGTCTTCTTCGACGTCGACGGGACGCTCGTGTCGACCGGTTCGAGCAGCAGTCATCTCGCGGAACGATTCGGGCACCAGGACGCGCTGGACGAGGCTGAGCGTCGGTACGCCGACGGCTCGCTCACGAATCGACAGGTGAGCGAGATCGATGCCGCGGGCTGGCGCGGCGCATCGACGACGACCGTGGACCGCTGGCTCGACGACCTACCGGTGCTCCCCGGTGTGGAGCTCGTGGTGGCGTGGTGCCGCACGCACCAGGTCGTCCCCGTGCTGGCGTCGCTCGCGTGGCAGCCGGTCACTCGGTCGCTCGCGCGGCGGTTCGGGTTCGTCGCGCACGGCGGACCGCGGGTCGGGGTCACGGGTGGCACCTACGACGGGGCGGTGGCGGAGCACTTCGACGAGTTCGACAAGCGAGACCGTGCGCTCCGGTACGCGCTGGCCCGTGGCGTGCCGATCGAGCGGTGCTGTGCGATCGGGGACAGTCGGTCGGACATCCCACTCTTCGAGGTGGTCCCCGCGGCGCTGGCTCTCAACGCGACCGGAGCGGCCAGGGCGGCAGCATCGACCGCGATCGACACGGCGGACCTGTCGGACATCGTGCCGTGGCTCGAGACGTGGCTGAACAGTCTGGACTGACCCGGCTCAGCGAGTGGATGCCCCGGCCTCCGTCGTGAGCGACTCCACCCAGCCCTGCGCCGCGCGGAGCAGGTCGTCACGTGACGCGCCTTCGAACGCGCTGAGGCGCAGGAAGTGCTGCGTGATCGTGATGCCGAGGATGCCGCTCACGGTCATCAACGCCCGCAGCCGGGCGTCGTCGCCGTCGAGAGAGCGCGCCAGGTTCTCGACCCGCTCGTCGAGGTAGCCGCGCATGGTGTCCGCCGCCTCGGGAACCGTCAGCATCGACCGGACGAGCGCGGCCGTCTCGGCGGGGAGCGCGTCGAACCGGATGCCCAGGACGTCGAGCAGGTGGTCGGCCGCCGCACGCTCGCTCCCGCCGTCCGACGTGGCCGGCAGCTGCACGGCGGTCGCGAACAGTGCCGCCTTCGACCCGAAGTGCTGCATCACGAGCGACGGATCGATGCCCGCTGCTGCGGCGATGCTCCGGATCGTCGTGCCCTCGTACCCGTTCGCACCGAACTGCCGCCGAGCGGCTGCGCGGATGCGCTCGGCGGTCTGTGCGCGTTTCGCGTCGCGTGAGGTCTCGGCCATGCGTCCGACTCTACGGCGTTGAGCGAGGTGTACGGTTCACTCAACGCCGATGAGCGAACGCATCGGTGCACGACCTGACGGAGGAACCCCGATGACCCTGATCGCGATCGAAGAGCACTGGAACCACCCGGCCCTGACGGACGCCGTCAACGCCCTGCCCGACGACCGCCGCGACCCGAGCACGGCGCTGGACGAACTCGGCGACAACGGCGAGCTGCTCCGTGACCTCGGTGACGCCCGGCTCGCAGCGATGGACGCGCAGGGGATCGACGTCCAGGTGCTGTCCCTTGCGCCGCCCGGAGCGCAGCCGCTCGATGCCGCGGACGCGATCCCGCTGAGTCGGCAGGCGAACGACATCGCGATCGCCGCGGTCGCGGACCACCCGGACCGGTTCCGCGCGTTCGCGACCCTGCCGATGGCCGACCCGGACGCTGCCGTCGCCGAACTGGAGCGCACTGCCGGCCTCGGTTGCGTGGGGGCGATGGTCTACGGGCGGACGGGCGAGGTGCAGCTCGACGACCGCCGGTACGACGACCTCTTCGCCGTCGCGGCGTCGCTCGGGCAGCCGGTCTTCATCCACCCGCAGATCCCGTCGAAGCAGCTGCGCGAAGTGGCGTACGAGGGGTTCGAACCGATGGTCGAGCTCGGATTGGCGACCTTCGGGTGGGGGTGGCACCTCGAGGCGGCACGCGCGGCACTGCGCCTGATCGTCGGCGGCACCTTCGACCGGCACCCGGACCTGCAGGTCGTGCTGGGCCACTGGGGCGAGCTGCTGCTCTTCTGGCTCGACCGCGCGGACAGCCTGTCGCGGATCGCCGGGCTCGAGCGGACGGTGTCCGACACCGTCCGCTCCAACGTCCACATCACCAGCTCGGGCATGCTCAGCCCCACGCTGCTCCGGCACGCGCTGGACGTCACGACGACCGATCGGCTGCTGTTCTCCACCGACCACCCGTTCCAGCGACCCTCCGCCGCCGAGATCGACACGTTCCTGCAGCAGTTCCCCTCGGACGCGGCCCGCGACGCGTTCACGTCGGGGAACGCACGTCGGCTGTTCGGGATCGGCGACCAGAAGGATGCGGCATGATCGGTCCGTGCCCAACCCGAACGTGACCGCCGCGTACCGCGCTGCCCGTGACCAGTTGCTCTCCGCAGAGTCCGCCGATGCCGCCCGCGCCGCCTTCCGGTGGCCGGACCTCGGCGACACCTTCAACTGGGCGGACGACTGGTTCGACGTCATCGCGGCCGGGAACGACCGCATCGCGCTCTGGATCGTCGACGCGGCCGGCTCGGAACAGCGGCTCAGCTACGCGGAGATGGCCGCCCGGTCCGACCGTTTGGCCGTTCGCCTGCACGAGCACGGCGTCCGGAAGGGCGACCACGTGCTCGTCATGCTCGGCAACCAGCTCGAGCTGTGGGAGACGATGCTCGCGGTGATCAAGCTCGGAGCGGTGATCCTGCCGACGTCGACGATGCTCGACACCGCCGACCTGCAGGACCGCGTCGACCGCGGAGCCGTCGCACACGTCGTCACGAACCGCAGCGAGACCGCGAAGTACGACGACGTCCGCGGGGAATTCTCGCGCGTGGTGATCGGCGGCACGGCGGACGGGTGGACGGACTACCCGTCGGATCTCGGCGAACCAGCGCCCGCGGGGGAGTCGCGACCGGTCGTGGTCACCAAGACCGCCGATCCCTGCCTCGTCTACTTCACGTCGGGCACGACCTCGAAGCCGAAGATGGTCGTGCACACCCAGACGTCGTACCCGGTCGGACACCTCAGCACGATGCACTGGCTCGGTCTGCGGCCCGGAGACGTGCACCTGGCGATCAGCTCACCGGGCTGGGGCAAGCACGCCTGGAGCTGCTTCTTCGCGCCGTGGATCGCCGAGGCGACCGTCTTCGTCCACGACACCCCGCGGTTCGATCCGGCCGCGCTCCTCGCCCAGCTGGAGTCCGCCGAGGTGAGCACGTTCTGCGCACCGCCCACCGCCTGGCGGATGATGCTCCAGTCCGATCTCGGTGCGCGCCCTCGGGCACTGCGCGAGGTCGTGTCGGCCGGAGAACCGCTGAACCCCGAGGTCATCGACCGCGTCGAACGCGCTTGGGGTCTGACCATCCGCGACGGCTACGGGCAGACCGAGACCACCGCGATCATCGGCAATGCCCCCGGCAGCGCTGTGACCCCGGGGGCGATGGGCCGCGCGTTGCCCGGTGTGACCGTGACGCTGCTCGACCCGGTCACCGGGCAGCCCGGCGACGAGGGCGAGGTCTGCCTCGACCTCGACGAGCGACCGGTCAACCTGATGGCCGAGTACCTCGGTGACCCCGACCGGACCGCGGCATCGATGCGTGACGGCTTCTTCCACACCGGCGACATCGCGGTGCGGGACGCCGACGGGGAGCTGGCCTTCATCGGTCGGACCGACGACGTGTTCAAGTCGTCCGACTACAAGGTGTCACCGTTCGAGGTCGAGAGTGCCCTGCTGCAGCACCCCGCCGTGGCAGAGAGCGCCGTCGTACCCGCGCCGGACGACGCCCGGCTCAACGTCGTCAAGGCGTACGTGACGCTCGCCGCCGGGTTCGACGCGACGGCGGAAACCGCCGAACAGGTGCTCGCGTACGCGCGGACCGCACTCCCGGCGTACGCACGCGTGCGTCGGGTCGAGTTCGCGGAGCTGCCGAAGACCATCTCGGGCAAGATCCGGCGCGTGGAGCTGCGGGAGCGCGAGGAGCGTGCGGCCGCAAGTGGCACGCCGATCGACGGTGAGTGGCGCGACGAGCAGTTCCCCGAGCTGCGCGTTGGCCGTCCAGCCAGGCCGTCGATGGAGGCCTGACTGCCGGGTTGGCCCTGACGGCCGGAGTCGCACGGGATCAGCCTTGACGCTGACACTCCGGAAGGAGTGCGTCAAAGGCTCCCGCCTCGGCTTCGCGCTTGATCCGTCCGTGGTAATCGCCGGCAGGGATGGCGCCAGTGGTGATGCTCGAGGTGCGTCCGATGGCCTCAGCGTCCGCGCACACGGCGACGATCACGCCGCCTTCGCCATCCGGTTCGGCCCCTCCGATCAAGTCGCCTTCCCGGTGGAGGATCTGCTCGGTGAGGTCGTACCATGCGTACGACCGACCCGAGGGGACCTGCTCGGTGGCCAGCGCGACGCTCTTGCCGATGAGATCGGTGGTCGCGACGTCAGGAGCGGAAGTGCACCCTGACAACCCGAGCAGTGTGGTCACGATCGCAACGGAAACGAGAGTGATGCGCATGCGTCCTCCTTTAGCTAGAAGCTCCTGATGTCGCAGGAGACGCGTGCGCTGCCAGGATTGAACGCGTACAGCCACTTCGACGTGCCCGACACGTAGTCCTTGCCAGCGCCGGTGATGTGCTTCTGGATCTTGTACTTGTAGCGAACGCCGACCGGGTACGCGACGAGTTGCTTGCCCTTGGGGACCTTCCGCTTGCTGCAGGTCACCGAGACGCTCTGGGTGGTCGAGGCGCTGATCTTCAACTGGCCAGCAGCCCAGCCGCGAGAGGCGCCCAAGTCGAGTCCGATCGTGCGGTTGGCCGTCCTTCCGCGAGTGAGTGAGCAGTCCATCGCGGCGGTTCGTGATCCACACGATGCGAGTTTCTGGGAGCCTACGTGGCTTCCAGTCGACGTCTTGCTGATGATCTTGTGGTAGCTGCCCCACGCTGCTCGAGCGTCCTGTGCGCCCGGTTTCTCCGCCGCGGTCGCCGGACCAGTGGCGCCCAGCCCTGACACTGTGAGCGCGACGCCGATCACTCCCCCGAGGGCAGACTTCGTTTTCAGCCGAACAGACATTGATCTCCTGAAGTTTCAACTATCAAATACTGCGTAAGAGTTTGGCGTGCTTCACCCTTGTCCCGCAACTCGAGTCGTCAGTCGACCCACGATCGCGTGGGTGTCTAGGCTCTGCACGTGGAACTGATCACCGACGTCTCCCGCGGCACCTGGCTACTCGCCCGGGCGGGTGTATTCGCCACCGTGGGCGGGACAGTCGGAACCGGCTTCGACGCCTACGCGCGCATCCTCCATCCGGTGTCGGCGGACCGAGGGGACCGTTCGATCGTGGACGAATGGGACGACCACTCCGTCCTCGAGTCCGCCCGGTGGCGGTGGTCCGACGTCGCGTCGCGAACGGGCGGCATCGCGCACCCACTCGTCCAGTGGCGGAGCCTGACCGGCCGGACCGACGAGTCCGACCTGGTGTTCGAGGACGGATGGCGCGTCCACCCGCCCGAGGAAGGCTGGTTCGAGCCGAGCCTGCTCGCTGCGCTCACCGAGCACCTGGCCGAGGCCACGTCGACGCCGGACGACCTGGTCGCAGCGGTCTGGGACGGGTGGGGTGAACTGAGCGGTGGTTCGGCGCTCGCCGTCGGTTGGCAGGGTCCGGACGAGCCGACTGCGGAGGAGATCGAGTCGATGCAGCGGTACGTCGTCGAGCAGCAAGCAGTGCACGACGGAGAACAGGCGGCGATCCGCGCCGCACTCGCCGTCGAGCTCTTCCCGTGGCCGCACCGCGAGTGCTGCCTCCTCTCGATGACCCTGCCGCAGCTCGCCGACCCGACGTGGCTGGACCGCGCTCGGATCGGGACGGTCGTCGACCTCGCCCACACCCCGCAGATGCTCTGGCCGGAAGACCACTCCTGGGTGCTCGCGTCGGAGATCGACTGGGACTCGACGATCGTCGCCGGGTCACGTGCCCTGGTCGACGCGGTCTTGGCCGACGACCGGTTCGAGGCGTTCGCGGTCGACGAGGACAGCGACCTGACGTGGGGCGGGGACCTCGTCAACGGTTGAACCGTGGCGGCCGTCTCGTCCGTCGGCCGTCCGCTAGAGCCGAGCGGGGAACGCCGAGCGCCGACCGACCAGGGTGAGCACCGCAGCGACCGTCCCGAAGACGATCATCACCACGGCCAAGACCAGTCCGTCGAACACGGTCAACAGCGCGGCTCCGAAGATCCCGGCGACGAAGATCGCGATGTTGAACGCGACGGGCAGGAAGGCGCTGGCGACGTCGGCGTTCTCCCCACCTGCCGTGGTGAGCGCCGCCTGCAGCTGCGTCGAGGCGCCTCCGAAGCTGACACCCCACAGGACGGCGGCGACGAGGACGGCGACCGGCGACGCGTGGCCGACGAGCAGGACGACCCCGGTGACGACGAACAGTCCGACGCTCAGGTGCAGCAGCGGCCGGGGATGCCGGTCGAGGAGCGCGCCCGTGACCACGACGCCGAGGATCGCCGCGATGCCGTAGACGAGGAGGACGAGCCCGGCGCTGAGGTCGGTGCCGGTCACCCGCAGGTACGGGGAGATGTAGGTGTAGATCGTGTTGTGCGCGACCATCCACGTGGCGATGACGGCGAGGATGATCGCGATGCCGCGGATGCGGAACACCCTGACCACGGAGAGCTTCGCAGTGCCGGTCTGGCCGGGTGCGTCCGGCACGAACGCCGCGATCAGCGCGAGTATGACGACCCCGACGAGGCTGAGGCCGATGAACGACCAGCGCCAGTCCAGGGCGGTGCCGATGAACGACCCGAGCGGTGTGCCGAGCGCGAAGCCGACGGGCGCACCGGTGGAGACGATGGCGAGGGAGACGCCCGCGAACCGGGCGGGACTGATGCGCCGCGCGTAGGTGGCGAACATGCCCCAGATGATCCCGGAAGCCGCGCCGGCGACGAACCGCGTGACGAGCGCGATGGTCACGTTCGGGGCGAACGCGGTGAGGGTGTTCGCGATGATCAGGACGGCGATGGCCGTCGTGATCAACGGCTTGCGGCGCAGGCCCCGCGTGAGTGCGATCGCCGGCACCGTGACGATGACCGTGCCGATCGCGTAGGCGCTGACGAACAGTCCGACCGTGCCCTCGGACGTCCCCATGCCGTCCGCGATGACCGGCAGGAGGCCCGCGGGCATGGTCTCCATGGCGACGAGCACGAACCCGATCGCCGCGAGCAGTGCGAGCGGGAACCACGGCAGCCGGTCGTCGGCAACCAGAGTGGTCGACGGAGCCGACGGAGCCGACGGGGTCGTGGTCACGAGGGGGTCCATGTCCCTGACGCTAGGGCGGCTCGAGCGTCGGGAGGGAGGTTCTGCTCGACCCCGTTTCGGCAGAGCCTCACTCGTTGCGCGGAAGTGGTCTTCGCTGGGAGCATGACCGAACCCCAGACCTTCTTCATCACCGGGACCAGCCGCGGCATGGGCACCGAGTTCGCGCGCGCCGCCCTGGACGCCGGACACCACGTCGTCGCGACCGGGCGGGACCCGGAACGTGTCGTCGCAGCGGTCGGCCAGCACGACGAGCTGCTCGCCGTCGCGTTGGACGTCACGGACGAGCGCACCGTCCGGAGCGCGGTCGAGGCAGCGATCGAGCGGTTCGGCCGCATCGACGTCCTGGTGAACAACGCCGGGAGCTTCCAGGGCGGGTTCTTCGAAGAGGTCTCCGCGGAGCAGTTCCGCGCGCAGATGGAGACGAACTTCTTCGGTGCGATGAACGTCACCCGCGCGGTGCTCCCCGTCATGCGGGCGCAGGGCTCCGGTCGGGTCATCAGCATCAGCTCGACCGCCGGCATCGTCGCCGGTGCCGGTGGGAGCGCGTACGCCGCGTCGAAGTTCGCGCTCGAGGGGTGGATGGAAGCGCTGCACGACGAGGTCCTGCCGTTCGGCATCCACACCACGGTCGTCGAGCCCGGCTTCTTCCGGACCGACCTGCTCGCGGAAGGCAGCTCCACCTTCTGGGGCGACGTCCACCTCGACGACTACCGGTCCTCGTCGGACCAGACCAAGGAGTTCTTCCGCGGCATGGAGGGCAAGCAGAGCGGCGATCCGGCGAAGCTCGCCCGGACGCTCCTCGCCCTGACCGAGATGTCCGCACCACCGGTGCGCCTCGTCGCCGGTGCCGACAGCGTCGAGGGGGTCGTGCGGAAGGCGCAGCAGCTCATCGAGCAGGCGCGGGCGTTCCCGGAACTGACCACGTCGCTCGACCTGGACGACCAGTCGCGCTGAGGCGGCCGACCGGGTAGCACCCGGGACACAGCGCGCCGATCCGGCTCCGGCGTGCAGCCCGCGGCAGCGAGACTGGGCCGGTGCGCTCTCGTCTCGTCATCGGACTCCTCGTCGCCCTCGCCTGCACCGTGCCGCTCACCGCGTGCTCGGCGGCCGAAGGACTGGCACGCGACGCGCTGCGGTCCGGTGGATCGGGCGGCTCCGAGACGGCGGTGTGTCCGAGCGGCGAAGCGCCGGCACCGGGGGCAGCGAATCCGGACCCGACACCGGACCCGACCCCGGCGCCGACGCTCGACCCCGCCGTCGCGAGCCAGGTGCGCACCGCCCTCCGACAGGTCCGTGCGCTCCCGGCCGTCGCCGAGGCGACGCAGACGACCACGAACACCCCCAGCTCCGCCCCGGACCCGACCTGCTCCACCCGGTGGGTCACGTCGAACCACTTCGCATCGCGGTTCACGGTCACGATGGACCCCGACGCGACCCCGGCTCAGGCTGGAGCCGTCCCGACGACGATGGCCACCGAACTGGCGTGGACCGGCGTCTCCCTGACGCTGACCGTGCCGGCGGACGAGGGGCACATCGCCAGCACCGTCCACTACGACGGCACGTTCGACCAGCAGATCCCGATCTCGACGTCCACTGCGGTGGCGCAGGGACTGGCGACCCTCGCCGCGACCCCGCACGTGACCGGGCTCGAGGCCTCGATCCCGTACACGATGCGCGTCGACTACGGCTCGCTCGTCATCGGCGTGGACTCGGAGGACCAGGGCATCCTCGACCGCGTCCGCGCCGTGATCGACACGACGGCCTTCGCGGACACGACGCTGCACGGCGCGTTCGGCAACGGCGCGAAACCGTGACCCGCGGCGGCGGAGCGCGCCGGTAGCGTCGAACGGTGATCTCCACACCTCGCCCCGGTGTCCGCCCGTCCGTGTCCGACGACGGGCCACAGCGTCAGCTCACTGACCGCGCGACCCCGGAGCGGTGGGGACGACTCGTCGCGGACGCACTGGCACTACCGGACGTGGTCGAGGGGCACAGTCAGGTCTCGCCGGCGTCGTCGCGCGCACTGTTCCTCCGCGACCGTGCCGACCACGTCGTGCCGTGGACGTCGCTCGCTCCCGATGGGCGCCTCGAACCCGTGCACCTGCACGGTGTCGATGACACCTCGGTGCACCTGTGCCTGCCGGCGGCGCGCGGCGTCGAGCTCACCGCTCTCGGGTGGGCGACCCCGCACCAGTACGAGGACCACGGCACCGAGTTCCTCGTCTACGGGCCGCGCGACGACCACGAGGTGGACGTCGTGCTCTCGATCATCGCGGAGAGCCTCGCCTTCGCCCGCGATCCCGGCGACGAACAGCCCGGACACGGCCCGGCCTGAGCCCGCCGCCCGCCATACTGAACCGATGACCCGCGCGCTGCTCCTCGTCGACATCCAGCTGGACTACTTCCCGGGCGGGGCCTTCCCCCTCGTCGAACCCGAGGCAGCAGCCGCCGCGGCTCGAACCGTACTCGACTCCTTCCGCGCCGCCGGCGACCTGGTGGTGCACGCCTTCCACGTGTCCACCGACCCCGACGCCACGTTCTTCGTGCCGGGCACGCGGGGCCTCGACTTCCACCCGTCGGTCGCGCCCCTCGACGGCGAGCCGGTCCTCGAGAAGCACGAGCCGAACAGCTTCATCGGCACCGGACTCCAGGAACTGCTGACCGACGCCGGAGTCGACGAGGTCACGATCGTCGGGATGATGAGCAGCATGTGCATCGACTCGACGACCCGGGCCGCGCACGAACTCGGCTTCACCGCGACGGTCGTCGCCGACGCGTGCGCCGCGCCGGACCTGACCTCCGGGAGCGTCACCGTCCCGGGTGCGAGCGTCCACGCCGCCTTCATGGCGGCGCTCGACGGCAGCTTCGCCGTCACGACGAGCGACGCGCTCAGCCGCTGACGTCCGCAGGGCGCGTTCGGGGCCCTGAGACCAGGGCGAAGCGGACGGGAGGCCCGTGGCGGCCCCGCCCCGCGCCTCCCGTCCGCCAGCCGGCTCAGTTGATGATCTCGCCGCGCTCGTTCGCGCGCAGTGCGGCCAGGCGCTCGTGCCAGAGGCGCAGCGCGTCGGGCGTGAGTCGGGGCCAGTCGGTGACCTCGCGGACGATCCGCACCGGTTCGGTGCTGCGGTAGGACCGGGTCGGGTTGCCGGGGAACTTCTTGTCGGTGACGTTGGGGTCGTCCTCGTACGGACCGGTCGGCGCGACCTCGTAGACCCGCGGTTCGGCGTCACCGGCGGCGAGCTCGGCCGCGAGCCCGGCGCCGTCGGAGACCGCCGTGAAGTAGACGTGGTTCATGACCACCTCGGGGCGGTAGTTCGACCGGAAGCCTGCGGTGAGCACGTCGCCCGGCTCGAGGTCGGCCTTGGTGCCGTGGAAGAACGGTCCGTCGTCCTGTGCCTGCTTCACGGCGACAGGCTACGCCGAGCGGGTCCGCCCCCAGGCACCTGACACATCCCCCTTCCGACGGACGCGCCGCCGGACACCGCTGCAATAGCGTGGCCGCCGTGATCGAAGTCAGCCACCTCACCAAACAGTACGGTCCGAAGACCGCCGTGGACGACGTCTCGTTCGTCGTCCGACCCGGCAGTGTGACCGGCTTCCTGGGGCCGAACGGCGCCGGGAAGTCCACCACGATGCGCATGATCATGGGCCTCGACCGGCCCACGGCGGGGAGCGCGACGGTGAACGGCCAGCCGTACACGACGTTCCGCGACCCGCTCCGACAGGTCGGTGCCCTGCTCGAGGCGAAGGCGGTCCACTCGGGCCGCAGCGCCTACAACCACCTCCTCTCGCTCGCGGCGACCCACGGCATCCCGAAGGCCCGCGTGCACGAGGTCATCGACATGACCGGCCTCGAGTCGGTCGCGAAGAAGCGCGTCGGCGGGTTCTCGCTCGGCATGGGGCAGCGTCTGGGAATCGCTGCCGCACTGCTCGGCGACCCGAAGACCCTGATCCTCGACGAGCCCGTCAACGGCCTCGACCCCGACGGCGTCCTGTGGGTCCGGCAGCTCGCCCGCCGGATGGCCGCCGACGGTCGCACCGTGTTCCTGTCCAGCCACCTGATGAGCGAGATGGCGCAGACCGCCGACCGCGTGGTCGTGCTCGGCCGCGGCAAGGTCCTCGCCGACGCCCCGATCGCCGAGTTCGTCGCCGGTGGGGGAGTCGCACCGGGCACCGCTGGCGGTGGCAGCCGGGTCATCGTCCGGACGCCGTCGCCCGACCAGCTGTTCCAGGCCATCGGCCCGAACGCGACCGTCACCCCGCGCGAGGACGGCACCTTCCTGGTCGTCGGTCCCGACGCACCGACGGTCGGCAACATCGCCGCCCAGGCCGGGGTCGCACTGCACGAACTCACCCCGACCGGCGCGAGCCTGGAGGAGGCCTACATGGCCCTCACCCGCGACGACGTCGAGTACCGATCGGAGGGCACCCGATGAGCGCCACCACCCCGCCCGTCACCCGGACACACTCGGCTTCCGTGCCGGACTCGGTCCGCCTGTCGTTCCCGCACCTGGTCCGCAGCGAGTGGATCAAGCTCCGCAGCATCCGGTCGACGATCTGGTGCTTCGCGATCCTGGCCGTGTTGACGATCGGCATGGCCGGGCTGCTCGGCGCCTTCGTCGACCTGCCCGCGAACTCCCCGCAGGACGTCGCGAACGGCAGCTTCGTGAGCATCAACACCACGGGCGTCTCGCTCAGTGCGCTCGTCGTCGGTGTGCTCGGCGTGCTCATCATCACCGGCGAGTACGGCACCGGTCAGGTCCGCTCGACCTTCACCGCTGACCCCCGTCGCACGGGCGTGATCCTCGCGAAGGCGACCGTCCTCGCGCTGACGACCTTCGTCGTGAGCGTGGTGTCGACCTGGATCGGCGTGGTGCTGTCGGCGCTGCTCCTGGCCTCCGACGGCACGAGCCCGCAGATCGGCGACCCGTCGGTGTTCATGCCGATCCTCGGCTCGTCGGTGTACGTGACGCTCCTCGCGCTGCTCGCCTACGGCATCGGGCTGTTCGTCCGGTCCAGCGCCGGTGGCATCGCGATCACGCTCGGCATCCTGCTCGTGCTGCCGGTGATCCTGTCGCTCGTGGCCGGGCTGCTGAACGCCGAGTGGATCGGTGACGTGTTCAAGTTCCTGCCCGACCAGGCCGGCAGCCAGCTCTTCGCGTACTCCTACGACGGCCAGGAAGCCAGTCAGGACGACATCGTCCTGAACGGCTGGGGCGGCTTCGGTGTCCTGGCGGGCGAGGTGCTCGTCGTGGGTGCACTCGCGTTGACGGTCGCACGTCGACGCGACGTCTGACCCGACTGACTGCGCACGCGTCCTGCGACGTCCCACCTGTCGATCGACAGGTGGGACGTCGCTCGTTGCACACGCATCGACTGACCCAGGCGTAGCTAAGCTCGCACCGTGCGACACCTCCCCGCCCTGGTCCTGCCGGCGCTCGCCGTCATGGCCCTGCTCGCCGGCTGCACGTCGGCGCCGCCCGTCGACGAGCAAGCGCTCGCCAAGTGGAAGACGCAGCAGGAGGCGAGGACCGAGACCGAGGATGCGGTCCTCGGGGTGCTGAGCGCCGACACGAGCCCCGGCGACGAGGACCCCGCCCATCTCGAGCCCGGCGTCCGCGTGCAGTTCCCGGACTCCCGGACGATCGACCACCTCGAGTTCTCCTGCTACGGCAACGGGCACATGCGTGGCATCGTGCGGACGGTGCTGCCGGGCGGATCGCAGAGCATCGAACTCGATCCGATGGACTGCCGCGACAGCCCGCACCAGATCGAACTGTCATCGAGCAAGGACGTCGACAGCGTCGCGTTCAACGACTTCGACAGCGACCGGCCGAGCGCCTGGCGACTCGTCATCTTCGGTCCAGGGCCCTCGGGGGAGTGACTACCGCAGCACCTGGTAGCGGTGCAGCGTGACACCGTTGTGGTACTCCCGCTGCTCGAGCAGGTCCAGCAGCACCGGCGGTCGCACGCCCGTCGCCGGCGGGTCGAACAGCGGCCGACCGGCGCCGAGCACCGCGGGGTGCGTGTAGAGCAACAGCTCGTCGAGCAGCCCCGCGTCGAGCAACTGCGTCGCGAGGTTCGGGCCGCCGACGCCGATGTCGCCCTCCGACTCCTCACGCAGGACGGCGAGCTGCGCGATGGCGTCGTCGCCCCCGATGACCCGGGTGTTGTGGTCGGCGCTGGTCCGGGTGCGCGAGACCAGGACCTTCGGCTGGTCGGTCCAGACCTCGCCGTACTCGCGCATGAACGCCGGCATCGACTCGTCGGTGCGGGCGTCCGGCCAGAACGGGTCCATCATGTCGCGGACGACCCGCCCCTCGACGGACAGGGTCATCGCCGCGGCGCGGGCGTTGAACTCACGGTGCAGCGGCTCGTCGATCCGCATCCACTCGGGCCCCTCGACGTCGCCGAGTTCGCCCTCGTCACGCTCGACGAAGCCGTCGATCGACACGTTCATCCAGTACACGAACCTCGCGGGCATCGCTGACTCCTTCGTCGCGCGGAACCGGACGGAACCGTCCCGGTCCGCTGCCCGCGAGCGTACGCTCGCGCACGCAGCCCTTCCTCGACGATGAGAGCAGGACCCCGTGCGCCGAACAGTCGCAACCATCCTCGCCGTCGCGACGCTCACGGCGGTCGCGGCCACGGGCCTCCCGGTCGGCCCCGCCGCGGCGTCCACGCCCGTGGCGGACCGGACCACCGGACACAGCGGCGCGGCGGCGCCGACCCACCGGAACCCGGTCGCGCTCAGCCTGCCCGACGGCGAGACGGCGGCGAGCTGCGCCGACCCGACCGCGATCCGCGGCGTCGGGCGCGACCGCAACTGGTACCTGTACTGCACGACCGACGCGTTGACGGCGACGGAGCAGAACGCCGACGGGTCGCTCGTGCAGCACGGTGTGCCGACCTACCGGTCGACCGACCTGACGCACTGGACGTACGTGAACGACGCGTTCCCGACGCGACCGGCGTGGGTGGGGTCCGCCAACGGGATCTGGGCGCCGGACGTCGTGTACCGCGCGGGCGACCGCGGTCGCGCGGGCACCTGGTACCTGTACTACGCCGCGTCCGACACGCCCTCGGCATCGGCACCGACCGGCGGGGGATCCGCGGTCGGCGTCGCGACGAGCTCGAGCCCGACCGGTCCGTGGAAGGACTCCGGCGGCCCGGTCGTGGCACCGCAGACCGCCGCGAACGGCACCGGGGCGCGCTGGGCGTTCGACCCCGAGGTCATCACCGACAAGGGCACCACGTACCTGTACTTCGGCAGCTACTTCGGCGGCGTCAACGTCCGCACGCTCAGCGCCGACGGACTCCGCTCCGACCCCGCGAGCGAGCGGCAGATCGCGATCGACAACCGGTACGAGGGCGCGTACTTGATGCGCCACGACGGCTGGTGGTACTTCACGGGCTCCGCCACGAACTGCTGCAACGGCGCCCTGACCGGGTACGGCGTCTTCGTCGCCCGGTCGCGCAGCCCCCTCGGACCCTTCACCGACCGGGACGGTGTCGCGATCACGAGCACCCGGGTCGGCGGGACACCCCTCCTCGCGCAGAACGGCAACCGCTGGGTCGGCACCGGGCACAACACCGTGGTCACCGATCTCGCCGGCCAGGACTGGATCATCTACCACGCGGTCGACCGCGGCGACCCGTACTACGCGGGGCAGCCGACGTACACGAAGCGGCCGGCACTCATCGACCCGCTCGACTGGCGGCACGGCTGGCCCGTCGTGCGGGGCGGAGCGGGGCCGTCCGACACGGTGCAGCCGGGGCCGGTCGCACAGCCGGGGCAGCGCGCGACCTACCGGGCGACCACCGCACCGGTCGACGTTCCCGGACGGACCATCCGTGCGCTGTCGACGTCGTTCGACGGGTCCACGCTCCCCACGGCGCTCCGCTGGACCCGTGAACCCGACCGCTCGACCTGGACCGTCGGCGGCGGCACGTTCCGCTGGCAGACGCAGGACGCCGACATCCACCCGCCGGCGACGCCACTCGCCTCGGTCCTGTCCGAACCGGCGCCGCGAGGCGACTACGTGCTGCAGACGACCGTCGCGGTGGACAGCCCCGCCACCGGCGACGGCGTGAACTACGTGCAGGGCGGACTGATCGTGTGGGGCGACGACGGGAACTACGTCCGGCTGACGTCGAACTCGATCTTCAACACCCGGCAGACGGAGTTCGGCAAGCAGGTGTCCGGGCAACCGGCTGGGGCGCCGAGCTACGGCAACACGGTCGTCGGACCGGTCGGGGACACCACCACGCTCCGGATCGTGCACCGGGTCGCCGGCGGGGAGCACCGGTACACGGCCTACACGAGCGTCGACGGGCGGCACTTCGTCCGAGGCGGGACCTGGACGGCGGACCTCGGGAGCGCGCCGAGGATCGGGCTCATCTCGCTCGGCGGTGCCGGGTTCACGAGCACGTTCGAGGACCTGCGGGTGAGCACGGTGGCGACGCACCGGCGGTGACGGTCTGACGTGCCGCGCACGTCGGCGCCGTTCAGCCGGAGAACGCCGCGGGCCCCCACGATCCCCGTCGGGATGGGAGGATGCACCGACGCCTGCCCGCACCGAGAACGAGGTTCGATGAGTCCGACCGAGGACACCCAGTCCGCGGCCCCACTGCTCGACGGGCGCTACCGACTCGAACACGCCATCGGCCAAGGCGGCATGTCCGTCGTGTACCGCGGCATCGACGAGAGCCTGCACCGCCCCGTCGCCGTCAAGGTGTTCCACGCCGGCACGGTCGACATCGCCCGGCAAGAGGCCGAACTCGGCGTGCTCGCCTCGCTCGAGCACCACAACCTCGTCAGCCTGCTCGACACCGGCGTCGTCACCGGCCACGACGGCACCCACCAGCGGTACCTCGTGATGGCGCTGGTCGTCGGCCAGGACCTCGAGGAACGCCTCGCCGTCGGCCCGCTCGCCTCCCGCCACATCGCCGAGATCGGCTACGACATGGCCGAGGCGCTGCACTACATCCACAGCCACGGCGTCGTGCACCGCGACATCAAGCCGTCGAACATCCTGCTCGTCGACTACGGCCACGACTCCGACCGTGCCCGCGCGCGGCTCACCGACTTCGGCATCGCGCTCGCCGCGGGCGTCGAACGCATGACCGCCGACGGCGTCACCACCGGCACCGCCGCCTACCTGAGCCCCGAGCAGGCCCGCGGCGGTGACGTCGGGAGCCCGAGCGACGTCTACTCCCTCGGCCTCGTGCTGCTGCAGTGCTTCACCCGCCGCCGCGAGTTCCCCGGCTCGCTCGTCGAGTCCGCGGTCGCCCGGCTGTCCCGCGACCCGGTCGTGCCCGAGCCACTGCCCGAGCACTGGAAGCAGCTGCTCCGTGCGATGACCGCACAGGACCCGGCTGCGCGCCCCGCCGGCGCCGAGCTGGTCACGATGCTGCGCGACGTCGTCATGACCGAGACCGCCGGCACCGACCACGTCGTGGACACCACGGCCGCGGCTCCGACCGCCGCTGCCGGTGCGGCGCGAGCCGACGCCGACACGGCCCGTCCGGCGACGCTCGACACCCTGCCCGACGAGGCCCTGCACCGCACGACCGCGGTGGCCGCCCGCCTGTTCGACGCGCCCATCGCCCTGGTCGAGGTGCTCGACGAGGACCGCGCCTGGTCGCAGTCGTACATCGCCGAGGGCGTCGACGAAGCAGCGCGCAACATCAACTTCGGCAACGGCTTCGCGCCCGTCGCTGTCCCCGTCGTCATCCCGGACGGGTCGATCCACCCCGACATGCAGCACAGCCCGCTCGTCACCGGCGCGCTCGGCATCAGGTTCTACGTGAGCGTGCCGCTCGTGCGGCACGACGGCGTCCCGATCGGCACCCTCGCGGTGCTCGACACGAAGCCGCGGCAGGCGACCGAAGCCGACCTCGCCAACCTGCACGACCTGGCCGCCCTCGCGGTCACGCAGCTCGAGATCCGGCAGGAGTCGCTCCGCACGACGAGCGACTCCCTGCCGGTCGCGCAGGCGGTCCCGCAGGAGGGCGCGCGGCCCTAGACGGTCGCCGCTGACGGACGGGAGGCCCGGTGCGGGCCCGCCCCGCGCCTCCCGCCCGCCCTACGGTCGCGTCTCGTGCGTCGGTCCCGCCCACGGACGGCTGCCTGCCTGCCCGCCCGCCTGCCCGCGCGCGTCCCGCAGGCCCGCTCGCTCGCCCGGTCGGCGCGCGCTGGACGCCGAGCGGGCGAAATACCGGGGTTGTGCGCCCCGCGACCCGGGCATTTCGCCCGCTCGCGGTCGCATGCCGCAACTCGCATGCATCCGGTGGAATACGAGTGCTCGTTCGTGCGAGCGGGCGAAATGCCGGGGTGAGGAGCCGGCCGGCCGGGGTATTTCGCCCGTTCGCGGGAGTGGCGAGACATTGCGGGTGCGGGAACGGTGGCGCGGTGACACCTGGACGGGAGGTGGCGTGGGCGGCGGCGTCGGCCCTACTGTCGGTTCGTTGCGCGGCAGCGGCCGCCACGGAGGGATCGCACTGTGTTCATGGACCTGTCCGAGTCGCACGTGTTCGTGCTCCTGCTGATGCTGACCCTCGAGGTCCTCGCGATCGTGCAGGTCTGGCGTGACCGTCGGCGCACGCTCGTGGTCAAGGTCCTCTGGACGCTCGTGATCCTCGCACTGCCGGTCATCGGCGTGCTGGGCTGGGCCGTCAACTGGCTGCTCGGCAAGGCTGCAGAAGCGCTGCAGCGACGGAACGCCTGACCGCCGATCCCGGCTGATCGGGCACTGCCCCTATCGGTTCAGGCCGCGCAGGCGCATGCTGTGCGAGGTAACGGAACCCGAATCCGCAAGTGGTCGAAGCACGATCGACCCGTGGGGAGGGAGCGCCTCTCTGGGCCTCTGTCGAGCGTCGACGCTTCCTTCCTGTCCTGCCCCGCAGCTCGTCCCGCCGCGATTCGGGTGTCGCGACCGGACGGGAGGGACGTCCTCGTCCCCGCGAGCCGGGCACTCACCGTCGCCCGGCTCGTGCAGTTCACTCAGTGAGGGCCGCTGCGTAGGCGCGGACCGAGCGGTGGTAGCGGGGGAGTGTCGGTTCGACGGCCTCGATCGCGACACGGAGCGCCTCATCGTGACGGCCCGCGCTGTGCAGGGCGAGCGCGAGGAACACCTTCGGCGCGGCACCGGTGGACGGGTGTTCCGGGGCGTCGCGGAGCATCGCGATGGCCTCGTCGACACGGTCGAGGTTCCGCAGGGTCGAGGCGTGCTGCACGACCATCTGCGCTGCACGGGCGGGATCGACGTCGGCGAGTCCCGCGGCGGTGGCGGCTGCGTAGTGGACGTCGGCCTCGGCCTCGTGGCCGCCGGAGTCGTTCGCGCCGCCGAGTTCGAACGCGCCGAGGGCCGGGTGCGGCGCAGCGTCGGCGAGTTCGCGCATGCGGTCGATGCGCTGCTGGTCGTCGATCGTGTCATCGGCCCAGAGTGCGGCGACGCGGGCTTCCCAGTCTGCGGTGCTCATCGGTCCAGCGTATTGCCGCCCGGCGTCGCACCGTCGGCGAACGTCGCGCCGTCGGTGATCGTGGCGCGGTAGGACCGGACGAGCGGGACACCGGGGTGCACGAGCGCCGGCGCACGCCAGGCGAGGGCCGAACCGATCGCCGGGTACTCGGCGACCCGGACGAACCAGGGATCGCGGTGGTCGAGCGCTTCGAGCCGGATCGTCGCAGGCGCTCCCTCGAACACCGCCGACCACTCCACCCAGGGCGAGACCGAGCCGTGCACCGCCGCCTCGCCCTGCGCGTCAGCGGTCCGGACGGCCACGTCGGTGCAGTCGGCGAAGCGCCAGAAGAACCCGCCGTACCCGGCGCCGACCCGGCCGTTGCTGCCCGGACCGCCGAGGTGCACGACGGCGTCGCCGGGGGTTCGGAACGAGGACGACCAGGTCAGCTCCCACCCGGAGTCGACGGCGCGCCAGGCGAGGGTGCGGTCCTCGTGCAGGACGACCGTGTGGTCGGGGCCGCGCCAGACGAGTTCCTGGACCGTGCCGCCGCCGTGCGGGGCTGGGTGCTGCTCGGCACGCACGACGTCGACGCGGCCGTGGTCGTCGCGCCACACGTAGCCCGGACCGTGCACGTAGGTGCGGCCGCCCCAGCAGTTCACGCCGTCGACGTCGGGGATCGCGACCCCGACACCGCAGTGCCAGTCGTGGTCGGCCGGGTGGTGGGCGCTCAGGACGGTGCCGCCGAGGGTCCGCACGGGGTGCAGGTACGGGCGCGGGGACGACGTCGCGATGGTCCCGGAGCCGTCGAGTTCCGTGGCCACCGCGGCCCCGCTGACGCGCAGGACCTGCAGCACCTCGTCGCGGGCGGTGTGGGCCCAGGGCGCGCCGACCTCGGAGAACAACGCTCGTGCGTCGGCGGCGCGGTCGACGATCGCCTCGACGTCGGCGACGAGCGGACGACGGGCAGGCCCCTCGCCCTCCCACGTCACCCAGGGGTGGTCGATGCGGACGGGCTCGGCGGCACGGACGGCCTCGAGCACCTCGACGAACGCACCCGTGGAGACCAGGGGGACGAGCAGATCGTCGCCGCGGGACCGGTGGGCGAGCAGGTTCTCGAGCAGGTCCGTCCGGCCGAGCGTCTGGGTGGTGTCGCCGACGGTGACCTCGTCGGCCGTGTAGTGCAGCACGGCGCTCCCGGCGGTGCCGCGGACTCGAACGGTCGGCAGGACCTCGGACGGAGCGCAGAGGGTCAGGGCGGCGGTGGCTTCGAGCCCGGCGCTGGTCGTGACCCGGACGGCCGAGGTGTCGTCGCCCTCGATGTCGTTCGCCCGGAACAGCTCGACCTCGACGCGCCTGACGTCGGACGCCCGACGGCAGCCGACGAGCGCCAGGGCCGTCGCGACCGCGTGGGCGAGCGGGTTCGTCACGACGCCGTCGAGGACGTCGACGCCCTGGACCCGACGCCGTCCGGCCCAGGCGGAGCGGTCCCAGTACGCCTGGTTCCGCGTCCACGTGCCGACGGCCGCGGCGGAGCGGACCGGACCGACGAGCGACCCGTCACGGAACGCCGGCAGCGCCTCGGACCCGAGGCTCTGGAACCCGACCTGCACGACGCGGCCGGTGCGCTGCTCGGCGTCGACCAGGGTGTCGAGCGCGTCGCGGGTGGTCACCGGGGGCTTCTCGAGCAGGACGTCGGCACCGGCCTCGAGGGCAGCGAGCGCCAGCGGCAGGTGCGCGGCGATCGGGGCAGCGATGACGACGACGTCGACCGGGCCGTGGTCGCGCGCTGCCACGACGTCGGCCACGACGACCGCCCCGTCGTCGGTGCTGGTGCCCAGCGTGGGGTCGACGACGGCGGTCAGCGTGCAGACCCCCGCGGCGACGAGCCGGTCGATGTTCGCCCGGTGGTGCAGGCCGTAACCACGCGCACCGACGAGCACCACGCCGGGGAGGGTCATCGAGCGGTGCCGATCACGATGCGCGTCGTGCCGGGGGAGCGCCCGGTGACGTGGACGTGCTCGCCGTCCGGTCGGTCGGTGCCGCCGAGGAACGCGTAGTCCTGTCCGGGCGCGTAGAACGCTGGCTGGGTCGGGCCGCTGCCGTTGCCGGCCCCGAAGGACACGGCGTCGTCGCCGACACGGTAGGTGCCGGTCCCGTCGGCGAGGACGGTCTCCCCGGTCGCGGCGTCGGTGCTCACACCCGTGAACGTACCCCCGCCGCGGAACGTCAGCTGGAGCGACCACGGCACGTCGGCGCCCTCGGTCGCCACGTCGAGCGAGACCGCGTCCGGCGTGATGGTGACGTCGACCGTCGTGGTGAGGGAGACGGTGTCCGCCGCGCGCGCACCGAAGGACATCGACGCTGAGAACCGGCCCTCGTCACCGAGCGCGTACGCGCCGTCGGTCCGTCGAGCCGCGGTGGGCAAGGGCTGGTGGTACCCGGCGGACACGGTCTCGGCGAGCCGGTACCGCCCGTCGCCGAGGGACTCCAGTGAGGTCGGACGGAACGGTCCGAGCCCGAAGAACTCCCGCGACAGCCGGACGTCGGACAGCACGACCGAGCCGGCACCGGCGAACACGCGCAGGAACGTGGGGCTGTTCGCCAGGCCAGATCGGACGTGGCCCTGCGACGGCACGTCCGAGCCGGCGAACAGGACGACGCTACGGTCGGGTTCGCGGACATGAACGAGCCGGGCGTCGGCGAAGGAGTGCACGGCCGGTTCGAGCGGCGCACCGACGGGCAACGGACGGGCGAGCAGCGGATCCGTCATCGCGCGGGCGGCGACCGCACCGGGCTGCCACGTCTCGGCGACGGCGGCCCGGGCAGCGATGGCGGCGAGGTCGGCGCGGTCGTCGAGCACGGCCACGTGCCAGAGCAGGGGAGCGAACGCGCCGATGCCGAACGCCTGCGACTGGTCCTGGCGGCGGGACTGGACGGTCTCGACGGTGTCGTCGGGCAGCAGCAGCGCGAGGGTGGCGTCGAGCGACCGGCGGACGGGGTCGAACAGCTCCGGCCGGTCGAGCACCGAGGCGAGGACGAGGAACGACGGGCACGAGACGGCCGCCGCGTAGTTCGGGCTGCGCTCGGACCACAGCCCGTCGGCGTCGATGTCCGCGCCCTCGGCGAGCCACTCCTCGATCCGCGCGACCAGCGCCGGTGCCGGGTGCAATCGGTGGATCCGGGCGAGCGCGGCCGAGACCTCCCACCGGTGGTTCGGCGTGTGCACGCCACCGGTGAGCAGCGCCGGCGTCGCACGGTGCACGATCCGGTCGAGGTCGTCGGCGAGCACCGCGGCCGCCGGGACCGACGCCCGGTACGGCGCGAGCAGCTCGAGGGCGTCGCAGACGTCGTTCACGGTGAACGCCGAGTCCGGCGGCGACAGCACGTTGTCGCCGCCGACGAACGTGCCGCCGGGGGACTGCCGGGCCGCGAGGTGTCGGACCCAGCCGTGCGCGGTGGCGAGGTCGTCGTCGGGAAGGCGATCGGGGCCTCCCGTCCGCTCCTTCCGGACCCACGCCCCGACCAGGGTGAGGGCACGCGCCATCAGTTCGCGGTGCTGGAGCGCAGCCGGATCGTCGTCGGCGAGCCGGAGGCGCGCGACGGCGGCGTCCGCGGCCGGGCCGACCGCGTCGAGGAACCCCATCAGTCCTTGAGTCCCGCGTTGAGGTCCGCGCCGTTCACGTACTTCTGGAACACCAGGTAGATGAGCACGAGCGGGATGATCGAGATCACCGAGGCACCGAGCAGGACGGTCCAGTTGACGTTCTCGGCACCGACGATGCTCTGCAGTGCGATCTGGATCGTGAACTGGTGCGGGTCGTTGAGCACCAGCAGCGGCCAGATGTAGTCGTTCCACCGCCACTGGAACGAGAAGATCGCGAGCGTCAGCATGATCGGACGGGAGATCGGCAGCATGATCCGCCAGAAGATCCCGAACTCGCTCGCACCGTCGATGCGCGCGGCCTCGACCAGGTCGTCGGGCACCGTGATGAAGAACTGCCGGAACATGAAGATACCGGTCGCGGTGATGACCGACGGCACGATGATGCCGGCCAACGAGTCGTACATGCCGAGGTCGCGGATCACGATGAACGTCGGCGCGAGGATGACCTCGGTCGGCAGCATCGTCGTCGCCAGGATGCAGACGAAGAAGACCTTGAGCCACTTGTTGTCGTACTTCGCCAGGGCGTACCCGGTGGCGGCGCTCGCCAGCACGGTGAGCACGGTCGTGACCAGCGCGACGATGACGGTGTTGCCGAAGTAGCGGGCGAAGTCGTAGCTCGCCCACGCCTCGGTGAAGCCGCTGACCGACCAGTTCTTCGGCAGCAGGGTCAGCGGGTACGAGAACAGCTCGCCGCCGGGCTTGAAGGCGCTCAGCACGAACCAGAGGACCGGGAAGCCGAAGGCGATGATGAAGACCCAGAGCAGGGCGGTGGCGGCGATGGCCTTGGGACGGGGCGGGCCGTCGAGGCGCTTGGCCTTGGTCGTGCCCTTGCTCTTGCTCTTGCTCTTGGCCGTGTTGTCGGTTGCGGGTGCGCCGGGGGCGCTGGGCAGGGTGGCGGTCATCGACGGGCCTCCGTCCGACGGTTCACGGCCAGCTGGATGAGCGCGATGGCCATGAGGATGAGCATGAGGACCATCGACGCCGCGCTCGCGTAGCCGATGTGGGCGTTCTGGAACCCGTTCGTGTAGATGTACTGCACGAGCAGGTTGTTGTCGGTGCCGGGTCCGCCGCCGTTGAGCGCCTGGATGGTGGCGAACTCCTTGAACGCCCCGAGCGACGACAGCAGGATCACGATGAACGACGTCGGCGCGATGCTCGGCAGCGTGATGTACCGGAACTGGTGCCAGGCGCCGGCCCCGTCGAGGGACGCCGCCTCGTAGTACGACTGCGGCACGTTCCGGATCGCGGCGACGAACAGCAGCATGTTGAAGGCGGCTCCGGCCCACGCGGTGGCGAAGACCACCACGAGCAGCGAGAGGTCGGCGTTCGACTGCCACGGCACGGCCTTGCCACCGAGGGACTCGATGACGAAGTTCGCCAGGCCGAAGTTCTCGCCGAACATCCACCG
Source organism: Curtobacterium sp. PhB142 (assembly GCF_004341255.1). Taxonomy (NCBI): domain Bacteria; kingdom Bacillati; phylum Actinomycetota; class Actinomycetes; order Micrococcales; family Microbacteriaceae; genus Curtobacterium; species Curtobacterium sp. PhB142. The sequence goes on along the minus strand of NZ_SLUT01000015.1, from coordinate 25,652 downwards.
CCAGATCACACCGGTGACGATCGGGGAGATGAGCCACGGCACGAAGAACACGATGCGTGCGACGCTCCGGCCCTTCGCCGCCGGACTCGTCAGCATCAGCGCCATCGACAGTGCGAGCACGAAGCCGAGCGGGACGGCGACGATCGCGTAGAGGAAGGTGCGCCCGAGGGCTGCGTAGAAGGTGTCGTCGGCGAAGAGCTCGAAGTAGTTCGCCAAGCCGATGAACTTCGGGTCGACGACGCCGTTGTAGTCGGTGAACGAGTAGCCGAGGCCGATGACGGCGGGCCACACGAAGAACACGACGAACAGGACGGCGTTGACGCTCACGAACAGGATCGGGGCGAGGACGGGCTTGCTGACGCCGGAGCGGCGGCGCTTCGTCGTCTTCGCGGCTCCGGGCCGGCGGGGCGGCACCGGGGTGGGGACGGCGGTCTGCACGTCACCGGCTGCGGTGGGGATGCTCACGATGATCCTCTTCGTTCGACGTGGTGCTGCTGTGGAAGGAGAGACAACGGGGCCGGACGCGTGCGCCCGACCCCGTTCCGTCAGCCGACGTGCTCCTCGTAGTACTTCGTGATCGTCTCGAGGGTCTTCTTGGCCGACTGCTGCCCGTTGATGAGCTTGCCGACCTCGGCCGTGGTGGGGTCGGTGCCGAGTTCCTTGCCCTCGACCGCCCACTTCGCGCTCTCCTTGGCGTAGGAGCTCGAGATCGGGTCGGCTGCGTCGATCTCCTTCTGGTACAGCGCGAAGGAGTCCTTGGCCGCCTGGGACTCGAACGGGTACTGGATGTCCAGCCCGGTCTCGACCGGCAGGAAGCCGTTCGTCGTCACGAGCTCGGCGTAGTTCGTCGGGTCGTACATGTAGTCGATGAACTTCTTCGCGGCGGCACCGCGGGCGTCCGAGTTCTCGAAGCCGACGATGTTGCCGCCGTAGTTGATCTCGGTGGCGTGGGTCGGGTCGGCCGGGGTGGCGGCACTCGCCCAGTCGAAGTCGGTGATGTTCGACGCGAAGTCCGACGACTGCCACACGCCCGAGAAGTACGCGACGACCTGACCGCTCTTGAACAGGGCGTTCGGGTCCTGACCGCTCGTCCACACCGACTTCGGCATGAGCGAGTCGTCGTTCATGTCGGCGAAGTCCTGCAGTGCGTCGACGGTCTTCGCGTCGGTCGGGAAGGAGCCGTCCTTCTCCTGCTGCATGAAGTCGGTGCCCTTGGTGAACATGTAGGCACGCAGACGCGACGGCGACGAGTCGAACACCATGTCGTACTTCGCGCCGGTCTTCGCCTTCACCTCGTCGGCGGCCGTGAGGAACTCGTCCCAGGTCCACGCCTTCGCGGGGTCGGTCGGGTAGTCGACGCCGGCCTTCTCGAACAGCGACTTGTTCACGAACAGGCCGGCAGCGGTGACGTCGGACGGGATCGAGGTGACCTTGCCGTCGTCGTCCTTCGCGATGATGTCCTGGTCGATCTTGTTCGCGTCGTCGTCGACGATCGAGGCCAGGTCGACGGTCTTGCCGGTCCAGATCGGGTCGATGCCGGCGGCGCGCACGACGTCGGGCAGCGAGTTCGCCTGGGCGGACTCGCGGAGCTTGGTCTGCAGCCCGTCGTACGGCAGGTTCACGATCTTGACCGTGACGCCGGTCTTCTCCTCGTACGCGGTGGCGAGGTCCTGGTAGCCCTTCTCCTGCGCGGTGGAGGTGGAGAGCCAGAAGGTCAGCTGATCGACCTTGCCGCCGTCGCCGGAGCTGCCGGAGGCACAGCCGCTCAACAGGGCCAGTGCGGCGATGCCGCCGGCGAGCGCGAGCATTCTCTTGGATGACTTCATCGTCACTGCTTTCGTTCGGGACCACTGGCGTCTGCCGTGGGCGAGCGTTCGGGGTGTCTCGGCCGAGGACCCCAGGTCTACACGACGTGAGCGCTCATGGCAAGCGCTTTCCTGCGCGATGTTCTGACAATGTGACCAGCCGTCTCGGAAGGCCGCGCCGGCGGCGCGGACGCTGGTCGGGCCTCCCGGGAAATCGCTATCCTCACCACAGACCGCGCACGGCGCGGACCGGACTGGAGGCACGACATGCCCGAGCGAGGCACCGTCACCCTGGCCGACGTGGCCGAGCTCGCAGGCGTGTCGCTCGCGACCGCCTCGCGGGCGCTGAACGGCAGCACGCGGAAGGTCCGACCGGAGTCGGTGGACCGTGTGCAGGCCGCCGCCCACGAGCTCCGGTACACCGCCAACGTGCAGGCGCAGGCGGTCGCTCGCGGGACCACCACGACCCTGGCGCTCGTCGTCGGCGACATCGCCGACCCCTACTTCGCCGCGATCGCCGCCGGGGCGATCCGGGCTGCCGACGACGCCGGGCTCGTGGTGACGATCACCTCGACCGGCGGGGACCCCTCGCGCGAGGCCGCGGTGCTCGGGGTGGTCGCCGGACTCCGACCGCGGGCCGTGGTGCTCGCCGTGAGTCGTCGACTCGGTGCCCGGCAGACGTCGGGAGCGTCGGACTCCGCAGCTGCCGTCGGCGCGCTCGTCGCCGCCGGTGCCGGGGTGTCCGCGCTCGTGTCCGACCTCGACGGTGCCGCGGCCGGAGTGCCCGGCGTGCACGGGGTCGTCATCCGGAACCTCAGCGGTGCCGCGGCCCTGGCGGGAGCGCTCGTCGAGCAGGGGCACGACTCGTTCGCCGTCCTGTCCGGCGATCCGGACCTGGCCACGGCGCACGCGCGGGTCGAGGGCTTCGTCGCAGGACTCGCCGCCCACGGCATCCGGGTGCCGGACGACTCGGTGGTGCCGTCGGCGTTCACGCGCGACGGCGGGTACCAGGCGATGGTGACCCTGCTCGACCGGGCGGCGGGAGGCGCGTGGACGTTGCCGCGGTGCGTGTTCGCGGTCACCGACCTGATGGCGGTGGGGGCGGTCGCGGCGATCCGGGAGCGCGGGCTCGTCCCCGGGGTGGACGTCGGCGTCGCGGGGTTCGACGACGTGCAGATGCTCGCCGACGTCGTGCCGGCGCTCAGCACGGTGCGGCTCCCGCTCGAGGAGATCGGGGAGCGGGCGGTGCGGCGGGCGCTGGGGCTCGAGGCCGACGGTGCCATCGACGGCGAGGTCGTGCTGCGCGCGAGTACGGCGCGGTAGCGCGGCGGGGGCGGGGCGCGGGCGCGGCGCGGGTTGCGCTTCGCGGGCGCTTCGTGAGCAGAAAAGGTCGGGTCCGGCCCCGCCACTCGACCTTTTCTGCTCACTGAGTGCGGCGCCGGCGGCCGGTCGGGCTCGAGGGCGCGCGACACGCCGACGCTCGGGCGTCGAGGTTCCACAACGCGCCGCGGGTTCGGCGCCGAGGTTCCACGGAGTGCCGCCTGGCGCGCCGAGGTTCCGAGATCTCGGAACCTCGGGCGCGGGCCGCCGCAGCCGCAGCCGGAGCGCGCAGTCGGGCCCGGGCCGCGCGTGTGCGTTCGTGTTCGAGTACTACTGCAGCGCGCCGGGCGTGGTGTACCGTTCCGGGCAAGCGCTTTCCACCACGCGGAGAGCAGGCCACAGCGAGCAAGGGAGCACGCGTTGACCACCACGCGCACCATCGGCATCATCATGAACGGCGTCACCGGACGCATGGGCTACCGCCAGCACCTCGTCCGGTCGATCCTGGCCATCCGCGAGGACGGCGGACTCCGGCTGCCGGACGGCTCCCGCGTGCAGCTCGAACCGATCCTGGTCGGCCGCAACGCCGCGAAGCTCGAGGAGATCGCCACCCGCCACGGCCTCGAGCACTGGACGACCGACCTCGACGCCGCCCTCGCCGACCCGCGCTGGGACGTCTTCGCCGACTTCGCCGTCACGAGCGCCCGTGCCGATGCCCTGCGCAGGGCGATCGCCGCCGGCAAGGCGGTCTACACCGAGAAGCCGACCGCCGAGACCTCCTCGGAAGCGCTCGAACTCGCCCGACTGGCCGCCGAGGCCGGGGTGCCGAACGGCGTCGTGCACGACAAGCTCTACCTGCCCGGCCTCCGGAAGCTCCGCCGCCTCATCGACTCCGGGTTCTTCGGGAAGGTCCTCAGCGTCCGCGGCGAGTTCGGCTACTGGGTGTTCGAGGGGGACTGGCAGACCGCACAGCGCCCGAGCTGGAACTACCGGCAGCAGGACGGCGGCGGGATCGTCGTCGACATGTTCCCGCACTGGAACTACGTGCTCGAGCAGCTGTTCGGCCGCGTCGAGTCCGTGTACGCCCGCGCCGTCACCCACATCGAGCAGCGCACCGACGAGCAGGGTCACGAGTACCCGGCGACCGCGGACGACGCCGCCTACGGGGTCTTCGACCTGGCCGGCGGCATCACGGCGCAGATCAACTCGAGCTGGGCGGTCCGGGTCGACCGCGACGAGCTCGTCGAGTTCCAGGTCGACGGCACCCACGGCAGCGCCGTCGCGGGGCTGTTCGGCTGCCGCATCCAGCCCCGGACGGCGACGCCGAAGCCGGTGTGGAACCCGGACCTGAAGGACGACGGCGACTACAAGGCGCAGTGGCTCGAGGTCCCCGACAACGAGGTGTTCGGCAACGGGTTCCGCGCCCAGTGGGAGGACTTCCTGCAGGACCTGGTCGCCGGCCGCCCGCACCCCTACGACCTGCTCTCCGGTGCCCGCGGCGTGGCGCTGGCGGAGGCCGGCCTGCGGTCCAGCGCCGAGGGTCGACGCGTGGACCTGCCGGAGCTGCACCTGCCCACGGGAGCCGAGCCGCGCCTCCAGGTCGAGACGCCGGAGGTCGCCCAGCGCACCGAAACGGTCGGCGCACGCGCATGACCGACCTCACCCTCCTCGCCGCCGACGGCACGACCAGCCGGACGACCCTGAAGCCGCCGGCAGTCACGGCCGCCGCCAAGCCGACCGCGCCCCTGACTCAGCGCCTCGTCTACGCGGCCGCCCACGTCGTCCCGCGCGCCGCCGCCGACAACACCCCCGGCGCCCCGGCCGACCTCGACTGGGACGCCACCCTCGCGTTCCGCCACAACCTGTGGTCGTGGGGGCTGGGCGTTGCCGACGCGATGGACACCGCGCAGCGGAACATGGGCCTCGACCCGGCCGCGACGCGCGAGCTCATCACCCGCAGCGCCCGCGAGGCGCACTCCGTCGGCGGCCGCATCGTCGTCGGCGTGAACACCGACGACCTGCCGGACGACGGGGACGACCTGCCCACCGAGCAGCAGGTCGTCGACGCCTACGTCGCCCAGCTCCACCACGCCGAGGACGCCGGCGCCGGCGTCGTCCTGATGGCCAGCCGCCACCTGGCCCGACTCGCGCAGCGCGCAGACAGCGACAGCCCCAGCAGCAACGCCGCCGGCAGCACCTACCGCCGCGTCTACGGCCGGGTCATCGAGCGAGCGAGCGCCCCCGTCATCCTGCACTGGCTGGGGGAGGCCTTCGACCCAGCCCTCGCCGGCTACTTCGGCGGGCAGCAGGGGCCCGACACCGCGCTCGACATCATGCGCGACGCCGGGCCGAAGGTCTCCGGCATCAAGATGAGCCTGCTGAACGCCCGTGCCGAGGTCGCCCTCCGCTCCCAGCTGCCCGCGACCGCCCGGATGTTCACCGGCGACGACTTCCACTACGTGGACCTGATCGCCGGAGACCGGGCCGGAGACCGGGCCGGAGACCGGGCCGGAGACCGGGCCGGAGCACGGGGCCGAGCCCACTCCGACGCCCTCCTCGGCGCCTTCGCCGCCATCGCCCCCATCGCCTCCGCCGCCGTCCAGGCCCTGCCCGACGAGACCGCCTACCGCACCCTCCTCGCCCCCACCGAGGCGCTCTCCCGCCACGTCTTCAGCGCCCCGACCTGGCACTACAAGACCGGCATCGCGTTCCTCGCCTGGCTGAACGGCCACCAGCCCGCCTTCCAGATGGTCGGCGGCCAGCACGCCGGCCGCTCCCTGCCACACCTGTCCGAGACCATCCGGCTCGCGAACGCCTGCGGCGCCCTCGAACACCCGGACCTCGCCGCCACGCGCTGGCACGCGCTGCTCGCGGTGGCCGGCGTGGAGACACGGCCGACCGGGAGGCCCGGATCACCCACCGTCGACCGCACCGTCGCCGAGGTGGTCGCGTGACGACCGCGGCGGACGCCGTCACGCCGGTCCGGTCCGCCGGCGCTGCGCCGCATCCGCGGCTGTCGGTCAACCAGGCGACGATCAAGTACGCGCCGCTCCGGCAGGCGCTCGACACCGTGGCCGGGGCTGGCGTCGGAGCCATCGGCACCTGGCGGGAGCCCGTGGCCGAGGTCGGTCTCGCTGAGGCCGTCCGGATGGTCGCGGACTCCGGGCTCCGGGTGTCGTCGCACTGCCGCGGAGGCTTCTTCACCCTCCCGCCAGGCGCCGCGCGGCAGCGGGCGCTCGACGACAACCGCCGCGCGATCGACGAGGCCGCCGCCCTCGCCGCGGCCGGAGCCCGCGGTTCGGCGCCCGTGCTCGTGCTCGTCGCCGGGGGACTGCCCGAGGGGTCGCGCGACCTGGTCGACGCCCGGCGCCGGGTGGCCGACGCGCTCGCCGACCTGGTGCCGCACGCCCTCGACGCCGGTGTCCAGCTCGCCGTCGAGCCGCTGCACCCGATGTACGCCGCGGACCGTGCCGTGGTGTCGACGCTCGCGCAGGCGATCGACCTGGCGGCGCCGTTCCCGGCCGCTGCCGTGGGGGTCGTGGTCGACACGTTCCACGTGTGGTGGGACCCGGCACTCGCGGGGTCGATCGCCCGCGCCGGGGCTGCGGGGCGGATCGCGTCGTACCAGGTGTGCGACTGGACCACCCCGATCGCGGCGGACCCGCTGCTGTCGCGGAGCTACCCGGGGGACGGCCACGTCGACTTCGGGCCGGTGACGGACGCGGTGGTCGCTGCCGGCTACGCCGGTGACGTCGAGGTCGAGCTCTTCAACCAGGCGATCTGGGACACCCCGCCCGCCCAGGTGGTGGCCCGCGTCGTGCAGGCGTTCGACGCCGCGGTCCCGCTCCCGCGCTGATCGTCCGGCGCTGCAGCCGTCGTCAGCGCGCGCGGCGGACCAGCACCACGCTGTCGAGGACCTCGTGCGGGTCGCCGTCGGGAGTCGTCGCGGTGCGCGGCCGGAGTTCGGCGGCGACGACGTCCCACGAGCCGTCGAGCTGCAGGGCCGTCAGGTCTTCGTCGGGCGTCGGGAACCGGTACTCCCGCATCTCGGCCGGCAGGTCGTCGTGCGGTGGGGCGGCGTGCGCGGTGACGAGCAGGTGCCCGCCGACCGCGACGAACCCAGTCGCCCGGCGCAGGATCTCCGCGCGCGGGATCTCGACCGGCCACGACTGCAGGAACGACGCCGTCACCAGGTCGAAGCGCGCAGCCGTCTCCCACGTCGCGAGGTCGGCGGCGACGAACGCGGTCCGTTCCTCGAACCCGGCCGACACGGACGCCCGCGAACCGCGCTCGATCGCCGTCACCGACAGGTCGACCCCGAGTGCGTCCCAACCCTGCTCGGCGAGCCAGACGACGTCGCCGCCCTCACCGCAGCCGAGGTCGAGCGCGCGGCGCGCACCGCCGACCGGCGCCGTCGGCAGCGCCCCGCCGACGTCGGCCAGCACCGCGTTCACCCGACCCGACCAGATCCCGTCCCGCTCGGCGTACCGCTGCTCCCACCAGTCGCGGGCCGAGCCGACGCCATCGATGGTGGTCTCGTGTGCATGCATCCGCCCACTCCAGCGCACCCGCCGGGCCCGACCCAAGCCCTGTTGCCGCCCCGGCAACGTCGCACGGTGCGAGGCGGACCCGCACCGCGCCTCCCGGCCGTCCGATCGTGAGCAGAAGATGTCGGGTCGCCGCCACGGACCCGACCATTTCTGCTCACGAAGCGCACGCGCCGCGCTCCCCGCTACTCGGCGGGAGGGATGGGCTCCGCGTTCTCGATGCGGGCGCTCGCCGTGGCCATGTGCTCGTCCATCGCCCGCTGCACGGCGGGCACGTCGCCGGCCCGGAGCGCCTCGTAGATCGCGCGGTGTTCGTCGTAGGCGGCCTCGGTGGCCTGGCGGGTCTGCACGCGGCGACCGACCCACACGCTGAGCATCGAGCGCAGGCTCTGCAGCAGGTCGCCGAGCACGTCGTTCCCCGCGGCCCGGGCGAGCAGGACGTGGAAGCGGACGTCGGCGTCGATGAAGGCCTCGGGGTCGTCGAGGGTGGCCTCCTGCCGGACGAGGTACTCGCCGAGCTCCGCGACCTGCTCGGGCGTGGCGCGCTGCGCGGCGAGGATCGCGACCGTGCGCTCGAGCGACGACCGGACCTCGAGCAGCTCGCGGGTGCGGTTCGAGGCGAGCATGAGGCCCCACGACAGCGTCGTCGGCAGCAGGTCCGAGGTGCCGCCCTGCAGGTACGTGCCCGAGCCGGGCCGGATCTGCACGATGCCCAGGATCTCGAGGGCCGCCAGGGCCTCGCGCACGGCGGAGCGGCCGACACCGAGCCGTTCGGCCAGGATCCGCTCGGACGGCAGTCGCGAACCGGGGGCCAGCTCACCCGCGGTGAGCAGGGACACGAGCTGTCGGGCGACCTCGGAGGCGGGCGACCCCGCGGGCACGGACTCGAGTTCGAGTCGGATGTTGAGGGGATCGTCCGGGCTGAACGCGGGCATGCAGTGAGCGTACCGTTCGGTCAACCGGTTGGGCTTCGAGGCACTCGGGATGGTTTGGTCAACCGGTTGACAAGTCGGATTCGAATCCGCACACTGGACCAGGCGCACCGATGCGCCCGCTCCGTCCGGGCGCAGCAGCACGGGTCGGAGTCGTACCACCCCCACCGAGCAGGAGTCATCGTGGACATCCCCGCCACGCGAGGCATCCCCACCTCGGTCGTCGAGAAGACGGCCATCCGCAAGATCGCGATCCGCATCGTGCCGTTCGTGGCACTGATGTTCTTCATCAACTTCCTCGACCGCACCGCGATCTCCTTCGCGGCCCCGAACGGCATGGAGGCGGACCTCGGTCTGACCGCCGCCCAGTTCGGGTTCGCCTCCGGCGTGTTCTTCATCGGCTACCTCGTGCTCGAGGTGCCCTCCAACCTGGCGCTGCTCAAGTTCGGCGCGCGCATCTGGCTCGCGCGCATCATGATCACGTGGGGCATCGTCTCGCTGCTCTTCACGTGGGTGCAGAACTACCCGCAGCTCGTCGGGCTGCGCTTCCTGCTCGGCATCGCCGAGGCCGGCTTCTTCCCCGGCGCGATCCTGTTCCTGTCGACGTGGGTGCCCGCCCGGCACCGCGGCAAGATGCTCGCGCTGTTCTACCTGGCTCAGCCCCTGACGAGCGTCATCGGCTCCCCGCTCGCCGGCTGGCTGATGACCCACGAGGGCATGCTCGGCGGCCTGGCCGGCTGGCGCTTCATGTTCCTGTGCGTCTCGATCCCGGCGATCATCGTCGGCGTCCTGTGCCTCTTCGTGCTCAAGGACAAGCCGTCGCAGGCGAAGTGGCTCGACGAGGACGAGAAGCTGTGGCTCGAGGGTGCCCTCGCCGCAGAGAACAAGGCCAAGGGCGGGGGAGACGGGCACGCCAAGGGCGGTCTCCGTGCGGCCTTCGGTTCCGGCCGCGTCTGGATGCTCGCCGCGGTCTACTTCGGCTTCATCTACGGCCTGTACGCGCTGAGCTTCTTCCTGCCGACGATCATCGACGGCTTCCAGGAGCAGTTCGGCACCACGTTCGACCTGTTCCAGAAGGGCATGATCACGGCGATCCCGTACGTCCCCGCCGCGGTCGTCCTGTACTTCTGGTCGCGTGATGCCTTCCGCCGTGGCGTCCGGGTCTGGCACATCGCCGTCCCCGCGCTCGTCGGTGGCCTGAGCATCCCGGTCGCGCTCTACATGAACAGCCCGGCCGCCACGATCGCCGTCATCGCGGTCACCGCCTGTGCGATCTTCGCCGCGCTGCCGAACTTCTGGACCGTGCCGACGCAGTTCCTGACCGGTGCCGCCGCTGCCGCGGGTGTGGCGCTCATCAACACGATCGGCAACCTCGGTGGCTTCGCCGCCCCGTACATCACGGGCGTCGTCAGCGGGTGGACCGGCGGCTACCAGGTCCCGATGTTCATCGTCGGCTTCTTCATGGTGCTGTCGAGCGTGCTGATGTTCGTGCTCGGTCGGAACACCAAGCGGAACGAACGACGGGACGCCGACGCTGCGGCGCAGGCCACGAACAACACGACCACGACCCAGGAGAGCCACGCATGACCCGCCTGTTCAACGACCCCGCCGACTTCGCCGACGAGATGGTCGACGGCTTCGTGGCCGCGAACCAGGCCCGGGTCCGCAAGGTCCACGGCGGCGTCGCCCGCTCGACCACCAGCCCCGAGGGGACCGTCGCGCTCGTCGTCGGCGGTGGCTCCGGCCACTACCCGGCCTTCGGCGGACTCGTCGGGCACGGACTGGCAGCCGGTGCGGCGATGGGGAACCTCTTCGCCAGCCCGAGCGCCCAGCAGGTCACGGCGGTCGCGAAGGCGTCCGAGCACGGCGGCGGGGTGCTGCTGAGCTACGGCAACTACGCCGGCGACGTGCTCAACTTCGACGCCGCGGCGCGGGCACTGGCCGACAGCGGGATCGACGTCCGCACCGTGCGGGTGACCGACGACGTCGCCTCCGCCCCGAGCGCCGAAGCCCACAAGCGCCGCGGCATCGCCGGTGACCTGTGCGTCTTCAAGGTCGCCGGTGCTGCAGCGGAACGCGGGGACGACCTCGACACGGTCACCGCGATCGCGACCCGCGCCAACGACCGCACCCGGAGCTTCGGCGTCGCCTTCTCCGGCTGCTCGCTCCCCGGCGCGGACGAACCACTTTTCACCGTCCCCGAGGGTCGGATGGCCATCGGCATGGGCATCCACGGCGAACGCGGCATCGCCGAAGCCGACGTCCCCACCGCGTCCGGACTGGCCGACCTGCTCGTCGACAAGCTGCTCACCGAGCTGCCATCCGGTGTCGTCGTCGACGGGGCACGCGTCGTCCCGATCCTCAACGGCCTGGGCAGCGTCAAGTACGAGGAGCTCTTCGTCGTCTTCGGCGCCGTGCAACCCAAGCTGACGGCGGCCGGCGCCGTCGTCGTCGAGCCCGAGGTCGGCGAACTCGTCACGAGCTTCGACATGGCCGGCGTCTCGCTGACGCTCTTCTGGCTCGACGACGAACTCGAGCAGCTCTGGGGCGCGCCCGCCGACAGCCCCGCGTACCGCAAGGGCGGTGCCGTCCCGCAACAGCCGGTCGCACCCGAGGCCCTCGCCGCGGACGAGCAGGCACCGGTCACGCCCGGCACCGAGGCGTCGCAGGCGTCCGCCGCCCGAGTCGCCGAGGCGATCACGGCCCTCCGCACCACCATCGACGACCACGCCGACGAGCTCGGTCGGATCGACGCCGTCGCCGGCGACGGCGACCACGGCATCGGGATGCAGCGCGGCTCCACCGCCGCGGACCGCGCCGCTTCGGACGCGGTGACGCGCGGCGCCGGCGCCGGCAGCGTCCTGGCGATCGCCGGAGACGCCTGGTCCGACAAGGCCGGTGGCACGTCCGGCGCGATCTGGGGAGCCGCCCTGGAGGCACTGGGTCGCGTCCTCGGGGACGCGTCACGTCCGACCGCCGCCACGGTCCAGAGCGCGGTGCACGCCGCCACCGAGGCGGTCCTCGCGTTCGGAGCCGTCCCCGGCGACAAGACCATGGTCGACGCGATCGTCCCGTTCGACCAGGTCCTCACCGACCGCGTCGAGGCCGGCGACGACCTGGTCCGTGCCTGGTCGGCCGCGTCCGCCGCGGCGACGGCGGCCGCCGACGCGACCGCTGACCTGCTGCCGAAGATGGGCCGCGCCCGCACCCACGGCGAGGACGCGGTCGGCACCCCCGACGCCGGCGCGATCTCGTTCGCCCTGATCACCGCCGCGGTCCTCGCGACGCTGGCCGAGAAGTAAGGAAGCCCCCATGACCGAGCAGCAGTTCCGCATCGTCGTCGGCTCGGACGACGCCGGGTTCGACTACAAGGAGATCATCAAGGCCGACCTCGCGAAGGACCCGCGCGTGGTCAGCGTCACCGACGTGGGCGTCGATGCGGACGGGCACACCGCGTACCCGCACGTGGCGGTCGATGCTGCACGACTCGTCGCGAACGGTGAGGCCGACCGCGCGATCCTGATCTGCGGCACCGGCCTCGGTGTGGCGATCGCGGCGAACAAGGTCCCGGGCATCCGCGCAGTCACCGCGCACGACTCGTTCAGCGTCGAGCGTTCGGTCCTGTCGAACGACGCCCAGGTCCTCTGCATGGGCCAGCGGGTCGTCGGCGTCGAGGTCGCCCGCCGGATGGCTCGCGAGTGGTTGGGCTACACGTTCGACCCGTCCTCCGCCAGCGCGTCGAAGGTCGCCGCGATCTGTGCCTACGACGGTTCTGCCCCGGTCGGGACCGACGCCTGATGCCGGCGACCACGGCGGCGGCCCCGATCACGATCGGGGTGTCGCTCAAGATGTACTTCGGGCACGCCCGGACGCTCGAGTGGGCGGCCGCCGTGGCCGACATCGCCCGGACCCACCCGGCGGTGCAGTCCGGCGCCGTCGAACTCTTCGTCATCCCGACGTTCCCGTCGCTCGTGCCGGTGCACGCCGTGCTCGAGCGCACCCCGGTGCTCCTCGGCGCGCAGGACCTGGCGTGGGCCGACGAGGGTGCCTTCACGGGTGAGGTGTCCGGCCGCGAACTCCGCGAGGTCGGGGTCGACCTGGTCGAGATCGCGCACGCCGAACGCCGGTCCCTGTTCCACGAGTCCGACCAGGACATCGCCGGCAAGGTGCACGCCGCCTTCCGCAACGGCCTGCGTCCCCTCATCTGCATCGGCGAGACCGACCGCGCGGCCGACGGCGACCCGTCCGCTGCCGTCGCCGAGGTCACCGCGCAGCTCGACCGCTTCGTCGCCACGGCGGTCGCCGACGGGCTCGCCGGGCCGGTCATCGCCGCCTACGAGCCGGTCTGGGCCATCGGCGCACCGCAGCCGGCGCCCGACGAGCACATCGTCGCGGTGCTCGCGGGCATCGAGCAGCACCTGGCGACCCGTCCGGAACTCGCCGGGTCGGTCGTCATCTACGGCGGCAGCGCGGGGCCGGGCCTGCTCACCCGTGGGGAGGGCCGCATCGGTGGCCTGTTCCTCGGCCGCTTCGCCCACGACCCCGAGGCGATCCGCACCATCCTCGACGAAGCCGAGGCGCTGGGGGCGACCGCATGACCTCCCTGCTCGGTCTCTCCACCTACGCCTACTTCTGGCGCATGTCCGACCGCGTGCCGGCACCGCTGTCCCTCGACGACGCCCTGCGCGACGCCGCGGCCCACGACGGCGTCGACCTGTTCCAGATCTGCGACCACCTGCCGCTCGACACCGCGTCCGACGACCGGCTGGGCGCGATCCGGACGCTGGCCGACGATCTCGGGCTCACGCTCGAGGTCGGCACCCGCGGCACCGTCCCGGCGCACCTCGCTCGGTACCTGCACGTCGCGCAGGTGCTCGGTGCGACGCTCGTCCGGTCGATGTGGACGAGCGGCGACGACCAGCCGGACGCCGCCGAGACCGAACGCCGTCTGCGCCAGGCGCTCCCCGCCTACGAGGCGGCCGGGGTGACGCTCGCCCTCGAGACCTACGAGGTGGTGGCCACCGCCGACCTCGTCGCGGTCGTCCAGGCGATCGGCTCCGACCACCTCGGCATCTGCCTGGACCCGGCGAACACCGTCGCACGGCTCGAACACCCCGCCGACGTCGTCGCGATGACCGCCCCGCACGTCGTCAACTGGCACGTCAAGGACTCCGGGTTCACCCGGTCGCCGGGGTGGGTCGGGTTCCAGTACACCGGCGTCCCGATGGGCACCGGGGTCGTCGACCACGACAGCATCCGCGCCGCGATCGACCCCGACGCCCGGGGGATCAACCGCGTCATCGAGTTCTGGCTGCCCTGGCAGGACGAGCACGCGGGCGCCGACCCGCGACCGGGCGAGACGCCCGCACAGACCACCACCCGCATCGAGGCGGCGTGGACCGAACACACCATCGAGCACATCAGGAGCAAGGAATCATGACCGACACCGTCACCACCCCCCACACCGTCGCTGCCGGATCCGGTACGGCCGACGTCACCGTCGCCGTGATCGGTGCCGGCGGCAAGATGGGCACCCGCGTCTCGAACAACTTCGCGAAGAGCGAGTACACGACGCTCTACAGCGAGGCCTCGCCCGCCGGGCAGGAGCGCATCCAGGCCCTCGGCCGGTCACTCACCGACAGCCTCGACGCTGCCAAGGTCGCCGACGTGGTCATCCTCGCCGTGCCGGACGTCCTGCTCGGGAGCATCTCGGAGCAGCTCGTCCCGGTCATGAAGTCGGGTGCCAGCATCCTGACGCTCGACCCGGCCGCCGCCTACGCCGGACTGCTCGCCAAGCGCGAGGACATCCACTACGCCGTGGCGCACCCGTGCCACCCGTCGGTGTTCCTCGAGCGCACCACCAAGGCCGAGTGGGACGACACCTTCGGTGGCATCGCCGCCCCGCAGGAGGTCATCGCGGCCTTCGACGCGTCCGAGTCCCTCGGTGACCCGGACGACTCCGCCAAGGCGATCGCCGAGGCCGTCATCACCACCATGTACGCCCCCGTCATCCAGGTGCACTGGGTCACCGTGAAGCAGCTCGCCGTGCTCGAGCCGACCCTGGTCGAGACGATCGCCTGCATGATCGGCGACTTCCTCAACGACGCCCTCGAGGAGACCGTCACCGGTGTCGGCGTGCCCCGCGAGGCCGCCCGCGCCATGCTCTACGGCCACACCTGGATCGCGCTGACCAACGGCCTGCGCGGCTCGAACCCGTTCTCGGACGCGTGCCACATCGCGATGGGCTACGGCCGCGAGAAGCTCATCAAGGAGGACTGGAAGCAGGTCTTCGACGACAGCGAGCTCGACAGCGTCATCGCCAAGATGCTCAAGATCGACTCCGTCCGTCGCTGACGTTCGTCTGACCCGCGAAAGCGACAGATTCCCGCCGACCATCGGCGGGAATCTGTCGCTTTCGCGGTACTCACCACGCTACCCCGGCAGCGGCCCGCCGCGGGGTCCCCAAGCCTCGGCGAGGGTGATCGAGGCGACCCCCGGCACCGTCAGCGCCCCCACGGACGCCCGGAACCACGCCGCTGCCGCCGCCGAGTGCTGCGCCGGATCCGTCGCGTCCGCCACGAACTGCGGCCCATACCCGGCCTCGACCGTCGCGTCGGTCACGACGGGGCGCGCGGAGGTCGCCACCGCGTTGAACCGTGGCCGCAGCGTCACCGGTCCGACGTGCAGCGCCCTGCCGGCGGCCAGCCTGGAGGCGCTCATCACCACCCAGCGCTGCATCCGGATCGACTCGGTCACCTGTTCGGGCGACCGGTCGTGCATCTGCGGCGTCACGCTGAACGTCAGGGGCCCGTCCCAGTCGCGGAACAGGTCGACGGTCCGGTTCAGCTCCGTGAAGTGCGCGCGGGTCCCCGCCACGACCTCGAGGTCGCCCGCAGCAGCCGCGGCATCGCGCAGGGCCTGCTGCAGCGCCGGGGTCGTCACGTGCGAGGTCGGGTCGAACGCGCCGATGCGGACGACCGGCCCGGCCGCGAGCACGTCGTCGATCGCGGCGCGCAGCCGATCCGGGTCGTCGGTGACGAACCGGACGTCGAGCGGCCCGCCACCCGCATCGAGCCGGGCTGACGCCAGCACCGCCCCGACGTTCGGATCGCTGAGCACGGGTTCGACCAGGACGGGCACGCCGAGTGGGCGCGCGCCGGCCGGGCGCGCAGCCGCCGGGGCCGAGGCAGCAAGCAGCTGGAGCGTCGGCGGCGGGGCGACCACGGCGGTGGGAGCCGGCCCGTCCAGGAACGCGAGGTCCGGGGCGGGGGAGGCCGTGCCTCCCGGTCGACCGTCCGTCGTCGCGCGCAGCGTGAGCGACTGGTGGACCACGGAACCCGCGTCGAGCGCGACGGGGAACGGCTCGGACAGCGGCGTCGAGTAGGTCTTGAACGAGGCATCGGTCCAGTTGCGCTGGTCCTCCGTCTCGAACACGTCGCCAGCCAGATCGAGCGACAGCGCGACCCGACCCGTCGACCAGTCCAACCCCGACAGGTCGGCGGCCGGCTGGTGTGGCGCGATCCAGGTCGGGAACACGGCCGAGGTCGCGGTGCCGGACGGGTGGCGCGCGGTGACGGGCACGCCGGCGAGGGTCGGCGGGTGGAGCACGACCAAGCCGATTCGGTTGCGGCGGAACGGCGTCGTCGTGGTGCCGACCGCGTCGACGTGCAGGGTGGGGCCGTCGACGGTGACCTCGAGGACGTACCGGAGCACCTCGGTGCCGTCGTAGCGCGCGCTGGCCTCGATGCGGAGCCGCCCGCTGCTGCCTGGGCCGGAGGACAGCGTCTGGGTGAGCACGGTGTCGTCGGCGGTGCGCCAGTCGTGGTCACGCGTCACGAAGCGGATCGCCCGCAGCACCGGTTCGCCGTCGTACGCCAGGTCGGCGAGCTCGGCACCGCGCAGCGTGAACCGCCACGCGCCGATCGACACCGTAGTCATGGCTCATGACTACCACCGGTCAACCGGTTGGGCAATGATGGGTCCGTGGAGCGACGACGCTCCCAGGACGGAGCTCCCGCATGACCGCACGACTCGACCACAGGACCGCACTCGTCACGGGGGCGGGCTCCGGCATCGGCCGTGCGATCGCGGACCGGTTCGTCGCCGAGGGAGCGCGTGTGGTCTACGCCGACCGGGACGCGACGGCGGCGGGCACCGCAGCAGCGGCAGCCGGCGCGCTCGCGCTGCCGCTCACCATGGACATCGCCGACGAGACCAGCGTCGCGGCCGGGTTCGCCGCCCTCGCGGAGCGCGACCTGACGCCCGACGTGGTCGTCGCGAACGCCGGCGTGCAACTGTTCGGGCAGGACGCTGCGGTCGCGGACGTGTCGCTCGACACCTGGAACCGCACGGTCGCGGTGAACCTGACGGGCACGTTCCTGACCGTGAAGCACGCCGTCCGGGCGATGCTCGCGGCCGGCGGCGGCGGGTCGATCATCGCGACGGGCTCACCCACCGGGCTGAACGGCGAGGGCGCGGGCTTCGCGGCCTACTCGTCGACCAAGGGTGGCATCCACTCGCTCGTCCGTGCGACCGCGATGGCCTACGCGCGGGACGGCATCCGGGTGAACACCGTCGTGCCGGGCTACACCGAGACCGGCCTCGTCCAGACCATCTCCGGCGACCCTTCGGCGCGGGCCGCGATCGTCGCCCGCACGCCCCTCGGCCGCCCTGGCACTCCAGACGACGTCACCGGGATCATGGTCTACCTGGCCAGCGCGGAGTCGTCCTACGCGACGGGCGCCGAGTTCCGCGTCGACGGCGGCATGACGAGCCTCTGACCGCCTGCGGCGCGCGGCGGGGCCGGGCGGGGCCGTTTCGCGAAAGCGACAGTGTGCCGCCAACGGTTCGCGGCACGCTGTCGCTTTCGCGGACGTGACGGCGCGCGGCCGACGAGATCTGTCGCCTTCGCAGCACGCACCACCACCCCGACCGGGAGGCCCGGCGCAACCCCGTCAGGCCGGCGTGCGGTGCGCGAGCAGTGCGCCCAGGGCCGCGGCCCCGCCCGCAGCGTCCGGCACCGTCACCATCCGTGCCTGCCCGCCGCGGAGCCGTGCCACGAGGCCCGGCCCCGACCGCACCACGTAGGCGACCCCACGGCCGGAGAACCGGTAGCCCCAGCCACCCCACTGTCCGGGCGAGACGTCCTCCCACCCGCAGGACTCGATCCGCTCGAGCGGGACGCGCATGAGCGGGATGCGGGTCCACGTCGAGGTCAGTCGCATCCCACGCCGGTCCACGGTGAGCTCGACCCGGGCGAGCACCAGCACGGCGAGCCCGGCGACGACCAGCACCGCTCCGGACGCGACGGCCGTAGGGATGTCGGCCGGAGCCATCGCGAGCCCCGTGCCGATCCCGAGTCCGACCATGACGGCCCCGAGCGCCGCGAACCAGCGACTGCCGATGCGGGCGCGCCACGCGACCCGTGTGTCCGACCCGATGCGCAGCGGTTCGACGTCGTGCGCGGGCACCGGGGGAGCCGACCGGACGAGCGCGACGACCGGCACCGCGGCGATGACCGCGCTGACGGCCAGGAACGGCACGGTCCACCAGCCGGACAGCGTCCCGTCGCCGACGGTGTTCGTCGCGGCGAGCACGATCCAGGCGGTGCCCAGGCTGCCGGCGAACAGGTTGGCGACGAGCACCAGGGTGGCGGCGGTCCGGCGGTCGGGCATCCGCAGTGCCGCGAACGCCAGGGCCACGGCGCCGGCGGTCACCGCGAGCGTGATCCAGAACACCGGCCAGGGCGAACTCCAGCCGTCCGCGGTGCCGTCGGCCCCGAAGTGGACGGCCATGCGGTCGGGCAGGGTCTGCGCGGCGAGGAGTGCCGCGACCACCAGGGTCAGCAACACCAACAGCCCGGGTGCCACCACCGCCACACGGGTCCTCAAACGCATCGGTCGGTTCGTCATCGTGCCCCCTTGATCATCGTGAACAGGTCGTCGAGCGGCACCCCGAGCGTGTCGGCCTGGTCGCGCAGCTCGTCCACGAGCGTGCGCAGCCGGTCGAACGACGCGTTGCCCGATCGCAAGACCGTTGCTCCGCGACCCCGCCGCAGTTCGATCAGTCCGTCGTCCTGCAGCTGCGCGTAGGCGCGCAGCACCGTGTGCATGTTGACGTCGACCGCGGCGGCGAGGTCGCGCGCCGACGGCAGGCGTTCCCCGCTCGCGAGGTCTCCGCGTGCGATCGCGTACCGGATCTGCGACGCGACCTGCTCGGCGAGCGTGGCCCGTGCTGTCGGGTCGACAGTGATCAACATGTTTGCATTGTATGCGAACAATCCCGCCGTGGCGAGGGTTCTCGTGTCGCGCTCTCCGGCCTTTGGCCATGGAACGCAGGCCCCCGTCCGGGGGTACGGCGTCCGGGTACTTTCGGCTGCAGCGAACCACTCGCTATTCAGGGAGAAAACACGATGACGAACTACGAATCCGCCGACGGGGTGGAGCCCGTCCAGGTCACCACCTACCGTCTCGTCCGCAAGGCCGCCCGACGTGGTTGGGCCGTGCCCACCGACGAGGCCGAACCGTCCCTCGCCGACCTCGTGAGCACCCGCGGCTCCGCGCGCCCCGAGGCCCGCTGACCCCGCCACCGACGCCGCACGGGGGCCAGCAGTATCGTCGGCCCATGCCCCCTTCGACCCGAGCGGTCACCCGTGGCGTCGAGGTCGGGATCCGAGGCTCCGACACCGGCGTCCCCGTACTGCTCCTGCACGGCAGTCCCGGCGGGATCGACGTCGCCGAGCTGATGGCGGCGTTCCTGCCGTCCGAGGACTTCCGGGTGGTCACGGTCTCACGGCCCGGCTACCTCGGCACCCGGCTCGACGCCGAGCGCCGCACCATCGACGACGAGGCCGACCAGCTCGCCGGCGTCCTCGACGACCTCGGCATCGACCGCGCCGGTGTGCTGGCGTGGTCTGGAGGCGCCCCGGCCGCGTACCGACTGGCGGTCCACCACCCGGACCGGATCAGCGCGCTCGCCGTCGCCTCCGGGGTGTCCGGTCGCTGGGTCCCCGGGCCGGCGGGACCTGCCGAACGACTCGTGACCGACACCGCGTTCGGCGCTGGTCTGGCAGCGGCCGCTGCGCGCATCGCCCCGGCTGCCGCGGCACGCGCTGCGGTGGCCGGCGTGAGCACCCTGCGCGGCGGGGCCCTGCGGGAACACGTCGCTGGCGTCCTGGCCGACCCGGAGCGGCGGGCGTTCCTGCTCGGCCTCGCCCGGACCGGCAACGCGTCCGGGCCGAGGCGCGCCGGCTGGGACAACGACGTGCGCCAGCTCGCGGCCGTCGAGTCGCTCGACCTCGCTGCCGTCCGGGCTCCGACGCTCCTGGTGCACGGCGACGCCGACACCGAGGTCCGACCGGACGACAGCACCCGCGCCGCCGCAGCGATCCCCGGCGCCGAGCTCGTCACGATGCCGGGTGGCACGCACTTCGCACTCTGGGACCACCGCGATGCCGCCGCCGTGCAAGCACAGGTGCGCGCACACCTGCAGCGACCCTGACCACCGGCTCGTCCGCTTGCTCACGATCCGGTATCGACGAGGTCTCGATCGCGACACGACGCCCCGTGCGTGACCACGACGCTGCCACGATGGCGGGTATGGCTTCCCTCCGACTCGCACTGCCCGTCGTCGTCGGCGCACTGCTCGCATCCGTCGCCCTGTCGTCGTGCTCGGCCGACGCCTCGTCGGCCCCGGCGCCGACCTCGTCGAGCGCTCGGTCGGCGGACGCAGCGGTGGACGCACCGGCGGCGTCCCCCACGGTGGACCCGATGGAGGAGGACCGGAGCGCCGCGGCCGTCTGCGGGCAGATCAGCGCGCTGTCGACGATCGCCCTGAACGCCTCGGACGGTCGTTCCCGCGGTGCCCTGACCGATGCGCAGTACGAGGCGCTGATCGCGGCGGAGCGCTTCGGGTACGAGCACCTGACGAGCACCGACGAGCGGCTCGACAACGCCATCGACTACGCGCTCGAGTACCTCGACGCCCACCCGGCACCCGCGTCGGGGCCGGCGCTCCAGGACAGCCCCGAGTGGGAGCTCGTCGGGCGCACCCTGAACACCGCGTGCCAGCAGGCCGGATCGAACGTGGTGGCGACCGCTCAGTCCGGCGGCTGATCGCGACTCGTCCGGCGGCCAGAGCGCACCGGGGCACCAAGAACACCAGGGTCATGCAACGGTCTCGGTCCGCTCGACCGACGCGATCAGCGCATCGAGGGCACGGTCCAGCTCCGGCACCGTCACCGCCCCGTACCCCAGCACGAGCCCGGCCGGGGTGCTGCCCGGAGCCATCCCGTACTCCTCGAGCGTCGAGACGAGCACGCCGGCACCGGCCATCCGCGCCGCGACCTCCCGCCCCGTCGCCGGACCCGACCACACGACCACCGCGTGCAGTCCGCCGGTCAGCGCACGGGCCTCCAGTCCGGTGACGCCGTCGAGCCGAGCCGCGATCCGGGCGCGACGGTGCGTGTAGTCGCGCCGGACCCGGCCGAGGTGCCGGCGGAGCGCGCCGGTCCGGAGCAGGTGCGCGAGCGCGACCTGCACGGGCTCGGCGACGACCGCGCCGCGGGCGCGACGGGCAGCGAGCACCGCGTCGGCGACCCCAGCCACGGATCCGGCCCCGACCGGCACTCCACCCGCCGCGGGCAGCACGACGTAGGAGCAGCGCAGCCGCGGGTCGAGCGTCTTCGAGAACCCGCCGACGTGCAGCACCACCCCCTCGGCATCGAGCGCTGCGAGTGCGGGCACGGGGCTGCCGCGGTGCCGGAACTCCGAGTCGTAGTCGTCCTCGACCACGAGCGTGCCCGTCGCCGCAGCCCAGGCGAGCAGCCGCTGCCGTCGCGCCACCGGCATCACCGAACCGAGCGGGTACTGGTGCGTCGGCGTGACGAGCACGACGTCGACCGGCGGTGCGGCGGTCAGGGCGTCGAGGTCCATCCCGTCGTCGTCGAGCGGGATGCCGACGACGGTCCCGCCCGCGCTGAGCACCGCACGCTGACCGGTCCGGTACCCCGGGTCCTCGACCGCGAACACGGGGGCGCGACCGAGGTGCACGCGGAGCGCCTCGGCGACGAGCGACAGCGCCTCCGAGGTCCCCGCGGTCAGCAGCACCCGGTCGACCGAGGGGGCGAACCCGCGGCTCAGGCCGAGCTGTGCGACCACCTGCGCGCGGAGCTCCACCGTGCCGAGGGGGTCCGCGACCGCGTTCCGCAGTGGGGCGTCGGCCGCCGCCCGCCAGGCCGCGCGCCAGTCCCGCTGCGCGATCGAGGTGACGGCGGGGACCCCGGGGCGGCAGTCGACGGTCCGGGCGGCGGCTGACGCTGACGCTGACGCCGCAGCTGACGCCGCCGCCGGCGCACGCGGGTCCGTCGCCGGCAGCAAGTTCCCGATTCCCACGCCCCCGCTGAACGCCCCGGCCGACGCGACGACCCGCGCCACCGCACCGTGCCGCGTCCGGATCCAGCCCTCGCCGTCGAGCTGGTCGTACGCGGCGACGACCGTTCCGCGTGCGACGCCGAGCTCGGCGGCCAACGCCCGGGTCGAGGGCAGCGGATCGCCCTCGCGCAGCGTGCCGTCGTGGACCATCCGTCGGATGCGGGCGACGACCCCTGCGGTCTTGCCGGACTGGTCCACCACGATCACCTCGATCTGGTCCACGCACCGGACCACTGTCGAACCTAGCGTGGCCCGCATGACCACCCCCAACCCCGCCGACGGCCCCGACCTGCGGGTCCGCCGCATCCGCGAGCGCCAGTCCGACGACCCCGCCGTCCTCCGGGCGATCCTCGCCGAAGCACATCTCGCCCACGTCGGGTTCGTCCGCGGCGGCCACCCGATCGTGCTGCCCTTCCTGTGCGGCGTCGGGGACCTCGGCGCCGGCCCGGTCCTGCTGCTGCACGGCTCGACCGGCGGCGGCCTCTTCCTCGGAGCAGGGGCCGCCGGCGTGCGGGTCGCAGCGACGGTCACGCATCTGGACGGGCTCGTGTTCGCCCGTTCGACCTTCGACAGCTCCGCGAACTACCGCAGCGCAATGATCGCGGGTGCCGCGACGGTGGTGCCGCCCGAGCTCCGCACCGAGGCGCTCTGGCAGGTCTCCGACCACCTCATGCCCGGCCGCCGCGACGAGGTCCGCGAGATGACCCCGAAGGAGGTCCGCGCCACCCAGGTCCTGCAGCTGCCCCTCGACCGCGCGAGTGTGAAGGTCCGGTTCCAGGGCAACGGCGAGTCCGCGGACGACGGCGAGGACCACGCGGTCTGGGCCGGCGTGCTGCCGCTCGCGGTCCGCGCGGGCGTCCCGGTACCGGGGGACATCTCGGGGGACGCCCCGGTCGACGCGTCCGTCGTGGCGCTGGCGGCTCGCCTCGACCGGCTGTCGTCCGACCGGGAGGCCCGGATCGCCGCCGTCATGCGGGTCGTGTCCGTCTGAGCCTGGGTCTTCGAGCCCGTGGGCGCGGATCCGCCGCATCTGAGCGACCTGCGAGGACCGCCCGTTCCTGTGACGAGCCGCAGGAACACTCCGGGACTGCCCAGCCTCGATCCGCCCCGTGACCAATACGTTACTTTCCGGATCGCCCAGCGGTCCCGACCCGGAAGGACCCATGGGACGCCACGCCCTGCCTGCAGCAGCCGAAGACCGACAGCCCTCGCGAGGGACCCCGCACACCGCGGTGGAACCCGCTCCGGCGTCTCCGCAGCCGCAGCTGTCCCGTCCCCGTGGTCGTCGCTCGGCCCTCGGTCCCGCTGCTGCCCGGGCCACGTTCGTGGAGCACCCGAAGCCGACCCGCACCGTCCGGATGCAGCCGCGTCCGCTCCCAGTCGCTTCGAGCGCCGGTGCGGCCGTCCTGGGCCGGAAGGCCGTCCTGCGTGCCGAGCGGGCCGTCGACCCGCGGCACATCCGCCGCACCGCGAACGCCAAGCGTGCCGCGATCCTGCTCGCGCCGGCGATCGCCGTGACCTCGAGCCTGACCCTGGCCGTGCCGGCGAACGCGGCGACCCCGGTCGAGACGCAGCAGGGCACGACGACCTCGCAGGCCGCGCAGACCTTCACCGTGGCGCACGACGTCAAGGTCCCCGTCGTCACCACCGACGGCATGACCACCACGACCACGGTCGTCTCGTACCCGACGCTCGACCTGCGCTTCGGGGTGACGACGGCCCAGGCGCAGTCGGCCCTGTCGGCGGCGCTGTCCGCCGGCGGCGACCGCGCCACCATCGTCGAGACCGCCCTGCAGTACATGGGGGACCCGTACGTCGAGGGCGGCGCGAGCCACGAGGGCATCGACTGCTCCGGCCTGACGATGGTCGCGTACGCCGCGGTCGGCATCCCGCTCGTGCACTACGTGCCGACGCAGGACGCCGCGGCGACGACGATCCCCGAGTCCGAGGCGTTGCCCGGCGACCTGGTCGTGTACGACGACGAGGACCACGTCGGCCTGTACCTCGGCCAGGGACTCGTGCTGCAGGCCCCGCACCCGGGCGAGGTCGTCGACATCGTGCCGATGTACTCGGCCGCGCACCACTTCGCGCGCCTGCTGCCCGCCGGCAGCTGATCCGACGCAGGCGGGGCCGTCGACGGTGACCATCCCGGCCACCGGAGGGTCCGGCACCGACGTGTCACGGGCCTCCCGTATCCTGGCCTGATGGCTTCCGACACCCGTACCCCGTTCGAACAGCAGCAGTCTGCTCGTCCGCAGGTGCGCCCGCGCACCGAGGGCTGGAAGCAGGCGACCGACACCGACGGCCGTCCGCTGCTGCAGTTCGCGTCGCCGAAGCGCGGCAAGCCGCCCGTGCACCTGGCCGACCTGACGGCCGAGGAGCGCGAGGCCCGCGTCAAGGAACTCGGGCTGCCGGGCTTCCGCGCGAAGCAGCTCGCGACCCACTACTTCACGCACTACACGTCCGACCCGGACAAGATGACCGACCTGCCTGCCGCCCAGCGCGAGCAGCTCGTCGCCGGGATGCTGCCGCCCCTGCTGACCGAGACCCGGCGGCTGGCGACGGACAACGGCGACACGATCAAGTTCCTGTGGAAGCTGCACGACGGTGCCCTGGTCGAGTCGGTGCTCATGCGGTACCCGGGTCGCATCACGCTCTGCGTCTCGTCGCAGGCCGGGTGCGGCATGAACTGCCCGTTCTGCGCCACCGGCCAGGCGGGGCTGACCCGCAACATGTCCACCGCCGAGATCATCGAGCAGATCGTCCGGGCCAACGCGGCCATCGCCGCGGGCGAGCTCGGGGGCGATCCCCGCAAGGGCGGCAAGGACCGCGTCGACGCCGAGCGCGTGACGAACATCGTGTTCATGGGCATGGGGGAGCCGCTCGCCAACTACAAGCGGGTGATGGACGCCGTGCGGCTGATGGTCGCGCCGCAGCCGAACGGCCTCGGGATGAGTGCCCGTGGCATCACGATCTCGACGGTCGGGCTGGTCCCCGCGATCCTCAAGCTGGCGGACGAGAACATCCCGGTGACCTTCGCGCTGTCGCTGCACGCCCCTGATGACGAGCTCCGCGACGAGCTCATCCCGGTGAACTCGCGCTGGAAGGCCGACGAGGCGATCGACGCCGCGCACAACTACTACGTCAAGACGGGCCGCCGTGTCTCGATCGAGTACGCGCTCATCAAGGACATGAACGACCACGCCTGGCGCGCGGACCTGCTCGCCGAGAAGCTCAACAAGCGCGGCAAGGGCTGGGTGCACGTCAACCCGATTCCGCTCAACCCGACGCCGGGCTCCGTGTGGACCTCGTCCGAGGTGCACGTGCAGGACGAGTTCGTCCGCCGGCTCAACGCCGCGGGCATCCCGACGACCCTGCGCGACACCCGCGGCAAGGAGATCGACGGGGCCTGCGGGCAGCTCGCTGCAGCGGAGTAGCCACGCCGCCGACGGGGACTCCCGGGCCGACACGCCCGGGAGGAACCACGGTTGGCGAGGCCCCCGGAGCCTGTGTAGTGTTACCTCTCGTTGCCACGGCGGCGGAGAACGGAACGGCTGAGACGGTCACTGGGTTTACCCGGGGATCTTGTCCGCCACGGTTCTTCCCCGGGCAGCGGAT
>NZ_SLUT01000014.1:0-58491 GCF_004341255.1 Curtobacterium sp. PhB142 | reverse complement strand
AGGCACGACTCGAGGGCATGAGCCCGGTTCAATACCGAGCTCACGCCCTCGCGGCCTAATCTGACTTCACGGTCCAACAAACCGGGACCAGTTCACAGCTGGCACCGCGCCTCCCGTCCGTCAGGTGGTGGAGCGGGGCTTACGCCTCGACCGCAACCGTCTCCGGGTTCTCGTTCGAACCCGGCGCGCTCGGCACGACCGCGGCGCGCACGCGCGCACCCAGGTCGGCGTCGACGTTCGTCCAGTACGCGAACACGCGCTCGCGCAGGTCGTCGCGCGTCACCTTCGAGACGTGACCGGCGATGTTGCCGACCAGGCGCTCACGGACAGCGTCGTCGAGGACCTCTCGGACGAGCGTGCCGGCCTGGCCGAAGTCGTCGTCCTCGGGGTGGAGGGTCGCGGCGGACCGCTGCAGCGCGCCGTCCGACTCCCAACCGGGCACGTCGTCGGTCGCGGACGGGTCGGCGTGCGCGCCACCGAGCGAGTTCGGGGCGTACACCGGCACCTCGGACTTCTGGAAGTCGAAGCGCATGGCGCCGTCCTTCGAGTACGAGTGCACCTCGTTCTTCGGGGCGTTCACCGGCAGCTGCGCGTGGTTGGTACCGACGCGGTAGCGGTGGGCGTCCGCGTAGCTGAAGATGCGCGCCAGGAGCATCTTGTCGGGGCTCGCCGCGATGCCGGGCACGAAGTTCGACGGCGCGAACGTCGCCTGCTCGATCTGCGCGAAGTAGTTCTCCGGGTTGCGGTTGAGCTCCATCGTGCCGACCTCGATGAGCGGGTAGTCCGCGTGCGGCCACACCTTCGTCAGGTCGAAGGGGTTGAACCGGTACGACTCGGCGTCCGCGTAGGGCATGATCTGCACCTTGAGCGTCCAGCGCGGGAAGTCGCCACGCTCGATCGCGGCGTGCAGGTCACGGATGTGGAAGTCCGCGTCCTCACCGGCGATGCGGTCGGCGTCCTCCTGCGTCAGGGTCTTGTGGCCCTGCTCCGTCAGGAAGTGGTACTTCACCCAGAAGCGCTCACCCTCGGCGTTGATCCACTGGTACGTGTGCGACCCGAAGCCGTCCATCTCGCGCCAGCTCGCCGGCAGGCCACGGTCGCCCATGAGCCAGGTGACCTGGTGCGCCGACTCGGGCGACAGGGTCCAGAAGTCCCACTGCATGTCGTGGTCGCGCAGGTGCGATCCGGGCAGACGCTTCTGCGAGCGGATGAAGTCGGGGAACTTGATGCCGTCGCGGATGAAGAAGACCGGGGTGTTGTTGCCGACGAGGTCGTAGTTGCCCTCGGACGTGTAGAACTTCAGCGCGAAGCCACGGGGGTCGCGCCACGTGTCGGGCGACCCCTGCTCGCCGGCGACGGACGAGAAGCGCGTGAGCATCTCGGTCTGCTGGCCCGGCTGCAGGAACGCGGCGCGGGTGTACTTGCTGACGTCCTGCGTGACGGTGAAGGTACCGAACGCTCCGCCGCCCTTCGCATGGACGACGCGCTCCGGCACACGCTCGCGGTTGAACTGGGCGAGCTTCTCGACCAGGTAGTGGTCGTGCAGCGCGAGGGGGCCGTCGGCCCCGACGCCCATCGAGTGCTCGTCGCTCGAGACGGGAGCGCCGGAGTTGGTCGTGGTGGTGGGGGTGCCGGACGGGGTGCCGGTCGTGTTCTGGTCGGACACGGTTCCTCCTTGGGTGGAACGGTTGGTTCGGTCAGGGGTGCTCGGGTGGTTCAGGGGACGCGCGGGGCGTCGGGGGCGTCTGCGCTTGCGCCTGCGTCAGGGGCGTCTGCGCTTGCGCTTGCGTCGGGCGCGTCTGCGCCCGCGTCGTCGCGCTCGGCCGCGGCGCACCGCTCGCAGATGCCCCAGTAGGTGACCTCGGCGGTGGTGACGGCGAAGCCGTGCGCGTCCGACGGGGTCAGGCAGGGCGAGTGCCCGACGGCGCAGTCGACGTCCTCGATCGCGCCGCACAGGGTGCAGACGATGTGGTGGTGGTTGTCACCGGTGCGTCGCTCGTACCGAGCGGGGCTGCCGGCCGGCTCGATGCGTCGGACGAGGCCGACGCCGGTCAGCGCGGCGAGCACGCCGTACACGGCCTGGTGGCTGGTCGTCGGGAGTTCCGCCGTGAGCGCCGTGACGATGTCGTCGGCGGTGGCGTGCGGCATCGATTCGGTGGCCCGCAGCACCGCGAGTCGCGGCGTCGTCACCCGGAGGCCCGAGGTGCGGAGCAGATCGGCGTCGGCGTCCATGCTGAGCCTTTCTTTTGCAGGAATCAAGACAACGTGGCCACTGTACACGAGCTTCTGCCGACGGTCAGCGCGATGACGCATGCCGCTACCGGAATACGAAGTGTCACGATCCGGTCGCGATCAGCTGGGACGACCCTGGACCGACCGCTCCGCACGCTAGCGTCCGGACATGTCCACGAGCCAAGGTCTGCCTGAACAGGCGAACAGTGCACCGGACGTCCGGGGGATCATCGCGAAGCGGGACCTGGTCGTCGACCTCATCCGGACGGCCTGCGTCGTCCTCGTCGTCATCGTGCACGTCACGATGGTCGGCGTCGCCGCCGACGACCAGGGGGTGCGGGTGACGAGCCCCCTGCAGGAGCTCCCGTGGTACGTCGCCGCCACCTGGGTCGGGCAGGTGATGCCCCTCTTCTTCGTGGTCGGCGGCTTCGCGAGCGCAGTCGGCTGGCGCAGCACCGTCGCGCGCGGTGCGCCGAGCCCCGCTCGCGACTACCTGGCCATCCGCCTCGTGCGCCTGTTCCGGCCCGCGGTCCCGCTGTTCGTGTTCCTCGCGCTCGGGCTCGGTGTGGCCACGGCCGTCGGCACCCCGCCGGACCTCCTCGCCGAGGTCGCGTTCGGCATCGGCTCACCGCTCTGGTTCCTCGCCGCGTACGGCATCACGCAGTGCTGCGTGCCGCTGATGATGCGCCTGCACGAGCGGGCACCGTGGGCCACCCTCGGCGTCCTGCTGCTGCTCGCCGGAGCGGTCGACGCGGTCCGCCTGGCCACCGGGGTCGCCGAGGTCGGACTGCTCAACCTCGGACCGGTGTGGCTCTTCGCCCAGCAGCTCGGGTTCCTCTGGGCCGACGGCTGGTTCGCGCGGCGGTCGAAGGCACTCCTGCTCGCGGTGGCGGTCGCCGCCTACGCCCTGCTCGTCCCGACGACCTCGATCGGGCTGTGGGCACCGGACATGCTGCAGGACCTCAACCCGCCGATGCTCCCGCTGGCGTTCCTCGCGATCGCACAGGCCTGCCTGGTCCAGCTCGTGCACGCCCCGCTCACCCGCCTGATGCGCACCAGGACCGCGCTCGGCGCCGTGTTCGTGCTCGGTCGGGACGGCATGACCATCTACCTGTGGCACCTGCCGCTCTTCATCGCGCTGAACGGGGTCGCCCTGCTGATCGGGGTGCCGTTCCCGACGCCGGGCTCCGGTCCGTGGTGGGCGTCCCGTGTCGTCGCACTGGTCGTGGTGCTCGCCGTCGCGCTCGGGGTCGCTCGGGCGCTGCGCTGGTTCGACCGCCCGCTCCCCCGCCTGCTGGCCTCGGCCGACCGTCCGTCGTGGCCCGTCGTCGCCGTCGCGGCGGTCTGCACGATCGGTCCGGCGTTCCTCGTGATGCAGCTGCACCTGTCGTTCGGGGTCGCGGTCATCGGCGCCGTCGCGGTGCCGATCGGGGTGTGGTTGCTCTCGCGGACCACGCCGGCCAGGGGCGTCACCCGGATCTGAACCGGTTCTCACCGATCGGAGCCGCTCGGGTCTGCGCCGGCACACACGCCGGGCAGAGGATGGCACGAGGCCGATCCGCAGGAGGCACCCGACGCCGTCGACACCCGAGTTCTGGAGCACCTGGCGGTTCGATCCCCTGTCCGCGGTGATGATCGTCGTCGCCGCGGTCGCCTACGGCTGGTGGGTGGTCGGCGCCGCACGTCGCGGCGCACGCTGGCCCTGGTGGCGCACCCTCGCGTTCGGCGCGGCACTGGTGCTGTTCGGGATCCTGCAGTTCGGCATCGTCGGCGTGTACGACCAGCAGCTGCGGTGGGCGTTCGTGCTGCGGTCCGCCCTGCTCTTCTTCGCGGTCCCCACCTTCGCCGCGCTCGGTGCGCCCGTGTCGTTGCTCCGGACAGGAGGCCCGGATCGCCTCACGCACGCCGCCGACGCCGCCATGCGGTCGCGTCCAGTGCGCCTGCTCGGCAACGCGATCGTCGCGCCGCTGGTCGCCCTCGTCCTGTTCGGCCTGTTGCTGACACCGTTCGCGGCGACCCTGCGGGGATCGTCCGTCTGGGCCGTCGTGATCACGGTGACGGTCCCGATGCTCGGGTTCGGGCTGCTCGCACCGCTGTCCGAGCCCGGGGTGCTGCGGTCGTCGACGTTCGTCACCGCGGAGTTCCTGCTCGCCTTCGTGGAGCTGATGATCGACGCGGTGCCGGGCATCGTGCTCCGGATCACGAACCACGTGCTCGACGGGTCGGTGGTGCAGGCCGTGGGGCAGCCGTGGTTCCCGTCGCCGCTGCGCGATCAGCACCTGGCGGGCGACCTGCTGTGGTTCATCGCCGAGGTGGCGGACATCCCCGTGCTCATCTCGCTGTTCATCCGGTGGCAGCGGACCGATCGCCGCGAGGCCCACGCCGTCGACGCCCTGACCGACGAGCAGATCGACGAGCTGACGCGGGCGCACCTGCAGCGCCGGGGTTGAGCGCGCGGGCGGGGCGCCGACCCGGAACGACGACCTCGATGTCGTACGACGTCGAGGGTGTCGCACCCCCGCGGCCGCAACTGTTGCAGACGCGGGACTGCGACGAACCCGTTGTCGTACGACGTCGACCGTGTCGCACCCCCGCGGCCGCAACGACTGCGCCGGGACCCCGGCTACACGCGGGCCCCGGGCCGCTCGTGGGAGCAGCCCGGGGCCCGGGTGGTCGGCGCGGGTCAGGCGTCGGCGTGCTTGCCGTGGTGGTCGATGGCGGCGAGCTCGGCCTCGGCCGTCGCCGGAGCAGCGGCCGCAGCGTGCACGCCGTGCTCGGTCGGCTTCGCGTCGCCCTCGGCCGGCGCAGTGCCCTCCGCGTCGGGCTGCGCGGTCACGCCGCCGGTCTGCTGCCAGGCGACGGTCTGCTTCGGCTTCGCCAGGAACAGCGCCGCCACGATCGCCGCGATGAGCACGATCGCCGGAAGGAACAGCGACTCACCCATGGCCCGCGAGAACGGCTCGAGCAGGAACCCGGGCAGTCCGCCGACCTGCTGCTCGGCACCACCGGCGGAGGTCCCACCGGTCGAGGCCGGGAAGTTAGCGGTGATCCGGGCCTCCATCAGCGCCGCGATGCCGGCCGAACCGAGCACGGCGCCGATCTGACGCGTCGTGTTGTAGACGCCTGAGCCGGCACCGGCCAGCTTCGGCGGCAGGTTGCGCGTCGCCGAGACCGACAGCGGACCCCACATGCAGGCGTTGGCGATGCCGAGGAGCGCGCTCGGCAGGAGCACCCATCCCCAGTCGGCACTCGACGACAGCAGTGCGCCGAACCAGAACAGCCCGGCCGAGAAGCACGCGAGGCCGAACGCGGCGACCCAGCGCGGGTTCCACCGGTTGAGGTTCTTGCCGACGAGCGGTGCGAGGCCGGCGGACAGCACGGCCTGCGGCACGAGGAGCAGTGCCGCCTGGGTCGGCGAGAACCGCAGGACGTCCTGCGCCCAGAGCATGATCGGTAGCGCGAACGAGGCGATCGCGACACCGACGGCCGTGATGGCGACGTTGGCCAGGGTGAAGTTGCGGTCCTTGAAGAGGCCGAGGGGCAGCAGCGGCTCACCCTTCTGCACGCCCTGCCAGACGACGAACCCGGCGAGCACCACGAGCCCGACGATGATGAGCGACCACACCGAGATCGGTCCGGCGATGACGCCCCAGTCGTAGGTCTCGCCTTCCTGGATGCCGAAGACGAGCAGGAACAGGCCGGCCGCGGACAGGAAGATGCCGAGGTAGTCGAAGCGGTGCCCGTGACGGTCGAACGACGGCACGAAGCGCTGCGCGAGGACGAACGCCACGACACCGACGGGGACGTTCACGAAGAAGATCCACTCCCAGCCGAAGCCGTCGACGAGCAGGCCGCCGACGATCGGGCCGACGAGCGAGGCGACACCGGCGACGGCGCCCCAGAGACCCATCGCGGCACCGCGGTTCTGCGGCGGGAAGATGCGCGTGATGACGGACATCGTCTGCGGGCTCATCATCGCGGCGCCGAGACCCTGCACGACGCGGGCCACGATGAGCATCTCGATCGAGCCGGCGAGACCGCACCAGAGGCTGGCGAGCGTGAACACCACGAGGCCGATCTGGTACATGACCTTCGGGCCGAAGCGGTCACCGAGGCGGCCGGTGATGAGCAGCGGCACGGCGTAGGCGAGCAGGTACGCGCTCGTCACCCAGATCACGGAGTTGATGTCCGCGTCGAGCTTCTGGGCGATGGTGGGGGTGGCGACCGACACGATGGTCGAGTCGACGAGGATCATGAAGAAGCCGACGACGAGCGCCCAGAGGGCGGGCCACGGCTTCTTCTCGGTCGTCCGCGGAGGCGTGACGGTGGTCATCGAGTGGTGTCCTTGCTGTTCGTGGGGAAGTCAGTGTCTGTGGGGACGGCCGGGCCGTCCCAGGGGAGGTCGCCGCTGGCGATGCGGTCGACGGTGGTGCTGAGCCACTCGATCTGCGCGGCGAGCATCGCACGGACGTACGACACGTCGAGCCAGTACCGCTCGGTCAGCTGCTTGGCCTGCACGCGCTGGAGTGCCTGGTCGTAGTCGTCGCGCTCCTGTTCGAGTGCGACGATCCGGGCCCGGACGGCATCGACCGCCTCGGTGTGCGGCAGGTTCTCGAGCACGGAGAGGGCCAGGTGGAACTCCGGGTACTCGTCCGCGGGCTCCGCCACCATGCGGCGGAGGCCGTCCGCGAGTGCCGCGCGGCCGGCGTCGGTGATCGTGTAGGTGGTGCGTTCCGGCCGGTTGCCGTCGCGGTCGGTGCCCACGACCTCGGCGAACCCGAGCTCGGCGAGGCGGCCGACCTGGTGGTACAGGGTGCCCGGGCGGACCTTGACGTTCCGCTCCTCCTGCCGGTGGACCATCGTCTGGAACATCTCGTACGGGTGCATCGGTGCCTCGTTCAGCAGGTCGAGCGCGGCGAACGCGAGGGGCGTGAGCGACGCCATGCGGGCCTCCTGACGGATCGCTGCGACAGTCTCCGGACTGGACTATTCGACTTCGAATATACGGAGTCGAACACAGGTGAGCAAACGCACAGCAGGTTCTCCACAGGAGGCCCGGATCCGTCCCGGCGTGTCGCGCGCGCCCCGTAGACTGGTCGCGTCCCCCACCCCTGAAGCGCTGGAGAGAACACGTGCCAACGATCGTCGTCGAGGTCATGCCCAAGGCCGAGATCCTCGACCCCCAGGGCAAGGCGGTGGGCAACGCCCTCGCCCGTCTGGGCAAGGCCGACCTGACCAACGTCCGCATCGGCAAGCGCTTCGAGGTGACCGTCGACGGCCCCGTCGACGACGCCAAGCTGGCCGAGGTCCGCGACATCGCCGCCGACGTCTTCTCGAACGCGGTCATCGAGGACGTCGTCTCCGTGACCGTCGAAGGTCAGTGACCCGGATGCGCATCGGCGTCATCACCTTCCCCGGCTCCCTCGACGACCGTGACGCCCAGCGCGCGGTCCGTCTCGCCGGTGCCGACCCCGTCGCCCTCTGGCACGGCGACCACGACCTGCAGGGCGTCGACGCCATCGTGCTGCCCGGCGGGTTCTCGTACGGCGACTACCTGCGCGCCGGAGCGATCGCCGCGAAGGCGCCGATCATGGCCGAGGTCATCGACGCCGCCGGCAAGGGCATGCCCGTGCTCGGCATCTGCAACGGCTTCCAGATGCTGGCCGAGGCCCGCCTGGTGCCCGGGGCACACACCCGCAACGCGCACCAGCAGTTCATCCGCCGCGACCAGAAGCTCCGCGTCGAGACCACCTCGACCGCCTGGACCTCCGGGTTCACCGCGCAGCAGGAGATCACGATCCCGCTCAAGAACGCCGACGGCCGGTTCGTCGCCGACGCCGACGAGATCAAGCGCATCGAGGACAACGGCCAGGTCGTGTTCCGCTACGTCGGCGTGAACCCGAACGGGTCGATCGACGACATCGCGGGCGTCTCGAACGAGCGCGGCAACGTCGTGGGCCTGATGCCGCACCCCGAGCACGCGACCGAGCCCGGCTTCGGCCCGGACACCGCCGCTGCCATGGCCTCCGGCACGGACGGCCTCACCTTCTTCACCTCCGTGATCGAGTCGACGCTCGTCAAGTGACGGCCGCGACTCCAGTGACAGGGAACGACAACACCGTGACGACTTACGTGCGCCCGAAGCCCGACACCGTGCAGGATGCCGCGGCGACTCCCGACAAGGACCAGCCGTACGACGCGCTCGGCCTGAAGCCGGACGAGTACGCCCGCATCAAGGAGATCCTCGGCCGCCGCCCCACCTCGGGCGAGCTGGCGATGTACTCCGTCATGTGGTCCGAGCACTGCTCCTACAAGTCCTCGAAGAACTACCTCCGTCAGTTCGGCAAGAAGGTCACGCCGGAGATGACGAAGAACCTGATGGTCGGCATGGGCGAGAACGCCGGTGTCGTCGACGTCGGCAACGGCTGGGCGGTGACCTTCAAGGTCGAGTCGCACAACCACCCGTCCTACGTCGAGCCGTACCAGGGCGCCGCGACCGGCGTCGGCGGCATCGTCCGCGACATCATCTCGATGGGTGCCCGCCCGGTCGCCGTGATGGACCAGCTCCGCTTCGGCGCGATCGACCACGAGGACACCGCACGCGTCGTGCACGGCGTCGTCGGTGGCATCTCGTTCTACGGCAACTGCCTCGGCCTGCCGAACATCGGCGGCGAGACCTACTTCGACCCGGTGTACCAGGGCAACCCGCTCGTCAACGCCCTGGCGGTCGGCGTCCTGCGGCACGAGGACCTGCACCTGGCGAACGCGTCCGGAGCCGGCAACAAGGTCGTGCTGTTCGGTGCCCGCACCGGTGGCGACGGCATCGGCGGCGCGTCGATCCTGGCGTCCGACACCTTCACCGAGGGCGGCCCGACCAAGCGTCCCGCCGTCCAGGTCGGCGACCCCTTCGCCGAGAAGGTCCTGATCGAGTGCTGCCTCGAGCTGTTCCAGAAGGAACTGGTCGAGGGCATCCAGGACCTCGGCGCCGCGGGCATCTCCTGCGCCACGTCCGAGCTCGCGAGCAACGGCGACGGCGGCATGCACATCTCGCTCGACGACGTCCTGCTGCGCGACCCCACGCTCACGGCCGAAGAGATCCTGATGTCGGAGAGCCAGGAGCGCATGATGGCGGTCGTCCGCCCCGACAAGCTCGACGAGTTCCTCGCCGTGGTCGGCAAGTGGGAGGTCGAGACCAGCGTTCTCGGCGAGGTCACCGGCACCGGCCGTCTCGTCATCGACTGGCAGGGCCAGGAGATCGTGAACGTCGACCCGCGCACCGTCGCCGTCGACGGCCCGGTCTACGACCGCCCGGTCGCCTACCCGACCTGGATCGACGCACTGCAGGCCGACAGCGCGGCGTCGCTCGACCGTCCGGCCGACGGCCCCGCGCTCAAGGCGCAATTCCTCAGCCTGCTCGGTTCGCCGAACCTGGCGTCGAAGAACTGGGTCACGAACCAGTACGACACCTACGTGCTCGGCAACACGGCCCTGTCCTTCCCCGACGACGGCGGCATGATCCGCGTCGACGAGGAAACGGGGCTCGGTGTCGCCATCGCCACCGACGCCAACGGCCGCTACTGCCAGCTCGACCCGAAGCAGGGTGCTCGTCTGGCCCTGGCCGAGGCGTACCGGAACGTCGCCGTCACCGGTGCCGTCCCCGCCGCGGTCACCGACTGCCTGAACTTCGGCTCCCCCGAGAACCCCGAGGTCATGTGGCAGTTCTCCGAGGCGGTCGAGGGCCTGGCCGACGGCTGCATGGAGCTCGGCATCCCGGTCACCGGCGGCAACGTGTCGTTCTACAACCAGACCGGCTCGACCCCGATCCACCCGACCCCGGTCGTCGGTGTGCTCGGTGTCATCGACGACGTCGCCAAGCGCGTCCCGTCGGGCTGGCAGGACGACGGCCACAACATCTACCTGCTCGGCACCACGAGCCTCGAGCTCGACGGGTCGGCCTGGGCCGGCACGGTGCACGGCCACCTCGGCGGTCGTCCGCCGGCGGTGGACCTCGGTCGCGAGAAGGAGCTCGCCGAGCTGCTCTTCGCAGCGAGCGGCGAGCAGCTGCTGACGAGTGCGCACGACCTGGCGGACGGTGGCCTCGGCCAGTCGCTCGCCGAGTCGGTGCTCCGCTTCGGCCTCGGCGCCCGCGTGGTCCTCGACGAGCTCGAGTCCCGCGACGGCGTCGACACGGCGACCGCGCTGTTCTCCGAGTCGACCGGTCGCGTCATCGTGACCGTCCGGCGCGAGGACGACGTCCGCTTCCAGGGCCTGTGCGACGGTCGGGGCTTCCCGGTCCTGCGCATCGGCGTGACCGACGCCACGTCGAATGCGCTCGAGGTCCAGGGGGCGTTCACGGCGACGCTCGACGAGCTCCGCGGCACGCACAACGCGACGCTGCCGGCCCGCTTCGGCGACGTGATCGTCGAGGACGTCACCGAGGGGTACGTCGGCCGTGGGCCGCTCGACTCCGACGGTGCGTTCTCGCCGCGCACGGACTCCTAGGCCCGGCGGACACCGCGTGCCCATCGTCACCTTGCCCTTCGCGGAGCTCGTCGACCGGTTCGGCCCCGTGCCGGACGGCATCGAGCTGGACGTGTGGGACGTCGAGGCGCCGTACGGTCGCCCGGACGACGTCGCCATCACGTTCCTGCCGTTCTACTTCGGTGGACGGCACCGCTGGCAGTTCGTGCACGACCTGCCGGCGCTCGAGCTCCTGCAGCTGCCGAGCGCCGGCTACGAGCACGCGGTGCCGCACGTGCCCGGTCACGCCCAGCTGGCGAACGGTCGGGGGATCCACGACGACGAGACCGCCGAGCTCGCCGTCGGCCTGGCGCTGACCTCGCTGCGTGAACTCGGGGCGTTCCAGGCCGATCGCGCCAACGGTGTCTGGGACGCCCGGAAGACCCGTTCCCTGGCCGACCGCCGGGTCACGGTCGTCGGCTACGGCGCGATCGGGTCGGCGATCGCCACCCGCTTCGAGGCGTTCCGCACCGAGGTCACCGTCGTGGCCCGCACCGCTCGCGACCAGGACGGTCGCCACGTGCACGCGTTCGGCGAGCTGCCCGAGCTCGCACCGACGACGGACGTCCTCGTGCTCATCGCGCCGCTGACGGACGAGACCGAACGGCTGGTCGACGCCGAACTGCTGGCCGCGCTGCCCGACGGCGCCCTGGTGGTGAACGTCGCTCGCGGCAAGGTCGTCGACACCGATGCACTGGTGGCGGAGCTGCAGTCCGAGCGGCTGTTCGCGGCGCTCGACGTCACCGACCCCGAGCCCCTGCCCGACGGCCACCCGCTGTGGACGACGCCGAACACGGTCCTCACGCCGCACGTCGGGGGCAACACCGACCTGAGCGTCCCGCGGTCGATCGAGCTGATGCGTCGGCAGGTCGCCGCGCTGGCCGAGGGTCGCCCGTTCGAGAACCTGATCGAGCGCTAGCGACCTGTCGGAACACGCCGTCGTCTGCGCACGACGCCTCCGTGTCGACGAAACGCCCCCGGGTTCAGCGGCGTCTCGTGAACATGGAGGCGTTGTCGCAACACGACGGCGTCAGGCGCGCACCAGCAAACCGGCGGTCAGAGCGGGACGATGCACGTCGGGGTCCCGACGGCGATCTGCTCCACGGCCTCGCCCGGCACACCGTCGGCACCGATCGGCAGCACGGCGATGGCGTCCGACCGCTCGTTGGCGACGAGCACGTACCCGGGCACCCGGGCGAAGTGCCGCGGCCAGGCACCCCCGCACGACGCGGACCCGACGAGCGTGAGCCCGCCATCGGCAGCGTCGAGCACGACGATCAGGTCTCGGCCACGGACGGCGACGGTCACGAGTCCGGCGTCGTCGACCTCGATGTGGCTGAGGAGCGACTCCCCCACCGCACCCTCGAACGTCGGGGTAGAGGCGATCGTCACGAGCGAGCCGGACTCGTCGCGGCGGAGTCGGTGGACCGCGCCGTCGAGCTCACCGGCGACGAACAGGTCGCCTGCGTACCAGGCCAGGTGCCGCGGGCCGACGCCGGGCGCCACGTTGTGCACGCGCAGCGCCTCGAGCGTGGGGACGCCGTCGGCCGACACGGTCACGCGGAACTCGTGCAGCGCGTCGCCACCGAGGTCGGCGACGAGCACCGTGCCGTCCGGCGTCGCGACGGACTGGTGCGCGTGCGGCGCATCCTGCCGGTCCTGCACCGGGCCGGTGGCGGCGGGCAGGGTCGCGACGGCGATGGCCGAGGCGGGGACGGCGAGCCGGTCGGTTCGGCCGTGCACGCCGTCTGCGGGCAGGACGACGCCGTCGCTCGCGAGCACCGAGGCGGAGAACGACTCGGCCGCCGCCAGGGACACGGCGGTGACGGTGCCGGAGACGTAGTTGGTGACGATGAGCGCCCCGGACGGGTCGACCCGCAGGTGGCACGGGGCGTCACCGCCGGCGGAGGCGTCCCACAGGTGTTCGAGCGCGCCGTTCTGCATCCGGAAGGCGGAGACGCCGCCGTCGTTCGTCTCGGACACGGCGTAGACACGGTCGCCCGACACGGCGAGGAACGACGGATCGTCGAGCACCGCGACGGTACGAGCGACCGCGCCCGCGCTGGCAGCGCCGCCGTCGACCAGGGAGATGCCGGTCGCGTTCCCGCCGCCGGTGGCGGTGTAGGAACCGACGAGCAGGGTCGGCAGGTCGACGCTCATTCGTCGCGCCCGGCGATGCGCTCGTGGTGGTGGATGACCTCGGCGACGATGAAGTTGAGGAACTTCTCGGCGAAGGCAGGGTCGAGGTGCGCCTCGGCGGCGAGGCTCCGGAGCCGTGCGACCTGGATCTGTTCGCGGTCCGGGTCGGCGGCGGGCATGCCCGATTCGGCCTTCAGGTGCCCCACCCGCTGGGTGTACTTGAAGCGCTCGGCGAGCATGTGGATGACGGCGGCGTCGATGTTGTCGATGCTCTGCCGGATGCTCCGGAGTTCGGCGACAGCCGTCGCTTCGGCCGTCGCTTCGGGCTCGGGCGGGGTGACGTCGTCGCTCATGCCCCGAGCCTACTGGCGGACGCGCAGCCGAACCCCGCCGACGCCTGCGAGAATGAGCACATGTCGGTCTTGCTCGTGATCTCGGGCGTGTGTGCGGTCCTCGCTGGCCTCGTCCACGTGTACATCTGGTTCCTCGAATCCATCATCTGGACGAGCCCACGCGCCCGCAAGGTGTTCGGCATCGCGACCGAGACCGAGGCCGACGCGACCCGCTCCCTCGCCTTCAACCAGGGGTTCTACAACCTGTTCCTGGCGATCGGCGCGATCCTCGGTGTCGTGCTGGTGCTGGCGGGCAACACCGCGACCGGCTGGACCCTCGTCGTGTTCTCGACCGCGAGCATGCTCGGCGCCGCGGTGATCCTGGTCGGCTCCGGCCGCAAGTACGTCAACTCCGCGTTCAAGCAGGGCACGCTCCCGCTGATCGCGCTGCTCTTCGCCCTGCTCGGCTCGAGCTTCCCGGTCTGAGCCGTCTGCGCCGCCTGAGCCGTCTGAGCCGTCTCGACCAGACCGTCAGCCCCGAACACCCCGCAAAAGCGACAGGGTGCCGCCGATGTTCGGCGGCACCCTGTCGCTTTCGCGGGTGAAGACCGGCCAGGTCAGCCGAGCTTGCCCTCGAACTGGGCCGGCAGCTTGTCGAGCGCCCACTCGATCGCAGCGGTGGTGCCCATCGAGAACGCCGACGACACGTCCTTGTCGTCGAAGACGATGTAGTGGCCAGCCTCGACGGACGGCACCTTCTGGAACAGCGGGTCAGCCTCGGCCTTCGACGCGTCGACGTAGATCGGTAGGACCAGCGTCAGGTCGGCGTCGAGCAGGTCGAGGTTCTCGTCGGACAGCGTGACGGAGAACGCCTTGCCGGCTTCCTTGTCGATGGCCGACGGGATAGTGAACCCGAGGTTCTTCATGAACGACGAGCGGCTGTCGGTGGAGGCGTACGCCCCGAAGCCCTCGGAGCTGTACGCACCGACGACGGCGGTCTTGCCCTCGAAGTCCGGGTGGGCCTTGCGCGCCGTGGCGTAGGCGTCGTCGAGGTCGGAGAGCAGCTTCTTGCCCTCGGACTCCTTGCCGAGCGCCTTCGCGATCATCGTGGTCTGCTGCTCGGTCGAGGCGAGGTAGTTCTCGCCGCCCTTCGGGATCGCGACGGTCGGCGCGATCGCGGACAGCTTGTCGTAGCGGTCCTTGTCACCAGACGACTTCACGTCGAGGATCAGATCGGGGTTGAGCTTGAGGATGTCCTCGTAGCTCGGCTCGAGCGTCTGGATGATCTTCGGCGACTTCGTGTACGCGTCCTTGAGCCACGGTCCGACGCCGTCGCCACCGAAGGCGAGCCAGTCGCTCGCGCCGACCGGCTGCACGCCGAGCTCGAGCGCGGTCTCGGCGTCACCCCAGCCGAGTGCGACGACGCGCTTGGGCTGCGAGTCGATCGTCGTGGTGCCGAGGCCGGTCGCGATGGACACCGGGAAGGCGCCGTCGGACGAGCCGGACGACGCAGTGTCGGTGGACGAACCGGAGCCAGAGGCACAGCCGGCGAGGACGAGGGAGGCTGCGACGACGGCACCCGCAGCGGCGAGGACACGTCGGAGACGAAGGGATGAGCGGATCACGAAGGGTAGCCTAACCTAACGGGGCGTACAGGAAATCAGCTGGATAGGCTGGGTGACCGTGGCCGTCCCAGATCCAGACCGCACGCGCCTCGCGGTGCTCGGCTCCCCCATCGCGCATTCGCTCTCCCCGACGCTCCACGAAGCGGCCTACGCTGCGCTCGGGCTGGGGTGGTCGTACGGGAGGCACGAGGTCGCGTCCGGCGGGCTCGACGCGTTCGTCGCGGGGCTGGGTCCCGAGTGGCGCGGGCTGAGTCTCACGATGCCGCTCAAGCGCGAGGTGCTGCCGCTCCTGGACCGCACGACCCCGCTCGTCGACGAGCTCGGGGTCGCGAACACGGTCGCGTTCCGACGCGAGGGGTCCGCCGTCGTCCGCGCGGGCGCCAACACCGACGTCCAGGGACTCGTCCGCCCGGTCGAGGCCCTCGGACACCTGCCCGGCGAGGCGACGATCCTCGGTGGCGGGGCGACCGCGGCGAGCGCCCTCACGGCGGCGGTGCGGCTCGGGGCGTCGCTCGTGCGGGTGTTCCTGCGCGACACCGCGAAGGCCGGCGCGCTCGTGGAGCTGGCCGTTCGCCTCGGCGTCTCGCTCGAGGTCCTGCCGCTCACCGACCTACCCGGAACCCGCCACGGGTTCGTCCTGTCGACGCTGCCCGGCGGCGCCGCCGACCCGCTCGAGCTGGTGCCGTCGGGGTCGGACGCCGTGCTGTTCGACGTCGCCTACGAGCCGTGGCCGACCGCCGCCGCGTCGCGCTGGGCCGATGCCGGCGGCCGGGTGCTGAACGGCCTCGACATGCTCACCGAGCAGGCCATCGGGCAGATCCGTTTCTTCCTGACCGGTGACGAGGACGAACTCCTCCCCGACGAGGCCGCCGTTCGCCGTTCGATGCGCACCGCCGTCGGCCTGCCCGCCGTCATCAGCAACTAGCCGACGCCGGCGCACCGCGGTCAGCCGCGGGACCGCGCCTCGGCGTCGAGCAGGGCGACGGACACGTCCCAC
Source organism: Curtobacterium sp. PhB142 (assembly GCF_004341255.1). Taxonomy (NCBI): domain Bacteria; kingdom Bacillati; phylum Actinomycetota; class Actinomycetes; order Micrococcales; family Microbacteriaceae; genus Curtobacterium; species Curtobacterium sp. PhB142. The sequence goes on along the minus strand of NZ_SLUT01000014.1, from coordinate 42,646 downwards.
AGCCGGTCGGCCTGGTCCGGGTCGAGCGCCCAGGGCAGCACGCCGTGCAGGCCGTCCTCGATCCGCTCCACCACCGCTGCTTCGTGGCAGTCCTCGAAGTAGCGACCCGTGACCCCGTCGAGTTCCGGTGCGGTGGCGAGCAGGACCGAGGTCGCGGCTCCTTGCTCCGAGGTCTTCACGGCGTCGGCGGCGGCGATCTTCGTGGCGGCGAGGACCTCCGGGTCCCAGTGCTTCTGCAGCCCGGTCCAGATCCCGCCGGGCATCAGGGCGTTCGCGGTGATGCCGTCGGCGGCCCACCGCCGGCCAGCGGCGACGGCGAACAGCACGTTCGCGGTCTTCGACTGGCCGTAGGCGAGTCCGGGTTCGTAGGGACGCCGGCGGAAGAACAGGTCGTCGAACACGACGGGCGAACCGCCGTGGCCGCTCGACGACACCGAGACGATGCGGGCCGAACCCGAGGCCGCCAGGGCGTCGTGCAGCCCGAGCGCGAGGGCGAAGTGCCCGAGGTGGTTCGTGGCGAACTGCGCCTCCCACCCGGCGGGCGTGTACGACTCGGGCGCGTCCATGATGCCGGCGTTGGCGACGAGGACGTCGAGCGGCCCCGACCACGCTGCGGTGAACGCCTCGACGGAGCCCGGGCGGTCCAGGTGCACTTCGGCGACGGCCGGTGCGTCGGTTCCCGTCGACCGGGCGATGTCGTCCGCGACCCGTCGGCCGGCGTCGACGTCCCGCACGGCGAGCGTCACGCGCGCCCCGGCACCGGCGAGTGCTCGGGCGGTCTCCACCCCGATGCCGGACGCGGCGCCGGTGACGACCGCCGTGCGTCCTGTCAGGTCGAGGCCGTCGACGACCTCGGCGGCCGTGGTCCGGTCGCCGAAGCGGGTGAGGTCGCGTGCGGGCATGTCGACTCCTGTCAGCTGGCGTGGTGCGGAGCCGTCAGGCGACGACACCGTCCACGTAGAACCATCGTCCCTGCTCGCGGACGAACGCGCTCGTCTCCTCGAGCGTCCCGCGGTCGTCGTCGGAACGCCACCACGCGCGGAACGCGACCGTGCCCTGGGAGTCGAACGGGCCTCCCGAGGTCGTCGTCAGGACGTCCAACCGGGTCCAGCGCTGGGACGCGTCCAACTCGAGGGCCGCCGGACGGGTGCGCGGGTGCCAGGTGAGCAGCAGGTACTCCGGCAGGCCCAGCGCGAACGCGCTGAAGCGTGAGCGCATCAGGCGCTCCGCGGTCGGCGCGGCCGCGCCGCGGTGCAGGGGGCCGCAACACTCGCCGTAGGGGTTGCCGCTCAGGCAGGGGCAGCGCGTCTCGTCGGTGACCACGCCGGAACGCTAGTCGACGATCGACAGCGCGACGGTGATGTTGCCGCGGGTGGCGTTCGAGTACGGGCAGATCTCGTGCGCGCGCTCGGCCAGGCGCTGGCGCTGCTCCTGCGGGGCGGCCGGTGCGTAGACGTCGAGCTCGACCGCCAGGCCGAAGGTGCCGTTGCCGGCGCCGCCGATGCCGACCTCGGCGGAGACCTCGGCGCCGGTGGTGTCGAGGTCGAGTTCCTTGCCCGCGGCGTGCAGTGCACCGAGGAAGCACGCGGCGTACCCGGCGGCGAACAGCTGCTCGGGGTTGGTGCCCTCGCCGCTGCCGCCCATCTCCTTCGGCGGGCGGGTGTCCAGGTCGAGCCGGTCGTCCTCGCTGCGGACGTGCCCGTCGCGGCCGCCTCCGGTGGCGTGGGCGGCTGCGGTGTAGACGATGTCGAGACTCATGGAGCCGAGGTCATCGCGCCCACCTGGACGTGTGCTGCGCGTGCCCGGGGCGCCGGGGCCGGGCGCCCGCGCGTGCCCGCGCCGCCGGGCGTGTCCGCGGCGTGCCGCGGGGTGCCCGCGGCGCACTTCGTGAACTTCGTGAGCAGAAATGGTCGGGCCCCACGAGCGCACTCGACCATTTCTGCTCACGAAGTACCGAGCGCCCGAGCCACGACGCCGCGCGCCCGGGTAGACATGACACGTGTTCAAGATCGGGTGGCAGGTGTACCGGGAGCGACTGCCCGCTCTCGTCAGCGTGCAGCGCCGCCGCCGCATCGTGGTCGTCGGCGTGATCGTGGCCGTCGTCGCGCTGGCGGGACTCGTCGTACTCGGACTGTTCTTCGACGACGGCTCCGTCCCCGTCGCCGCTGCGATCATCGTGGCGGTGCTGTTCGCCTCCGGCATCGGACTCATCGGCACGTGCTTCGTACCGGTCGGGCCGAAGGGCTGGAACGTCCCGCCGATCCCTGGCATCGGCTGGCGTACCCAAGAGGCGATCGCCCGTTACTACCGCCGCAACCCTCCCGCGGTCGACCCGAAGCACCGTGACGCCGTCCTGCACGGCATGCCCGAGACCCGCGACCTGCTGGTCCGGGCAGCGTTCCGCGGGTACCTGCTGCTGGGAGGGTGGGGACTCGCGTTCCTCGCGACCGTGCTGCTCAACGTCTTCACGATCTCGACGAACGACGACATCGTCGGTCTCTCCGCGGTCTGGATCCTCATCCCGGCGACCGGTGCCGTCACCGCCATCGGGGGCATCCGCACCCTCGGCCGTCAGGAGCAGCTGCGCGTCGAGGCCGAAGCCCTCCCGCCCGTCCCACCGGCGCCGCCCGCCCGCGGCCGGCCCGGCACCCCGAAGGGCAGCAAGCTCTCGCTGCCCGGAGACTGATCCGTGTTCGCACTCGGTTGGCGGATCTTCTTCCGGCACGTCGACGACGTGCTGGACCCGCGTCGTGTCCGCCGCGCGGCAGCGTGGTCCGGCGCAGCAGCCGTGGTCGCGTTGGTCGGCATGCTCGTCCTGGAGGCCCGGCTCGGCTGGACCGCACAGCCTCCGCTCCGCAGCGTGGCGGCCATCGTGCTGCTGGCGGCCGGCGTGGGCCTGCTCACGTTCGCGTGCTTCCCGACGCGGCGCCCGCCGGACCCTTCGGCGACGATCAACGGGCGGCAGGTGCGGGCCTCGTGGCAGAACTCGGTGCGGACCTCGGTGCAGCCGTACCTGCAGCGGCGACCATGCCCCGTTGCACCCGAGGACCGAGAGGCCGTCCGCACCGACACGGTCCTGCTCCGCCGCGGCCTGATCGGCACGCTCGCCCGCGTCACCCCGCTGCTGGGGGCAGGGGTCGCCGCCGTCGGTGCTGGCCCGTTGCTCGACGTCGCGCCCTGGTGGCCCGTGGTGTCCGTCGCGCTCTACGTCCTCGTGCTGCCCGAGTACGTCGTCCGCCTCGGCCGCTCCGAGCGCGCCCGGGTCGCCGCCGAGGCCGCCGAGCCGCTCGAGGTCCCCGCCGGGCCGACTTCGTGAGCAGAAATGGTCGGCTGGCGTGACGGGACCCGACCATTTCTGCTCACGAAGCGGGATACGGGGCACGGGAACAGCACCGGCCGCGCGACTGTCGGGGGCACGGGGCACACTGGGAGGATGTGTGGAAGGTTCGTCGTCTCCGACACCACGGCCGATCTGTTGCCCGAGCTCCTCGGTGAGCTCGCCGACCGGACCGAGCACGTCGACCAGGACACCGGCGTCGTGGGGACGGGCCTGGTGCCGAGCTGGAACGTCGCCCCGACCGACCCCGTGTACGCCGTCCGCCAGCGGCACGGCGAACGCGAGCTGCCGCAGATCAGCTGGGGCTTCGTGCCGAGCTGGGCGAAGGACTTCCAGAAGCAGCGCCCGAAGCCGATCAACGCCCGCATCGAGACGGTCGCGACGAGCGGCATGTTCAAGCGGGCCTTCGCGACGAACCGCTGCATCGTGCCGGCGCAGGGCTACTACGAGTGGGTGGTGCGCGAGGACGGCAAGGAGCCCCACTTCGTCCACGAGCCCGGCGGTGCCCTGGCGATGGCCGGGGTCGTGAGCGCCTGGCCGGACCCGACGAAGCCCGAGGGCGACCCGGACAAGTGGCGGCTCTCGCTGGCGATCATCACGCGCGACGCCCACGTCGCTCCGGGCGAGGTGCACGACCGCATGCCGGCGTTCCTGACGCCCGACGGCTACGACGACTGGCTGCGCGGCGACGCCGACGGGCTCGGCACCGCCGACCTGCTGGCACTGCTCGACCACGAGTCGCTGACGGTCGCGGCCGGCCTGGAGCAGTACGAGGTCGCCCGCACCGTGAACAGCGTGAAGAACGACGGCCCGCAGCTCATCGACCCCGTGGCGTAGCCGGCGGTTCGACGCGCGACCGGGCGCGCACGCGACCGGGGCGGGAAGACGGGAGGCCCGGATCACGTGCGCCGTGCGGCTGACGTGATCCGGGCCTCCCGGTCGATCCCGGTGTTACGGACGCGCGCTGCGACGGATGCCCGGCGCCGCTGCTTCGTCGGCGGTGCGCCGACGCATCGAGAGCAGCACACCTGCCAGGATCAGGGCGAGCGCTCCGAGGCCCAGGCCGACCAGGCCGGTGGTGCCGGTGAACGCGAGCTCCGCGACGTGGACCGCGGCCGCGACGCCCGTCGGGTAGGTGACCGTGATGGTCGCCGTGACGGTCTGGCCCTCGGTGTCGGTGACGGTGTAGCCGACGAACAGGGTGCCGGTGTGGCCCGCTGCCGGGGTGAACACGACCTGTCCGTGACCGACGGTCCAGGTACCCTCGCCGTCGACGACCACCGTGTCGACGGGCTTGCCCGTCTTCGGGTCGATCAGGTGCAGCGTCGCCGTCTCGAAGGCGGCGCCGCCGGTGCCGGAGTCGTTGTCGAGCGGGTCGATCCTGACCTGGTGCCCGACGGTCCCGGTGGCGGAGTCGTCTGTCGCGACCGCGGCGGCGACGACCGTCATCGTGGCGGTGGCGGTGGTGGTCTGCCCCGAGGCGTCCGTCACCGTGTAGGTGAAGGTGTCCGTGCCGGTGAAGCCGGCGGCGGGGGTGTAGACGTACGCGCCGGTGGGCTGGACCGTCACCGTGCCGTGGGCCGGCTTGCGGGCCAGGGCGGCGCTGAGGCCGGTGCCCTGGTCGTTCGCGAGCAGACCGTGGGCGGCGTCACGCGTGACCGGGGTGCCGGCGATGGTGTGGCCGGCGTCCTTCGTCGCGTCGATGCCGACGGTGACGGTGACGGTGGCGTCGACCTGCTGACCGGAGGCGTCCTGCGCCCGGTAGGTCACGGTGTCGGTGCCGGAGAAGCCCTTCGCCGGGGTGTAGACGAACGTGCCGTCCGCGGCGATCGAGACCGTGCCGTGCTTCGCCGTGCCGGAGGTCACGACCGTCAGGTCGGTGCCGTGGTCGTTGCCGAGCACGCCGGGGCCCGAGACGGTGACCGGCTTGCCCGCCGTCGTGGCGGCCTTGTCGTCCACTGCCGTCGGGGTGACGTCGATGACGACGAGCGCGAGGGCGGTGTGTCCCTCGGCGTCGTTCGCCGCGTAGGTGAACCAGTCACGGCCGGACCAGTCCGCCGGCGGCGTGTAGACGTACGACCCGTTCTTCGCCAGCGCGAGCCGCCCGTGCTGCGGCTTCGTCTCCACCGATGCCCACAGGTCGGAACCGGAGTCGCCGACGAGGACGCCGTTGGCGGTGGACGTGCGCATCACCTGGTTGGTGGGCATGGTGTGCCACTGGTCGACGGCGGCGATGCCGACGAGGACCGTCACGGACGCCGTCGTGGTCTGGCCGGAGCCGTCGGTGACGGTGTAGGTGAAGGTGTCCGTGCCGGAGAAGCCCTTCTTCGGCGTGTAGACGAGCGATCCGGGCTCGGTGCCCTTGGTCACGGCGCCGTGCACGGCGTCGCCGTGGCCGTGGCCGGTGACCGTGAGCGTGGCGCCGTGGTCGTTGCCCGTCAGGGTGGTCCCGGTGATCGGCAGTGCCGTGCCGGCGGTGGTGTGCAGGGTGTCTGCGACCGCGACGGGTGTGACCGTCACGGTGACGGTCGCCTTCTCGGTGCCGCCGGTCGGGTCGGTCACCGTGTAGGTGAAGGTGTCGGTGCCGGAGAAGCCGTCGGTCGGCGTGTAGGTGACGGTGCCGGTGATCGCGGCGTTGCCGTGACCGGGCTTGGTGACCGCGGTGACGGCGAGCTCCGTGCCGGAGTCGTTGCCCGTGACCGAGACGTCGACCGGGGTCGAGGCGGTGGTGGTCGCGGTGTCGGCGACGGCCTTCGGGGCGACGACGATCGTCACGGTGCCGGTGGTGGTCCCGCCGGCGCCGTCGGTGACGGTGTAGTCGAACGAGTCCGGACCGGAGTAGCCGGGCTTCGGCGTGTAGGTGTAGCCGCCGTCCTCGTCGACGACGACGTCACCGTGCGACGGGTCGGTGTTGTCCGTGACGTGCAGGTCGGTGCCGGTGGCGCCGTCGAGCACGCCCTTGTCGGCCGGGACGGTGATGGAACCGTCGGCGTCGGTGGTCGTGGAGCCATCCGCCGTGACGGGGGTGACCCGGACGGAGACGGTGCCGGTGTTCGTGAGGCCGTTGCGGTCGGTGACCGTGTACGTGAACTCGTCGGTGCCCGAGAAGCCGGGCTTCGGCGTGTAGGTGACGGTGCCGTCGTCGTTCCGGACCGCGGTGCCGTTCGTGCCGCTCTTGCCGACGGGGATGTCGAGGACGGACAGGCCGGTGCCGTGGTCGTTGCCGGTCAGGTCGGCGGAGGTGACCGTCGTGCTGCCGCCTGCCTTGACCGTGATCTCGTCCGGCTCGGTGCCGGGCTCGACCGTGATGGTCACGACACCCGTGGCCGTCCCGCTGGAGGGGTCCTTCGCCGTGTAGGTGAAGGTGTCCGTGCCCGAGAAGCCGTCCTTCGGGGTGTACGTGTAGGACCCGTCCTCCGCCAGCTCGAGGTCGCCGTTCGCGGGCTCGAGGTCGACCGTGGCGGTGAGCTTCGCGCCCTCGTCGTTCCCGAGCACGCCCGTGCGGTCGTCGCCGTCCCCGCCCACGGTCAGCGTGGTGCCGGCGGTGGCGGTCGCGGTGTCCGGGGTGGCCATCGGGCCGACGACGACGGTGATCGTGCCGGTCGTGGTCTGGCCGGAGTCGTCCCGCACCGTGTAGGTGACGGTGTCGGTGCCCGAGAAGCCGGGCTTCGGCGCGTACGTGATCGTGCCGGTGGTCGGGTCGATCGCGACGTCGCCGTGCGTCGTGCCGTCGGCGTCCGCCACGACGGCCGCGTCGGTGACGGTCAGCTTCGTTCCCGTGTCGTTGCCGGTGAGCGTCTCAGGCGCGATGGTCAGCGTCTCGCCGGACTTCGTCGACACGGTGTCGCCGTTCGCGACCGGCTTGACGGTGACGGTGACCGTCGCCGGGCTGGTGGTGACCTTCGAGCCGTCGGTCACGGTGTAGGTGAACGAGTCGGTGCCGGAGAAGCCACCCCTCGGCGTGTAGTCGACGGTGCCGTCCTCGGCCACCACGGCGGTGCCGTTCGCCGGACCGGTGACGATCGTGGTGACCAGGTCCGTGCCGCGGTCGTTGTGCTGCACGTCGACGTTCACCGGGGTGCCGGCGCTCGTCGTCGTGGTGTCGTTCGCGATCGTCGGGTTGACCGTGATGGTCACCGTGGCGGTCGTCGGCGCACCGGCGGTGTCCGTCGCGGTGTACCGGAACGAGTCCGTGCCCGAGAAGCCGTCGGCCGGCGTGTAGGTGATCGCACCCGTCGCCTTGTCGAGGGTGAGCTCGCCGTGCGCGGGCTTCGTGTTCGACGAGATCGTCAGGCCGGTGCCGAGGTCGTTGCCCAGGACGCCGGTGGCGCGGGTGTCGGCGGTGTAGGTGTTGCCGGCGGCGACGCGGACGGTGTCGTCCTTCGCCAGCGGAGCGACGTTCACGGTCACGGTCACGGTGTCGGTCCCCCCGGTGCCGTCGGTGACGGTGTACGTGAAGGAGTCGGGGCCGGAGTAGCCGGTGGCCGGGGTGTACGTGTAGCTGCCGTCCTTCGCGACGACGACGTCACCGTGAGCGGGCTTGGTGTTGCCGGTGACCGTCAGGTCTGCGCCGAGGTCGTTGGCGAGCAGGCCGGGGGCGGTGCCGGGGGTGGTGGCCCCCGCCGTCGCGGTGATCGTGTCGGCGACCGCGGTCGGCAGCACCGTGATGGTGACCGTGCCGGAGATCTCCGCGCCGTCGCCGTCCTTCGCCGTGTAGGTGAAGGAGTCCGGGCCGGAGTAACCGGCGGTGGAAGTGTACGAGTACGAGCCGTCCTTCTCGACGGTCAGGTCACCGTGGGCGGGCTTCGTGTTGCCCGTGACCGTCAGGCCGGTGCCGTGGTCGTTCGCGAGCAGACCCGTCCCGGCGTCCGCAGTCGCGGTCTGGCCGGCGTGCACACTGAACGCGTCGTCGGTGCCCGCCGGGGCGACGGTGATCGTCACCGTGCTGGTCGACGTCTGGCCGGAGGAGTCCTTCGCCGTGTACTGGAAGGTGTCCGTGCCCGAGAAGCCGGCGGCCGGCGTGTACGTGTACGAGCCGTCGGGCTTCACGGTCGCGGTGCCGTGAGCGGGCGTGGTGTTCGACACGACGGACAGGCCGGTGCCGCTGTCGTTCGACAAGACGCCCTTCGCGGGCACGGTCAGCGTGGTGCCGTTCGGCGTGTTGCCGGTGTCCGAGGTCGTGGTGACGTGGACGGCCTGCATCGTGTTGGTGAAGGTCACGACGATGTCGGTGCCGTCGGCGGTCGTGGCTGCGGGGAACGTGAAGGTGCCGGTGTTGCCGTTGCCCTTCGCGATGACCGCATTGGTCCCCTGGTCGACGGCCTTCCACGTGGTGTCGTAGTTCGCCATGTCCGTGGTGCCGTCGGCGGTCTGCGTGACCGTGTAGTCCTTGTTCGGCGTGGTCAGGACCGCGCCCGCCTTCTGGGCCTGGATTCCCGTGGCGCTGCCGCTCGTGGTGCCGGTAGTGCCGTCGTTCGGGGTGATGCCGCCGCCGGTGATCGACAGCTTGAACTGGTCACCGCTGTTCCAGCGCTTGTCGACGCTCGACTCACCAGTGACGGTGTCGGCGTAGTTGCAGCTGGCCAGGTCGCTGGCTGCGTAGTCACCGACGATGCGGAAGTTGCGGACTTCCTTGCCCGACGTGGGGTCAAGCTGGAAGATCGTGGTGGTCGGGACCCGGTTGGTCGTCACCGTGTTCGAGACGTACAGGAAGCCGTCGGAGGAGAACGCGATGCCGGGGCTGTTGGTGGTGGACGGCAGGGTCGCGATCTCGGTCGTCGTCATCGCCGTGTTGCCCGACGTCGTCGGGACCTCGTTCGTGTTCACGCGGTAGACGTGGTTCGCCGCGACGACGAAGAACAGTCCGCGGGAGCTGAACGCGAAGTCGCCGTTCGCGTTCGCGGTGTCGGCGGCGTTCCGCGTGGCGAGGCCGTTGATCTGCCCGACCTGACCCAGGTACTTCGCCGGCGTCGTGTCCGTCGCGGGGCGGTACGCGCCGAGCCAACCGGTGCCGTCGCCGTAGTAGTAGATGCCCGTTGCCGGGTTCACGGCACCACGGATCACTGACCGTGTCGTGTCGGTCGCGACCGGGTCGCTGGCGACACCCGTCTTCGGGTCGTACTGACGAAGCGTCGCGGTCCCGCCGTTCGCTGCGGCGAACATCGAAACGCCCTCGCGCGAGATGCCGAGACCGTTGTTCGCGCCCGCACCGAGGTTCGTGACGTCCGCGGTCTGACCGACCTTGGACTCGTCCGAACTGATGTCGACGGCAACTACCTTGCCGGTGCTGTCGATCGCGTACAGCGTGTTCTGCGGGTAGCAGACCAGCGCACCGTTCTGGGTCGCATCGACGGCCGACGCCGGCTCGGCCGCGATGACCGCCGTGGTCGTCGAGAGACCGGCGCCGACGAGCAGCGCGGCACCGAACAAGGCGACGGTTCGGACGCCGAAGCGGCGTCGAGGCACAGCGGTGCCCTGGTTTCCAGGCAGCATGATCACTTTCGGGTCGAGATGATGCGGGCGCTGATCAACGGCCGTCGGTTCAGGGTGAACGGTCGTTGGCGCCGGGTCGATACTGGCAGGTCTCGATACCGAAGTGGGGACGGAACGGGTCCCCAATAGGGGGGACCACTCGTTGTTGGGGGTAGGCGCACCTCAGGCCCACGTCACCCGCTCGGGGCACTGGAAAACCCCACCGGGATCCGGTGGGGTTTCAGGGGTTCGAGCGTGGTCCGGATCAGGCGGTGGCGCGGATCACGTCGGGCAGCAGCACGTGCAGCCGCTCGGCCAGACGCCCCTTGGCCTCGTCGAGGGAGCGGAAGTCCCCCACGTACTCGCCGAACGTGTCGGCGACGAAGAAGTGGGTGCCCTGCCGGTCGACGGTGCCGCCGTAGTACCCGCCGTAGTTGGCGACCCAGAGCCCGGTGTCGGGCTGCGCCCAGCTGATGCGGACGCGCTCGGGCGCCGTGTCGGCGACGACCTGCGCCTCGATCTCGGCGATGACCTCGATCGTCCGGGTGTCCAGCGTCACTTCGGCCTGCTGGGGGTGATCGGTGGTCATGCTCATGGTCGTGCTCCTTCGGGCTGTGCTGCGTACTGGTGCTGCGGGCGTCGCGGACGCCGATGGTGCTGGGTGGTGCCGGCGCTGACGGCGCCGACGGTGCGGTGGTGCCGGAGGTGCGGTGGCGCTGGCGGTGCGGTGCGGTGCGGTGGCGCCGGTGGCGCCTACTCGACCGGTCGGATGACCGACGGGAGCATCACGTGGAGCTGGTCCTCGAGCTTGGTCTGCGCTTCTTCGAGCGTGGCGAACTCACCGACGACGAGGCCGAAGGTGTCCGAGGCGACGAACCGGCCGTCGCGCTTGTCGACGCTGCCGCCGAAGTACCCGCCGTAGCCGGCGATCCACTCGCCCTGGTCTTCCTGCACCCAGGTGACCTTCGCGCGGGTCGGACGGGTCGAGGTCGCCGCGTCGGCTTCGAGGATCGCGATGGTGTCGACCGTGTCGGTGTCGAGTGTGACCTCGGCCTGCGTCGCGTTGTTGACGGTGATGCTCATGTCGCTCTCCTTCACGATCCGGGGTACATCTGCTGACACCAGAACGCTACGAGAACCACGGCTCGAACCGCCAGCGATGCCCGTTGATTCACGGGTTCTGTCAATGCGGCCCATCGGCGTCCCCCGGGTTTCCGGGGCGGTGTGACGTCTTTCCGGGGTACAGGCTTCAGATCGGGGTACTCGTTTTCCGGACCTCCGAGATGCGTCACGGAATGACGGAGACGCCCATCCGGGAGGCCCGACTCACTACCGTCGGTCGGGTGACCTCCGACAGTCCCCGCGATCCAGGGCGCGCCCCGGCCACCGGCCGCAGCCGTCGGGTCGCGACGTGGCTCGCCGCCGCCTACGGCGTCGCGGTGGTGCTCGTCGGGTTCTGGGGTTCACCCGTCGACGCGGCGGCCGGTCCGACGCTCGACCGGGTGATCGCGATCGCCCATCGGCACGGGGCCCCCGACTGGTTCGGCTACGGCACGGTCGAGTCGCTGTCGAACGTGGTCTTCTTCGTCCCGTTGGGCCTGCTCGTGGTCCTGCTCGCGGGCGCTCGCTGGTGGTGGGCCGGTGGGGCTGTGGGCCTGGTCGTCAGCGTCGGCATCGAGGCCGGCCAGGCGCTCTTCCTGCCCGCGCGCACCGCATCAGTGGCCGACGTCCTGGCGAACGGCCTGGGAGCGGTCATCGGAGCCGTCCTGGGCGTCCTCGCGCTCGCGTGGGCGGCACACCGCCGGCGTCACTGACGCGCGGACACGACGAAGCCCCCGGAGCGATGCGCTCCGGGGGCTTCCTTCAGAGGCTCGAGTCTCAGACGGACTCGCGCTGGCGACGGACCGAGCCGCGGACCAGCAGCAGGCCACCACCGAGGACGACTGCGCCACCGGCGACCCAGAGGGCCAGGGCGGACACGGTCGAACCGGTGAAGGCGAGGGTGCCGTCGGTGCCGGAGCCAGCACCCGCAGCCGGGACAGCAGCAGCAGCGTCAGCCGGGGCGACGGTGAAGGCGGCGAAGCCGACGACACCCGAGGTCGCGCCGGTGGCGGTCAGGTTGTAGGTACCCGAAGCGCCCTTCGGGAAGGTGACCTTGACGGCGAGTGAACCGTCGGAGGCAGCGGTGTAGGTCTTCGAGACGGTCGTGGTCGGCAGCGCGCCGAGCGTGACCGCACCGGCACCGGTGACCTGGACGTTGACGGTCTCGTTGTCCTGGAACGCACCCTCGGTGAAGTTCACGGAGGCGGTACCACCGGCAACGGCGGTGCCGGAGACGGAGACGTCGGAGTCAGGCGTGTAACCGGCGGCGTTGGCGACGGTCGGCGTGGCGAGCAGTGCGGCCCCAGCCAGCACCACCGCAGCGATGAGCTTCTTCATGTGGTTCCCCTAAAGATCTGAAGATCCAGACCCTGACACCCAGAGCCCGCTGATCCGCCCGTGGTTGTCCCCGGCCAAGAAACTGGCGGTTGTGATGGCGAAGTTGTCTCAATCTACCGGAGTTTCACAGCTCGGTACCAGATGGCGTGGATTTCGGTCATTGGTCGTCATGTGTTCATTCCAGACGAGCGCGCGACCGAGTCGCCGTCATGATGCCATCGGGCTGAATCCGACGAGGAAATCCCAGGTCAGGCGAACATTCAGCCGAACCCCCACGAATCCTGACCACCGCATCACCAGCCTGTGACGTCGGACAGCCGCGATCGATCACCCCCGGAGTGGGGGCGCCCGATCCGCGTTAACGGGACGGCGGGCTCACCCGGCGGCGAGAGGCTGGTCACACTCGAACGCGATCGGCCTGGCCTCGGACTGGCGGACACCCGGGGTGGAGCTCGCCTGCACGGGGGCTTTCGCGTACTTGCTCTCGCCGAGGAAGGCAACGCGGTAGGTCAGGCTCTGGCCCGGTGCGAGCAGCGTCTGCAACTGCGCCACGGGGTGTCCGCCATCCGTCGCCGTCTGCACCGCGGTCGTCTTGCCGTCCTTGGTTGCGCCGAGGAAGATCGCGCCCTCGGGCGCGTAGGTCGCGATCAGGGTCTTGATCTTGCCCGGCTCCACACCGAAGTCGCCGCCACCCGTGACGTACTCGGGCAAGCTCGTCGCGGCGTCGGCGGGTGCAGTGTTCTTGATGGTGACCTCGACGACCGACGTGGGACGACCGTCTTTCCGGCACACTGAGCTGCCGACTGACACGGTCTTCTCGAGGTAGTAGTCCATCTTCGAGCCGGTGCCGTCGTTCAGGTACACCGCGAACTCTCGTGACGACGCCGACTCGGTCGGGAGTTCGCCGGCCACAGCGGTACCGCTGATGCGGCGCTGCTCGGCCCGGTCCGCGCTCCACAGGCGCAGTCGGTCCTCGCCGGAGCTCTGGCTCAGGGCGGAGACGAACTGCTGGGGGTCGAAGTCACCACTCGCGACCTTGTCGAACACCGCGCTGGCGGCGGAGGCGAAGAAGGCGTCCTGCACGACCGGGTCCGGGTACCTCGCGTACACGTCGCTCAGTAGGAGCTTGACCGCGTTGTCCGACGTCAAGGTGTCTCCGGTCGGCAGTTTCACCGGGCCGGTGGCCTCGAGGATGTAGCTCAGCGTCACCGGGTCCATCGCCAGCACGCCGTCGACCTGTTCGCCGAACTTCTGCTTCCACATGGCCCGAGCGAGCTTCGCCGAGACGTCGAAACGCGGGGTCAGGGTGACGTCCTGCATGTACTTCCCGGTGATGCTGCCGTACAGACCAGTCGTGTCCGGGGTCAGCGGCAGGATCGGCTGCGCGTACGGACCGAACGAGCCACCGGACGTCTGGTTCTGCAGGTGAATGGCACCGTCATCGGTCTGGAGGAGCGCCACGGCACCCGGGATCCCGCCACCCGCGCGCAACTCGGCGTTGTTCTGGAACAACAGCAGGTAGTTCCGTTCACCGTCGTTGCCCAGCATCGCCGGCGCGAGCTGCACGACCCGGTTCGCGGTGGTCACCTGCGCAGAAGCGGACGACAACGCGTTCCGTAGCTCGGCAACCGCGGTCGTCACCGGGGACAACGTGTCACTCGTGTCGATCGCGTCCGCATCGCGGTCAGCCCGTGCCAGGGTCGTCGTCGCCTTCGCGACGGCCGGCTGCGCGTCCACGATCGGCTGCAGGTCGACCTTGCCGTTCTTCGGCGCGAACGAGTCGGTTCCGAGACCGCCGATGACGTCGGCGACCGGGGTCACCGCGTTCCGGGCAACATCGTCCACGACGACGGAGACCTGGCGGACTGCACGCAGGTTGGCCCCGAAGAACGGGACGTTCTGCGAGGCCCCCCAGATCGGATCACCCGTCAACGAACGAGCTGCCCCCGCTTCACGCTCCAGGTGCTTCGCGGTCTTCTGCGCGGCGGCGGTGTCGCCACCGGTGAGTTGGGAGCGCAGTGTGTCGACGTCACCGACCGCTCGTTCGAGGTGTCCCTTCGCGAGCGCACCACGCACTCCCACCCAGGCGACGGCGAGGATGAGCAGCAGGACGAGGGCGAGGACGATCCACAAGACGATCCGGGCCCTGGATCCCCGGTGTGCTGCAGTGCGTCGCGACTCGGGCAGGTCGGACATGACGCGATCCTACGGTTCCCCGTGTCCAGCCCACGTCACTGACGCACGGTGTCCACGTGTTCGCGGTACCAGTCGATGGTGCTCCGCAGACCGTCCTCGAGGCCGATCTGCGCAGTCCAGCCGGCATCCGCGAGCTTGGATACGTCGAGCAGCTTCTGCGGCGTGCCGTCCGGCTTGGTTGTGTCCCAGACCGTCTCGCCTTCGAAGCCGACGATCCTGCCGATCGTCTCGGCGATCTCCTTGATGGTGACGTCGGACCCGGTCCCGACGTTGACCTGGTCCGGACCGTCGTAGTGCTCCATCAGGTGGAAGACCGCCGCCGCCATGTCGTCGACGTGCAGGAACTCCCGACGGGGCGAGCCCGTCCCCCAGTTCTCGACGCGCGCCGCACCCGTTCGTGCCGCTTCGTCGTACCGGCGGATGAGGGCCGGCAGGACGTGCGAACCGGTAGGCGAGAAGTTGTCGCCCGGGCCGTAGAGGTTCGTCGGCATGGCCGATATCCACGGGCGCCCGAATTGCCGCCGGACGGCCTGCACCTGCAGGATGCCAGCGATCTTGGCGATCGCGTACGCGTCGTTGGTGGGCTCGAGGTGCCCGGTGAGGAGCGCGTCCTCGTGGATCGGCTGTTCGGCCATCTTCGGGTAGATGCACGACGACCCGAGGAAGACGAGCCGCTCGACGCCGTGCTCCACAGCCGCGTCCATCACGTTGACCTGTATCTGCAGGTTCTCGCTCAGGAAGTCGTGCGGGTAGGTGTTGTTCGCCATGATCCCGCCGACCTTGGCTGCCGCTAGTACGACGTGCTTCGGCTGCTGCTCGGCGAAGAAGGCGAACACGGCGCCGCGGTCCTTCAGGTCCAGCTCGGAGGAGCTCCGCCCGACCATGTCGGTGAAGCCCTCCGACTCGAGCTTGCGCCAGACCGCCGAGCCCACCAAACCGCGGTGTCCCGCGACGTAGACGCGGTCCGCTCGGTTGATCGGACCGGGAGTGAAGTCGGTCGTGGTCATCAGGATCCCCAGCTCTCGAGTCGGACGGTGTCGATCCACGGGCTGCCCTCGTGCTCGAGGGCGGCGATGTCCGCGTCCACCATGATCCTCGCCAGTTCGGCGGTGTCGACCGTCGCCTCCCAGCCGAGCTTCTCCTTGGCCTTCGACGCGTCACCGACCAGCGCATCCACCTCGCTCGGTCGTAGGTACCGCTCGTCGAAGCGCACGTGGTCTTCCCAGTTCAGGCCTGCGTGGGAGAACGCGGTCGTCAGGAAGTCCTTGACCGTGAAGTCACCGCCGGTCGCCAGGACGAAGTCGTCCGGCTCGTCGACCTGCAGCATCCGCCACATGCCCTCGACGTACTCGGCGGCGTACCCCCAGTCGCGGACGGAGTCGAGGTTGCCGAGGTACACGTGGTCCTCGAGTCCTGCCTTGATCCGCGCGACCGCACGGGTGATCTTCCGGGTGACGAACGTCTCACCACGTCGCGGCGACTCGTGGTTGAACAGGATGCCGTTCACCGCGAACATGCCGTACGCCTCGCGGTAGTTCCGGGTCACCCAGTAGCTGTAGACCTTCGCTGCCCCATACGGGGAGCGGGGCCAGAACGGCGTCTCCTCGTTCTGCGGCGGCGGTGTCGCCCCGAACATCTCGGAGGAGGATGCCTGGTAGAAGCGCGTGTGGATGCCGGACACCCGGACCGCCTCGAGCATGCGCATCGTGCCCACACCCGTCACGTCACCTGTGTGTTCCGGCTCGTCGAACGACACCCGCACGTGTGATTGCGCCGCGAGGTTGTAGACCTCGTCCGGCTTCAGTTCGCTGAGGAGGCTGACGAGTCGTGCACCGTCGCCGAGGTCCCCGTAGTGCAGGAACAGCTTCGCGCCCGACTCGTGCGGATCGACGTAGAGGTGGTCGATCCGCGAGGTGTTGAACGTCGAGGCGCGACGGATCAGGCCATGCACCTCGTACCCCTTGCGGAGCAGCAGCTCAGCCAGGTACGAGCCGTCCTGTCCGGTGATCCCGGTGATCAGGGCCTTCTTCTGCAATGTATCCCTTTTCTCGTCTGCTCTACTTCAGTGGTGCCGGGCGAAGCCGCTCGACGTTCAGTTTCGTCCGGAGACTCGTACTCGGCCCGGAAACGATCTTCCGGATGAAGAACTGCGGGCTGGCAACGATCTCCGGCCAATCATCGATCGTGAACACCCTGACGAGCGTCGGATCGATCAGGTGGAGGTTGGCGTACCGCCAGTTGCCAGGTCCGACGTACGGCTCGAATCCTCCGGCGGGGGTTGCGGTGGAGAACCGCGTGCGCATGACCAACGAGTGGTAGAACTTCTCCTCCGGACAGAAGACCGCCTCGAAGTAGCGCTCGACCTCGGGAGTCACGATCGCTTCCATGGCGCGCATGCACGCCGCGGTCACCGCGAAGTGCGTCCCACCGTGTCCGATCTTCATCCCCGTAGGAGGCACCGGTGCGTGCCGCAGGCTCAGCGGCCCGTCGAGCACCTTGATCACGGCGTTGCGGACTCTTCGGAGCATCCTGTTCCCAGTCCGTTTGGACAGGAACGACAAGTCCCGATGGTGTCGGCGGTCGACCTGGCGACGGTACTTCTGCTCACTGCTCGATATCTCGAACGCACGCAGGTACTGCCGCCCGGGATCGGACCGGAGGTGCTCGAGCAACTCATCGACCGCCCGCAGCGGGTAGTCCGACCCGGACAGCAGCACGAGGTAGTCGTCATCGTCAGCGAACTCGAGTGCCTTCTGCACGAGCGCCCGGATCGCGCGGACTTGCGAGTAGCCGCCCCAGTTGACCTGCACACGGTCATCGAGGAGGACAGCGTTTCCAGTGCGTTCCAGGGCCGCCTCGAAATCTCCGACGTCCACCTTGGCATCCACATGGACGAAGACTCGGTGTGGGCCGAGCGCGTTCACGAGCTCGCCCAAGTGTTCGGCGTCTTGGAACGTGTAGACGAGGAATACCGGTTTCACCGCCGACCTTCCGTCGTGATGTGAGGAGCATAGGCGTCTCTGCTGCCGGATAGCAGGCCTGCGACGGTGTAGGTGGTCACGCTTCGCCAGCTCGCTGTCCGAGGATCCCACGACGACGGAGGATCTTGAGCGGCGGCAACGCGCTTCGTGCGACGAGGACCCACGTGACGAGGGCTACCAGGCCGATGATCCCTGCTGGGACGCTCGCGACCGACGCCCCCCCGGCGGCGAGCGCCAGCAGCGAGCCGTAGAGCACGACCGCGAAGACGACGGGTTGCGCGTAGCCCCTGAGGAGTTCGGACAGGCGGACCGCTCCCACCCGCCGGGCTTGTGCGATGTGGACGAAGTGCCGACCGACCGTCGCGCCGATGAGGGCCAGCAGAGCGAACACGTAGTCATGCCGAGTGGCGACCATGACGACTCCGATCGCGCTCACGAGAAACGCCACGGCCTCGGCGGCCCAGATCGCACGGAAGAACGACGCCGACTCGAGCGCCCCCGCCAAGAGCACCATCAACGGCTGGACAGCTCCGAGCAGCGCGAGGAGCGGGAGTATCTGAGCGGCGAGTCCCCACCCCGGCCCCAGCGCGATGTGCACGAGTTGCGGGCCGATGCCGGCGATCACCGCTCCGAGCGGGAGCGTCAACCAGGCGATGAGGCTGAGCATGTCAAGCCAAGCCGATCGTGCCTCGCTCGTCCCGACCGGGTAACGGCGGAACTCCGGGTAGATCACCTGTAGCAGCGCGTTCTGCAGTTGGGCGAACGGAACGGTGGAGAGGACATCGGCGCGGTTCCAGGCCCCGAGCACCCCCGCGCCGATGAAGTGGCTGACACTCCATCGCGGTGCGTTCCCCGATATGTACTGGAACACCGAGACGGCCACCAGCTTCGTGCTGAAGCGGACGTTGTCCGAGCGGAGCGCCAAGCGTCCGGGAACGAGTCCCCCACGCAGGCGACTCGCGGCCCACGCCAGGGTCCCCCACTGCCCGACGATCGCGGAGACGGCAAGCGACTCCGGGCTGCGGAAGATCAACACGGCGACGAGACCGAAGACCATGCCAGCCACGTTCGCCCCGAACGTCGCGATCGCCATCTCCCGGAACATGCCCTGGCGACGCAGGAGGCCGGTGCTCAAACTGAGGAACGGCATGACGGCTGCGCTCAGCGCGAGCAGACGGACGGCACCGGCGGCCTGAGGGGCGGCCCAGACGGCACTCCACAGTTCTGCTGTGAGCAGGGTGAACACCGCGGCTCCACCGCCGAGGAGCAGGGCGTACGTGGCCAGGGGGCGCGTCGACGCTCGATCCGCGTTCGGAGCTCGCGCGGCAGTTTGGGACAACCCGCCGGAACCCAGCAAGTTGACGAGGGCTGCGATCGAGAGCGCGACGCTGTAGGCGCCGAAGACCGCAGGGTCAGCGAGCCGAGAGGTCAGAGCCGCGTACCCGAGTTGGACGACGATGGTCAGGAGCTGGAGCCCGTAGACCCACGATGCGCCTGCGACGAGCCGGCGGCCGTTCGAGGTCACGAAGAACTTCCGGCGGCGAGCTGCTCCAGCCGCCTGGTGTCGAGTCCACGGCCCGCCTGGTAAGCAAGCCACCGACCGGTGTCGGGAATGTGGTGCCACCAAGGGACTCTCGCAACGACCGGAGATCGCGAAACGAGGGCGGCCAGGAACCCGAAGGAGCTCGGCGCGGCCACGACGAGTCGCGCGGCCGCGATCTCGACGAAGTCGCGATCGCGGCCGCCGGTGTCCTTGATGACCACTCCGAGCTGCTCCAAGCCACGGAGATCAGCTGCGTCTCCGGACGTGTAGAGCCTGATGGGCGCGGTCCGGAACTGCGGCACGGTCCGGATCTCCGCGATCAGGCGCTCGTAGAAGTCTACGTCGATCCAACGGTCCGGGTGCGTCACCGGACCGATGTCTCCACGCCGCGCATGGATGGCGACGTATTCCGCGTCGGCTTCGGCCTGCAGCAGGTCTGCTCCGAGGTAGCCGGCGAGTACCGCTCGGCGCAGCGGTCCCGCGATCGGGGTCTGATCCCATCGGCGCTGGTCGAGCGCCATCCGCCCGGTCCAGGGCCGCGCAGATCTGGTCGACGCACGGGTCACCGACTGCTGCAGCGCCGGAAGCGACCACGTCTCGTTCTCGAACCCCGTCGCTGCGAGGCGCCGCTCGGTTGTGGGTCCGGCGGGCGGTTCGGAGGTCAGCACCGAGAGGTCGAGGAGTCCCTTCGTGTCCTTCGACACGTCGCCACCGAAGTACGGGACGCCGAGGTCACGGGCCCACAGGTACCCCGCGATCCAGGTGGACAGCTGATGGCCGAGGTCTGGGTACGGGTCGATCCGCACCCGCAGGCCCGCGAGTTTCTCCGGCGGAAGCCACGTGTCCGATGCCTGCTGTTGCGGCCCGCGCCGGAGGTCACGGGCGTTCTGCTCCCGCTCGAGCCGGAGGGAAGCGCGGAGCGGGAGAGTCCGGAGCGGCGCCAGGGTCATCGGTGCCCGCCCCCGTGCCGTGGCCACACGGACCGCGCGGCCACCGGATCGATCCACTGCGAGCGCCAGTTCACCATGTGCACCATGAGGTCATCCTGACGGAAGTGCTCGGCCGCGAACCGGCGTCCAGCCGTGATGGCAGCGAGCCGCTCGTCGACGGACGTATTCGCGAGCACACGGTCGATCTCCTCTACGAGCGCCTCCGGACTCGAACCGCGGAGCAGGAACTCCCCGGTCGCGGGCCCGAACACCCCGTCGTAGCCGAGGTGATCGGTCGTTGCGTGGATCGATCCGGCGGCCAGCGAGATCGGCAGGCGGTTCGAGAAGTAGGAGTCTTCGTCCGCGAAGTGATCCCAGTTCGCACTGATCCATCCCGATGTGATGGCGCTGTCCTGCTCCTCGAAAGGCACTGGCCCCTTCGCGGTGGGACCATCCCATCCCCGTCCGAAGACAGCGAGGCGGCCTCCGAAGTGCTCCTGCATGAGCTCGACGAACCGGATGCGATCGCGCCAGTTCGGCAGCCCACGCAGTCGGGGACGGTTCTTGTTCGCCACGATGACCACGTCGTACGGGCGGCCCGTCCGGATTGCGCGATCGAAGTTCTCGGATCGCCCCGGTTCGTACGCAGACGGAACCCAGCGGACGTCGCGGCTACCGGCTCGCCGGAAGTTGTCCCTGAAGACGCCCTTGCCCACGGTGAAGACGACGTCGGCTGCGCGCCCCGCGTTCCGGGCCTCGGGCGGAAGAGGGTGCAGGAACCGCGAGTACGGGTCGGCTTCGTGGTAGATGAAGTCCGACACGCACGCTTCTCGCAGCGCCGCGAAGTGATGCCGACGCAGACCAGTGTGGCCAAGGTGCTGCATCAAGAGGATGTCCGGACGGAACTCCCGCACGCGACGGACGAGCTCGTCGCGAGAGCGCTCTGGATCTTCTCCGCTCCGGATGGCGTTCAGGACACTGAACGTCTCGAGGGCTGCGATCGCACCGGTCTTCGCGAGCGCCTGGAGCGGGTCGCGGAAGCCGAGCTGCAGGAATCCACCGAACTCGTTCGGGACGTAGAAGACCCGCGGAGCACGCTCAACCATCCTCGGCCTCGCCCCTCGTGGGGCCGCTCAGTCGGATGCCAGCGCGGCGCAGCGCCGCCCAGTGCTCCGCCAAGACCGCTTCACCGAAGCGCTGTCCGATCCTCTTCGCCGGGTTTCCAGCGACGATGGCGTTCGGCGGCACATCTCGGGTCACCACGGAACCGGCCGCGATCACAGCGCTGTCGCCGACGGAAACGCCGGACAGGATGATGGCGCCGAACCCCACCCAGACGTCGCTCCCGATCGTCGTGGGTTCGCTGAGCGAACTGTCATTGCCCACCCACGGGCTCTCGGTGATCGGCACCCCTGCGATGGTCATGTCGTGGTCGCGTCGCCCCACGATCGCAGCGCGGTTCGCGATGAGGACGTGGTCTCCGATGGAACCGTCCACTTCGATCCGGACATCGGAGCCGATGTGGACGTCATCACCGATCGTGAGTGATCTGGGCGCCCAGATCCTGACCCGCTCGCCGAGCGTCGCGGTCTCGCTCCACGTGACCGTCGGCGGCAGCGTTAGAAGCCAGCGACGCCGCCGGATCGTTTCCAGAACTCGTCGGATCACGCGCTGCCCCCTCATCGTCGTTCCACCGCAGCGCGGTACACCGCTGCGTACTCGGCGGTGCCTCGGCGCGCCCGAAAGTCGATGGTAGGAGCGCTCACGCTGACAGCGACGCCACGCAACGCATCGAGCCACACAGCCGGTTCCCGGCTCGCAAGGGCCACAACACCTGGCTCACCGGTCGCCCAGCGCAGCCCAGGAACATCCGCCACCACCGCTGGCATCCCGACGACGAGCGCCTCGGCCAGGGCGACGGGCATCCCTTCGTGGCGACTCGGCATGGCGAACACCCTTCCAGCAAGGAGCGCATCCGCCGGATCGGCGACTCCACGGGCGACCAGGAGGCCGTTGCGCTGGAGACGGTCCAGGATCGCTCGCTCCGCGGGTTCGGCATGCTCCTCGGAACCGATGTGGGCGACGCGCAGGTTCCCGAGCAGCGCCGCTTCGAGGGCGACTCCGTGGCTCTTGATGCGCGAGCAGTTCCCGACCAGTACGACCGGCCCCGTCGTGTCCGGACCGGCTCCGGAACGGCTCCCGGCGAGTTCGAAGAAGCGGTCCTCCACCCAGTTGAAGATCACCTGCGGATCCCGGCCGAACCGCTTCTCGTTGCGCGCGACGTCCGGGCTCGGGACGATCAACGCGCTCAGTGCGCGGTCGCCGATCAGCGCCTGCAGGAGCCGACTCGCGAACCATCGGCCGTGCGCGTCGAACACGTTGTGGACGGTGCGCACGACGGGCACGCGTCGGTCGACCTTGCGAACGGAGAAGACCGTTTGCAAGTACCGCCGTTCCGTGTGGATGTGGATGACATCGGGACGGAATGCCGAGACGACCCGACGCAAGACCCGACGCCCGGGTGAGGTGTGTGCGGGGTGATCGGTGGTCGTGACGGAGTACCCGGCGCGCCTGATCTCCTCGGCGAACGGGTGGTCGGTCCCCACGCCGAGGACGTGGCCATGCACGGCCAGGGCAGCGAAGCCGGGGGCCCCGGACACGAGCATCCGCTCCATGCCGCTCGGCCTGAGCTCACCGAGCAGGTGCAGTACCCGTAGCCCGTCCACTAACGAATCTCCTGCAACCGGCGGGAAGCGGTCGCCGGAACGGAGACCGGCTCGGCCAGTGCGGGGAAGGCTCGGTCGAGGAAGGCGAGTGCCAGGGGCAGACAGGTCCACCACTGCCACGAGTAGGTCCACCCGTACAGGAGGAAGCACACCAGGATGCACTCGAGGAACACATCGCGGTGCGAACGGAGGCCCGCAACCACCCGGGGCAGGAAAATGACCAACATGGCGCCGAGCCCGACCAGACCTTCCCTGAGGTACACCGTCACGTACCAGTTGTGCGGCGCGAAGACGACCCACCTCCCGACGCCTTCGAACCTCGCGTACCCGTGCCCGAACGGGGCTCCGAACAGCACGGTCAACGGGCCTTCTTGGACCGATTCGGCGATCAACCCCAGCCAGCTCGTCAAGCGCGCGGAGTACGTCCCCGTGTTCGACGCCGAACCGGCGAACTCGTCGATGATGCTGCTCATCGACGACTGCGCGGCCACGACGAGGACCCCGCCGACGAGGCACACGCCGACGAGCACGACCAGCTTGGTCCGGAGGCTCCGGGGCCCACGCGCCAGGAGCAGCAACGCGAGCACGATCGCGGTCACCCAGACCGTGCGCTGCTGGCTGATGATCACGAACACGACGAAGAGACCCGAGAGTGTCAGGTAACGGGTCTGCCCTCCCTGATGCCACACGCGCAACGCCAGGATCGCGCAGAGCGTGAGGAGCAGCGCCTGTCCGGAGACCAGCGGACGACCGGTCTGGTTGAGTTCGCCGTTGACCAGGACGAAGTCGGCAGTCCCCCCGAGTCCGTAGCGGATGACGTGGTAAGTGGCCACGACACACAACCCGACGCCTTGTACGACCACGAAGAACTTCTGCGCGTACGCGATCTCGCCGGTTGGCCATGGGCGGGTGACGGCCCAGAAGAGGATCCCGAGGACGTAGAGGAAGGCACGGGATTCGTTCACTGCTGCGCCGAGACCGTACTGCTCGATCCCCCGGGCGAGAGCAGCTGCGAGGAGCACGATGACCAGCGCTCCCGCGATGAGCGCAGGAGGCCGGAAACGCCGGAGCGCCGTGCGCGCGTCGAGGACCCCTGCGACCACCAGTGCGACAGCCAGTCCGTCCCCGAGCGTGATGGTCGTCCCCCCATACGTCCCGATGGTCCCGAAGTTGGGGTATTCCCAGGCGGTGACCGCGTAGAGGGAGACCACCCAGTAGACAATCCGCGGGTGCATCCGGACGAGGCCGACAGCGATGGAGAGGAGAATGACCGCAACGACCAGGAAGAGCAGCGTGGTCAAGGTCTCACCCTCCTCGGTCGCAGGGAGCGCCTGATGGTGCGCATCCACCACAGACCGTACGACGACGCGAAGAAGAACCACCAGGAGCGAGGGCTGTGTCGACGGAGGTACCGGCGGAGGGCGCGTGGATTACCGGCCCCCTTGCGCCCGGTGTAAGCACGCCAGGCAGCTACCGCGGAGCTGTGCGAGACGGTCGGGTTCCTGCTGCAGAAGCCGACCACGCCCCCGGCAACGATGATCGGAACACCCTTCGCAACCGCTCGTGATCCGTAGTCGACATCTGCGAACGCATGACTGAAGGCACCGTCGATCGCGCCGACCGTTCGAGCAACGTGCACCGGCATCAGCACCACGTTCCCGTTGAAGGCGTCCACCTTCGCTCCCTCATCGGGAGCAGCTGGTGGTTCGACGAGGTCGAAGGCGAGCGGGTGGACCCCGCTCCTTCGCAGGCCGCCGTAGGTCAACAGACCCGAAACACCATCGACGGTGCTGCCCACGAGGACGCCGACAGGCAAGGCGGATGCTGCCGCGACCATGTTCCTGAGACCTGACGGCGCAAGGACGACGTCGTCGTTGAACCACAGCAACCAATCGCCGTCGTGCACGTCATCACGGGAGAGGACCTCGTCTTCGGCCGCGGCCATCGAACGTGCCCAGAACGCTGACCCGTCTCCGCGGAGGACCGTGAGGTTCTTGACAGCGGCAGTGGCCACGGCGACGGTCTCATCGGTCGAGCCGTCGTCGAACAAGGTCACGTCGTACGACAGGTCCGCTTCCGCAGCCGCGACGTCGAGCGAGGACAGGGCGCGATGCGTGGTGGCGGCGCGGTTGTGGCTCGCCACGATCACGTGCAACTCATTCATGGTCATCCTCGATCGCTGCGTTCAATCCATCGTGGAACCGGCGCACCGTGTGCTCGATGGAGTAGTTCTGGGAGGCTTCCCGACACCGTGCTTGCATCGCGTCGAGTGCGGTCCGATCGTGGAAGAGCCCGACCAGGGCCCGCGCTGCATCGTGGACACCGTCGGTGACGACGCAGGTGACTCCCGGCTCAAGGTACTCGAACTCGGGCCCGTGGAGAGACGTCGAGAGCGTCACGATCGGCCGTCCCGCCGCCAGGCTGTCGATGGCAGCGAGACCGACACGACCGGGTATCAGGAGCAGATCGCTCTCCTGCAGCAGTGCGGCCTTGTCGGTCCCGGCCACGGAGCCACGGTGGTCGATCCAGGAGAACCGTTCCGCAGCCGCCTCGACGATGCCGCGGAGTTCCCCGTCCCCGCCGATGACGAGGCGGAATCCAGGATCGAGTCCGTGTGCAGCCTCTCCGATGGATATGAGATCCTCGATCCGTTTGCTGGAATCGAGGCCTCCGATGAAGGCAGCCCGCGGTGACACGCCTGCTCGACCTGGTCCCACCGCATCGAGATCCTGGCGGAGTCTTCGGGTGTCGATGCTGTTCCAGAGGACGGTTGTCCGCTGACGGTTGATCCCGGCGTCCACAGCCCGGTCCGCTCCTGCCTGCGTGTAGGCGAAGAGCCACGCGGCGCGCCGGAGCAGCAAGCGGCTGTAGCGCCGCTCGAGACGCGAAGGGATTTTGACGACGTCAGCGCCGTGTCCCCACAAAGCTGTCTTCCGCGCGGTTCTGGGCCAGGCCAGGAGGAACGGGACGTCCGTGTTGCGACGTGCTTGCTCCACCACGATCAGGTCGGCGCTCCAGACAGCTCGGGGCAACGCTCGCAGTACCAGTCGTCGGCCGAAGATCCTGAACTCACGCTGCCGGATGGTCCGGAGCCAGGGGCTGCTCTGGACGCCGTCCCGCCGTTCCGCCAACGCACCGGCAGGGTCGCCTGCGAAGACCAGCAGCTCGTCGCCGTCGGCCGCCACCGCCGCAGCCAGCTGGGTGAACAGGGGTACCCGGTAGGCGGGCACGTACTCCTGCACGATCGCGAAGCGCCGACCCGCCATGTCAGTCACGTCTTTCGAGGAGGTCGGACCAAGCAGCGGCGTACCGAGCGGGAGTGAAACGTTCCTCGGACACTGCCCGAGCACCGGCTCCCAGTCGCGTCCGGAGGTCCGGCGACGTCATGATCGAGCGGCATCGATCGGCCGCAGCCTCCCGATCCCGCGTCTCCACGAGGTAACCGTTGACGTCGTCGTCGATGACATCTCCCAGTCCTCCCACTGCGTAGGCCACGACGGGGACACCCAGCCGGAGCGCTTCCAACACGGTCAGCGGTTGGGCCTCGTACCGGTAGCTGCTCGGGAACACGAGCACGGACGCCGACGCGACGACGGCATCGCGATCAGCGTCGAACAGAGGGCCGGCGAACATGACGCGAGTTCGGACGTCGGGTTCCAGGATGGCCCGCAACTCGTCCTCGTACTCGGTGGTCGGCGCACGCCCCACGACGACCGCACGTGCAGCGGGTACGTCCCGGAGACACCGGTTGGCGATGCGCATGAATTCGTCCGCGCCCTTGCCCGGGATCAGGTTCGAGACGAACACGATCGACGGAGCGGCAGCCGCTGGAACCGCAGGCGGCATCGACTCGGCCACGGTGTTCGGGATGGTGCGGACCGTGCCGTTGAACCGCTCGACGTCCGCACGCATCGAAGTGCCGAGCACGACGACCGATGCGGCTCCCCCGAGCAGCAGCCTCACGCCGCGGCGCTGTGCCGTGCCCGCACCGGCCAGGTCCGCGTACCCAGATGTGTGGACGTAGGCGATGTAGCGACGGCGCAACGCCCGGAGCACGACGCTCATGGCGACGTCGACCCAGAACGACGGTGGCCGGTTCGTGGTGAAGAACACAACGTCAGCGCTCGGGCTGCGGCGAAGGGCCAGCCACAGTCGACCCAGGAGCGAGAACGCGCCGAGTACCTTTCGAAAACTGGCCGTGCCGATCTCGTCGACGGACTTGCTGAAGCGCCGGTCCACGAGTCGGCTCCGTCGTCCGGTCGTGCGCAGCATCTCCAGGAAGGTCTTGGTCATGACCGTCGAACCGTGCACGGGCGGCGGCACCTGGCTGATCACGATCACGTCGACCACGGTGTGCTCAACCACGCCGTCGCCTCCCCACGAGGAACAGGAAGGTGATGTTGCCGAAAACGTACCGTCCCCAGAGACGCCGGGGCTCGCGAGCCAGCCGGTAGAGCCACTCGAGTCCGGTCCGACGCCACAGGAGCGGTGCCTCGACGACCTCGCCGGAAACGAAGTTGAACGCCGCGCCGACGGCGAGGACGACCGCGGGGTGCACCTTCGCGAGGCGGACCGTCTCGTAATCCTGCTTCGGGGTCCCGATGCCGACCCAGACCACGTTCGCGCCAGCGTCCTTGATCAGGACGTCGATCTCGTCGTGATCCGCCTGCCCCAGGGGCCGGAACGGCGGGCTGAATGATCCGACGACCGTCGTGTCGGGGTAGTCGCGTGCCACGGCGAGTCTGAGCCGTTCGAGAGATTCCTCGGTTCCGCCCAGGAGGAAGTGCCGCAGACCGTGCCTCGGATCGGACGCGAGCAACTCGCGGAACGCGTCCGGCCCACGCAGGTGTGCGACGTCAGGCGCTCTGCGACGGGCGATCCAAGCGAGTGGGGTCCCGTCGGCGATGTTCAGTCCCCCCGACTGGAAAAGCTCGAGGTAGCGGGCTTCGGAGGTCAGCGACACCGTGTAAGCGTTGACGAAGTGGACCGGGATTCCGGGGCCCCGCAGACCGGAAGCACACCGACGGAGACCATCGATGACCTCCGGTGCAGGTCGCGCCACCAACGGCACGCCGGCAGTGCGGACGCGCGGAGCGGCAAGCACCGTGTCACGGCCGCCTCGTCCGCGCGAATCATCGTCACCTGATCGATCTCGAGCGCCCATCTAGTACGCACCTCGGCTAGCCGAGATCGCCTTAAGCGTCCGCCACAGCACCACGAGGTCCCCGAGGATCGACCAGTTTTCCACGTAGTACAGGTCCAACCGCACCGAATCCTCCCACGACAGGTCGGACCGACCGCTGACCTGCCACAGACCCGTCATGCCCGGCTTCACCAGGAACCGACGGTGGACGTGGGTGTCGTAGCGCGCGACCTCGCGGGCGAGCGGAGGACGCGGACCGACGAGCGACATGCTGCCGGCGAGGACGTTGAACAGCTGCGGCACCTCGTCGAGGCTGTATCGCCGCATGAAACCGCCGATCCGGGTGACGCGGGGATCGTTCCGCATCTTGAACAGGACGTCGTTGCCCTCCGCCCGGTCCAGGGCGCTGAGCTCCTGCAGGCGATCTTCGGCATCGACGACCATCGATCGGAACTTGATCATCCGGAAGGTGCCGCCGTTCAGTCCGACTCGCTCCTGGCGGAAGAAGACCGGACCCGGTGTGGTGGTCTTCACCAGCACCGTCAGCACGAGCAGCAGCGGCGACAGGACGATGACGAGCAGCGCTGCACCGACCAGGTCGAAGGCACGCTTCGTGTAGAGCTTGCGCCCAGAGTACGTCGGCGTCTCGACGTGGATGAGCGGGAGCCCCTGCACGGGCCGCGTGTGGATGCGCGGACCTCCGATGTCGGTCAGGCTCGGTGCGACGACCAGGTGCTGCCGGCCGGGCTCGAGCGACCAGCTGAGTTCGCGGACCCGCTCCGGCGGCAGGTCGTCGGAGCTCGTGATCACGACGGTGTCGGCACCGGTCTCGCGCAAGGCGGAGCTCACGTCGTCGAACCCGCCGTGGCTCCGGATCGTCGAGCCCGCAAGCGTCCCGCGGTGGTTGGAGGACACGACGGCACCCACCACGCGGTACCCGGCTTCGGGTGAACGAGCCAGTTCGCGGCCGATGTGCAGCACGCTGGCCGGCGAACCGACCAGCAGCACCGTCGCCGAGTACGCACCCTGCTGACGCTGGGCAACCAACCACTGCCGCCACATCCACCGCGACAGCAGCAACACGAGGATCCCGATTGGAAAGGCGATGAGCACGTACCCCCGGGCGAGGTCGACGTGCAGCAGGAACGCCGCGATCGCCAACAGTCCGAACACCCGGACGCTGGAGTCTGCGACCAGGCGGTACTCCGTGCTCCCGACACCGATGACTCGCGCCCCGCGGGTGTCGTACAGGGCGAGCGCGCTCATCCACACCACGATCACGACGATCGAGATGGCCGAGTAGCTGAGCCGGAGGTCCGCGGTGTTGGTGGCGAGGTTCGACTCGATCCCCAGCCAGGCGATCTGCACGCCGAAGACCACCCAGATCAGCGCCAGCAGATCCGTGATGAGCACCCGGCGCGAGTACGAGCGGCTCCACTCGTCGCGGGCCCCGACCACGCTCGGTGCGCGGAGCGCGTCCGCCGTCACGGTCGCATCACCACGACGCACCGCCGTCACTCGAGACTCTGACCGTCTCGCCGTCCCACAGCCAGACGTCCTGTCCGGCACGGTCGATCGTGACGGTGCCGTCGGAGTCCGCCCCGTCGGCGCAGCCCACCGGCGAGACCGCGGTGCTGGGGGTCACGTCCGCCGCGGGCATGGTCACGAGTTGCACGCCGGAGCAGGACGCCACGTCCACGCGGGCCAGGGTGTACTCGCCGCCGTCGACCGCGATCGAGCGCACACCGCCCATCGGCACGTCCACCCATGCATCCGTCCCGGCCCGCCACTCGAGCTGGCCGTCGCAGATCACGACCGACGTCCGCTCCCCCTGGAACGCCTCGATCGGGTCCGCGCACGGGGCCTGGATCGTCCCGCTCGCGAGCACCACACCGTCGGTGCTGATCCCGGCGCCTGCGGCGCCGGGCGTCCCCGCGTTCCACGTCACGCCCGCATCGGTGCTGGTCCGCGCCGTCGTGGTGCAGTCGTCACCGACGCCCGCCAGGATCGAGAGCTCCGCACTGGAGGCCCGGATCGCCATGAGCGATCCGACATCCGTCCCGAGTCCCACCGGGACCCACGTCGACCCGCCGTTCACGGTGTGTTCCAGCACCGGCCGGGGGCCGCCGCACGACCCGCCGGACGCACGCCATGCCTCCCGGTCGTCCACGGCTGCCAACAGACGCCGCCCCCGCTGAGCGGTGGATGCGGAGTCTGCGTCAGTAGACGCGCTCGCGCGCGGCGTCTCGGTCGTGTCGGGTGTGCTCGTGAACGTGGGGATCGGGCCCGCAGGTCCGTTCCGCTCCGGCGCGGTGCGCCCCAGGGCGAGGGAGACGAGCACGACGTCGATCGCGACCAGCACCACCACGACGGCCGCCACCACGATGAGTGTGGTTCGGGGCAGTGCGCGGCCGAGGCTTCGGGTCCCCCGGCGCGTCGTCATGGTCGCGGCTCCGCTCAGCGTCCGGCTCGCCGGAGCACGCCGAGCTTCTTGCCGGGTTGCTTCGGCGGCGTCACCGATGCGGTGGCGCCGTCGTCCTGGCCGTAGCCGTAGCCGTACCCGTACCGGCCGTACCCGTAGGCGCCGGGACCCTTGACGGGCATCTTGGTGATGACGAAGCCGGAGATCGGGGCGCCGACGTTCTCGAGCGACGCGATGGCTGCCGCCAGTTGCCCCTTGTGGGTGTGCCCCGACGCGACCGCGATGATCGCGCCCGATGCCTTCTTCGCCAGGATCGCCGCGTCGGTCACCGGGAGCAACGGCGGCGCGTCGAACAGCACGTAGTCGAACTGCTGCTCGAGGCGTTCGATCAGGTCCTGCATCGCGCGCGAGCCGAGGAGTTCCGACGGGTTCGGCGGGATCGGTCCGGCGGGCAGGACGACGAGCTTGCCGCGCCCCCACGGGTGTGCGACGTCCTCGAGGTCGGCACGACCGATGAGCACGTCGGTGAGGCCGGCGTTGCCCTCGACGTCCATGTACTCGGCGACGCGGGGGCGGCGCAGATCGGCGTCGATCAGGATGACCCGGAATCCGGCGCTGTCCAGGGCGATCGCGAGGTTCGCCACGGTCGTGCTCTTGCCTTCGGACTGCATCGACGACGTCATGACGAAGGTCCGAGCGCCCGTGCCGATGTCGAGGAACTGGAGGTTCGTGCGGAGCGTCCGGAAGGACTCGGCGCGGGGGCTGCGGGGGTCGACCTGCACGATGAGCGGACGCTCGGCGGCCTTGGCGTCGTAGGCGATCCCGCCGATGACCGGCTTGTCGCTGATCTTCTCGACGTCGAGCTCGGTCCGGACACGGTTGTCCAGGGTCTCGCGCAGCACGGCGATCCCGATGCCGAGTGCGAGCCCGACGAGCAGGCCGAGTGCGACGTTGACGGGCACGTTCGGACTGACCGGGGTGCTCGGGACGTCCGCCTGCTTGACGCGGGTCAGCTTGACCGTGCTCTTGCCGCTCGCGTCGGTGGCCTCGATGTCCTGCACGACGTTGGTCAGGCTCTGCGAGGTCGCGTTCGCGATGTTCGCGGCCTGCACCGGGTCGGTGCCCTCCACCGAGATGGAGATGAGGGTGGTGCTCGTCGGTGCCGTCGCGGCCACCATGGTCGCGAGCTGATCGGCGTTCATGTCGAGCTTGAGCGACGAGATGACCGGCAACAGGACGATGGGCGTCGACACCAGGTTCGAGTACGTCAGCACGCGCTGCTGGGTGAACGTGTTGCCCTGCGCCAGGTCGCTCGCGCTGCCGGACGTCTCCGTGGAGACGAAGACCTGCGCGGATGCTGCGTAGACCGGCTTCTTCACCAGCGAGAAGCCCGCAGCGGCCGCGACCCCGACCAGTGCCAGCACCAGGATGAAGACCCATCCCTTGCGCAAGACCGCTATGTAGTCGCGTAGCTCCACGCGGCACCCTTCCCCGGAAGTCGCCGCGCCCTGCAGAGTCCCTGTCGCAGGTCGACCGGGATCGTCCCAGCGTTCGGCAGGGAAATACTGCCACACCGATGAGACGCGCTCGGGGTCGCGCGACGTCGAGTCTCGTTCTGCGTCCCGTACGGTGGCGACATGCAGCCCGAACCGGACGCGCCGACCGCCGCCCGCCCTTCCTCGGCGGTGCGGGACCTGCAGGTCATCGTGATCGCGCTCCTGGTCGCCGTGCTGCTGTCCCGGGTCGTCGGTGGCGTCGCCCGGACTGGGGGTCTGCCCTCCCCGATCACGCAGGTGCTGGTCGCCGACCTGGCCGTGTGGGTGCCGCTCGTGCTCGGCGTCGGGTGGGTGCTCCGGAGGTCCTCTCCGGCACTGCTGGTGCGCCGGCTCGGGCTCGGGTGGGCCGACGCCGTCGCGGCCATCGGCATCTTCATCGTGTGCCGCGGGCTCGACGCCGTGCTGTCCGTCGCGTTCTTCGGTGTGACCGGGCTGACGCCGCAGCCGACCCTCGGCACGCCGGACGTGCTGCTGCTCGTGGTCTCGGCGATCGGGGTGTGCCTGGTCAGTCCGGTGCTCGAGGAGATCGTGTTCCGTGGTCTCATGCAGCGCCGGCTGTCGGCCGAGCTGACGCCGCGCACGCGGTTCCTGGCCGTGCTGGTGACCGCGTTCGCGTTCGCGCTGATGCACCTGGCGATCAGCACGCCCGCATCGTCGGTCGCGGGGTTCGAGGTCTTCGTGACGACGTTCGTGCTCGGCCTGCTGACGGGGACGCTCGTCGCGATGACCGGACGCATCGGCGGGGCGGTCCTGGCGCACGTCCTGTTCAACACCGTGGCCGTCGTGCTCACCTGGCCGCGCTGACATCGATCGCACCAGCAGACGCACCGACCGGTAACGTCCTCCTCGAATGTCTCGCCCAACCAGCATCCTCGAGAGCCCCCTCGCGCGGCAGGCTCCCCTGAGTGCGCTGTTGGCGCTCAGCGCCGTCCTGAGCATCACGGTGCCGTCGCTCCAGGTGACGGACGGCGGCCTGTTCGTCGCGAGCCTCGCGGTCACCGGTCTCGCGACGGTCGTGGCTGCGGTGGCACTGGCGTTGCCGCACTCCGTCGGGCTCGTGCCGGCGCTGCTGGTGCTCGACTTCGTGGCGATCGCGCTGTTCCGGACGAGCACGGGCGCAGGTGCCTCGGTCTTCACCTCGCTCGCCGTCCTGCCGGTCGTCTGGTGCGGATCGCTCCGTGGCCGCCTGACCGTCGTGTACGCGGCGCTGGGCGTGACGCTCGTGATCATGGCGCCCTACGTCCTGACGCCGACGAACGTGCCCGGAGCGAGCGAGTTGGTCCGCCTTGGCGTCACCGTGATCGTGTTCGGGACGGTCGCGGCAGTCGTGCAGGAGCTCTCACGGCGAGCGCGGCGCAACGTCCGCGCTGCCCGACTGGGCGAGGAACGCGTCCGCGCGGAGATCGACCGTGCCGCCGCCGTTCAGCGCTCGCTGCTCCCCACGCCGACCGACCACCTGGGCGCCGACGTCGCGGTGGCGGGCGCCTGCCTGCCGGCGAAGTCGGTCGGTGGTGACTTCTTCGACTGGTACGAGACGAACAGCGGGATCGCCGTCAGCCTCGGTGACGTGATGGGCAAGGGCGTGGGGGCGGGGCTCATCGCAGCGGCCGTGCGGGCCACGGTCCGCAGTTCCCGTGCCGTCGACGACCCGTCCGAGGCGCTCCTGCGGGCGGCCGACGGGCTCGCCGCCGAGGGCAGCGCGACCGACGTGACGTTCACCACGCTGTTCCACGCGCGCATCTCGACCGACGGCACCTTCCGGTGGGCGGACGCGGGCCACGGATTGAGCCTGGTGCTCCGGTCCGACGGTGCCGTGGACCGGCTCCGGTCGAGCGACCTCCCGCTCGGGATGGGGCTCCGCGACGAGTGGGCGACGACCGAGGGGTTCCTCGACACCGGCGACCTGCTCATCTCGTTCAGTGACGGCGTGCTCGACCTGTTCGGCGGGCGCGAGGACACCGTCGACGCCGTGGCCGATCTCGCACGGGCCTGCGGCTCCGAACCCACGGCGTTGGTGGCGGCACTGTCCGCGCGGGCGGACGAGGTCGCGCACGACGACGATGTGACGGTGATCGCGATCCGACGAGCGCCGGTTCCGGCCGACGCCGCCGCGGAGTCGGTCCATCCGGTGCGCCAGGACCGAGCCTGACGAGGTCAGTCGCCGGTCGGTGACTCCTGCTCGCGCCGGAACCGCTCGACCTCGGCATCGACCTGCCGCCGCGAGAACCGCTTCGCCACGACGATCCCCCACGTCCCACCGACCGCGGTGAGCACGACCCCGAGAACGATCCCCTCGATGCGAAGGTCACCGTCGCCCAGGTTCGGCACGATGGCACCGACCAGCAAGCTCACCCCGATGACCGTGATCGTCGACAGCACGAAGGTGGCGACGGGGCTGCCCAGGCGCGGACGACCAGTCGGCAGTGACCAGGCCGAGGTCGCGAGCACGAACCAGCCGACGAGGACCCCGGCGCTCACCGGGAACCACCGCCCCAGCACGAGCAGCAGCCCGAGCGACAGGACGAATCCGCCGGCGCACCAGAGCCACCACCGGTTCCGCTCCCGCCGCTGCTGTCCGGTCACGTCGTCAGTCCCCATGAGTCGAACGTAGACCAGCTCCGATCGCCGACCGTCGACCCCACCGGGTCGGTGTCCGGCGACCGGAACCGTGTCAGTACAGCGCGGAGAAGGACGCGTCGCGCACGAGCACGGTCGCCGCGTCACCCGCGACCTGCTGCTGCGGGTCGCTGGACAGCCCGAGCTGCCACGTGCCGCCACCCGGCTTCTCGGGCAGCGTGAACTCGACGGTGGTGTCCGAGGCGTTGAGCAGGACGGCGACCGTGTCGTCGCCCTGTTCGAGGACGAGCATCACCGCCCGGTTGCCGCCGTCTGCCCAGTCCCCTTCCTCGAAGCCCGCGTTGTCGGCGCGGAGCACCGAGACGGTCGAGTCGGAGTCGCCGGGTGCCGTGCGGTACCACTCCGGACGCAGGGAACGGTGCTGGGCCCGGAACGCGATCGCCGCGGTCGTGAACGCGAGCAGGTCCTGGTCGGCGGCGTCCCAGTCGAACCACGAGATCTCGTCGTCCTGGCAGTAGGCGTTGTTGTTGCCGCCCTGCGAGCGGGCGATCTCGTCGCCGCCGAGGATCATCGGCACACCGGCCGAAAGCAGCAGGGTGCCGAGGAAGTTCCGGCGCTGCCGGTCGCGGTACGCGTTGACCCCGGCGTCGTCCGTGGGCCCCTCGACGCCGCCGTTGAACGAGGCGTTGTCGCTCTCGCCGTCGTTGTTGCCCTCGCCGTTCGCCTCGTTGTGCTTCTCGGCGTACGAGGTCAGGTCCGCCAGGGTGAAGCCGTCGTGGGCCGTGACGAAGTCGACCGAGCACAGCGGCGAGCGCCGTGACCCCTCGTAGACGTCCGGGCTGCCGAGGACACGCTGCACGGCGTCGCCGAGCGCCCCCTCGTCGCCGCGCCAGAAGGCACGGAGGTCGTCGCGGTACTTGCCGTTCCACTCGGACCAGTCGGCCGGGAACCCGCCGACCTGGTACCCCGCGGTGTCCCACGGCTCGGCGATCATCTTGACCTCACGGAGCACCGGGTCCTGGTGGATGATGTCGAGGAACGCGGAGTGCTTCTCGGCTTCGCCGCCCTGACGGGTCAGCGTGGTCGCCAGGTCGAAGCGGAAACCGTCGACGTGCATCTCCTCGACCCAGTAGCGCAGCGAGTCCATGATCAGACCGAGCGCGGCCGGGTGCGAGACGTTGAGGCTGTTGCCGGTACCGGTGGTGTCGAAGTAGTTCGCTTCGTCGCCCTCGACGAGCCGGTAGTACGACTCGTTGTCGATGCCCTTGAAGGACAGCGTCGGACCCATGTGGTTGCCCTCGGCGGTGTGGTTGTAGACGACGTCCATGATGACCTCGAGCCCGGCTGCGTGCAGGGCCTTGACCATCTCCTTGAACTCGGCGACCTGCTGGCCGGCCGTGCCGCTGGACGAGTACTCGTCGTGCGGCGCGAAGAACCCGATGGAGTTGTAGCCCCAGTAGTTGCGCAGCCCCTTGTCGGCGAGTGTGGAGTCCTGGACGAACTGGTGCGTGGGCAGCAGCTCGACGGCCGTGACGCCGAGGTCGACAAGGTGCTGGATCGCGGCCGGGTGCGCCATGCCGGCATAGGTGCCGCGGATCGCCTCGGGCACGTCGGGGTGCTGCTTCGTGAAGCCCTTCACGTGGACCTCGTAGAAGACGGTGTCGCCGAGCGGGGTCGCGGGACGGACGTCGTCGCCCCAGTCGAACGAGCGGTCGGCGACGACCGACTTCGGCATGGCGGCGGCCGAGTCGGTGTCGTCGCGGGTCTCCGGGTCGTCCATGTCGTGCCCGAACAGGGCCTGGCCCCACTCGTACGAGCCGTCGACCGCCGTGGCGTACGGGTCGAGCAGGAGCTTGGAGCCGTTGTGGCGGAGGCCCTTGGCCGGGTCCCACGCGCCGTGCACGCGGAAGCCGTAGCGGGTGCCGACAGCGACGCCGGGGACGATGTCGTGGAAGGTGTAGCCGGTGCGGTGCTGCAGCTCGGTGCGGTGTTCCGTGCCGTCGTCGTCGAACGTGCAGAACTCGACGCGCTCCGCGGTGCTGGAGAAGAGAGCGACGTTGGCGCCGCCGTCGACGAGCGTGACCCCGAGCGGGGTGCGGGCAGAAGTGGTCATGGTGTCGTTGTACCGGGCGGCCGCTGTGGTCCCGGCTCGCGCACGTACCCCGGCAGGCATGGATGCGCAGACCGGACAGCTGCGACCACGTGGGCCGACACCGAACGGTGACCGAGGGCGTCTGCTCCTCGTTCGGGTCGAGGAGCAGGCGCCCTCGCGCTACGACGACGTCGGGTTCGGCGCGGCGGTCCGCGACGATGCCAGCCCGGAACAGGGATCGGGCCCCCGCAGCTGGGCGGCGCGGGGTAGCTCACGAGACGGTACGGACGTGCCGCTCTCCGGGCGCACAGGTACGCGGAAATCGACGGGAGCGGCCCCGCTGCCATCCGGAGAACGCGCGTTCCCCGTTTGGGGGATACCAACGAGGGGCGTCGCCTGATTGAGTCATCGAGTCAGCAACTCCGTTGCGGACGAGATCCGCGCGGAGCTTTGGCACCAAGCGAAGGCGACCTCCCTCGGGTGGGGCGGTCACGGTGGGTGCCGGCGTGTCGATTCGGGTTCGACGCGGCGGCACCCCCATTCACGAGACGCGCAGAGGTCCTCACTTCAGGGGGCTCGCCTGTACCCCGTTCTGGGTGTACCGATTCGTCTGTCCTCCGACTGTGATGGGTGCCTGGGCTCCACTGTCCGCATCCACCCGAAGGAGCGCGCATGACCGTCACCGTCCCGCGTCTGAGCGCCGTCCCGTCGTCGGCCGAGTCGCCGCACCGATCGGCGCTCCGGCCGCTCCCCCGCGCGTGGACGCGGTGGCTCCTCCGGCTCGCGTTCGCCGTGCCCTACGTCGTGGTCGCCGTGCTCTCGATCGAGATCCCGACCACACCGCTCCTGGAGCTCACCGGCAACCAGGCGACCCTCGACCGGGCGACGGCGGCACTCGACGGCGGCGTCGTGCAGGCCGTCGGTCAGCTCTACCCGCTGCTCTCCGGCGTCCTGCTCCGGTTCCTGCCGTTCGGCGTGCACGGTGCAGCGGTCCTCGGCGGCCTCGCAGCCGGCGTGCTGCTGCAGCTCCTGGCGCAGGCCATGCTCCGGCGCGGGCTCCGGATGCGCAAGGTCGTCGTCTTCACGATCGCGCTCGGCGCGAACCCGCTCTACGCCTTCGTCGCCCTCAACGACCTGCAGGCCTTCCTCGGCATCGCGCTGTTCGCGCTCGCGATCGCCGACATGGTGCGGTTCTTCTCGTACGGCGACACCCAGGCGGGGTTCCGTGCCGGCCTGTCGTTGATGGTGTCGACGCTCGTCGACCCCATGGGCCTCGTCTACGTCGTCATCGCCGCGCTCACCGCGCCGCTGCTGGAGCTCGCCCGGCACGGACAGCCGGGCATCCGCCGAGCGAACACGCTCGTCCTCGTGTTCCCGAGCATCGCGGTCATCGGCTCGATGTCCGTGCTCGACCTGCTCGTCCTCCGCGACCCGTTCGCGGCACTGCGGAACACCGTGCACACCGACAGCACCCGGCTGAGCGGCCTCGAGCACCTGGTGGGTTCGTTCGACGGGCTGTTGCTCCTCGCGATGGTCGTCGCGGGGTGCCTCCTGGCCCTGCTCGTGCGCCGACCCGGTGCGATCGTCATCGTGGTCGCGCTGTTCGCCGGGATCCTCGCCGGCTACGCGATCGGACTCATCCCGGTCGCCACCGCCGGCAACACGTTCGTCACGATGCTCGCCGTCGCGATCGCGATCCTCCCGCGGGCCAGCAGCCGGGTCACGAGCGCTCTCGTCATGGTGCTCGCCGCCCTCCAGATCCCGCTCGCGTGGACCGCGGCGTTCGAACGCGAGGTCGTCGCCGAGTGGATGCACGCCCTGGTCTCGGCGGTGGGCGCATGACGGCCGTCGTGTCCGGTGCGTCCGCCGTCACCAGCGAGACCGACACCCCGTCGATCGACGAGACGACCGCCCGGCACCGCGGCGGCGAGTCCGACTGGCGCCCGCCGCACCGGTGCTCGGTCCGCCGGCACGTCGACGAGGGCTGGGTCGCCTCCGCACGGATCCGCGAGGGTGTCCTCGTCCTGACCAGCGGCCGGTCGGACCCGGATGTGCTCCGGGCCGCGCTGACCGAGGAGTTCGGCGAGCCGGTCGTGCTCCGGGCGGTCGATGAGGCCGAGGTCCGCCAGCGCATCATGTGGGAGCTGGACGACGAGGTCGCCGACCTCGCCGCACACGACCTCGCCCGGACGATCCCGGCCATGTCCGCCCGCACGGTGCTGTCTCGCGGTCAACAGGTCGGCGGCGGCATCGCCCTGCTCGCGTTCGCCGGCTGCCTGGTGATCGCTCCCGGCACGACGGCCGCCATCGTCACCGCGGTGCTCTCGCTCGGGTTCCTGGCCGGCATCGTCTTCAAGTTCTGGGTCTCCATGGTCGGCGCGCGCTTCGACCTCGTCGAGCAGGTCTCAGCGGCCGACGTCGCCGCGCTCGACGACACCACGCTGCCGACGTACACCGTCCTGGTCCCGGTGTTC
This sequence comes from Curtobacterium sp. PhB142, assembly GCF_004341255.1. Classification (NCBI taxonomy): domain Bacteria; kingdom Bacillati; phylum Actinomycetota; class Actinomycetes; order Micrococcales; family Microbacteriaceae; genus Curtobacterium; species Curtobacterium sp. PhB142. The sequence continues at coordinate 3,760 of NZ_SLUT01000014.1, read as the reverse complement.
CGCGAGGCGAACATCGTCGGCGACCTCGTCCGCAACCTCGAGGTCCTCGACTGGCCGAAGGACCGCCTCGAGGTCCTGGTCCTCGTCGAGGCCGAGGACCACGAGACACGCCAGGCCGTCCTCGACGCTGATCCACCGGCCTGGATGCGGATCGTCATCGTCCCTCCCGGTGCGCCGCAGACCAAGCCGCGCGCCTGCAACGTCGGCCTCGCGATCGCCCGCGGCGAGTACGTGGTCATCTACGACGCCGAGGACCGCCCCGACCCCGACCAGCTCAAGAAGGTGTTCACCACGTTCGAGCGGGCCGGCACCGACACGGTGTGCGTCCAGGCCGCTCTGAGCTACTTCAACGCCGACGAGAACGCCCTGACGCGCATGTTCACGCTGGAGTACTCGTACTGGTTCGACTACATGCTCGCCGGCCTCGACGCCCGCAACCTGCCGATCCCGCTGGGCGGGACCTCGAACCACTTCCGCACCGAGCTCCTGCGCGAGCTCGGTGGCTGGGACCCCTACAACGTCACCGAAGACGCCGACCTGGGCATCCGTGCGTCCGCGGTCGGGTACCGCGTCTCCGTCGTCAACTCGACCACGATGGAGGAGGCGAACACCTCGATCCCGAACTTCGTCCGGCAGCGGTCGCGGTGGATCAAGGGGTACATGCAGACCGCCCTCGTCCACGCCCGGCGCCCCCGTGCGCTCGTGCGGGAGATCGGTGTGCGCCGGGCTGCCGCGTTCGCGCTGCTCATCGCCGGGACACCGTTGACGTTCCTCGGCATGCTGCCCGGCATCGCGGTGACGATCGCCACCCTCGTGCTGCCCACGGCGTGGACGGCCCCGGTGTTCCCCGCCCCGGTGCTCTGGCTGTGCGTGCTCGACTTCCTGCTCGGCAACGCCACGATGATCTACCTGACCATGATGGGGCCGTACAAACGCGCTCGGTTCGACCTGATGCTCTGGGCGTTGCTGAACCCCGCGTACTGGGTGCTGCACTCGATCGCCGCCTACAAGGGCCTGTGGCAGCTCATCACCCGACCCCACTACTGGGAGAAGACGGAGCACGGTCTCACCAAGACGTCATCCGTGTGAGTACTGCGGTCGCCGCGGCGTCTCCCGTTCAGGGGGTTGCCGCGGCGGTCGAGGTGGAGCACGCTGTGGTCGGTCCGGTCATGTCAGAACCTGAGGGGAAACCATCATGCGATCGCTCGTCTACACCAGCACGCAGACCCGACCGATCACGGACTCGGAACTCGCGCAGATCCTCGCCGTCGGCCGGGAGAAGAACACCCGCCTCGGTGTCACCGGGATGCTCGCACACCGCGACGACAACTGCATCGGCATCATCGAGGGCGACGACGACGTCGTCGCTGAACGCTTCGATCAGGTCCGAGCCGATCCCCGCCACACCAACGTCCGAGTGCTCCTCAACGAGCCGATCCGACACCGGTCCTTCCCGGACTGGTCGATGGCGTTCCAGCCGCTCGACCCGTTGCTGCACGACGTGCCGGGGTTCAGCGACCTCTTCACCGCCAACCGCCCCAACGACTCCACCTTCGGTGCGTCCCGCGCGCGTGCTCTGCTCGACTGGTTCCGGAAGCACCCGCTCGCTCCCTTGACGAACCAGGACGCGGCCGACGAGGAGATCCCCCGAACCCGGATCCTGAACGCCGCGATCACCGCTGTCCACGCCGGCGGCGCGTCCCGGTTCACCCTCGAGGACGTCGCAGAACGCGCGGGGATGACCGTCCCCGAGGTCCTGGGGCTCTTCCCGTCGCAGCACGCCGTGCTCGCCGCGACCGTGATGCGGTGGACCCGAGCAGTCTCCGCTCCCCTGCTCCCCCTCGCCGCCGAGAAGGGCACGATCGCGTTCCTGCACGCGCTCCTCGCCGCCCATGCCGAGGAACCAGCCCTGATGCGCCTGATCGCGTCCACACTCGCCACGTCGACCGACCCGTCGACCGACGGAGCGGACTACTACCGGTCCGCCTACCTCCAGTTCCGTGAGACCGTGCGCACCGCCCTCGCCGAAGACGTCCGTGCCGGGCGGGAACCCGCCACGATGGATCCGATCCGCGGTGCACAGCAGCTCCTCGCCCTCTACGACGGCATCCGTCTGCAGGCGCTCCTCACACCGGACACCGACGTCGTCGACGCCTTCGACCGCGCCGCGTCGCGCATGCGACGGGGCTGGACCGAACACTACGAACGACCCGCCTACTGGGACCTGCCCACGATCCCCAGCGCCTGACGACGGGGCCGGTCCCGCCGACTCCACATGGGCCGATGGCCGAGAGGCACAGCATCGCGCGAGTGGTAGGACCTGTCCATGGTGTTCTACGACGCACGTCCGATCCGCACGGCAGGGCAGGTGCTGCTCGATGTCGTCGTGGTGGCCGGGATGGTCGCCGCGGTTCTGCTCGGGCGAGCGGTCTCCGCATCGATCAGCGCCCTCGCCGACATCGGAACTCGTGTCCACGACCAGGGCACCGCGTTCCAGGAGCAGTTGAGCAGCACCGCAACGGCACTCGAGAAGGTGCCGTTCATCGGCAAGTCGGTCAGCGCACCGCTGCAGGACGCGAGCCAGAGCGCGCAGCGGATCGCGGCTGCCGGAGCAGAACAGCAGCAGGAGACGCTGCACGTGGCGCACCTCCTGGGTACCTCGTCGACCGCGGTGCTGATCATCGTCCTGGTGGTGGTCTGGATCCGGTACCGCGGCGGCTTCATCCGGCTCGCCACGCTCACACAGCGCCTCGGTCAGCAGCCGGACGGAGCCGAGTTGCTCGCTGTCCGCGCGCTGACGACCCGGAACGCCGCCGGCCGGCTCGGCGTCGACGTCGTCGACCGATGGCGGCACCGGGATCCGGAGGTCATCCGCGCGCTGGCCGATCTCGAGCAGCGCTCCACCGGGCTCCGCGTGGCGCCTTCGCGGACGTCGTGACCTCCCGCCCACGAGGGCGGGATCGGGTCAGGCACAACTGGTGCGGCCGAGTCCGAGGAAGCGGACGGTGCTGATGCGGACGCTGCTGGCGGAGGTCGTCGTCCACGTCGAGGTGACGTCGGCGCGGACGGTGACACTGGAGGTGCGGAACGAGAAGAGGTCCCAGGAGCTGATCCTGGTGGATCGGGCGGTGCCGGCGCTGGTGTCGCTGCTCGCGACGCCGTCGATGACCGTGGTGAACCGCTCGGGTGCCACCCCGTCGTAGGTCCACCCGATGGTGACCGACCCGTTCGTGTTCGACGTGCACGTCAGCGCAGTGGCCGGGGTCGCGGCCACGGTCGCCATCGTGCTGGGTGCGGTGGCGGTGGCGGCGAAGGCCGCGGCGGCCGCCGGAGCAGGTACCGCCAGCGCCGCGACGGTGCAGACAGAAGTGACGAGGAGAGCCCCCACCGCCCACGGCCGGTGGTCCTGCTGACGATGCCGGGGCCCACGTCGGGACGCCCCCGTCGTCCTGCTCGGATCTGCGACGGCGGGCAGGACGGCGAGTCCAGCGACGAGGACGAGGGCCGAACCGAGGGCGACGAGCGGGCCCGTTCGATGGTCCGCAGCCCAGAGGACGGGTGTGCCGATGAGTGGGACACGGAGGTACCCGACGCCCGTGACCGCGGACCGGGAGATGTGTGTGGAGTCGGCGGAGGGGTTCGCGTCGCCCTTCGTGGTGAGGGTCCCGTCGCTGTTGAGGGAGTCGAACCGGTGCAGCCGGAGGGTGCCGACGTGGTCGGGGTCGGCGAAGAGCAACACCTGTCCCTTCCGGAGCTCTCC
>NZ_SLUT01000013.1:0-60101 GCF_004341255.1 Curtobacterium sp. PhB142 | reverse complement strand
CACACGAACCATCCCCGGATCTCGAACCGACTAATCAGTCCAAGAACCGGGGACCAGTCCACTGGCACCGGGCCTCCCGTCCGTCCGTGGTCGCGCCGCGCGCGGGGCGCGACACGCCACTCACGTTCCCCGAGCGGTCACGTTCTGTCGGCCGACCGCGCTCCGGGCGACGGAAGGTGACCACTCGGCGTCCGGCTGGCGGGGAGTCGTGACCGCACTCACAGCCCGTCACCCCGCACGCAGCGGACGCAGAACGGCCCCGCACCGATCGGTGCGGGGCCGTTGTCGTGCGCAGCGTCAGCGGCGGCCGAGTGCCTTCCACGCGAGCGGCACGATGCCCGCGGCGATGAGCGCCTTCGCGATCCCACCGACGATGAACGGGTACAGGCCGGCGGCGAGCACCGACTGCAGGTCGTTCTGTGCGCCGAGCTGCCCGAGCACGACCGCCAGGTACGGCAGGCCGGTGACGAACGGGATGGCACTCGCGAGCAGCATCGCGACGGCTGCGCGCCCGAAGTGCCGGTCCCAGTTGCGGCGGGCCAGCCAACCGACGACGCCCGCGGCGGGGATGAACCCGATGACGTAGCCGAAGCTCGGCACGGCCAGGGCCTGCAGGCCGCCGGTCATGTCGGCGAAGAACGGTGCGCCCGCGAGGCCGGCGACGGCGTAGACGAGCAGCGAGAGCATGCCGCGGCGGGCACCCAGGGTCGCGCCGACGAGCACGACGGCGAGCGTCTGCCCGGTGATCGGGACCGGCCACATCGGGACCTCGAGCTGTGCCATCGCAGCGGTGAACAGGGCTCCGCCAGCGACGAGGGCGGCGTTCGTGGCCAGCCCGTGCGTCCGCAGACGGTCGGCGAGGACTGCGCGGGGAGCGAACCCGGTGGCGTTCGTCATGGATTCTCCTAGAATGGACTGCTGGTCCCGTTCGGAACCATCGGTCCCGTCAGCGTAGCGGTGCACCTCACGCACACGTCGTTGTGCAAACCCACCAACTGATTGGACGTCCACTGTGCTTGCCGTGCACGAACTCGAGATCCGCGTCGGAGCTCGTCTCCTCATGGAAGACGTGTCCTTCCGTGTCGAGAAGGGCGAGAAGATCGGACTCGTCGGCCGCAACGGCGCGGGGAAGACGACGATGACCAAGGCCCTCGCGGGCGAGACGCAGCCGAACGGCGGCACGATCGACCGCGGTGGTGAGATCGGCTACCTGCCGCAGGACCCGCGCTCCGGTGACCCGGAGGAGACCGCGCGCAAGCGCATCCTCGACGCCCGCGGGCTCGGTGAGCTCGTGGAGGGCATCCGCCTCGCCACGCTCGACATGGCGAGCGAGGACACCGCCGTCGCCGAGAAGGCGATGCGCCGGTACAGCCGGCTCGACGACCAGTTCAACGCGCTCGGCGGCTACGCGGCCGAGGCCGAGGCGGCGTCGATCGCATCGAACCTCAAGCTGCCGGACCGCATCCTCGACCAGCAGCTCAAGACCCTGTCCGGTGGTCAGCGTCGTCGCATCGAGCTCGCGCGGATCCTGTTCTCGGATGCCGAGACGATGATCCTCGACGAGCCCACGAACCACCTCGACGCCGACTCGGTCGTGTGGCTGCGCGAGCACCTGAAGACCTACCCCGGTGGCGTCATCATCATCTCCCACGACGTCGAGCTCGTGGAAGAGGTCGTCAACCGCGTCTTCTACCTCGACGCCAACCGCCAGACCATCGACATCTACAACATGGGCTGGAAGCTGTACCAGCGGCAGCGCGTCGCCGACGAGGAGCGCCGCCGCAAGGAGCGCGCGGGCGCCGAGAAGAAGGCCGCCACGCTCAAGGACCAGGCCGCTCGCTTCGGTGCCAAGGCGTCGAAGGCCGCGGCGGCGCACCAGATGGTCGCGCGTGCCGACAAGCTGCTCGCGGGCCTCGAGGACGAGCGCGTCGCCGACCGGGTCGCCAAGATCCGCTTCCCCACGCCGGCCCCGTGCGGCCGCACGCCGCTGATGGCCGAGGGGCTGTCGAAGTCCTACGGGTCGCTCGAGATCTTCGCGGGCGTCGACCTGGCGATCGACCGCGGTTCGCGCGTCGTCATCCTCGGGTTCAACGGTGCCGGCAAGACGACGCTGCTCCGGATCCTCGCGGGTGCCGACCTGCCCGACACCGGTGAGATCCAGCCGGGCCACGGTCTGCGCATCGGGTACTACGCGCAGGAGCACGAGAACATCGACATCAACCGCACCGTGATCGAGAACATGGTGTCGGCGTCGACCGACCTCAACGAGACCGAGGCCCGTCGTGTGCTCGGGTCGTTCCTGTTCACCGGGGACGACGGCTACAAGAAGGCCGGGGTCCTGTCCGGTGGTGAGAAGACGCGTCTGTCGCTCGCGATGATCGTCGTCTCGGGCGCGAACGTGCTACTGCTCGACGAACCGACGAACAACCTGGACCCGGCATCGCGCGAGGAGATCCTCAATGCCCTCGCCGGGTTCGAGGGCGCGGTCGTCCTGGTGTCGCACGACGCCGGTGCCGTCGAGGCGCTCAACCCCGAGCGCGTGCTGCTCCTGCCGGACGGCACCGAGGACCACTGGAACAAGGACTACGCGGAGCTCATCGAGCTCGCCTGACGCCGGTCGGTCACGACACCCCGCTCAGGTTCGCCGAGTGGTCACCATGTGTCGTCGCCGTCGCCGGCGAGCGACGGTTCGTGACCGCTCGGCGGCACGCGTGCGAGCGCGTCGTGACGAGCGGCCGGGCGGCGTGCGGTGGTCGACGTGACCGTAGGACGGACGGGAGGCCCGTGGCGACGCCGCCACGGGCCTCCCGTCCGCTGTCCCGTCGGTCAAGGCAACCCGCTCACGTCCGCCGAGTGGTCACCACGTGGCGTCACCGGCGTCGATGGGCGACGGTTCGTGACCGCTCGGCGGCGCGCCCGCGGCGAGCGGCCCGGCGCAGCGCGTCAGCGGCGGGACGCGATCAGGTCGTCCTCGATCTCGGCGTCGGTCTTCGGCTTGGCGTCCTTGCGGCGCTGCCGCTCCTGGGCGCGCTCGCGTTCCTCCGGGTCGTCCTGGTTGAGGTTCCGGTACTCCTGCACCATCACGTACGCCAGGAACCCGAAGCCGCCGGCCGCGAACAGGAACCACTGGATGAAGTAGCTCAGGTGCAGGCCGGTGTCGGCGGTGGGACGCTCCCAGCCGAGCGGGCGCGCCTCGGTCGGGGCGGGGGACTCGGAGGCGAGCTCGCCGTACGCACCCGTCCAGATCGGGGTGTCGACCTTCTTCGCGACGTCGGCCAGGGTGACCGACTGCACTTGGTCTGTGTGCGCGGGGTCGGTACGGCCGGGGATCCGGGGCTCGCTCTGCTGCAGCCGGACGATCGCCGTGACCTCGCCCGACGGGGGAGCGGGCACGTGGTCGGGGGCGTCCTGCGCGTTGCCGGTGGGGACCCAGCCGCGGTCGACGATGAACGCGCGGCCGTCGTCGGTGACCAGGGGGGTCAGGACCTCGAAGCCGGGCTGGCCGTTGTGCACGCGGTTGCGGACGAGCAGCTGCGCGTCGATGTCGTAGCGGCCGGTCACGGAGACGCGGAGCCACTCCTGCTCGTCCTGCCAGCTCGACGCCGTCGGCAGCGCCTGATCGAGGGGGACCGGCGTGTGGTCGTAGTTCTGGGCGACCTGCTCGTTCTGACGCACCGCCTCGTTGCGGCGGTCCCACTGCCACATGCCGAACAGGGCGCAGACGATCGCGAATGCCACGGCGATCGCGAAGTACCCGAGCCAGCGGCGACTGCGGACGAAGTGCCAGCCGACGAAGGGCTCGTCCGGGCCTTGGGTGGGGCGTTCGTCGTCCGGCTCGGAGCGACGGGCGTGGTCGGCGGCGCGCTGCAGCTTGGCAGCGTGCTTCCGGCTGTACCGGGAGTGCGGGTCGAAGTCGTCGGTCATCGACCGGTGCCGGTGGAGCGCACCCCGACGTCGTTCTTCGGCGACGAGGCCGGATCGCGTTCGTCGTCGAGCCGGTCGACGTCCTCGTGCATGCCGGTGACGCGCACCGGGAAGGTGCGGGACCGCAGGTAGTCGGCGAGGAAGTCGCGGTGCTCCTCGCACGCGGCCCAGATCTTCACGCGGTCGGCGGAGTGGATCCGGGGGTTGCGCCAGTTCACCCGCCACGCTGCCGTGTTGGAGCAGCCGGCTCGGGAGCAGACGGGGGTCGAGCCCGGTTCGGTGTGCAGGTCGAAGGTCGCGCCCATCAGCGGTGTCCCCACATCTTCGAGCGGTCGCCGTTGCGCTGCCACTCGTCCTGCGCGTGCTGGGCCTGCTGCCGGAGGCGGTCCTGCTCGTCGCGGTAGGCCTGGGCCCGGTCCTCTTCCTGCTGCTCGCGGAGGCCGGGGTCGACGGCGTCGTAGAGCTGCATCGCACCGGCGGGCGAGATCATGTCGCTCTCGGTCCGGCTGCCGGCGTTCGCGACGATCACGGCGACCCAGGGGATCACGGCGGCGAAGACGATCGGCACGACGGCGATCCAGGAGTGCCAGATGGAGTAGACGAGCACGGCCACGACGAAGAGGACGACGCGGATGGCCATCTGCCACACGTAGCGGGACAGGCGGTGCGCCCGGTCCAGCTCCGGCGAATCCGGGAGCGTGGTGATGCTGGTGTGCGTGCTCTTCATACAGATGGTCTCCGTCTACCCGTGGTCCAGCCTAAGCCTCCGGGGCCGATCGTGGGTGCGCCGCGCGCGAACGGGCTGCGGTGCTGGCTCCGCTACGCTCGTCCGGGCGTGTCCGCCGACCCGTCGGCACGACACGACCGCACACCACCACCGAACGGAGCGACCATGAGCACCCCCCGTACCGTCCTGATCACCGGCGGCAACCGCGGCATCGGCCACGCCCTCGCCGAGCGTTTCGTCGCCGCCGGGCACCGCGTCGCGGTCACGTCGCGCAGCGGACAGGGCGGACCCGAAGGGGCCCTCACCGTGCAGGCCGACATCACCGACACGGCCTCGGTGGACGCCGCCTTCACGCAGGTCGAAGCCGAACTCGGACCGATCGAGGTGCTCGTGGCCAACGCCGGTATCACGAACGACCAGCTGCTGCTCCGCATGTCCGAGGACGACTTCACGAGCGTCGTCGACACCAACCTGACCGGCACGTTCCGGGTCGTGAAGCGCGCCACCAAGGGCATGATGAAGGCCAAGTTCGGCCGCATCGTGCTCATGTCGAGCGTCGTCGGCGCCTACGGCCAGATCGGCCAGGTCAACTACGCGTCGTCGAAGGCCGCCCTGGTCGGCATGGCCCGGTCGATCACCCGTGAGCTCGGCTCGCGCGGCATCACCGCCAACGTCGTCGCGCCCGGGTTCATCCAGACCGACATGACGGCGGCGCTGTCCGACGAGCTGCAGGCCGAGTTCAAGAAGGCGATCCCGGCTGCCCGGTACGGCACGGTCGACGACGTCGCCGACGCCACGCTGTTCCTGGCGAGCGACGGGGCCGGCTACGTCTCCGGCGCGATCATCCCGGTCGACGGCGGCCTCGGCATGGGCCACTAGCCAGCGCCTGCGCGTCGTTTCGTGCTCAGCGACAGTTCACGGGTGCTCGCGCGCGTGACGTGTCGCTGAGCGCGAAGAACCGGACGGTCCGCTCAGCCGCGCAGGCCGAGCGTCGCGAGCACGGCGGACAGGTCGCGGTCCACGACGGCGACGTCCGCCTGCTCCCGCACGCGCGGCTTCGCGTCGAACGCCACCGACAGGGCGGCGACGCGCATCATCTCGAGGTCGTTCGCCCCGTCGCCGATCGCGACGGTGCGGACCGCGTCCACGCCGTCGGCCTCGGCCCACTCGCGCAGGGCGACGGCCTTCGCGTGCGCGTCCACGACGTCGCCGAGCACACGGCCGGTCAAGACGGCGTCGGACACCTCGAGTCGGTTCGCGCGGCAGTGGTCGAGACCGAGTCGCTCGGCGAACGGGTCGAGGACCTCGTGGAACCCGCCGGACACGACACCGACGGTCCCACCGGCGGCGTGCACGCCGCGGACGAGTTGGTCGGCGCCCCGCGTCACGCGGACCGCCTGCTGTGCGCGTCGGAAGACGTCGACCGGGAGGCCCGCAAGGGTCGCGACACGCTCCCGGAGGCTCTCGGCGAAGTCGATCTCCCCGCGCATGGCGCGCTCCGTGATCGCCGCGACCTGTGGCCGGGTCCCGGCGGTGTCGGCGAGGAGTTCGATCACCTCGTCCTCGAGGAGGGTGGAATCGGCATCGAGGACGACGAGGAAGCGGGGCACGGACCAACGGTACCGACAGACGGAGGCACGGCCCGCGTCCGTGACGCGAGCCGTGCCTCCTGTCCGTCCGTTCGTCGGTGCGGCCGACGCTACGCGTCGACGCGGACGCCCTTGCCGACCACGGTGATGCCGGACTCGGTCACGGTGAAGCCGCGGGCCTCGTCGGCCTCACGGTCGATGCCGACCTGCGCACCCGGCGCGATGACGACGTCCTTGTCCAGGATCGCCCGGTTCACGACCGAACCGGCGCCGATCGTCGCCCGCTCGAACACGATCGAGTCGAGGACCTTCGCGCCGGAGTCGATCCCGCACCACGGGCCGATCATGCTGCGTTCGACCTGTGCGCCCGACACCAGGCAGCCGAGCGACACGAGCGAGTCGACCGTCGAGCCGGTGTTGCCGTTGGCGTCCCGCACGAACTTCGCCGGCGGCAGGTTCGTCTGCTGGTTGAAGATCGGCCAGTCCTGGTTGTACAGGTTGAACACCGGCACCGGGGCGATGAGGTCCATGTGTGCGTCGAAGAACGAGTCGATCGTCCCCACGTCGCGCCAGTAGTACTTGTCACGGTCGGTGGACCCGGGGACCTCGTTGCGCTGCAGGTCGTAGACCCCGGCGTCGCCGCGGTCCACGAAGTCGGGGACGATGTCGCCGCCCATGTCGTGCGCGGACGACTCGACCTGGCCGTCGCGGAGCACCGCGTCGACGAGGGCGTCCGCGTTGAACACGTAGTTGCCCATCGAGGCCAGGACCTCGCCGGGGGAGTCGGCGAGCCCGACCGGGTTCTTCGGCTTCTCGAGGAAGGCATCGATCTTCGTCGGGTCGTCGGCGTCCACCTGGATGACGCCGAACTGGTCGGCGAGCTCGATGGGCTGACGGATCGCCGCGACGGTGGCGCTGCGACCCGAGGCGATGTGCGCCTCGACCATCTGGTGGAAGTCCATCCGGTACACGTGGTCGGCGCCGACCACGACGACGATGTCGGGACGCTCGTCGCGGAGCAGGTTGAGCGACTGCAGGATCGCGTCGGCCGAACCGGCGAACCAGCGCTTGCCGAGTCGCTGCTGCGCGGGGACCGACGCCACGTAGGACCCGAGCAGGCCCTCCATGCGCCAGGTCTCGGCGACGTGCCGGTCGAGACTGTGCGACTTGTACTGGGTGAGGACGACGATCTTCTGCAGACCGGAGTTCACCAGGTTCGACAGCGCGAAGTCGATGAGACGGAAGTTCCCGCCGAACGGGACTGCGGGCTTCGCCCGGTCGGCCGTGAGCGGCATGAGCCGTTTCCCCTCGCCGCCAGCGAGCACGATGCCGAAGACCTTCTTTGGTGCCATGCCGCTCACAGTAGGCGTCAGCACTGGGAACCGGTTACCTTGAACCCGTGCGAGTCGATCTACTGACCAGGGAGTATCCGCCGGAGGTCTACGGCGGAGCGGGTGTCCACGTGGCCGAACTGACTGCTGCGTTGCGGTCGGGGACCGACACCGACGTCCGCGTCCGGGCCTTCGGGGCCTTCCGCGACGAAGTCGACGTCTGGGGGTACCGCACGCCGGCCGGCCTCGAGCAGGCGAACGGCGCGCTGCAGGCGCTCGGCACCGACGTGGCCATCGCCGCCGACGTCGAGGGCGCCGACCTCGTGCACTCGCACACCTGGTACGCGAACTCGGCGGGCCGGATCGCGCAGTTGACCTACGGGATCCCCCACGTCGTCACGGCGCACAGCCTCGAGCCGCTGCGCCCGTGGAAGGCCGAGCAGCTCGGCGGCGGCTACCGCCTGTCGAGCTGGATGGAACGCGAGGCGTTCGAGAACGCTGACGGCGTCATCGCGGTGTCGAAGGCCATGCGCGCCGACATCCTGCGCTCGTACCCGTCGATCGACCCGGCGAAGGTGCACGTCGTCTACAACGGCATCGACATCGACGCCTGGAAGCCGCAGGTCGACGAGGACGCCGTCCGCGCCCTCGGCATCGACCCGTCGCGCCCCAGCGTCGTCTTCGTCGGTCGCATCACCCGGCAGAAGGGCCTGCCCTACCTGCTCCGCGCCGTGGCGTCGCTCCCCGAGGACGTCCAGATCGTGCTGTGCGCCGGTGCCCCGGACACCCCGGAGATCCTCGCCGAGGTCACCGGGCTGGTCGAGGGCCTGCGTGAGCAGCGCGAGGGCGTCGTCTGGATCGACCGGATGCTCGCGCACGAGGAGATCGTGAACGTGCTGTCCTCGGGCACCGTCTTCGTGTGCCCGTCGATCTACGAACCGCTCGGCATCGTGAACCTCGAGGCCATGGCGTGCGGCATCCCCGTCGTAGGCACCGGCACCGGGGGCATCCCCGAGGTCGTCGCGGACGGCTTCACCGGTCGCATCGTGCCGATCGACCAGGCGCAGGACGGCACGGGCACCCCGACCGACCCCGACAAGTACGTGGCGGACTTGGCCGCGACCCTCAACGAGGTGCTCGCCGACGAGGGGCTCGCGAAGCTCATGGGCCGTGCCGGACGCCTGCGCGTCGAGTCCGAGTTCACCTGGGACGCGATCGCCACGAGGACACGGCAGGTCTACGACGAGGTGCTCGGCCGGACCCCGTAGGCTGGTCGCATGCCCTCGGTCGTGCGCTTGTCAGACGTCTCCGTGGTCCGCAACGGGGCCACCATCCTCGACTCGATCTCGTGGGGGGTGCAGGATGACGAACGCTGGGTCGTGCTCGGCGCGAACGGCGCCGGCAAGACCACGCTGCTGCAGGTCGCCGGTGCCCAGACGTTCCCGACCTCGGGTGACGTCGAGGTGCTCGGCACCGAGCTGGGCGGCGCCGACCTGTTCGAGCTCCGCCCGCGCATCGGCTTCGCGTCGACCGCCCTGGCCCGTCGCATCCCGGTGACCGAGAAGGTCATCGACGTCGTGCTGACGGCCGCGTACTCGGTCACGGGTCGCTGGAACGAGGAGTACGAGGAGCTCGACGTCCGCCGTGCCCAGCGTGTGCTCGAGGAGTGGGGCCTGGGGTCGTTCACCGACCGCACCTTCGGCGAGCTGAGCGACGGCGAGCAGAAGCGCGTCCAGATCGCCCGTGCCGTCATGACCGACCCGGAGATCCTGTTCCTGGACGAACCGGCCGCCTCGCTCGACCTCGGCGCCCGTGAGAGCCTCGTCCGCACCCTCGGCGGCTACGCCCAGAGCGCCGACTCGCCGGCCATCGTGATCGTCACCCACCACGTCGAGGAGATCCCCGCCGGGTTCACCCACGCGCTGGTGCTCGCCGACGGCCACGTGCAGGCCGCCGGGTCCATCGACGAGGTCCTGACCGACCAGACCCTGACCGAGGCGTTCGGCATCGCGCTGTCCGTCACGAAGGACGCCGGCCGGTACACGGCGCGCGCGTCCTAGCGCTGCGATCGCGCCGTCCGTCTGGTAACGTTGACGGCTGGCGCAAGCCGATGACTTCCCGCGCATCTCGCGCAATCCCACCACCGCTACCGCTATCGAGGAAACTCCATGAAGACCGACACCCACCCCGAGTACCGCGCCATCGTCTTCCGTGACCTGGCCTCCGGTGAGACCTTCCTGACGCGTTCGACCGCGAACAGCGACAAGACGATCGAGCTCGACGGTGCCACCTACCCGGTGATCGACGTCGAGATCTCGTCCGCTTCGCACCCGTTCTACACGGGCAAGCAGCGCATCCTCGACTCGGCCGGTCGCGTCGAGAAGTTCAACCAGCGCTTCAAGGGCTTCTCCAAGTAGTCCTTCGGCAACAGCAGAACGGGCGGTCCTCCTTCGGGAGGACCGCCCGTTCTGCGTCGTGCGGCCGGTGCGCGGGTCAGGCGCCGTTGCGGTGCGGCCAGCGACCGTCGGCGGTGAAGGACGGGTCGCGCTTCTTGCGCATGTACTCCTGGAACGAGGTCGCCTGCTCGGCGCACCACCCGACCTGCTTGCGGTGGAGCTCTTCTGCCGAGATGCCGAGCTCGTCCTGGTACTTGCCGGCGATGGCCTGGGCGACCCGACCGGCGGCGATGGCGTCGGCGCCGGCGTCGTGTGCGTCGTCGAGGGTGACGCCGTACAGCTCGGACGCCGCCTCGAGCGTGCGCTTGCCCTTGCGGAAGGTGTCGAGGGCCTTGTCGATCACGAGCGGGTCGACGACGTTGCCGATGACGGGGGAGGCGAACCCGTGCCGCTTTGCCTCGCGGTCGAGGACCGTCAGGTCGTACGGGGCGTTGTAGATCACCAGCGGGATGCCGCGGGCGAACACCGCCTCGATCGCGGCGATGATCTCGGCGACGACCTCGGCCGCGGGACGCCCCTCGGCCTGGGCGCGCTCGGTGGTGTAGCCGTGCACGGCGGCGGCGCCCTCGGGGATCGCGATGCCCGGGTCGGCGATCCACGCGCCCTCGGCGATGGAGGCACCCGTCATGTCGATGAGGCCGACGTGCGCCGTGACGATCCGCGCCGTCTCGACGTCGACACCGGTGGTCTCGAGGTCGAAGACGCCGAGGGCGTGCCACCAAGGGCGTCCGGAGAGGTCCTGCGCCGGGGCGGGCGTGTCGAGCTGTGCTGTCGGATCCAGCTGTGCTGTGGGGAACGTCACGCGGTCAGGCTAACGGGACGCACCGACACGACCGGTGCTACCCGACCGGCGCGCCGACGTGCAGCCAGTAGAACGACTGCGTCCCGAGGGTCAGCGTGACGGTGCCGTCCTCGTCGAACGCGGGGAACGAACCGCCGCCGAACAGGTCGTAGAGCGGCCGACCGGCGAACTCGGGAGCCGACACGGTGACCAACGTCGGGTTCGTGGCGAACGAGAACACGCACAGCACGTCCTCCGCCGACGGCCCGAACTGTTGGCCGGAGCCCTCCCACGAGCGCACGAACGCGAGCACCGACTCGTTCGAGGTCTCCTGCACGTGCAGGGTCCCGAGCCCGAACACCGGGTGGGCCTTCCGCACGTGGATGACGTTGCGCACCCAGTGCAGCAGGGAGCGGGACTGGGCGAGCTGCGCCTCGACGTTGACCTGCGCGTAGTTGTACACGAGCGACTGCACCACGGGCAGGTAGAGCTTGCCCGGGTCTGCCGTGGAGAACCCGGCGTTGCGGTCGGGGGTCCACTGCATCGGCGTGCGGGACGAGTCGCGGTCGGGCAGCCAGATGTTGTCGCCCATCCCGATCTCGTCGCCGTAGTACAGGAACGGCGAGCCCGGCAGCGAGAACAGCAGCGCGTGGATGAGCTCGAGTTCGGCCCGCGAGTTGTCGAGCAGGGGAGCGAGCCGGCGGCGGATGCCGATGTTCGAGCGCATCCGGGGGTCGTAGCCGTACCAGCCGTACATGGCCTGCCGGTACTCCTCGCTCACCATCTCGAGCGTGAGCTCGTCGTGGTTGCGGAGGAACACGCCCCAGGCTGCCGCGGACGGCACGTCGAGCGTCTCCGACAGGATCGCCGACAGCTCCTTGGCGTGCTGGGCACGGAGCGAGTAGAAAATGCGGGGCATCACCGGGAAGTCGAACGCCATGTGGCACTCGGGCTCCTCGTCGGTGCCGAAGAAGGCGGCGGTCTCGCGCGGCCACTGGTTCGCCTCGGCGAGCAGGACACGGCCGGGGTACTCGTCGTCCACCATCGCGCGCATCTTCTTGATGAACTCGTGGGTCCCCGGTTCGCCCTCGCCGTTGCCCTCTTCCGACTCGAACAGGTACGGGATGGCGTCGAGCCGCAGACCGTCGACACCGAGGTCGAGCCAGTGCCGCACGACGTCGTACACGGCCTCGACCACCGCGGGGTTCTCGAAGTTCAGGTCGGGCTGGTGCGAGAAGAACCGGTGGAAGAAGAACTGCCGGCGGACCGGGTCGAACGTCCAGTTCGACTCCTCGGTGTCGACGAAGATCACCCGGATGTTCGGGTACTCCTCGTCGGTGTCCCGCCAGACGTAGAAGTCGCCGAAGGGGCCGTCGGGGTCCTCGCGGGACTGCTGGAACCACTCGTGCTGGTCGCTGGTGTGGTTGATCACCATGTCGATGACGATGCGCATGTTGCGCTCGTGCGACTTCGTGACGAGCTCGCGGAAGTCGTCGAGCGTGCCGAACTCGGGCAGGATCGCCTTGTAGTCGGCGATGTCGTACCCGCCGTCGCGCATCGGCGACTGGAAGAACGGCGGCAGCCACAGGGCGTCGACGCCGAGCCACTGCAGGTAGTCGAGCTTGCCGATCACGCCCTGCAGGTCGCCGATCCCGTCGCCGTTCGAATCGACGAACGAGCGGATCATGCACTCGTAGAAGACCGAGCGCTTGTACCACTGCGGGTCGAGCGTCAGGCCGGGCAGCTGGATCGGGGCTGTGAAGGTCACCGTGCTCCTCGTCGTCGTCGACGGGCCCGTCGACGGCCCGCCCCGGACACGATAGGCGCGCGATGCTGCGGGTGTCCGGGGTTTCGTGCGGTTGTCTTCGTAGACTTGCGCCGATGCAACCGCCCGTGCTCTCCCCGTACCAGTCGCTCATGGCCGCCACCCCGGTGGTCCACCGGTCCGTGCAGGTCGACGGCCGCACCACGCACTACTGGGAGTACGGGCCGTCCGACGCGACGCAGACCGTCCTGGCGGTGCACGGGTTCCGCGGCGACCACCACGGCCTCGAGACGATCGCCGCGCACCTGCAGGACGTCCGCGTGATCGTGCCCGACCTGCCCGGCTTCGGCGTGTCCGACCCGTTGCCGGTGTCGGACATCGAGTCGTACGTCGGCTGGTTGCGCGCGTTCCACGAGGCGCTCGGGCTCGGCCGCGACGCCGTCGTCCTCGGCCACTCGTTCGGGTCGATCGTGGTGTCCGCCACCGTCGCCGCCGGGCTCGACACCCGGCTGCTCGTCCTCGTGAACCCGATCGCCGCCCCGGCGCTGCAGGGGCCCCGCGCGGTGGGCACCGGGATCGCGATCGGCTACTACAAGGCCGGCGCGGTGCTGCCGAAGCCGATCGGGCTCGGGATCCTGCGGAACGCCGCCATCGTGCGGGTGATGAGCATCGCGATGCTCAAGTCGCACGACCGCGGGATGCGCCGCTGGGTGCACGACCAGCACGACCGGTACTTCTCGGCCTTCGCGAACCGCACGAGCGTGCTCGAGGTGTTCCGCACCTCGGTCACCCACGACGTGTCCGAGTACGCGGACCGCATCGACGTGCCGGTGCTGATGATCGCTGCCGAGCACGACGACATCACGGCCGTCCCCGAGCAGCGTGCCCTGGCCGCCCGCCTGCGCGATGCCGAACTCGTGGTCATCCCCGGGGTCGGCCACCTGGTGCACTACGAGACACCGGCTCCGGCCGCCGCCGCGGTGCTGCGCCGGGTGGCGGACACGGCCGCGCGCCCTGGACGGGGCCGCGGCACCAAGGCAGGCCGACCGTCGGGCGCGGGACGGGCCTCCCGGATGACCGCGACGAAGGCGACGGCGAGCGACGCGAAGGAGTCCGACGCGTGACGCGCCTGCGGATCGGCATCGACTGCCGGTACGTGCGGATCGGCCGGCACGACGGCATCAGCCGCTTCACCGCCGGAGTGGCCTGGAACCTGCCCGACCGGCACGACGTCGTGCTGCTCGTCCACGACGAGCGCCAGCTCGAGTCACTGCCGCGCGACCTGCCGTGGGAGCTGCTGCCGGCACCCACCGACGCGGGGGAGCCGCTCGTCGCACGACGGGTGAACCGGCTCGGCCTCGACGCCGTGTTCTCGCCGATGCAGACGATGGGTTCGCGGGGGCGCGACTACGCACTCGTGCTCACCCTGCACGACCTGATCTACTACCGGAACCGGACGCCTCCGCGCGAGTTCTCGTGGCCGCTCCGGCTCGGGTGGCGCGCGTTCCACCTGTCGTGGGTGCCGCAGCGCGTCCTGCTGAACGGTGCCGACGCGGTGGTCACGGTGTCCGCGACCACCGCGGGGCTCATCGCCGAGCACCGGCTGACGAAGCGTCCGGTGACGGTGGCGTACAACGCTGCCGACCCGGCGACTCCGCGTGCGGCGGGTGCGCCGCGCGAGCGCTCGCTCGTCTACATGGGCTCGTTCATGCCGTACAAGAACGTGGAGACGCTGGCGGCCGCGCTACCCCTCCTCGGAGCGGACTGGACCCTGCACTGCATGTCGCGGGTGTCCGACGCCGACCGCGCACGGATCGAGGGGCTCGCGCCGGCCGGCTCGATCGTGTTCCACGACGGTGCGACCGACGAGGAGTACCTGTCGGTGCTCCGATCCGCCACGGCCCTGGCGACGGCGTCGTACGACGAGGGCTTCGGCATCCCGCTGGTCGAGGCGATGGGCGTCGGGACCCCGGTCGTCGTGAGCGACATCCCGATCTTCCGCGAGATCGGGGGCGATGCGGCCGAGTACTTCGACCCGGCGTCGCCGTCGGCGGTGGCGGCTGCGGTACGGCGGGTCGAGGAGCGGTGGGACGAGGCCTCGGCGCAGTCGGTCGAGCGGGCCGCGCGGTTCCGGTGGCAGGACTCGGCGGAGCAGGTCGTGCGGGCGGTCGAGCGGGCCGTGGCTGACCGGCGCGCGCGGTAGCGGGGCGCGGCGGGGGGCGTCGGCCGATGCGATGCGACAACGTCGACGTCGTACGACATCGGATTCGTCGTTCCGCGTCGGCCACACGACCGGCGACCGCTACTTCGCCGCGACCACCTCGACGCTCGCCCCGGGGAACACCTTGTGCGTCTCCTCGGTCACCCGCGCCACGATCGGCGGGACGGCGGCCCCTCGCCCCGGGGTCTCGACGACGATCGACTGGTCGGCGGCGCGGTCCGACGGCGTGCCACCGCGTTCCCACGAGCAGCGGACGGCCGTGACCCCGCCGATGTGGTCGAGCGTGTCCGCCAGCACCAGGCGCTTCGCGGTCACCGTGCGGGAGTCGGAGACACCCACCTCGAGGGCACCGAGGTCGGCGATCGCGACGACCCGGACGCCGTTGCCACCGGCCGAGTCGGTCGCGCGGCTCAGCGTCTCGACCAGGTCGGTGCGCGCGGCAGGGTCGAGCGACGGGTCGGCCGTGATCGTCGCGGTGGCGTCGTAGCTCGCGAAGCCGGTCTTCTCGGCCGGGTGGTGGCGGACCTCGGTGACGCCCGGCACGTCGGCGAGCCGGTCGTCGAGGCGGTCGAGTGCCAGGTCCGGCCGGGGGAACACGCCGCCGATGCCGGTCTGCACGCTGCCGATGATGGTGCCGAGCACGAGGGCGATCACGCCGGCGACGACGACGGTGCTGCCGCCGATGACGAGCCAGGTGCGTGCCCGTTGCCCCATCGTGCGGGTCTGCACGCTGGCGGTCTCGGGGCCGAAGGCACGGTCGAGGTCGTCGTCCTGCTGGTCAGTGGCTTGCCAGCCACCCGGGTCGGTTCCGTCGGTCACCATGTCGCCCCCTGGTTCGGGTGCGTCGGAGCCTAGTCGCAGGACGGCCGCCCCGTCCGCGCAGGACGCTCCTCAGCCCCGGCGTTCCAGCGGGTTCTGGTAGTCGAACGCGTACCGCCCGGGCCCGTCCGAGACGTCGTCGATCGGGTCGTCGAACCGGACGAGCTCCGCGTGGAAGCGTTCGGGGTCCCAGCGGAACGAGTGGATCGAGCCGTTGCGGATCGGGGTGGCGTGCCGGTCGGCGGTGCCGGGCGCCGCCTCGTTCACCACGCTCCGGATCACCGCGCCGTGGGTGGCGACGACCACGACCCCGCCGTCGAAGCGCACCGCGATCTCACCGAGCGTCTCGGTGATGCGGGCGAGCAGCGCGGACCGGGACTCGCGGCCCGGGATGTCGTCGTGCGGGTACTCCGCCGTGACCTCGGTGTCGGTGAGCCCCTCGGCTTCGCCGTAGGCGCGTTCGGCCAGCCCGGCGTACGTCACGGGCGCCGCGAGCCCGAGCCGGTCCGCGATGATCGTCCCGGTCTCGGCGGCGCGGGACAGCGGCGAGGCGACGACGGCGTCGAACCGCCGGCGGGCGAGGAGCTCGGCGGCGTCGGCGGCCTGTCGCCGTCCGGTGTCGTTGAGCGGGATGTCGGTGGAACCCTGGATGCGGCGCTGCGCGTTCCAGTCGGTCTCACCGTGCCGGACCAGGTACAGGAGCGTCGTCACCCGTCGATCATCCCAGACGCCGCGGGACCGAGCCGCTCGGCCAGGTGTACCAGCGTCTCGGTCGTCCCGCCATCGAGCTTCACGGCGGCACGGCGGTCGCTGCGGGTCGCACCGCGGTTCACGATGACCACCGGGTTCTTGCGGCGGGCAGCGTGGTCGACGAGCCGCACGCCGGAGTTCACCGTGAGCGACGACCCCACCACGAGCAGCGCCTCGGCGTCGGCGACGATCGACACCGCCTCGTGGAACTTCTCGGTGGGCACGAACTCGCCGAAGAAGACGACGTCGGGCTTGAGCATCCCGCCGCACACCGAGCAGTCCGGCACCACGAAGCGCTCGACGTCGGTGATCTCGACGTCGCCGTCGGGCTGCAGCTGCACCGAGCCGGGCTCGTCGATCCACGGGTTGGCGCGGTCGATGGTCGTGGCGAGGTCGGCGCGGGAGAACACCTGCCCGCACGTCAGGCAGAGGGCGCGGTCCATCGACCCGTGGATCTCGACCACGCGGCGGGACCCGGCACGCAGGTGCAGGCCGTCGACGTTCTGCGTGATGACGCCCGTGACGACACCGGCGTCCTCGAGGGCGGCGAGCGCCCGGTGCCCCTCGTTCGGTCGGGCGGCGGCGAAGCTCCGCCAGCCGAGGTGCGAGCCGGCCCAGTACCGCTGCCGTTTGGCGGCGTCGGCGCGGAACTCCTGGAAGGTCATCGGCTTGCGCACGACCCGCCCGGCGCCGCGGTAGTCGGGGATGCCGGAGTCGGTGCTCAGGCCGGCGCCGGAGAGCACGGCGACGCGCTTGCCGGCGAGCACCTCGAGCACGCGGTCGAGGTCCGCCGCGGTCGGCAGACCGGTCGGCTGACCGGTCGGCGCCCCGGTGGGCGGTCCGGTCGTCGACGCAGCATCATCCAGCACCCTGTTCACGGTACCCTCAACAGCCGACCGTCCCGGTCGCTTCCCAGCCGGCACGCCAGCCGCGACACCGGCCAGCACGCCAGCCGCGACACCGACCGGCGCCCACGAACGACCCCGAAACGAGCCCCGTGCACCCCGTCCGCATCGACTCCCTCGACGACCCCCGCCTCGACGACTTCGCCCGTCTGACCGACGTGGCGCTCCGCCGGGTGAGCGAACCGGAGGGCGGCCTGTACATCGCCGAGTCGAACACGGTCATCGAGCGCGCGGTCCGTGCCGGGCACACCCCGCGGAGCATCCTGGTGCAGGAGAAGTGGCTCGACAGCGTGCTGCCCCTGGTCGCGGACCACGACGGTCCGGTCTTCGTGGGCCCGGACGCCCTGCTCGAGGAGCTCACCGGCTTCCGCATGCACCGTGGCGCGATCGCGGCGGTGCAGCGCCCCGAGCTGCCGACGGTGGCTGACGTGGTGCGGGACGCGAAGCTCGTCGTCGTGCTCGAGGACATCGTCGACCACACGAACGTCGGTGCCGTCTTCCGCAGCGTCGCCGGCCTGGGCGCGGACGCGGTCCTCGTCAGCCCGCGCTGCGCCGACCCGCTGTACCGCCGGAGCGTCCGGGTGAGCATGGGCACGGTCCTGCAGATCCCGTGGACCCGGATCGGCGAGTGGCCGGCGGCGGGCGAGGAACTGCGCGCGCAGGGCTTCCACCTCGCCGCGATGGCGCTCACCGACGAGTCGGTCGACCTCGCCGAGTTCACCCGGGACGTCCCCGGCAAGGTCGCGCTCGTCATGGGCACCGAGGGGCAGGGGCTGACGCCCGCCGCGATCGCGTCGGCGGACACCACGGTGCGGATCCCGATGGCGCACGGCGTCGACTCGCTCAACATCGCCGCGGCGAGCGCCGTCGGACTGTGGGCGGTCACCCAGGCCCAGCGGCTCGCCTCCTAGCGCCGCGACGAGCGGACCGGGAGGCGCGGCTCGCGTCAGTGCTGCAGCATCCGTCCGGCGCGGATCACCAGGGCACGGTCGGTGCCCGGTTCGCCGACCAGGCACACGCCGACGGGGGCTCCGTCGACGGTGAGCGCCGGAGCGCTGACCGCCGGTGTGCCGCCGACGCTCGCGAGGCTCGTCATCGCCGTCGTCGCGGTCCGGGTGCGTTCGAGCGCCGTGGTGTCGGCGGCGATGAGCGGTGCGGGCCCCGGGACCGTCGGGAACAGCAGGGTCCGGTCGGCGAGCGCCGTGCGGATCGTGGCCCGGACGCCGTCGAGTCGCGCGACGGCGTCGGCGGTGGCTGCGGGGTCGTTCGCCCGGGCGGCGGCGAACCGGTCGCCGACGACGGTGCTCAGGGCGCCGGGGTGGGCGTCGATCCAGGCACCGTGGGCGGCGACGGCCTCGGCGGCCTGCACGAGGCGCAGCAGTTCACGCAGGTCGTCGAGGGGCGGGATCCCGAGGTCGGCGAGTTGCACGGTGCCGATCGGGTGGCCCTGTCCGGCGACGAACGCGGTGAAGGCCTGGGCGACGGCCGGCTCGACGAGGTCCAGGAGCTCGGCGGGCACGAGGAGCTCCGACTCCGCAGGAGCGTCCGGATCCGACGGCACCGTGGCGTCGAGCGCCGCGAGCAGGACGTCGGCGCTCCGGGTGAGCCACCCCACCGTGTCGAACGACGGCGCGAGGGGGAGCAGCCCGTCGCGGGAGACTGCGCCGTGGGTCGTCCGGAGGCCCCAGAGTCCCTGGTACGAGGCGGGGACCCGCACCGATCCCGCGGTGTCCGTGCCGATCCCGATCTCGGCCGTGCCGAGACGGACGGCCGATGCGGATCCGCTGGACGAGCCTCCTGGCAGTCGGGTCGGAACCGCCCCGTTGGGCGGGGTGCCGTGGTGTTCGTTGCGTCCCGTCAGGTTGTAGGCGAACTCGTCGGTGCGCGCGATGCCGCGGATCGCGGCGCCGGCGTCGAGGAGCGCCGCGACGGCCGCTGCCGGCGTCGTCTGGACGGGGGACTCGCGCAGGGACGTCGGGTTGCCGGCACCGACGGGCTGGCCGGGGACGGCGTAGAGGTCCTTCACCGCGACGGTGAGCCCGTCGAGCGGTCCGGACGCGGTGGGGGCGACGAGCGGGTCGCCGACGGCGCGCCAGACGGTGGTGTCGAAGGCCTTCGGGCGGCCGGTGACGTGGGCTGCCTCGATGCGCCAGCGCGGACCGGCGTCGTCGTGGTCGCTGTTGCTGTTGCTGTTGCTGTCGCTGTCGCGTCGCCACAGCTGCGTCTGGAGGCCCTGCCCGCCCGCCGCGAACTCGGACACCGACACGACGAGGGCGAGTCCCTCGGCCAGGGGGCGGACCTCGACGCGCGTGAGCGACCGGGCCTGGACCCCACCCCGTGCCCCGCGGAACGCGCTGATCGCGTCGTGCCCGACGAGCAGGCCGCGGTCGTCACCGCGCATCGTGCCGGGGGCGTCGACGAATGCGGCGTCGAGCGCATCGAGGTCGTTCGCGGCGAGGGCGGCCTCGTACGCGTCGAGCGCGTCGAGCAAGCCATCCGGTGCCGCGGTGCTCGTCTCGTGCGTGCTCGTCACATGCGTGCTCATCGTGCGGGCTCCTCGAAGTCGGCCTTGCGGATGCGGGCGTGCGCGCCGGTGACCAGGTCGACCACCTGCGAGATGTTGAAGTCCGTCGCCGCCGACAGGTAGGCGTACGCCAGGTGCGGCTCCATGCCCCAGCGGGCACCGAGGATCGCGACCGCGTGCCGGACACAGGCGCGGACGGCCTCGTCGAGGTCCGGGTCCATGCCCGTCGGCACGAGGAACTCGTGGGTCTCGACGAGCGGCCAGACCAGGTCGCCGAACTGCTGCGCGGCCTCGACGGCGGGCGTCACGTCGAACCGGACGGTCGCGCGGAGCGACGCCTCCATCGCGGTGAGCGCGACCTCGCCGTCCCCCTGCGCGAAGTGCGGGTCACCGACGTACGCGAGCGCCCCGGGGACCAGGACCGGCAGGTGCAGCTGCGCGCCGACCTGCAGCAGGTTCACGTCGACGTTGCCGCCGTGCCGGCCCGGCGGCACCGAGTGCAGCCGCTCGCCGGGGGTGGCGACGCCCATGATCCCGAGGAAGGGGGCGAGCGGGAAGTGCGCGAAGCGGTCGCGGGCGCCGGTCAGGGGGATGCGGCCCCGCTGACCCGCAGCCGTCTCGACCACGTCGGCGAAGACGCTGACCGTCGTCCCGTCGACCGGGTACTCGCCGTGCAGGGCGCCGCGGCCGTGCCGGTTCGACACGACGCCGTAGTGCACCCGCGGCAGCGTCTCGAGCACCGTCATGGTCAGGACGTCGCCCGGCTCGGTGCCCGCGATGGCGATCGGACCGGAGACGACGTGCGGACCGTCGGTGGCAGGGTCCCGGTGGCCGCTCCTGGCGATCGCGACGGCGTCGTCCAGCACGTGCTCCGCGGCGACACCGTGCGACGCGAAGTACGCGCGGGGGTCGCTGCCCTGGTCGGGCAGGATCCCCTCGTGGCTGACGGTGTCGATCGTGACGTCCTCACCGGACGCGATCGTGATGACCGGGCGGTCGTCGGCGTTCGGCAGCCGACCCCACAGGACCGTGTCCGGGTCGACGGGCAGGTAGCGGCCGGACCGGATCGGGCCGGCGCCGGGCTGCAGGGTCGGGATCGCGGGGGTGTGCGTGGTCATCGGTCGGCCTTCCGTTCGACGAGGTGGGCGACGTCGGCGAGGTGGGCGGTCATCGCGTCACGGGCGCCGTCCTCGTCGTGCCGTCGGATGCAGTCGAGGATCCGCTCGTGCCAGACGAACGACGAGCGGCGACCTTCGCTGGTGCTGTGCGACCGGGCACGGACGTCCTGCACCCACCCGCTGCTGAGCTCGCACAGGGACACCAGCAGCGGGTTGCCGGAGGTGCGCGCGACCTGCACGTGGAAGGCGACGTCCTGGGCCAGCGACTCTTCGGGACTGAGTCCCGCGTGCGTGGCGGCGAGGATGCGTTCGAGGGCGAGCAGGTCTGCTTCGCCGGCACGGACGGCGGCGAGACCGGCGACCCGGGGTTCGACCACCGTGCGGAACTCGGCGACGTGCTCGGCCCGCCGTGCCAGGTCGTCGCCGTGCGCTGCGCCCGTCTGCTGTTCGAGCAGGGCGGTCGCCTCCTCGGAGCGCGGCAGCACGACGGTGCCACGGCCGGGTGTCCGGGAGACGAGTCTGCGGCGCTCGAGCTCCTGCATGGCCTCACGCACCGTGGTGCGGGACACGGCGAGGTCCTCGGCCAGGGTCCGTTCCGGCGGGAGCTTGTCGCCGGGTGCCAGGTCCTCGAGCACCAGGCGGGCCAGGTGCGCGGCGGTCGCGGCGCTCAGGGTGCGGCCTCTCTGCATGGACAGGAGCCTAGGGTCCGTTGGTCCGTTTGGTTCATTGGTACGACCAACTTTTACACGCTCGTCACACGTGGCGTCCGAGTCGGAAACACGGCGGGCGAAGGGTGGGTCACGTCCGATCCATCCGATCCGAGGAAGACCCCACCATGGACCTGATCCTGCGCACGGCCCGCCTGACCGACGGCCGCCTGGTCGACGTCCACGTCGCCGACGGCACGATCGTCCGGGTCGCTGAAGCGGGCACCGAGGTCGCCGAAGCGGGCACGGAGGTCGAGCCGACCGAGGCGGCGCACGTCGTGGACTGTGCCGGTCGCGTCGTGATCCCGGGGCTCATCGAGTCCCACCTGCACGTCGACAAGGCACTGCTCGACCGCGAACGACCGAACCCCGACGGCACCCTCGCCGGCGCGATCGCGGTGACGGGGGAGCTCAAACGCGGCTTCACCCACGACTCCGTCCGTGACCGCGCCCGGACCCTGCTCGACCAGGCGATCGCCAACGGCACGACACTCGTCCGGGCGCACCCCGACGTCGACCCCGTCGTCGGACTGACCGGCGTCGAGGTACTCCTCGCCCTGCGCGACGAGTACCGCGACGCCCTGGACCTGCAGATCGTCGCGTTCCCGCAGGAGGGGATCGCGAAGGCGCCGGGCACGCTCGCCCTGCTCCGCCAGGCGCTCGCCGCCGGGGCCGACGTGGTCGGTGGCTGCACCTACAACGAGGCGACCCTGGCCGCATGCCACGAGCACGTCGAGACCGTCCTCGACCTCGCCGAGGAGTTCGATGTGCCGGCCGACCTGCACGCCGACTTCGCCGACGACACGTCCGACCCGCGGTTCGCCCTCGCCGCGCACATCGCCGACCGTGTCGCCGCTCGCGGGCTGCGGGACCGGGTCGCCCTCGGACACGTGACCTCGCTCGCCAGTCTGCCCCCGGTCTCGCGCAGCGCCGTGCTCGCGAAACTCGCAGCAGCGGGTGTCGCGGTGGTGCCGCTGCCCGCCACGGACCTGCACCTCGGCGGTCGCTCGGACGACCGAGACGTCCGCCGAGGGGTCGTCCCGGTGCGCGAGCTCTGGGACGCCGGCGTCACGAGCGCCTACTCGTCGAACAACGTCCGCAACGCGTTCACGCCGTTCGGCAACGCGGACCTGCTCGACATCGGGTTGCTGCTCGCGCAGGTGGGGCACCTGTCCGGCCCGGCCGACCTCGGGCGCGTGCTCGAGATGGCCACGTCGTCCGCGGCCCGCGTCGTCGGGGTCTCCGACACCCACGGCATCCGGCCCGGAGCCGCCGCCGACCTCGTCGTCCTGTCGACGACCGACCCCGCGGGCGTCCTGCTCGACCGCCCCGACCGGAACCTCGTGGTCAAGCGCGGCCGCGTCGTCGCGGAGACCACCAGGACCACCCGACTCACCACCGGACCCACCACTCGATCGAAGGAGCTCACCCATGCGTGAACGGATCCCGCACGAGATCGTCGCCTCGGTCCTCGCCGGCACCACGGCGTTCATCGGCGGCAACGCGCTGCACCTGCCCACCTGGGCGATCTTCATCAGCTGGGCGGGGATGTTCCTGCTCGGGGCGAAGCCCACGCTCCGGCACGCCACCCGGCTCTGGGCGGCGATGCCGATCGGGTCCGCCTTCGGCCTCGTGATCGTGCTGCTCGACCAGCGGTTCGGCACGGTGCTCGGCGAGGGGCAGGCCGCGCAGAACACCGTGCTCGCGCTGCTGATCCTGGTCGTCAACTGCGCGCTGATGTACACGGGTCGGACGCGGCTGTTCGGGCTCGTGCCCGGCATGTTCCTCGGGTTCGCGTCCTTCTTCGCCACGTGCTTCGGCGGCTTCGGGTTCGATCCGGGCAACGCGTGGGCGGCATGGGCGTCGGTCGTCGTGATGAACGCGCTCGGTCCGGTGTTCGCGTACCTGTCCCGGCGGCTGACGTTCGCGCGGCCGACCCAGCCCGGCGCGACGACGGACACGCCCACGACGACCCCCGCCGTCGAGCAGCCGGTCGCAGCCAGGGTCTAGGCACCGACCGGTACGCTCGGTTCCCGTGTCACGAGTCGTCCGTCGCCCCCGCTCCGCCGTCCGGCGGCCCGTGACGATCTCCGTCGTCGCGGTCCTGGTGCTCGTCGCCGGCTACCTCGTGGCCGCCGCCGTCGTGCCGTTCGGTCCGGCGAGCGCCGCGACCACCACGTACTCGGCCCCGACGTCGAGCGTGCCGGCGCTGAGCTTCCCGGGCTACGGCGCCACCGCGGTCGAGGCCACCGACTTCCCGGAGAGCCTGCGCACCAGCGGTGACACAAAGCCCCGGTCGATCGCGAGCATCACCAAGATCGTCACGGCGCTCGTGGTCCTCGACGAGAAGCCGATGGCGGCGGGGGAGTCCGGCCCGGCGATCACCTTCACGCCGAAGATGGAGTCGCTCTACGCCAAGTACGCGGCGATGAACGGCGAGGTCGCGCCGATGCCCGCCGGCCTGAAGCTCACCGAGCACCAGGCGTTCCAGGTGATGCTCATGAAGTCGGCGAACAACTACGCCGGCGCCCTCGCCATCTGGGCGTTCGGGTCGATCGCCGAGTACGAGCAGGCGGCGACGAAGTGGCTCGAGGAGCACGACCTCGACGACACCACGATCCACGAGCCGACCGGTCTCGACCCGCAGAACACCTCGACCGCGACCGACCTGGTCGACCTCGGGCAGCTCGCGCTCGCGAACCCGGTGGTCAAGGAGATCGTCGGCACCAAGGACGTCACGATCCCGACGGTCGGCGAGATCGAGAACTCGAACAAGCTGCTCGGTCTGGACGGCATCGAGGGCATCAAGACCGGCACCCTCGACGAGGCCGGCGCCTGCCTGCTGTTCGCGGCGACGTACGAGCGAGGCGGCCGCGACGTGACCGTCATCGGCGTGATGCTCGGCGGGGTCGACCACGACTCGCTCGACGTCGACGTGCAACGGCTGCTCCGGTCGGTCGCGGACAACTTCCAGGTCGTGCCCCTGACCCACGCCGGCCAGACCTTCGGCACGTTCTCCACCCCCTGGCAGGACGAGGCCGACGCGGTCACCGCGAAGGCGGCCGAGGTCCTGGTCTGGGGCAAGACGAAGGTCCGGGCGAAGGCGCACCTCGACGAGGTCACCCTCGGGACGAAGGGCGAGCAGGTCGGGAAGGTCCGCTTCACGGTGACGAACCACGACCCGGTCACGGTGCCGCTCGTGCTCGAGCGGACGATCGACGATCCCGGCGTCTGGTGGCGCTGGACGAACCCGTTCCAGGGCTGACGGTGCTCGTGCGCTGACGCGCACCACCCGGAGTCCGTACTGTCGGACGGGTGACGACGACGAAGACGTTCCCCCGGACCACCCCCTCCGCCCTCGACATCGACGCCCGCGGTGTGCTCGCGTTCGTCGATGCCCTCGAGTCGACCGCCGGTGTCGAGCCGCACAGCCTGATGCTGCTCCGCCACGGCCAGGTCGTCGCCGAGGGGTGGTGGCAGCCGTACGCAGCCGACCGGGTGCACCTGCTCTACTCGCTCAGCAAGAGCTTCACCGCAGCGGCGGTCGGCATCGCGGTGCGCGAGGGACTGATCGAACTCGACGCGACCGCACTGTCGTACTTCCCCGAGCTCGACGACGAGATCACGGACGAACGCAGCCGCCGCATCCGGGTCCGGCACCTGCTCGCGATGGCGAGCGGGCACCGCGAAGAAGCACTCGACCGAGCACGCGCCGCCGAGCCGACGAACCTCGTCCGCGGCTTCCTGCTCACGCCGCCGGACGAGGAGCCCGGCACCGTCTTCGCCTACAACCAGCCGTGCACGTACACGCTGGGCGCGATCGTCCGGCGGGTCAGCGGTGGTTCGCTGGTCGACTACCTGCGTCCACGTCTGCTCGACCCGCTCGGCATCGACGACCTCGCCTGGCGCCGCGACGAGACGGGCGCCGAGCTCGGCTTCAGCGGGTGCTACGCGCCGACCTCGGCGGTCGCCGCGCTCGGGCAGCTGTACCTGCAGCGCGGTCTGTGGGACGGCGAGCGGATCCTCGACGAGGACTGGGTCGCGGCCGCCACGCGCAAGCAGATCGAGAACCCGGCCGAGGAGAACCCGGACTGGTCGCAGGGCTACGGCTTCCAGTTCTGGATGGCCCGCCACGGCTTCCGCGGCGACGGCGCCTACGGTCAGTTCTGCGTCGTCCTGCCGGAGCACGACGTCGTCCTCGCGATCACGGGGCAGAGCCTCGACATGCAGGCGGTCCTCGACGCGGCCTGGCAACACCTGCTTCCCGCCGTCGACCGTCCGTCCGACACGGGTGCGGACACCGCCCTGGAGGCACGGCTCACCTCCCTGGGACTGCCCGCGGTGAGTGGCGCCGCGGTCCCCGAGCACGTGGCCGGTCGTGCGCTCCGCGTGCTGCCCGGTGCGGCGCTCGACGCCGTGGCCTTCGACCGCGGGACCCACGGGATCCGGCTGACCGTGTCGGCCGACGGAGCGTCGGCGTCGGTGTCGGTCGGCGATGGGGAGTGGGCCGTCGAGGGTGCCCTCGCAGCGAGCGCCGCGACCCAGCCGGACGGCACCGTGCTCGTCGCGCTCCGTTTCGTGGAGACACCGCACCTGCTGTGGCTCCGCGTCGACCTCGCTGCCGGCACGGTCGGCACGACGTGGGAGACCGAACCGCTGCACGACGGCGCGCTCACGCTGCACCGGCCCGCCGACTGACCTGCGCCGACCACAGGGTGCACGACCCGGTTCGCGCCCCCGGGCCGTCATCGCGCCCTGGGGAGTCGGGGCGCGATGACCGTGGTGGGGCGCGGTCGGGAGGCGTGCGGACTCGGATGGCCCTCGTTCCGCTACGGGGTGTCGGACTTGTGCTCGACGACGTCCTGCAGTTCGGGGCGCTTGGCGGAGACACCGTCGCCCGACGAGGTGTGCTTGATGCGCCGGACGACCCACGGCACCAGGTACTCCTTCGCCCAGCCGAGGTCCTCGGCGCGGGCCTCACGCCACGGCCGCGCCTCGAGCGGTTCGGGGTTGAACGGCTCGAGGCCGTGCGGCACGCCGAGGGCGTCGAGCACCGCGGCGGCGATCGTGGCGTGCCCCGTGGGGGAGTGGTGCAGCCGGTCCGGTGCCCACATGCGCGGGTCGCGGAGCACCCGGAGCGCCCACATGTCCGCCACCAGTGCGCCGTGCTTCAGGGCGATCGCGTGCAGGTTCTCGTTGTAGATCGCCGTCTTGCCGCGCACCATGCCGAGCACCGGCGTCATGCCGACGTCGGGCCCGGTGAACAGGACCACGGTGGCGCCGTCGCTCCGCAGCCTGGACACCATGGCGTCCACCCGCTCGGCGAGTTCGTCCGGATCGGAGCCCGGCCGGATGATGTCGTTGCCCCCGGCGGAGACCGTGACCAGGTCCGGACGGAGCGCGAGCGCCGGTTCGACCTGCTCGTCGATGATCTGCTGCAGCAGCCGCCCGCGGATCGCCAGGTTGGCGTACGCGAAGTCGTCGGACCCGTGGGCGAGCACCTCGGCGACCCGGTCCGCCCAGCCCCGGTTGCCCCCGGGGACGGTGGGGTCGGGGTCGCCGATCCCCTCGGTGAACGAGTCACCGATCGCGACGTACCTGGACCACGGATGACGATCTGACACGCTCCGGACCATAGTCTCGTGCCATGACGAAGGCCAACACGGGCGCAGCCGCCTGGACCGTGCCGGACGACCTGCTTGCCCGCATCGCCGAACGCGCCCCCGGGTACGACGCCGCGAACGCGTTCTGCGCCGAGGACCTCGAGGAACTCCGCGCCGCGGGCTACCTGCGCATCGGGTTGCCGGTGGCGCAGGGCGGCTCCGGTCTCGGCCTCCGCGTCACGGTCGGTGTCCAGCGGACCCTCGCCCAGGCCGCACCGGCGACGGCACTCGGCCTCGGGATGCACCAGGTGTGGGTGCAGGCAGCGCGCGCCGTGACTGCGCGAGGTGCGTCGTTCCTCCAGGCCGTCACCGACCATGCGTCGGACGACCACCTGCTGGCGTTCGGGGTGAGCGAACCCGGCAACGACGCCGTCCTGTTCGACTCGTCGACGACGGCGGAGCCGGACGGCGACGGCGGCTACCGCTTCACCGGCACCAAGGTCTTCACCTCGCTCGCACCGGCGTGGGACGTCCTGAGCGTGTTCGGCAAGGACACCTCCGGCCCGGAACCGCGGCTGGTGCACGGCTTCGTGCTCCGGTCCGACGGCGACGTCGAGCACCTGGACGACTGGGACACCCTCGGCATGCGTGCCACGCAGAGCCGCACGACGAAGCTGCACGGCGTGCACGTCCCCGCCGACCGCATCGTGCGGTCGCTGCCGGTCGGGCCGAACCAGGACCCGCTCGTGTTCGGGGTCTTCGCGGCGTTCGAGCTGCTCATCGCTTCGGTGTACGTCGGGATCGCCGAACGTGCGATCACGCTGGCGGTGTCCGGCGTCGGACGTCGCGTCGCGGCCGACGGCTCGCTCCGGTCGCTGGACCCGGACGTCCGGCGTGCGATCGCGGACCTGCGCGGTGCCGTCGACGCGATCACCCTGCAGGTCGACGCGCTCGCCCGGTCGGTGGACGAACAGGACGACCTCGGCGCCCGGTGGTTCCCGCTGCTCGTCGGCACGAAGGCGCGGGCGGTGGACACCGCGCAGCACGTGGTGGACGAGGCCATGCGGGTGGTCGGGGGCTCGGCGTTCCGGTCCTCGAGCGAACTCGCCCGCCTGGCGCGCGACGTCCGGGCCGGCCAGTACCACCCGTCGTCGCGGGACTCGGCGGCGCGCACGCTCGCGGCGTCGGTGCTCGGCCCGCCCGCCTGACGCGGACGCGTGCGGCCTGGAGCGGTAGCGCGCCCGGCCCGGTGCGGTGCGGTGCGACGGTCGCACGGTGCAGAGCGCGTGAGTCCGTGCGAGGTTGCCCGCCTCGTGCAGCCCTGTAGCGCCGCACGGAGCGATCAACCCGGCACGGATCGGCGACGGTAGCACGGTGCTTCGGGGCCAGGGCGACGATCGCACGGTGCGGGACTTGTGAGCCCGTGCGAGGTTGCTCGCCTCGTGCGGCCCTGTAGCGCCGCACCGAGCGATCAACCTCGCACCGAGCGCCGAAGGCCGCACCGTGCGGCCGCCGCCCGCACAGCCGGATAGTTAGCATCCGGTACGATTGGCCTCCCGAGCGCAGAGGAGGCGGCCGACTCGTGCCGAGGACCGACACCACGAACCGGACCGCTCCCCGTCGACGGACCCGCTCCCGGCGACTCGCCGATGCGGTCCTCGCGCTCGACCCCGGGCTCGTGAAGACCGACGGTGCCCTCCGCACCCTGGTCGCGGTGCCCGCCGGCATGGCTGTGGGGTACGCCGTCGCGACCGCGTTCGGCCTGCCCGCGATCCTGGGCGTGATGATCGGCGCGATGCCCGCGTTCATCACCTGCCTCGTGATCGTCGACCCGAGCACCGGCCGGACGGCTGCCCGCACGGGAGCCGTCCTCGTGCCGTTCGTCGTCGCCCTCGCCGGCAGCATCGCCCTGCAGCCGTTCCGGCTCCTCGAGCTCGTGCTCATCGTCGTGCTGCTGTTCCTGCAGTTCGCCGCGGCCGCGTGGGGCGCGTGGGCCGCCGACGCCGCGATCGTCGGGTTCGCCGGGTACCTGTGCGGGCTGCTCCTCCCGCTGCCCGAGACGAGTGTCGTGCCGCTCGGCCTCGTCGTGGCCGCTTCGCTCGCCGCGACGGTCCTGGTCCGCCTGGTGCTCCGACCGGACGCGCACCGTGCCCTGTTGCGTACCCGCCGTGGTTTCGTCGCCCGTGGCTCGGCCGTGCTCGAGGCCGCTGCCGCCGTCCTCGCCGCGGCGGACGACCCGGCCGCACGACGCCGCACCCTGCGCCGCCTCCGTCGCAGCCGCGACCGCTACCACGAGATCGCGTTGACGGTCGACGGGATGCTCGCCGCGAGCGGGGTGGACGCCGACACCACGGCCGAGGAGCTCCACCGGCTCGTGTTCGACACGCACTTCGCGGTCGACGAGCTCGGGCGTGGGGCCGGCGCCCTCGTCGAGCACGGCGCGCCGTCGGACGTCCGGCACGCCGCGCTCCGTGCCGTCACGATCGTCCTGCGCCACGGCGGCGGGCACGGCGAGGACGCCGCGCAGACGCTGCTCGCCCGCTACGGCATCACGGCGTCAGCCGGCGACCCCGGCTCGCGCACGACGGCCGTCGTCCGTCGGATGGCCGCCGAGTTCACCGACCTGCAGAGCGCCGGGCTGCGGTGGCGCGAGCTCCGCGACGAACTGCCGCACCGCGGCGACGGCGTCGCGCTGGCAGCGCCCTTCGTCACGCCCGTCGTCCTCGCTGGCGGCCGCCCGGCCGGGGCCGTGCCGGTGCTCGCCGACACCGTCGCCGACGGCCCCTGGCGCCGATGGCGACTCTCCGTCTCGCTGCGCACCGCGGTGCACGCCGCGATCGCCGTCGCGATCGTCGAGCCCCTCGCGCTGCTGCTCGACGGCCCGCGGTTCTACTGGGGCGTGATCGGCGTGATGATCGTCCTCGCCGGCACGAACACCACGCACGAGCGGGTCCGCAAGGGCCTGCACCGCGCCGTCGGCACGGTCGTCGGCGGCGCCGTGGGCATGGTCCTCGTGCACGTCGTCGGCACGGCGCACCCCTGGTTCACGCTCGTGCTCGTCTGCGTCCTGCTCGCGGTCGGCACGTACGGCTTCGGCGGCGTCTACTCGGTCTGGGTCGCGTGCCTGGTCGTCGTCCTGTGCCAGGTGTACGCGTTCTCCGGCAGCTTCACCGACTCGCTCATCCCGATCCGCCTCGCCGAGAACCTGCTCGGCGCCGCGGTCGCCGTGCTCGTGAGCGCCGTCGTCCTCCCGATCGCCACCCGGGCCGTCATCCGACGGGCCGTGCGCCGGCAGCTGACCGCGGTCCGGGCGTTCGTGCTCGCGCTGGTCGGGGTCGATGCGGACGCCGAGGCGGACGCGACCGACGGTGCGGGCGCGAGCCGGGCCTCCCGGTCCGCCGACACGGCCACCGATGCCGCCGCACCCGACCTGCGCGCACGATCGCGCGCCGTCGACGCGGCCACCTACCAACTGGACGCCGTCCTGCGCCCGATGGTGCGGTTCCCGACGGGCGGACCCGCCCGCGCGGACGCCAGGACCCGGACGTCCCTGCAGGCGGCGGCGACGTTCGCGCGCGAGGCGGCCGGGAGGCTCGGCTCGCCCCCGCAGGACCCGCCCGCCGCCCTGGTCGGTGCCGCCCACCGCCTCGCCGCGTCGATCGCGGACCTGGCCGACGGCATCGTGGCCGGGCCCCGGTCCGCCGCGCCGGCGCCGGTCTGGGCGCGGGTCGGCGACCAGCTCGACACGGCGGTGGGCGCGGCGGCGGGTGGTCCGGACCAGCAGACCGTCGAGGTCGCGGCGCACGCGCTGGGCCGCATCGACGAGGCGCTCGCGCTGCTGGCCGACCGGCACCGGGCGACCGTGCTCGGCGAGACAGCCACGCGTTCGGCGGCCCCCGGCGCACGGTGAGCCCGGCGATGTCGGTGGTCCCTGGCATCATCTCGGTGTGAGCAAGCAGGACGGAAGCAACCGGCTCGTCTCCGACGCACCGGTGGACGACGTCTCGGCGACCGTGCTGCACGTCGACATGGACGCCTTCTTCGCGTCCGTCGAACTGCTCGACCGACCCGACCTGGTGGGTCTGCCGGTCATCGTCGGCCACGACTCCGACCGCTCCGTGGTCACCGCTGCCACCTACGAAGCCCGTCGGTACGGCGTGAACTCCGCCATGCCGATGGCCATCGCGAAGCGCCGCTGCCCGAACGCGATCATCGTCGAGCCGCACTTCGAGAAGTACCGCGACCAGTCCGCCGCGGTGATGGCGGTCTTCGACCGGTTCACGCCGCGGGTCGAACGGCTCGGCATCGACGAAGCGTTCCTCGACGTCGCCGGCGCGCTCCGGCTGTACGGCACGCCGTGGGAGATCGGCCGGGCCATCCGGCGCACGGTCCACGCCGAGACGGGCCTGCACTGCTCGGTCGGCGCCGCGTCGACCAAGTTCGTGGCGAAGCTCGCATCGAGCCGGTCCAAGCCGGACGGGCTGCTCGTCGTGCCCGCGGCCGACACCATCGCGTTCCTGCACCCGCAGCCGGTCTCGGCGCTGTGGGGCGTGGGTGGCAAGACGCAGGAGACCCTCGAGCGCCGCGGCATCCGCACCGTCGGCGACCTGGCGAACACGCCCCTCGGGTCACTCGTGTCCGCGCTCGGGCCAGCCGGTGGCCAGCGCCTGCACGACCTGTCCTGGGGGCGCGACCCACGCGTCGTCGACACCGGCGTGGGCGAGAAGTCCATCGGGCACGAGGTCACCTTCGGTCACGACCTGACCGAGCGGGACGACGTCGCGCGCGAGCTCCTGCGCCTCGCCGACAAGGTCGCCGTCCGCCTGCGCCACGCCGACGTGCAGGCCCGCACCGTCGCGCTCAAGGTCCGCTACACCGACTTCACCACGCTCACCCGGTCGCGCACCCTCGCCGAGCCCACCGACGTCGCCAAGCGGCTGCACCGCGAAGCCGTCGAGCTGTACGACGTGCTGCACCGACCGGGCAACCGGATCCGGCTCATCGGGGTCCGCGGCGAGAACCTCGTGCCGGCCGCCGCGAGCAACGCGCTCTGGGACGACGACGCGCCGTGGCGCGAGACCGAGACCACGGTCGACGCGGTCGCCGCGCGCTTCGGCGCAGGCGTGCTGCGACCGGCATCCCTGGTCCGCCGGACCCCCGACGGCCACGTCCCGCACGCCAGGCAGGACTGACGGTGGCGGTAGAATCAGGTCCAGTGAGCGCAGCGGAGTACGAACAGCAGCAGCCCGCCACGCTGTGGGCCGAGTCGGGGGACGACCACACGTCGTCGACGTCTTCGTCGGCGGTGTCCGCGCAGTCATCGGCGGACGCCGACGCCGTGGCACGGGACGAAGCCGACGCGGCCGCCCTGGCCGAGGCAGCCGGCAACTCGGCCGTCCAGCACCTGTCGCCGGCGTTCCCGGACCGAGCCGCGTGGGGCACCGCGTCGAAGCTCCGGGCGTGGCAGGTCGAAGCCCTCACGAAGTACTTCGAGTCCGAGCCGCGTGACTTCCTGACGGCCGCGACGCCCGGCGCCGGCAAGACGACGTTCGCGCTCCGACTGGCCACCGAGCTGCTGGCGCGCGGCACGGTCGACCGCATCGTGGTCGTCGCCCCCACCGAGCACCTGAAGCGGCAGTGGGCGGACTCCGCCGACCGTGTGGGCATCCGCATCGACCCGATGTTCAAGAACGGCGACGGCATGTTCGGCCGGCACTACCAGGGCGTCGCGATCACGTACGCCCAGGTCGGCATGAACCCCGAGGTGCACAAGAAGATCACCGAGGGCGGGCGCACCCTGGTCGTCCTCGACGAGGTCCACCACGGCGGCGACGCACTCACCTGGGGCGACGGCATCAGGGAAGCCTTCTCCGCTGCCACCCGACGGCTCTCGCTCTCCGGCACGCCGTTCCGGTCCGACACCGCGCCGATCCCGTTCGTCCAGTACGCCCCCGACGAGCAGGGCATCCGGACCTCGATCTCCGACTACAACTACGGCTACGGCCGTGCGCTCAAGGACGGCGTCGTCCGGCCGGTGCTGTTCATGGCGTACGCCGGCCAGATGCGCTGGAAGACCCGGATGGGCGACGAGATGTCGGCCTCCCTGGGGGAACAGGTCACGAAGGACATCACCGCACAGGCCTGGCGCACCGCCCTGTCGCCCGAGGGTGAGTGGATGCCGGCCGTGCTGTCCGCCGCCGACAAGCGCCTGACCGAGGTGCGCCGTGGCGTGCCCGACGCCGGCGGTCTGGTCATCGCGACGGACACCACCACGGCCCGCGCCTACGCCCGGATCCTGCAGCAGATCACGGGGGAGCGGCCGACGGTCGTCCTGTCCGACGAAGCCGCCGGGTCCAGCCGGATCAGCGCGTTCGCCGACGACACCTCGCGGTGGATGGTCGCCGTGCGCATGGTGTCCGAGGGCGTCGACGTCCCGCGGCTCTGCGTCGGCGTGTACGCCACGAGCGCGAGCACCCCGCTGTTCTTCGCCCAGGTGATCGGCCGCTTCGTGCGTGCTCGGCGCCGTGGCGAGACCGCCTCGGTGTTCCTGCCGAGCGTGCCCGGACTGATGGCACTGGCGGCGACGCTCGAGCTCGAACGCGACCACGCCCTCGACCGTCCGAAGGACGCCGACGACGGCATGTACAACCCCGAAGACGCGATGGTGGCCGAGGCCAACAAGGAAGACCGCGCGTCCGAAAGCCTGCTCGAGGTCCAGCCGTTCGAGGCGCTCGACTCGCAGGCGTCGTTCGACCGTGTCCTCTACGACGGCGGCGAGTTCGGCACCGGCGGCGAGGTCGGGTCGCTCGAGGAACTCGACTTCATCGGCATCCCGGGGCTCCTCGAACCCGACCAGGTGCGCGACCTGCTCCGGGCGCGCCAGGCGACCCAGGCGAAGCGGTCCAAGGGCCGGGCGGTCAAGGACGGCCAACCGAAGGCCGCCGAGCCCGAGAACCGCCCGATGTACATGACCATCAAGGAGCAGCGGACCGAGCTCGCGCGACTCGTGTCGATCTGGTCCCGGCACTCCAACGAGCCGCACGGCTCCATCCACGCCGAACTCCGTCGCATCAGCGGTGGGCCGGCCGTGGCACAGGCGAGCATCGAGCAGATCCAGAAGCGCATCGACGTCCTGCGCTCCCGTATCGGCGGGCGCCGGTGACGGGTCCGGTCCGGGCGGTCCGCCCGTGATCGAGTCCGTCGACGACCGCACCTGGTACGTCAAGCGCGACGCGGAGTCCTCACCAGAGGCGATCATCGACCGGTTCGGTGGTGGGTACCGGTTGCGACGGTTCTCGCTGACCGAGTCCCGGCGCACCGCGCACGGGGTCTACATGGGCCTCGACCTCGCCGAGACCGCTTGGTGGCGACTCCGAGAGCGCTGATTCGCTCAGGAAGTGCGGCGTTCATGACCTTGACGGCCGGTATCCGGTAGACCGGAGGAATGGCAGACTCGATCCCTCACGTCCTCGTCCTCGGCGGCGGCTCCGCTGGCTACAGCACCGTCAAGCAGCTGCAGAAGCACGCCGCGACCGTGCCCATGCGCATCACGCTCGTGGACCAGAACACCTACTACACGTACCTGCCGTTCCTGCCCGAGGTCGCCGGCGGCCACATCGCCCCGAAGGACGTGACCGTCGAGCTGCGCCGTGCGCTCCGCAAGACCCGCGTCATCCAGGGCAAGGTCACCGGCATCTCGTCGAAGGACAAGACCGTCTCGATCGCTACCGCCGGTGGCGACGACCGCACGCTCGGCTACGACCAGCTCGTCGTCGCGCTCGGCTCGGTCACCCGCACCTTCCCGACCCCAGGACTCGAGGAGTACGGCGTCGGCTTCAAGAGCGTGGAAGAGGCCGCCTACGTGCGCGCCAAGCTCCTCGACAACATCGCCAAGGCCGCTGCCACCCGTGACGAGGACGAGCGTCGTCGTCTGCTGACCAGCGTCTTCGTCGGCGGTGGCTACACCGGCGTCGAGGCGATCGGCGAACTGTTCGACGTCTCGCAGGCCGCCATCAAGACCTACCCGTCGCTCGCGGGGGAGCAGCCCCGCTGGATCCTCATCGACGCGCTCGACCGTGTCGCGCCCGAGGTCGGCCCGGAGCTGTCCAAGTGGACGCTCGAGTCGCTCCGCGCCCGCGGCATCGACGTGCGCTTGAAGACCACCATGCCGAGCGCCGAGGGTGGCATCGTCAAGCTCTCCGACGGCGACGAGATCCCGACCGGGCTGCTCGTCTGGACCGCCGGCGTGAAGCCGAACCCGCTGCTCGACGCCTCCGACCTGCCCCGCGGACCGAAGGGGCACCTCGCCGCCAACGCGAAGCTCCAGGTCGAGGCCGAGGACACGCACGAGGTCGTCCCCGGTGTCTGGGGTCTCGGCGACGTCGCACAGGTGCCCGACCTGACCGCCGACAAGCAGCCGGCGTTCTACCCGCCGAACGCGCAGAACGCGGTCCGCCAGGCCGTCGTCGCGGCGGACAACGTCGTCGCGACGATCACCGGCAAGCCCCTCGAGGAGTACCGCCACCCCTCGATCGGCACGGTCGCCTCGTACGGTGTCGCGAAGGGTGCCGCGAACATCAAGGGCATCAAGATGACGAACCTGCTCGCCTGGCTCGCCCACCGCGCGTACCACGTGTACGCGATGCCGACGCTGAACCGCAAGGCGCGCATCGTCATCGGTTGGGTCACCGGTGCCGTCTCGGGCCGCGACGCGACCTCGCTCATCAAGGAGACGGATCCGCGCCGCAACTTCGTCGAGGCGTCGAAGAGCTAGACGCAACCACCTGACGGACGGGAGGCGCGGTGCCAGCGGGCACCGCGCCTCCCGTCCGTCCGTGCGTGTGCTGTCTTGCTCGCTGCCGGACGCGTGCGCATCTTCCGACGCTCCACTTGTCGATCGACGCGTGCTCCGTCGGAAGATGCGCACTCATCCAGTGCGTGTGCATGTTCCGACAGCACACGAGTCGATCCCCTGGTGGGCTGTCGGAACATGCCCACGCATGGAACCGCCGTGAGCGCAGCGAACCGGCGTTGGCCGTGAGCGCAGCGAACTGGCCACCCCGAGGCGGTGACGCCCTGAGCGCAGCGATGGCGGCACTCGCCGGGAGACGCAACAGAAAATGCCCCCGGACCGAAAGGTCAGGGGGCACCGCATGTTTCTGTGTCCGAAGGGGGACTTGAACCCCCACGCCCTAATACGGGCACTAGCACCTCAAGCTAGCGCGTCTACCAATTCCGCCATCCGGACTGGATGTGTGGCGATTTCCCCGGGTTTCCCCGGCGTCCCTGCCGAGAGAAAACACTAGCACGGGTCTGAACGCCCGATGAACACGGCCGCGCATCCCGGGCGCGTCCAGAGGGCTGGGTTCCCGGCGCGTCCCGCGGCGTCACGGGGCCGGGTCGCGTCGGTGCGGACCGATACCGTGGTCGCATGACGAACCCGGAGCCGACCGCGACCGAGCTCGAGGCCACCGCGGCGATCGCGCGCGACCTCATCCGCATCGACACCACGAACTGGGGCGAGGGGAAGTCGCGCGGCGAGACCGAGGCGGCGCACTACGTCGAGGACAAGTTGCGCGGGCTGGGCCTCGAGCCGCAGTTGTTCGAGTCCGAGCCGGATCGCGTCAGTGTCGTCGCGCGGGTGCCCGGCCGCGATCGTGACAAGCCGGCTCTCGTGGTGCACGGGCACCTCGACGTCGTTCCGGCCGATCCGGCGAACTGGTCGGTCGACCCCTTCGGCGGCGTCGTCAAGGACGGCTCGCTGTGGGGGCGGGGCGCCGTCGACATGAAGAACATGGACGCGATGATGCTCACGTCGCTGTCGGACGTCATCGCGGCGCAGGGGGCTCCCGAGCGCGACTTGGTGATCGCGTACTTCGCCGACGAGGAAGCCGGGGGAGTCCTCGGCTCGCACCACGTCGTCGAGCACCACCCCGAGGTCTTCGCCGGGGCCAGTGCCGCCATCAGCGAGGTGGGCGGGTACTCGATCACCCTCGGCGACCGTCGCGCCTACCTGCTGCAGACGGGCGAGAAGGCGCTGATGTGGATCAAGCTCGTCGCCCGCGGCACGGCTGCGCACGGTTCGCACGTCATCCGCGACAACGCCGTGACGAAGCTCGCCGCGGCGGTCGCCCGGATCGGCAGCGAGGAGTGGCCGGTGCGCCTGTCGGCGACGACGGACGCGATGGTCGCCGAGGTCGCTCGGTTCCTGGGCGTCGACCCGACCGTGACAGGCCCGGACGAGGTCGCGCTCGCGACCGGGTCGGCCTCGCGGTTCATCCACGCCGCACTGCACACCACGACGAACCCGACGGTCCTGACCGCGGGCTACAAGCACAACGTGATCCCGGACACGGCCGAGGCGCTCGTCGACATCCGTTGCCTGCCCGGCGACGAAGAGACGGTGCTGGCCCGCGTGCGGGAGCTCGCCGGCGACGAGGTCGAGGTCGTGATGTCCTTCCGCGACATCGGTCTCGAGCAGGACTTCGGCGGACCGCTCGTCGACGCCGTCCGCGACGTCCTCGGCCGCCACGACCCGGGCGCCCCGGTGCTGCCGTACCTGCTGTCCGGCGGCACGGACAACAAGGCGCTGTCGACGCTCGGGATCGCCGGGTACGGTTTCGTGCCGCTGCAGCTGCCCGCCGGGGTGGACTTCCCGGCGATGTTCCACGGTGTCGACGAGCGGGTGCCGCTCGACTCGCTGGCCTTCGGTCGGCGTGTTCTCGGGGACCTC
Organism: Curtobacterium sp. PhB142; assembly: GCF_004341255.1. Lineage (NCBI taxonomy): Bacteria > Bacillati > Actinomycetota > Actinomycetes > Micrococcales > Microbacteriaceae > Curtobacterium > Curtobacterium sp. PhB142. Next base: position 22,149 of record NZ_SLUT01000013.1, on the reverse strand, counting down.
CTGGCCACGTACTGATATTGTTCGTGGTCGCCTGCGTGGCGGTGTCCTGACCGACCTCCCCCGAAAGGCCCGTGCGTGCACATCCTCGAGGCGATCTTCCTCGGCTTCGTCCAGGGGCTCACCGAGTTCCTGCCGGTGTCCTCCAGCGCGCACCTGCGCATCGTCGGGCTGTTCCTGCCCGACGCGAAGGACCCGGGCGCGGCCTTCACCGCGGTGACGCAGCTCGGCACCGAGACCGCGGTGCTCATCTACTTCTGGAAGGACATCACCCGGATCATCGGGCGGTGGTTCCGTTCCGTGTTCCGGCGCGACGTCCCGAAGGGCGACCCCGACGTGCGTCTCGGGTGGCTCGTGATCCTCGGCACCATCCCGATCGGCATCGCCGGGCTCCTGCTGAAGGACTCCATCGAGACCACGTTCCGCTCGCTCTGGATCGTCGCGATCGTGCTCATCGTCTTCGGCATCGTGCTCGGTGTGCTCGACGTCGTCGGCCGCAAGGAGCGTCGGATCGAGCACATGACTTTCGGTGGCGGCATCCTGATCGGGCTCGCGCAGGTGCTCGCACTCGTCCCCGGGGTCTCCCGCTCCGGCGCGACCGTGTCGATGGGGCTCGCGCTCGGCTACACGCGACCGGCCGCGGCGCGGTTCGCGTTCCTGCTGGCCGTCCCCGCGGTGTTCCTGTCCGGGCTCTACGAGGCCGCGACGAGCCTCGGTGACCACGGAGCGCCGTTCGGACTCGCCGACACGCTCATCGCGACGGTGGTGGCGTTCGTCGTCGGGTTCGTGGTGATCGCGGCGTTCATGAACTACATCAGCAAGCGCAGCTTCATGCCGTTCGTCGTGTACCGCATCGCACTCGGTATCGTTCTCATCGTGTTGTTGTCGCTCGGAGTGATCCAGCCGTGAGGGCCTGGCAGGCCCCGTCCGTCCCCGACGTCCCCGGCGCAGCGCCGCGGCCCGTCGTGCACGACACCGCCACCGGCAAGCCGGTCGACCCGACGCAGGGCGACGAGCGCGCTGCGCTGTACGTCTGCGGGATCACCCCGTACGACGCCACCCACCTCGGGCACGCGGCGACCTACCTGGCGTTCGACACGCTCGGCCGCGCGTGGCGCGACGCCGGCCTCGACGTCGAGTACGCGCAGAACGTCACCGACGTCGACGACCCGCTGCTCGAGCGCGCCACCCGCGACGGCGTCGACTGGCGCGAGCTCGCCGCGTCGCAGATCGACCTGTTCCGTCGCGACATGGAGTCGCTGCGGATCCTGCCGCCCGACGACTTCGTGGCCGTCACCGACGAGGTCGACCGCGTCGCCGAGGCCGTCGCGTTCCTGCAGGAGACCGGCTCCGCCTACGAGGTCCCCACCCCGGACGCCGAGGGCGAGGACCTGTACTTCGACGTGAACCACCCCACCGACGCGTGGTCGCTCGGCGACGAGAGCGGCCTGGACCGCGAGACCATGCTCACGCTCGCTGCCGAGCGCGGCGGCGACCCGGAGCGACCCGGCAAGCGCGACCCGCTCGACCCGCTGGTCTGGCGTGCGGCCCGCGACGGTGAGCCGAGCTGGGACTCCGAGATCGGCCCCGGCCGGCCCGGCTGGCACATCGAGTGCAGCGTCATCGCCGGCGACCGCCTCGGCCTGCCGATCAGCGTGCAGGGCGGCGGCAGTGACCTCGTCTTCCCGCACCACGAGATGAGCGCGGGACACGCAGCGGCCCTGGCGCACCAGCCCCTGGCACACGCGTTCGTGCACACCGGGATGATCGCCTACCAGGGCACGAAGATCTCGAAGTCGCTCGGCAACCTCGTCACCGTGCGGGGGCTGCTCGACGACGGTGCGGACCCCCGCGCGATCCGGCTCGCGCTGCTGTCGCACAAGTACTCCGACGACTGGGAGTGGTTCGACGCCGAGCTCACGAGTGCCACGACGCGCCTCGCGACCTGGGACGCCTGGGCATCGGGTGCGTCTGCAGGGCACGCCGACGACGCGGCCGACGTGGCGTCCCGGATCCGGGCGCGGGTCTCCGACGACCTCGACACGCCGGGTGCGGTCGCCGCGGTCGACACTGCGATCGCCGGGGGCACGGCGTGCACGCCGGAGCTCGCCGACCTGATCGACGCGCTGCTCGGCATCCGTCTGGCCTGAGCTCGGGAGGGGCTGGCGAGCCGGCTGTCGGCCCGCCTCGACAGGTCACGACACGTCGTGTGCGGGCCGCCGGTCGGTCAGGAACTGTCGCCTTGGCGGGCGGCAACCGACAGTTCGCGACCACCCGGCGGAGGTGAGCGGGGTGCCGTGACCGTTCGCGACCCCCGGACGGGAGGCCCGTGGCGGACCCCCCCCGTGCCTCCCGTCCGCCGTGCGGTCGCAACGCGTCACGTGCGTGCCGGCGACAGGTCACGAACTGTCGCCGAGGCTGGCGGCAGCCGACAGTCCGCGACCTCTCGGCGGAACCGAGCGGGGTGTCGGCTACTGCTGGGGCGGCTGCGGGGGACGCCAGGGCCCCTCGCCACCGGCGGTGCCGCCGTCCTTGCCGTCCTTGTGCTCGCGGCGCCGCAGGTACTGCTCGAACTCCTGCGCGATCGCGTCGCCCGAGGCCTCGGGGGAGTCGACGGTGTCGCGGGCCTGCTCGAGCTGCCCGATGTACGAGGCCATGTCCTCGTCGTCGGCGGCGAGGGCGTCGATCCCGTCCTCCCACTCGGTGGCGTCGTCGAGCAGGGTGCCACGGGGCACGGTGACGTCGGTGAGCTCCTCGATCTTGTCGAGCAGCGAGAGCGTGGCCTTGGGTGACGGCGAGTTGTGCACGTAGTGCGGGACCGAAGCCCAGAGCGACAGCGTGGTCAGCCCGGCCTTGTCCATCGCGTCGGCCAGGACGCCGAGGATGCCGGTCGGACCCTCGTACGAGGACTTGTCGACGTCGAACGCGGTGCGGACGCCGGCGTTCTCGCTCGACACGAAGACGGAGATCGGCCGGGTGTGCGGGACGTCGGCCAGCATCGCGCCGACGAAGACGACGGCGTCGATCGAGTACACGTCGGCGAGGTCGATGATCTCGGCGCAGAAGCCGCGCCAGGTGCGCGAGGGCTCCGGACCGACGAGCACGAACACGTCGCGGTCGGTCGGGGAGCCGGTGGCGCCGATGACCGGACGGCCCTCGGCCCCGGGGCCGTGCAGCACGATGCGGGGCCACTGCACCCCGCGGGCGCCGGTCTCGTCGGACCCCATGGTCGGACGGTTGAACTGGTAGTCGACGTACCGCTCCCCGTCGAGCTCGCGCAGCTCGTCGAGCCCGAGGGACTCGACGATGCGGCGGGCGAGTCCGCTCGCGGCTTCGCCGGCGTCGTTCCAGCCCTCGAAGGCGACGACGAGCAACCGGCCGTCGCTGAAGGGGGAGTGCTGTGGCACGGAGCGGACCTCCTGGTGGTGGAGCGGAGCGGGGCGGGCACGACGAGGCACCCGGCCGGACACGATGCAGGCATCCACTGTAGGCCCCGGCGACGCCCGCGGGCATGCCCGTCCGCGCCCAGCGGAACGGCCCCGGTAGACTCGTCGCCCGTGACCGCGCATCCTCCTGCCCTCGTCCCGCCCGCAGCCGTGCTGTGGGACATGGACGGCACGATCATCGACACCGAGCCGATCTGGCAGCGCTCCCAGGTCGACCTGACGAACCGCTACGGCGCCGAGTGGACCCACGAGGACGGCCTGTCCCTGGTCGGCTCCGGCCTCGAGCGCTCCGGCGAGCTCCTGCGCGCCAAGGGCGTCGATATGGAGGTCGAGGAGATCATCCAGTGGATGACCGACTACGTGATGGAGCACCTGCGCGCGGGTGAGCTGCCGTGGCGCCCGGGTGCCCGCGAGCTCGTCGAGGAGCTCCACGCCCGCGGCATCCCCACCGCACTGGTGACGATGTCCCGTCGCAAGATGGCACTCGTCGCCGCCGAGGCACTGGGCGAGCGCGGGTTCCGCGTCGTCGTGGCCGGTGACGACGTCGACCGTCCGAAGCCGTACCCGGACGCCTACCTCTCCGCCGCCGCCCAGCTCGGCGTCGAGCCGACCGCGTGCGTCGCGATCGAGGACTCCGCCACCGGCGTCGCCTCGGCCGTCGCCTCCGGCGCCGTCACGGTCGCCGTGGAGCACGTCGTCCCGCTGTCCGAGATCGCCGGCGGTGACGTGCACCTGACCACCCTGTCGGGTGTCGACGTCGACCGCCTGGTCGAGTTGACGGGGCCGGCGCTGGCCGCGCGCGCTGCCGTGACGGGAGGCCCGGCTCCTGACCCGGCGCACGCTGCGGACACCGAGGGAGTCACCCGATGAGCCACACCGACGACCCGACAGCGGCCCTGCCGCACACCGCCGGTGGCGCACCCCACACGCCGCCGCGTGGCCCGTTCCGGGCCGGCGACCGCGTGCAGCTCACCGGCCCGAAGGGCAAGCTCACGACGCTGTCCCTCGAGACCGCCGGCGAGTACCACACGCACCGCGGGGTCCTCCGGCACGACGACGTCATCGGCCAGCCCGACGGCTCGGTGATCCGGGCCAGCACGGGCGACGAGTACCTGGCGCTCCGTCCGCTGCTCAACGACTACGTGATGTCGATGCCGCGTGGTGCCGCCATCGTCTACCCGAAGGACGCCGCCCAGATCGTGGCGTTCGCGGACGTCTTCCCGGGCGCCCGGGTGGTCGAGGCGGGCGTCGGTTCCGGTGCCCTCTCCCTGTTCCTGCTGCGGGCGATCGGTCCGACGGGGCAGCTGCAGTCCTTCGAGCGTCGCGAGGAGTTCGCCGCGATCGCACAGGGCAACGTCGGCACGTTCCTCGGCGCCGTCCCGGACAACTGGTCGGTGACCGTCGGCGACCTGGTCGAGGAGCTGCCCGGCGCTGTCCAGGAGCAGAGTGTCGACCGCGTGGTCCTCGACATGCTCGCGCCGTGGGAGTGCGTCGACGCCGCAGCCGACGCCCTCGTGCCCGGCGGACTCATCGTCTGCTACGTCGCGACCGTCACCCAGCTGTCCCGCACGGCCGAGGCCCTGCGCGACACCGGCCGCTTCACCGACCCGATGCCGAGCGAGACCCTGGTGCGCACCTGGCACGTCGAGGGGCTCGCCGTCCGACCGGACCACCGCATGGTCGGGCACACCGGGTTCCTCATCACGGCCCGTCGTCTCGCCGACGGCACCGTCCTGCCGAACCTGAAGCGCCGCGCGGGCAAGGTCGAGTTCTCCGACGAGGACATCGAGGCCTGGACCCCGGGCGCCGTGGGCGAGCGCGCGACGAGCGACAAGAAGCTCCGCAAGGTCGCACGGCAGTCGGCGGCGCAGGCCCGCAAGGTCGCCGCTGCCGAGGCCGGGTCCGCAGCAGCCGCTGCCGAGGGGTCCGAACCCGTCAGCGACGCGTCCGAGCCGACCGACGGCGAACGGTAGGCTGACGGTCGTGCCCGTCCTGCATCGAACGGAAAGAGGGTCCGTGCGCACCATCCCCGCACTCCTGGTCACCATCGGTCTCGTGGCGTCGCTCACGGCGTGCGCCTCGAACGGCGCCGGCACCACCCCCTCGAGCTGCGCCGCACCCGGTGCGGCGTCCGAAGCGGTGACGGCCACCGGCGCGTTCGGCAAGGAGCCGAAGGTGTCGATCCCGAGCGGACTCACCACGAAGGGCACGCAGGTCTCCGTCCTGAAGCAGGGCGACGGCCGCACGATCGACGACGGCACCCCCGTCCTGATCGAGTACACGCTCGTCGACGGCGCCACCGGCGAGGTCGCGCAGACCAGCGGGTACTCCGGGCAGACGGCCCCGATCACGGCCGGGGCGAGCAACTACGGCGCCCTCGGTGAATCGCTCGAGTGCGCGCAGGTCGGCGACCGCCTGGCCGTCGCGCTGCCGAAGAGCGCCCTCAGCAGCTCGGACACCAGCGCGACCACCGACAGCGGCTCGTCGGGGAAGACCGAGGACGCCGTCATCGCCGTCATCGACGTCAAGCGGGCCTTCGACGCCCGCGCGACCGGCACTCCGCAGCTCGCTGGCGACAAGATGCCCGCCGTCGTGCTCGCACCGTCCGGCGCCCCCGGCATCACGATCCCGTCGTGGAACGCGCCGAAGTCGAACGAGACGCACTTGCTCCGCAAGGGGTCCGGTCGCGTGCTCACCGCCAAGGACACCGCGGTCATCAAGTACACCGCCGTGACGTGGGGCGCTGACCCGTCCGTGGCCGGCTCCAGCTGGACCGACGGCTCGGGCGCGCAGACCGTGCCGCTCACCAAGGGCCAGGTCGACGAGGGCGTGCGGAACGCCATCGTCGGGCACCACGTCGGCGACCAGGTCCTGGCCGTCGTGAACCAGCAGGGCACCGCCTACGCGTACGTCATCGACGTGCTCGGAGCGATGTCGAGCTGACGCTCCCACACCGTCCACCGACCGCGGCGCGGGTGCACTCCGGTGCACCCGCGCTGCCGTAGGATCGCCTCGTGCCAGCGACCCGTGTGCCCCGTGTGCCCGCAGAGGAGCGGCTGTTCAGCCTCGTGCTCGCGCTGCTCTCGACGGAGTCCGGGCTGACCAAGGCGGAGATCCTGACCAACGTGCAGGGCTACCGCCAGCGGTTCACACCGGGTGGGGACAACGCCTCGCTCGAGCGGCAGTTCGAGCGCGACAAGGACGACGTCCGCGAGCTCGGCATCCCGCTCGAGACCATCGAGACACCGGGCGCCGCCGGCAACAACCAGACGCTGCGCTACCGGATCCCGAAGGGCGAGTACGACCTGCCCGTCGACGTCCGCTTCACCCCGGACGAGTCGGCCCTGCTGTCGCTGGCCGCCATGGCCTGGCGCGAAGGCGCGCTGTCCGCTGACTCGCGTCGCGGGCTGCTGAAGGTCCGGTCCGCGGGTTCCGAGGACGACGACGGCGCACTCCAGCTCGGCGTCGACGCGTACGCCCCGCGGCTCCGAGCACGCGACGCGGCGTTCGAGCCGCTCCGCTCCGCCCTCGACCGCGGTGCCGCCGTCCGGTTCGACTACATCACGCCGGGCCAGCACGAGGCCCGTCGTCGCGAGCTCGCCCCGCTCGCCCTGGTGCAGCACGGCGGCCGCTGGATGCTCGCCGCCCACGAGTTCGCCACGGACTCGGACAAGAACTACCTGCTCTCACGCATCGTCGGACCCGTCACGCAGTACGACGTCGGGCAGCACACCGCCCCGGTGGGCGCGGGGGAACGCACGCTCGCCGAACTCGAACGGATCTGGTCAGCCCGCACGGCGCGCATCGCGGTGACCCCCGGCTCCGACGCCGAGCGGCGGCTCGCCCGCCGTCGTGACACCGAGACCGACGCCGACGGCGCACTCGTGCTGCACCACGTCGACCCGCAGATCCTGGCCGAGGAACTCGCCGCCTTCGGACCCGAGGTCCGGGTGCTCGAGCCGGAGGACCTGCGGCTGCGCGTCGTCGAGCGGCTCCGTGCGCTCGTGCGCGACCACAGCGACGGAGAGGAGTCCGCCCGTGGCTGACGCCCAACCCCTGCAGGCGCAGGACAAGCTCGCCTTCCTGCTCGCCCTGGTGCCGTACCTGATCGACCGCGAGCGCGTCTCGGTGGCCGAGGCCGCGCGCCACTTCGGCGTCCCCGAGGCCCGCATCCGCCGCGCCGTGGAGCTCATCGCGGTGTCGGGGGTCCCCGGCGAGACGATGCAGTACCAGCACGGCGACCTGTTCGACATCGCCTGGGACGACTTCGACCAGAACGAGATGATCGTCCTGACGAACCTCGTCGCCATCGACGACTCGCCACGACTGTCCGCGCGAGAAGCTTCGGCGCTCATCGCCGGGCTGCAGTACCTCTCCGCGCTGCCCGAGGCCGCTGACCGCGATGCCATCCGGGCACTCATGGCGAAGCTGTCGCGCGGTGCTGGCGGTGCCGCGTCGACGGTCGCGGTCGGGCAGGACCTGCACGACGTCGCGCTCGCCACGATCCGTCGTGCGATGGCCGGCGGCCGCGGGTTGTCCTTCGAGTACGCCGGTCCGCGCACCCAGGGCGGCACCCGTCGGGTCGACCCGCTCCGGGTCGAGTCGATCGACACGGACTGGTACCTCCGCGCCTGGGACCTCGACCGGCAGGCGCTCCGGACCTTCCGCCTCGACCGGATGTCCGGTGCGCGCGTCGACGACCGTGCGGTGGAGAAGTCGGCGGACCAGGTGGTGATCCCGGACACGCTGTTCCAGCAGTCGGCAGAGGACGTCATCGTCACCGTCGAACTCGACTCGTCGTCGCTGCCGCTCGTGGCCGACTTCCTCGCCGACACCGCGGACGCCCCCGACGCCGAGGCGCGCGTGCGGATCCGGCTCGCGGCGTCGAACGGCTTCGACGGGGTGGTCCGGCTCGTCGCGGGGCTGCCCGGCCGTGCCGTGGTGCTCGACCCGCCAGCAGCGCGGGACGCGGTGCGGGACTTCGTCGCCGCCGCCCTCGCCGCCGGCTGACGTCGCAGCCCCGCCGCCCGAGAGCACGTCGAACCCGCCACGGTGGGACTGGGCGAGGACGGCCGCCGAGCCGTCCCAGCCGGCCGACGTGTTCGCCGGGCCCGCGGACTACGACGAGCTCGCCGCGCCGCCGGCACCAGCGCGTGAGATCCCGATGGGGGAGTTCACCGAACGGGAGTGGGCCATCTTCCGACAGGGACAGCGGTGGGGCTGGGAATCCCGGCAAGCCGAGGTCGATACCGCGTTGAACGCCTACAACGCCGCTGACTTCGACGCCGATCGGTACTACCGAGCCGCGTACGACCACGACAACCACGACTGCGCCATCCACGCCAACAAGGGCGCGTACCAGGGTGCACGCACCCGCCTGTTGCAGTGGGACTACTGGCCCGACGAAGAAGAACAGCTCCCACCCGATCAGTGCCAAGGGGACACGAGACCATGACCGACACCACCGCTGGGGCGAGGACGAAGCCCCCGACCTCGAGTGGATCGAGGCCCGCGAACGCGCGCAGAAGGACACCGAGGCCTTCCGTGATCGCGTGACCGCGGCCAGGGTGTCACCGGTAGGCGGCACCATCGCGCAGGAGACGACCGATGGGACTGTGGAACCATGACCGAGCAAGCCGACCAGCGGAGGGACTGAAGTCGATGGGTATCGCGCTCACAATCGGAACGGTCATTACCGCGGTTGTCGCCGTGGTGGCGGTGCTCGCACTCACCGTCGTGGCAGTTCAGTTCTTGCGCAATCTCCGCGCGAAGCGCTACACCGAACGCGAAGTCGCCCGCGGTGCTGTCGAGTACCACCCGCCGGCACCGCTGACCCCGCCAGAAACAGACCTCGACCGAATCGTCCGGGATGCCTACGAGGGCAAGCGGCCGGTGCGAAAGGTGCAGCGATGAGCGACATGGAGGTGGCCCGGAACCTGCTCGCGGGTCCGCTCGATGACTCGCAGCGCAGGACACTGCTGCGCACCGAGCGCGCCGCCGTCCTCAGCGACCCAGACCGGACGTCCGCGGTCGTGCACTTGAGCTCGGAGGTCCTCGTCACGCAAGCGTGACTGCCTCCCCACCAGCTAGCGCCCTCGGTCGACTCTCTCCCGACCGAGGGCGCTTCGCTGCCCATGCGGCGGGCGTGAGAGCACAGGGGCGCGCCGGGCTGACCGCCCGGTGCGCCCCTGCCGTCCCGCTAACGGCTCGCCATCCACCAACCGACGACCTCACGGGCGAACCGCGACGCGGTGAGCGCCCAGTTAACGCGTGAGAACGTCTTGTAACCGGCGGCGTGTCGGCCGGTACCGTTGGGGTCGTGTTCGCAAGATGAGCACATGGGTCCTCCTTGGACCTGTTGGTGAGACCGGACCGGAAGTTGGTAGCTGGCGGCCTGTCTCGTCTTCTGTTCGACGTACCCGGGGCTTGCGCCCCGGGTACGTCAGTGAAGCTACGTCCGGCCCCGGACACCCCGCCAGCGACACGCGGTTCCAGGCGTTACGGTCACGTGAACAACGCGACGAAGTGGCCTTTTTTCCCGGTCAGACGGCCCTCATCACGTCCGGACTGGCCGGAACATGTCGAGTAACGAGAACCCGTTACGGCCGGGACCTGCGATCCCATCGGGCCCGCACCGTCGGCGCCGACGTCAGCACCAGAGCCGCCGCGAGCACCACCCAGTTGAGGATGGCCCCGGGCAGTTGCCCCGAGGGCAACACCGGCCGGGACGCCACCGCGACGTCGTAGACGAAGTGTCCGACGATCAGCGGCACGACCGATCCGCCCCAGGCAAACAACGCCGCCGCCGCCAGGCCGACCGCCACGACCGCCGTCGCGGCGTCGACGCCCTGGTAGAGGTGATCAAGGAACCGCGTCACCAGACCGAAACCGGCCGCCAGGAGACACCACGCCGGCACTCGCACCGGCGGGCCGACGAGCGTCCCGGACGGTGCATGCAGGGTCCGGATGACCCACCAGGCGAAGCAGGCGAACGCCACCGGCACAGCGACGTCGAACGTCTCTTCCCAGGTCGACGCCCACACACTCGACACCAGCCGATCCGACAGCGAGTAGCCGCCGTACGTCGTTGACACGGACGACGAGCTCGAGGACGACACCCACGCGAGCACGTACTGCGACAGCAGCGTGGCCACGACATACAGGGTGGCAAGGCGGACGAGGAGCACCCACGGCCGCGGGCCATGGGGGAGGCGGGCTCCGAACGCCGACCGGAGCGGGCTCCACCGCGCCAGCAGCAAGATCCCGCCGGCGTACGCAGCCATCACCAGCGACTCGACAGACGCTCTCCACGACCGGGACGCATCCGAGAACGACAACGCGGACCCGCCGCGATCGCGCGCGGCGAGGTCGGACGGCCACTGCACCGTCACGACGAACGCCAGCCCGATGCCGGCGAGGATGAGGGCCACGACCATCTGCACCACGCCCGGCGCCGTAATCCATCGCAACGGTGCTGGCGCTGCAGCTGCATCCTCGCGTGCCTTCCCCATGCCACGATCATCGCGCAGGCCGACGACGCCGGCCCCTGCGTGGCGGCTATGGGCGCTTCTTCCCGCGCTTCTTCGGCTGACCGTTGATGTAGTCCCGGGCAAGTTCGTGCGCGCGCTCGGCGGCCTTCCCGGACAACGATGCTGCCTGGTCCCCGAAGTGCTTCCCGAGGCGGTGCCGGTTCAGCTTCACCACCGTGAAGCAGACAACCCACACCGCCGCGGCAAGAGCGTGTGCGAGCACGAGAACCAAACGTGGATCGTGTAGCAAGAGGTCGAGTGTCATCGGCGTGGACTCCAAGTGTGTGTGCTCCCTGGTACGCCGCACGGGGCCGTGCGACCCAGGGTCTATGCCGACCGACGAGAGTCAGTCCTCCTGTTATACGGACGAGCGGGGCTGAGTCTCAGGTCTGCCGATCTACAGGGCTGGGCGTGCAGATCGGTCAGTGGCGACGTGAAAGTAGTACGTCGACCTGGCGGATATTTCGGCCCGGGCGTGTCGCGCAAACTTCCACCGGAAACGATCGTTTCTGAGCAGGTAGCTCCTGAGTCGTGACACGCTGTGAGCAGCTGAGCTTGGTGTCGGCTTGTTCGCTTCGGTCCGTGTCGTCAAGACGTTCGCGGCTGCTCCAGGGGCTGCGGTTTTCCGCATGCCCTCGTTTGGGGGGTGCGGCTTATGCATTGATGCCGTTAGGTTTCGAACAACCCTCATCTGAGCTGACAGTGCTGTCGACGGGTGGTGCGGGCGTTTCACGCCGTTCGAGTGGCCTTGGGGTGTCTTGGCCACGTTTCATCACCCGCGTCATCATGCTCTTCCGCTAGGGGTACCCGTGCTTCTTGCTCCACGCCGTAAGGCTGTCCATTCATCGTTCGGTTGGAAGGTTGCGCTCGTCGGCGCGGTCAGCGTCGCCCTCGTGGGCGGTGTCACCGAAGTCGCTCACGCTGCGATCCCGACGGGTCCAACAACGACCGGGTTGACCGGTTCGCGGCCGTCGGCGACGGCGTTGCCGTTCGCGGTCTCGGACCAGGTCGGCGTCGCCGTTGACGTCGCCACGGGCAACCTCGAGGTCACGACCGCTGGGTTGTCGCTGCCGGGTGCGAGCGGGACGAACGCGATCACTCAGACGTACAACTCGTTGGGCTGGCAGACCGCGAACGCGAACACCGCGCAGGCAGTCCGGTGGACGACAGGGATCGCTGGCGCGGGCTCGTTCTCGTCCGGGGCGTCCGGCTCGGTGGTCTACACGGACGCCGATGGCGCGACGTGGAATTTCCCCTCGGCAACGTCGACGACGTTCACCGCTCCGGCTGGGTTCCTCCGCAAGCTTGTTGCCTCTGGGACGACGAACCCGACGTACACGATGACGGATCCGGCTACGGGGCAGGTCATCACCTCGAATACCAATGGTGTTCCGGTGTCGGTCGCGGACAAGAACGGGAACACGGTGACGATGTCGAACATCGCCAGCGTGCCGACGACCATCACCAGCACCGCCGGGACGGCGGCCGCGAAGACCGCGAACGGCGCCTATGACGCGACCACGCGGACCTACACGGTGACGCAGGGCTCCGGGTCTGCGGCGCGGTCGGTGAAGTGGGTGAAGGACACCAACGGCAACCTCACCTATTACGTTGATGGTGCCGGGAAGACGACGACGTTTGCGTACTCCGGAAATGACCTGACGCAGATCACGAGCCCGACGGGTGCGACGACGACGATCAGCTACTCCGGGACCACGCACAAGGTGTCCCAGGTGCTGCAGTCCAACACCACTTCCGGTAGCGCAGGGGCGTCAACGACGCGGCTGAGCTATGCGTCGGCGACGTCGACGCTGGTCGCGTCCCCGAACACGGACACTGGTACCGCGGTGGCGTCGGTGGCGCACACGACGTACGCGATCAACTCGTCGCAGAAGCTCGTCAACACCGTCACGGACGCAGCCGGCCGGGTCCGGTCGAAGACCTACAACGGTGCAAACCTGCAGCCGTCCACCTCGACCATCGGATCGGGTTCGTCGGCGTCGACGACGACCGCGACGTATGGGGCGAACAGCAGCCAGTCGCTGACCAAGGTTGCCTCCACCGGCGGTGCGTCGCAGTCGATCGGCTACAACGCATCCCCGGCGGCCACGGCGTACTCGCCGGCATCGACCACTGACGACGCCGGTAACACGTCGAACCTCACCTACGACGGTGTCGGCAACCAGCTGACCAGCAGCACCGGGTCCGGTGCCACCGCCGCGACGGCGACGCTGACCTACACGGCCGGGCAGGTTGCCACGGCGACTGCGCCGGGCAACGGCACGAACAAGACCAACTACACGTACGAGAACAAGCAGCTCAAGACCGTCACGCCCGTCACCGGCACCAGCCTCGCCGCACGTGCGTACACGTACGACGCCCTCGGGCGGATCGCGTCAGCGTCGGACGGTGCCGGACGGACGACGAACTACACCTACGACGGTGACGACCGGTTGCTCACCACGAGCTTCTCGGATGGCACCCCGACGGTGACGAACACGTACGACAACGCCGGGCACCTGCTCACCCAGGTTTCCGCCGGCGGGACGATCACGAACACGTACGATCAGCTCGGGCACCTGCTCAGTACCGGCAACACCGCGAACGGGACTGTCAGCTACACGTACGACAAGGTCGGCAACCAGACCTCGTTCACCGGGCCCGACGGCACTATCACGTCGGCGTATGACGACTCCGGTGTGCTGACCTCGACGACGACCCCGTCGCCCTCGAGCAGTGGCACGCAGCAGTTCCACTTCATCACCGACGACAACGGCCGCCGCACCGACACGTACACGGACGCGAACAGCACCAACAGCACCTGGGCGAGCCGCACGCACACCGACTACGACACCAACGGCCGCATCACCGAAACCCAGGGCTTCGTCGGCCCGTCGGCGACGGACAACAGCCAGATCTACGACCTCCGCTACTGCTACAACGCCGGCAGCACCGCACCCACCTGCGGCACCACGACCACGAACGACCGGTCCAAGGTGCAATGGGTGACTGACAATCTCACCGGGCAGAGCACCGCGTACACGTACGACAGTCGCGGCCGCATCACGAAGGCCGTCACCGCCGGCAGTGGCACCGCGACTGCGGGCACGTGGGAGTTCGGGTACGACGTGCGGGGCAACCGCACCTCGGCGAAGTTCACCACCGCTGGCGGCACCGTCACCACCGACCAGTCGCTGACGTACAACGCGGCGAACCAGATCACCAACACCGGGTACACGTACGACGGGGCCGGGAACCTCACCGCAGCACCCGAGTACACGTTCACCTACAACGCCGCCGAGCAGATGACCTCCGCCGTGCACAACGGATCCCAGACGACGACGTACACGTACGCCGGCGCTGACCAGAAGTCGCTGTTGTCCCTGTCCACCGCTGGCGGAACCACCCGCACGTACATGTACGGCAGTGCGGACCAGAACGGTAACCCGACGCTGGTCACTTCCACCCGGAACGGGCAGCGGTCGAACATCGTCAACGACGCCAAGACCGGGCAGCCCATCGCCCTGGCAACCCCGTCCTACGTGACCGGTTTGTACGCGTACGACGGGACCGGGAACCCGTTCGCGCTCCTCGTCGACGACGCAGCCGCGTTCTCCCACTCCTACGACCCGTACGGTACCGAAACGGTCAGCTACGACGGCGGCGGCGACGGGCTCCCGTCCAACCCGTTCACCTTCAAGGCTGGCATCGACGACATCGCCACCGGGCTCGTGAAGTTCGGGCAGCGCTGGTACAACCCCTACATCGGGGCCTGGACCCAGCAAGACACCCTCGACAGCCCCCTCGACCCTTCCAACGGCAACCGGTACGCGTATGCAGCAGCCGACCCAATCAATGGGAGCGACCCGACAGGGATCGCGACCTACGGTGGTTGCGTCTCTGCTGCCGTCGGAACGGGACTGATCGGTGGATTCATCACCACAGGCCTAGCGACGGTCGAAGTAGGACCTGCGGCACTCGCAGCAGCAGCAGGTGGAGCCATCATCGGTGGAGTGGCTGGTCTTGTGGGAGGTACGGTCGGTTGCTACATCGGCAGGTGAACACAGCGACCAGGTGCGCTGATGGACCGCCGCGCACGAAGTTGACCTCGCACTTGGCGGCAGCCCGCACTGTTTTACAGCGCGGTGTCAATATTTCCGGCCAGAGGCTTACGCTCGCGCTATGAGCGACAGCGATGAGTCCGACCGTCCCACATCCCCACCCTCAGAAACTTGGACAACTGCCTACCGCACTCCGATAGCCATTGGTAGCGGCGTACTAGCGGTCGTGTGTTGCTGGTTGCTGTTCACCGGTGGTGTAACAGAGAAGTGGATCGGCGGTGTCGGGATTGCAGTACTGGTTCTTTGGGTGATCGTTTTTCAATCGCTGTATCGACGCGGTCATTGAGCAAGCGTCGCCAGAAGCGCCCCGCCGGAACCGGCGGGGCGCTTCTCGCATCCCTACGGTTGCGAGACGTCTCGTCGGCACCCTCATCGCGTGCGCGATTTCCGCACGAGCCCGTAGTGCTGTGAGCAGCTTCGTTCGGTGTCGTCGTTCTCGCACCGATCCGTGTCGTGATCACGTCCGATAGCCGATCGGCTACCGGACGCGGCACACGCGCTTCACCAGCGCCGACGCGCTGTATGTCGGGTTCGGTGTGGGTGTCACTGGAGCAGACGCACGCCGGCGACGCTGACGATGGCGGCGAAGTTCAGTGGGCTGCGTCTCGTCGACCCCATGCCGAGCCAGATCAGAGCGGTGCCGCACGCGATCTGCCCCCCGTCATGGTCCGGTTGGCGATTGCGCGCTGACTGAGCGGGATGCTGGTTCTGCTGAATGCATTGCAAGCGCTTTGCGGAAGGCGTCCGCCGTCCCCTGTGACAGGTCGGTGGGGCTACCGGCCAGGATGCGGCCGCTGTAGTAGCAGGCCACCGCGAGTTGTCCCGCGATGATGGCGACGTCGAGGGGGGCGTTCTGCCCCATGAGTGCCTGCGCGAATTCGCCCGCGATGTACTGGTGCTTCACCGCCTCGCGTGCGCGCAGTTCCTCATGAGCGTCGATGAGCAGCGTGTGCCGCTCGTAGGCGACGAGATCCGCAGTGGCCTTCGCGCAGAGTTGGAGGACCAGCGGTTCGAGTGCGCTCAGGGCGTCTCCGAGGGTTTGCACTGGTGGCGCGGGATCCCACGTCGTGGATGCAGCGGCAGCGATCGCGTCGAACATGGCCTGCTCTTTGGCGAAGACGACTTCCGTCTTGTCGCCGAAGTGTCGGAAGAACGTGGTGCGGCCGACCTCGGCCCGCTCGGCGATGTCCGTGACCGAGACCGCGTCGAATCCTCGCTCGGCGAACAGCTCATCTGCGGCGTCGATGATCCGGCTCCGCGCGGCACGCTGCTTCCGTTCGACCAGGGTCAGCGGGGTGGTGTCTGATTCGGCGGTCGGCTCGGTCATGGATGCACTGTATCAACATGTGCCGGACTGCGTTCCGAGAGGAACGGGGTGTGATACGGTACTGAGTACCAAACAAGGAGGAGCAATGCTCTCTACAGACGACCGGCTTCAGATCTCCGAGACCCTTTCGCGTCAGGCGTTCGTGGTCGACGAGAACGCCTTGGATCAGCTCGGGGAGGTGTTCACCCCCGACGCGACGTACGACATGACCAGTTCCGGGATGGGCGCGTTCGAGGGTCTGGAGGCCCTGCGAACCGCTGCGGGGCAGCTGTTCGCCTCCGGGCACGCACCGCTGTCGCACTTCGTAACGAACATCGTCATCACGGAGACGGGGGAGTCGACGGCGTCGGTACGGTCCAAGGGCCTGATGATCATGTCCGACGGTGGCGTGCACGGCGTCGTCTACGACGACACGGTCGTCCTGCACGAAGGCCGCTGGCTGATCGCGAGCCGAGTCATCCTGCCTCTCCGTACGACATCCAGCGACCAGCACTGATGCGCATGGCGACGCTGGGCAAGGTCCTGGTCTCCGCGACCGCTGTGGCGCAGATGGTCGGCCCGTTCGTGTTCGACTTCAACGAAACGCACATCCACAACGACTCATGGCCTCCGCATGCGAAGTTCCACAACGCGCAGACGATGAGTTCAGGCGTCGCTCTGTCGATGGCCACCCTGGCGAATCTGTGGCGCCCCGGCTCCGGGCGCGTGGGCGTGGACGCGGCCGCGTTCTCCGCCAGCACGTACTGGCTGAGCCAGCTCTCGGCGTTCTTCTACCCCGGAACGGCAAGCGTGGACCCGCCTGGTGAGGACAACTGGCCGCAGCTCAAGTTCACGATCCCCATGCTGACGGTCATCGGCGTCGGCTGGTTCCTCGCACGCCGTGAGCTCGGCGCGACGAGGAAGCAGCGATGAGGCGCCTGCAGTACCACCGCTACGGCGGTCCCGACGTCCTGGTGTTGGAAGACGCGGCCATCCCGCGGCCAGGTCGACGCCAGATCCTCGTGCGTGTGCGTGCAGCATCGGCGAACGCCATGGACTGGAAGATCCGCAACGGCGAGATGCGGGTCATGACCGGCAGGAGGTTCCCACGCGGTGTCGGCCACGAATTCGCCGGTGTCGTCGAACAGGTCGGAGAGGGCGTCACTCGCTTTCGGGCCGGCGACGCGGTCCTCGGCGCGGCGCGCCTGCAGCATGCAGGAGCGTTCGCGGAGTTCGTGATCGCCGACGAACGATCCGTCGCTCGGAAGCCCGGCGCCCTCTCCTTCGAACACGCCGCAACCCTGCCGGTGGCCGGCCTCACCGCCTACCAGGCGGTCACGGCGGCCGGCAAGCTCCGACCTGGACAGCGCATCTTCATCAATGGCTGCCTCGGCGGAGTCGGACGGATCGCCGTCCAGGTCGCACTTGCGGCAGGCGCGACCGTGGCCGGTAGCCGCCGGTCGGGAACGGAAGCCGAAGCTCATCACCTCGGCGTCGACCCCGTCGTCACGTTCGACACGTTCGACACGTTCGACACCGATCCTGTTCCGCGCACCGGCCGGTTCGACGTGCTCTTCGACACGGCAGGGACCCTGCCCTACGACGTCGCACGCCAGATGCTCACCCTCCACGGGCGGATCATCGACATCGTCCCCTCGGCATCGAAGTTCGCCCGCAGCATCCTTCCCGGTCCCTACAACGCGTTCATGGGCCGCCCCGACAGCGACGATCTGCAGCACGTCGCCGACGCCGCCGGACGAGGAGACATCGTCACCCGCATCGCTCGTGCCGTCGCCCTCGACGACGCCATCCCCGCCCTCGCGGAGCTGGAAACCGCCTCCACCTCGGGCGGCGGAAAACTCGTCATCACCATCGACTGAACTGCGGGGTGCACCCCCGCCGCGTCGACACCATCACCCCACCTGGAGACACAACGCATGGCCATCACGTTCTGGATCGTTGCCGGTCTCGCCGCAGTCGCCTTCTTCGGCGCAGGCCTGATGAAACTGATCCGCCCGACACCAGCCCTCAAGGAAGCCGGCATGGGCTGGGTCGAGGACTACTCCAACACCACCGTCAAGCTCATCGCCCTCGCAGAAGTCGTCGGAGCGATTGGCCTCGTCCTCCCCATCGCGACCCGGATCGCCCCTGCCCTCAGCCCCGTCGCCGGCATCGCCCTGACCGTGATCATGGCCGGAGCGATCGCCGTCCACGTCCGCCGCAAGGAATCTCCCATCGCGGCCATCGTCCTGACCGCGCTGCCCCTCGCCGCCGCGATCCTCGGCTTCATCCTCGTGTCCTCGTGAGCCTGCAGCCGGTGTGGAAGTGGCTGTCGCAGACAGGCAGCACTGCCACGTCAGCGCAGCTCCACGATCTGGGGCTCGTACGCATGTAGCGATGTCCGGTCGCCCGTCAACCGGTCGTCCACCGGTACACGGCTGGGAGCGACAACCCCTTGCCCGTGTCCTGCTTGACCTGGGGATTCCCGTGTGGCGACCAGTTGTGTGCGCAGGAGACAAGTTGTTCGCACGGCGACACTCAGGTGTCGACGGGCTCGCTACTTGTCTCCCCCTCCGCTCACGAGTCTTGGCGCCGGCGCGGGTGTCGCTCGCTCTGACCAAACATCTTGTCGCCGACGCGTGGCTGTCTCGTTAGCCGATCGGTGGTTTCAAGTGGTCGTTGCATTGCCCGTCGATGCGTGCGATCACGAGCATCGGCTGCCGAACGGGTCGGCGCGCTGCGGCCGAGCACGCAGCCAGGCCTAGCAGCCCTCGTATTTGCGCTTCTTGCGAGTTACGATTAAGTGCATGTTTGCTTCGGATCAGTCCGGCATCAGCGTCTCTGTGGACACGTTCCCGGCGCCGTTCGTGCAGTTGCTAGCCGTCCGAGCGGTAGCTTCAATCGACCCTCGGTCAGATCTTCCGCCGCTCCTCGGGCAGGAGTTCCTAGAAGGGCGGGTGCATCTCGATGAGGTCTCGGTGACTGCCTGGCAGCAGCACTGGGCCGGGCACCTTCGGTGGCTGCAGCGACCCGACCGAGTACAGCACCCCTTCGAGCACCCAGCCTGGCCTGCACAGCTCCCCATGATCGAGGAAAACGCGTATGCCCACTGGCGTCGTGTACTGCCGAACGTGAAGCGGGGAACGCCGCTCGAGGACCGTCCATCCCGCCGGTATTGGCGCGAGCGCACCGCTGACCAGGATCTCCCCGAACAGCTGATCGTTCTGCCCCTGGAAGGCATGTGGTCCGAACGAATCTCGGATCGCGCCGCGCTTGTGTCGTCGGAGCTGTACTTCGGCGACCGATCCGCAGCGGCGCTGAGTGCCGCCTGATCGAACACAGGACGGGAGCCCCGACGCGTCAATACGTCAGGGCTCCCCTCTTGTGTGGTGCCGGCTCAACTGAAGCCGAACGAGGGGCCTCCGGAGTAGCAGACTGATCCGTCGATCAGCGTGGCGGCAGCGGCGGCGCTGACCCCCGGGACGAATGCTGTCCCCGGACCGACTGCGACGACAGTGTCCGCGACGCCCCATTCCGCGTCACCGGGCCCGCCGGAGTAGCTGTTCGAACCGCTGGTCAGGAAGCCCGTCGCGGTGACGTTCCACGTGAACGAGCTGACGGCATCGCGCACGACGAAACCGGTCTCGTAGCTGATGGTGTCGTTAGCTCCCTTGCTTCCGTCGAGGTAGGACAGGCCGCAGTCGCCGACAACCTCGTCGTAGGGGGTCACCTCGCCGGCATCCGCTACGCGGTCCTGGACGCTCGGTAGTGCTGCTGCTCGCGCCTTCGCGGCCGCAGTCACCGGAACTGACTCCTGCGTGCCATCCTCGTTCGTGATGATCTGATAGCCGTTCGCTTCAGCGACTGCCGCGTCGTACCCACCGACGGTCATCGTGAAGTAGTCCCGCGTGGGTTCCGCGGTGGAGGTTGCCGCGTTCGCGGCGGTTGGCGTGAAAGCCAATGCGAGGGCGCCGATTGTGGCGGCTGCGCCGAGAGCTGCTCGACGTCGTACGTTCTGCATGCGCTGTCCTATTCCCTTGCGATACGCAGGGCCCCCGAGAACGGCCATCGTGCGGTCGCCTGCGACCGACCCCGTCCGCGACGGTGCCGCGGCTCCCGCAGTAAACGCTGAAACTGAGCATGTGTACAGGCGGCGTGTCTGGGGACAAGGGTGTACCCCAAACCATCTAGCAGGGACGCTCTCTTGCGATTCGTCTCGGTAGCCGATCGGCTATCGGTCGTGCTTCGCTCCGCGAAGAGCAAAGCGCCACAGCCTCGCGCCGACGTAGAGCAAGACGATGCCGAGTGCGCTGTTCAGGATCACGAGGACGATGTCGAGGTCCGCGCGAGACAGGCGCGCAGCCGACGTCGTGATGAAGATCAGTCCGAAGACGAAGGCGCCAGTACCCAGCACCTTCGCGCTCACCACATCCATGCCATCAACGTACTGCTCTCGAGCACATGATCAGCGATCGTTCACTGGCTGTCCTTCAGGAGGCGGCGACTGTGAGCGCCAGAACTACGACACCTGCGCCGAGCAAGACTCCGAATGCGCCAGCACCGATGATGCCCACGCGCGCGAGTTGCGGCCGGAACGGTACTCCGAGCCTGCCCCAGGATGCGTCGTAGATAGTGCGGGCGAGTCCGCGGGAAGTTGCTATCACGCCAACGCAGGCGATGATCACCAAGCACCCTGCGGCGATCATCGCGACCTGCTGTCCAGACATCAAGCGCTCCGTTTCCGTTCCCAGGGAACGCTACTCAGCTCTAGGGCGCGCCTGGTCCGAGCGATCCCGCAAGCCGATCGGCCGCCAGACAACGACGTGGAGGCTCGACGGATGCCGATCATCCTGGTGTGGTGGTCGCCGCGTCCGTTGGGCTGAGGAGCTGCGTTGCCATCATTGGGGCTGTGGGGCTGTGGGGCTCACGGCTCCCGCAGAGTTTCGTCGAGCCACGCGCGGATTGCGCGTTCGTCGTCGTGCGTGATGCCGTGCTGTACCGGAAGGGTTGTGTGTTCGACGGTCGCGCCGGCGTCATGCAGCCATCTGGCGACCTGCACGCCGTCGTCATGAGAGCGTCGGGCGTCATGCCGGGCGTCGAGGATCAGCACGGGCATCGCGAGATGTGTGTGGGATGGCGGTGAACGGAACGGGGCCTGTGGACGGATCAGGATGGCGGCGGTGAACAGTTCCGGATGGTGCGCCATGATCGCGGCGGCCATGATCGCGCCATTCGAGAATCCAAGGAGAATCCGGTGACGGGTTCCGCCGACCAGACGCTGGCCGTGCCGTATCGCATCCACCAGCGCGCCGATCCGAGCGTCTACTTCCTCGTCGTCGATGGTCCGGTCAGCGCGGCGGTCGAAGAAGGCACGGCCCCCAGTTGTTTCCACGGCACCGCGAAGGGCGACCTGGGCAGCATCAGGGAGGAGGCGGTCCGCGAGCGGCATCAGGTCAGTCTCGTGCCCGTCAGAACCGTGTAACAAGATCCAAGTCGCGTCGGCTCGTCCCGATGCCGACGCGACGGACAGTGCGATGCCGAGAGGCGCGGTCACCAACCGATGCATCGAGCACATGAGTGAATTCTGGCGCGTTCACAACATGCTTGCTCGCGTCCCGAGGAAGCGCCGGTCCGTCAACACGGTGTCCGGTCACCGATCGTTCAGTGAGACGAGGGCGCCGGTGGTGGTGTCTATGCTGCTGCACGATGTCGACGATCTGCCCGAGCACCTTCGATAGGTGGAGATGTGA
>NZ_SLUT01000012.1:0-71917 GCF_004341255.1 Curtobacterium sp. PhB142 | reverse complement strand
CTCCGCGGCAGTGATGCTTGCGTGACACTCGTTTCCCGTTCGAGAGACTTGCCTTTCCTGCCTTGAGGCTGGTGGGGGAGTGCGCTATCCCGGGGGTGGCGGGATGACCCGAACGTTCCACCGCTCCCGGGAACCCACTTTCGCTGGTAGCGGCATGCCGGACCTATTTGAGCGTCAGCGCGGCCACCAGAAGCGTTGCCGTGACGGCGGCAAGGGTGCCGAGGAGCGCCCATTGCCACCAGTGCATGCGCAGGCTCCCGCGTGGCCGGCGAACGGGAGCGGGCTTCCGCCGTCGAGAAGATGGGTGGCTCATCGGTTGCACGGTACGAGGCGTCGGTTCGTGCAGACTGTGTGGCAGCAGCTGGGTGGTTCCCGTTGCTAGCGGGGTGGGCTGCTACCTGATCCGGCATCCCACCCCGCGGTTCGATCAACGGGGCGAAGGGATACCGGCGTATGAGTGGTGGTGACGTGACGCCGGCATTGCCTGGCGTGTTCTGCCTGGTACTACCGGGCCCGCGTCGAGTGGGAGGGTTCCTGCAGCAGCGGGTCGAGCAGCTCATCCGAGACGCCATCGCCGATGGTGTCCTTCTGGAGGGTGATCAGTTGCCGCCGTACCGGGTCGCCGCGGTGACGTCCGGGTTGAGCATTCACACGAGCCGGTCGATCGTCATCGTCGCCGCCGCACTGCTGACACCGAGCGCCTCCGCGAGGTCTGCTGCGCGCGCGGGGAAGCCGCCGGCTTCTCGCGCGGCGAGGAACTGCACCGTCTGGAAATCATTTGCCTTCAGGCCCATCCGAGCGCGTGCACGGTTCTGGAGCATCGTCTCCGCGACGCGAAGCCGGTTCACTGATTCCAGTAGCAGCACCCCGGCCGGAACGTGCGCACCGTCCTCACCCATCAGGCCCTCCAACCCGCAGCTGCCGGCCGCCTAGCGGCGGCCCGTCCGCATGCCAGTGCGCCAGCCGAGGCCCGGACAGACGTCCGGGCTTCCCGCGCCCTGCAGGGAGCACGCGCCACGACGACGTATCCGGACTGCGCAAGAACCGTGACCGTGTGAGGTTTGCTCGGCGTAGGACATGAGGTGTGGGCGCCTGCCCGTGGTTCGGGTCAGGGGGCAGGCGCCCTCGCGCTACGACGTCCGCTGGTGCGCGTGACGATTCCAACCCGAGCAGCAGCTCGGACGGCCAGCGGCTAGGGTTCCGCGGCGCAGCCCCGTAAACGGCACCGAGCACCACCCGGGTTCGGCCAGGTAGTTTGTGAGGTGCGGGATGGCTGTTGTAAGCCATCGCCCGAGCGCCGCGGAACGGCCGAGTTTGTACGGTGGGGGCATGTCGGAGACGCCTGTTGTACCCGTGGCCGCGTTGCTCGATGCGGTCGAGCGATGCCGGTATGCGGCTGCGCGGCTTGAGCGCACTCGGGCGGCCGCAGGACACACGTCGATCACGGAGCGGGAGGCGCTCCGGTACCTCCGGGCTGCGTCGGCGCGGGATGAGCCGTGCACGCCGAAGCAGCTCGGCGAGCACCTCGGCATCACCACGCCGTCGATGACGAGCCTGCTAGACCGGTTGGAGGCGTCCGGATTTCTCACGCGAGTGCCAAACCCCACCGATCGACGCTCCAGCTACGTGCAGCTGACTCTGGCTACACCGGATCGAGACGACACCGACCCACTTGCCGCGCACATCGCCGCCCTCTGTGCCGCCATTCCCCTAGCGGACGCGGAGATCATTACCCGGTTCCTCAACGACCTCGCAGCCCTCCACCCCACCACAACCACCAGCACCGGAACAGTGAAGGAGACACAATGAGCAACATCACCCCACCCTCCGTCCCAAACGATGACGGTGCCCTCGAGGGGCCCGGCGTGGAAGTGCCCACCACCGACTCGGATGGCACGGTGAAGCCCGCTGGTCTCGGTGACGGCAGCACCATCCCGAACCACCCGGACGGGCTCGCCGCCGGTTACTCCGATACCGACTCGCACTTTAACCCCGAAGAAGACACCCCCACGCAGTAATCCGGTTCTGCTGGGTCCGCGATGGTGCGGACTGGTCACAGACCCACAACTGTCGGATAGTGGAAGGTCCGCCGGGCAGTTCGGGTCCGCACGACGCACCGGGGGTACCGCCGAGCTTCAAGAAATCGGCCGTTACCCCGCACCCCTGGAAATTGACCCCGCTCAGGTCCATGCAGACGGTGCGCTCCGCGGCATCGACGCCGCGGATCTCTCATCGTCGTCTCGGTTCGCGTTCTCCGCGGAGGAGAGTTGAGCGGTGTGCACCATCCCGGGGACGTGCGGGATGACCCGAACGGTCCGCACACCTCCGCAAGCACGAGCCGGGGGTGGGTGCAAACTGTGGAGCAGCAGCGGGGTGGTTCCCGTTGCGAGCGGGGCGGCTGCCACCTATCCGGTGGCCGCCCCGCGCCTCCAACGGGAGCGCGAACCTACTGGGAGCCGAACAGGTCGGGGCGTGCAGTGTGTTCGCGGGTGCGGTCGAGTGGGATCTCGAAGAGGTCAGTACGGCGGTAGTCCTCGGACCAGCCTCGGCGCATGCGTGATGCTGCGCGGTCGAAGGCTTCGATGATGTCGAATCCGGGCACGAGGAGCGACTGCACGCGGAGGCCGTCGTAGAGGGCGAGGAGCTGTTCCGTGGCGCGGGCGGGCTCCATCGTGTTCGGTTCTCGACCAGTACGGATGTCGTGCTCGAGGGCGGTGCGGATGGTCTGCCGGAACCGGAGGTACAGGGTGCGGTAGTAGTCCGCACCCTCGTTTGCTGGGTCGGAGCTTGCTGCAAGGGTTGATGCGAGCAGCCGCATCAGTGCGGGTTCTTCCGAGTACGCGACGATGAGCGCGTGCAGGTATGCGACCGCGCCGTACTGCTCGGCGATGGGCAGCAAGGGCCGAGACAGGGTGCTGGACCACCGGTCGACGGTGGCGGTCAGCAGGCTCTGCCGGGTCGGGAAGTGCTGTCGGAGTGCGTCGACGCTGATCCCTGCGGTGTCGGCGATCTGGTCCATGTCGGCCCGTTCCACGCCGACATCGTGCAGCACCATGATCGCGGCGCTGATGATCTGCAGACGCGGCTCGATCGCATCGCCGACGCCCTGGTCGGTCAATGGTGCGAGGGGGTGCTTCCGGAACCACTCCAGGAGTGCTTTCGCCCGCGATGTGTTGCCGCCGCCCGGGACGGGGTCCGGATGGTCGGTGAACAGGTCGAGAAATCCCGGGATGTCCTTGATGAGAGGGTCGGCGGATTGGAACGCCATCGACCATTCTGGGAATGCCCGCGCACTGATGTGATCGACGGCCACTTCACGGACGTTGATGTGGCGTGGGTCCTGCCGGATCCCGGCGAACCGCTCCCGGACGACGTCGTCGTCGCCTTCGATGATCCCGAGACAGTTGCTGCCCTGATGGGCCAGGATCCCGGTGATGCCCAGCTGCAGGTTCTTCTCCCGGGCGATCACGAGGATCTCCGCGAGCTCCTCGTCCGTGACCGGGCGAGCCATCGTGCTCACGTACACCAGTGACAACATCTGGGACCCCTGTTTCCTTCACGCGTGTCTTACTCGCCCAGACTGGGCCACGCTTCCCGGAAACAGCAACCCGCGACTGGTTGCTGCGTCAGATGGATCACGGACAGTACCGGTGCAGGAGCAGACAGTGGTCGGTGAAAATGCCGACATCGCGGTCGCATCAATCGGAGTTAGTGTCTCCGGCAACCCGGTTTGAGCATGCTCCTGGGTCAACAGGGCGCCTGTTGCTGCACGCAACGGCGTCCAGCCGGGATGGTGTCGCAGGGGCACCATCCCGGACCCCTGCGGGCTGTGCGCCGCTCACAGCGGGTCGGGAGTTGCATACCATCGAGCAGGGGGAAGCAGATGAGACGACGCATCGCGTGGGTGAGATGACGACCGCCACGCGCGCCCCACGCGAGGACGGTGACGACGAACTCGACAGCGCTGACTCCTACTGGATCGACGCGGTCCAGCGAGCGATGCGTCCTGCACCCGCCGTGCTCGACGAGTACACGATCGCGACCACGGCACGGTCTGCGCGAGGGATCTCCGGAGACCTGTCTGATGTCACTGTGGACAGCCAGCGCGGGTACGCCACGGTCACGGTGGGCGACGTCATGGGCAAAGGCCTCGCCTCAGGGGTGCTCGCTGCGAACCTCCTCGGCAGCCTTGAGGTGTTCCGCCAGGAACCACCCGGCGAAGCCGTCGACGCTGCGGAGACCGCGACCCGAGACCACTTCGAACGCGCATCCGCGTTCGCGACCTTGTTCCACGCCCGGCTGCGATTCCGGGATGGACGGATCGAGTTCGTCGACGCGGGCCACGGCCTCACCGCGCACGCCCACACAACCGGTGCCGTTGAACGGATCCCATCGGCGGACTTCCCGATCGGCCTGCAACCCGCCGGGATACCTCGCCTGCCCCGTATCCTCCATCTCGCCCCCGGGGAGCTGCTCCTGATCGTCACCGATGGCCTGTTCGAGCTCCCCGACGCGTCCATGCACACACTCACGCAACTCGCCATCGAACTGCGAACAGCGACGCACCTGCAGCTTGCGCTCACCGCCTTCCTCGAAGCCGCGGGCCCAGACCTCGACGACGACACCACCCTCACCGCGATCCGCCGCCACCCCTGACACAGTGTTGTGGCCATGCGGCGCGTGATGCCATCGCCTCGCTGAGAGATCGATCGGTGCAGGGCAGTGCGCGAACGGCAGGTGCCTGAAGAGGCGTCGGGCTCCAGTTCGACCGCGGAGTACCCGGACGACGTGCGACGCGGTCCCCGGACTGGGGGAAACCGGTCGTGATCCGAACGCCTACGGTGAACCCATCACCAGTAGAAAGATCGGTACGCCCCACATGCCCGGCACCCAACCAACAGCTATCGACCCGTTCACGGCCGCCTACCGGCAGCACGCGTCTGGGTTGCGCGGTTTCGTGGGAGCGATCATCATCGACCGTCACCTCGCTGAAGACGTCGTCCATGAAGCGTTCCTCGAGTGGTGGCAGCACCCGGCCCGGTACGACCCGACTCGCGCCACGCTCGAGTCATGGCTGCGCACAATCGCCCATCGACGAGCCATCGATCGGATCCGTAGCCGTGAAGCGTCCCGCCGCCGGGACTTTCGCCTCGGGATCCGCGATCACCACAGCACCGACCACAGCCTCGACCAGTTCGACGCTCACTTCTCACGGGCACGACTCCGTGGAGCGCTGGCAGAGCTGACCGAAAAGCAACGTGAGGCCGTCATCCTCCGCTACCTGGGTGAGCGCAGCACCGAGGAAGTTGCCCGCGACCTGCACACCACCGTCGGAACCGCGAAAACCCGAGTCCGAGACGGGTTGACCGCGCTCCGTCATCGGCTACAACCCCAATCGTCAACCACCTGACCACTCACGCGCCACGCCACCAGCACATCGACCGAAAGGCACCTCTCATGTCCAGCAACGCAGCAGCTCCGCGCACCGGCTTCGCCGCCACCCTCACCCAGAAGGGCGCCCTGCTGTTCGGCGTGGTCTTCCTGATCGTCGGCATCGCCGGCTTCATCCCCGGACTCACCATGGACATGGGGTCCATGTCGATGGCCGGTCACGGATCCATGGCCCTGCTCCTGGGCCTGTTCCAGGTATCCGTCTTGCACAACATCGTGCACTTGCTCTTCGGCATCGTCGGCGTTGCCGCAGCCCGTTCTGCCGGCGGCGCACGGCTCTACCTGCTGGTCGGCGGCATCATCTACGCGGTGCTGTTCATCTACGGCCTCTTCACCGCCAGCATGACCGGCGCGGCGAACTTCGTTCCGCTCAACAGCGCCGACAACGTGCTCCACGCCTTCCTCGCCGTCGCGATGATCATCCTCGGCATCGTCCTGCCCCGAGTCAGCGCACGCGAACGAGCTTGACTTACAAGCGATGATGTGAAGGGCACCGATCACACGATCGGTGCCCTTCACGGTCCCTGGCATGAGACACGGCGCATCTGCTCAACCCGTCTCGGTGAACGATCGGCTACTCAGTCGGACTGTCGGAATTGGTGAACTGTCGGATCCATCGTTCCGGTTCCTGGGTCGAGCTGCCGTCTGCCGATGCGCTCGAATCCGTGCTTCGCGTAGAAGCGCTGGGCGCGCAGATTGAACGAGAACACGAGCAGGTGCGCGTCGTCTCCGCCGATCGCGGCGTGGAGGAGATTCGACGCCAACCCTGTTCCGTGTGAGCCCTGATCGACGTACAGGGTCGACAATTCGAGTGCGGGAAGGCCGTCCCGTGCTTCGGATGTGTGCGTCGTGCTGGCGACGCCGAGGAGCCGGCCGTTGGCCGACTCGGCCACGAACACGTGCCGACTTCCGGCACGGACGCGGCGGTGGCGGTGGCAAGGGTCGGACAGGCTGAGATCGCACCCTCGACGTCTGGCGCTGGCTAGCGTGGTCGCATGAAGAAGGCAAAGTTCTCCAGGGGCCCGATGCTCAGGTTGCGCGCAGCGTCGGGGCGTCAGCGCTCCGCGAACGCGACCGCCTCGCTCCCCGTCCTCGTGTTCGCCGTGACCGACGGCACCTGCAGCGTGGACGCGACCCCGGTGCCGAGGTGGACGAGGGCGGTGCCGGGCTCGATGCGGCTGGAGATCGAGGACCGCGAGATCCGGACGCCGATGAGGTCGCCGGCAAGCGTGTCCTGCGGGGAGAGCAGGGCACCGCGACGGTTCTTCTTGGCGTCGACCTGCCAGCCGCCGAAGCCGGCTGCGAGGCCGGTGGTATTCCCGCCGAGCAGGAGCCCCTGCCGGTTATCCGCGGCGGCTCGCCCCCACTCGCGGAGCCACTTCGCGGCGGTGCAGTCGATGAGGAGCTCGCCGTCGTCGACGACGAGGACCGTCGGTCTCCCGGACGCCGTGAGGACGGGGGACAGGTCCTCCACGGTGACGTCGTCGCCGGAGAACACTGCGCGGACCCCGGGCAACCCGTCGAGGTCGCGGACCGCACCCTGGCGTGGCGCCAAAACCACGAGTTCCGTCCCGCCCGCGAGCAGCGACCGCGCCATCGACGCGAGCATCGTCGACCGCCCGGACCGCGACGGGCCCGCGACAATGAAGGTCCCGCCACCGGTCGACAGGTCGACGGTCTGCAGCTCCATGTCGTCGCCGCCGATCCCGGTCACCGCGACCATCGGCGACAGCGACGGCGCTGACTCGAGCGCGAGTGCCCCGTCGAGGTCCAAATCCTTCGGCAGGGCGTCGACGCGGAACGGTCGCGGAGACGGCGGCACGGCGGCACCGGCACGCAGTGACGTCGCGAGGTCTCGGACGGCGGCGGTCTGTCCCGCTCCGGACACGTCTGATCCGAGCGAGGCGAACTGCACCTCGATGCCGGAGTCCGCCCGGAAGCCGCGTCCCGCAGGGATCGTCGCCGGGAGCTTGCGGTGGTTGATGCCACCGAGCGAGTAGTCGAGCCGGTCGGTCAGGCGCAGCACGATCTTGTCGTCGGTGAGCGTCGACATCCGGGACGACAGGAGCGTCCGGTCGCCGGAAACGACGACGTGGATGCCGGCCGCGGCGCCGTCACGCAGCAACGCTTGCAGCGCGTCGGTGAGGGCACCGCCGTCGACCTCGCCGAGCGACGTCGTGAAGTTCTCCCACCGGTCGACGAGCACCAGCACGTGCGGCAGGCGTTCGCCCGGATCGGCGAGGAGCCGCTGCTCGGTGATGTCGGACGCGCTCGCGGCGGCGATGACGTCGTGTCGCCGGGCGGTCTCGCGCGTGAGTCGGTCGATGAGCCGGGTCGCGCGCTCGACCTGGGTGCGCTGCACCACCCCGCCGCAGTGCGGCAGCGTCTGCAGCGACGCCATGGCGCCGTTGCCGCAGTCGATCGCGTACAGATGCAGTTCGGTCGACGGGATGGACGCAGCGGCGGAGGCCGCGATGGTCCGCAGCGCGAGTGAACGGCCGGAGCCGGGTGCGCCGACGACGTAGAGGTGGCTGAAGCGATCGAGGTCGATCTCGGCGGCGCGCTGCTCCTGGGTGTCGGGGAGGTCCTCCGTGCCGTAGGGGAACCGGAGCACTCCGTCGATCGCGGCGCGGGTCCGTTCCGCGCCGACGGCTGCCGTACCGACGGCATCGAGCGGGAGCAGTTCGGGCAGCGGTGGGAGCCACGGACTGTGCAGGGGACCGATTGCGAGCCGGTCGCGCGCGTCAGCCATCGCGCCGACGAGGACCGACAGGTCGGTCGCAGCCGTCGCGCGGTCGCTCCGGACGGGGCGCGCGGGCGGTGCGGTCGCGAAGTCGCGCCAGTCGAGCACGCGGACGAACGGGAGGCTCGTGGCCGGGTCCTCGTCGCCGGCCCACTTCCCGCCCACGCGAGCGGACTGGAAGGGCACCACCGAGGAGTGCCCGAGGCGCGCGAATGCGCGCCCCGGCACACTCTTCGGGATGCGCGCTGCGTCCGCGATGTCGATGACGTCGGTGCTCTCACCCGAGTCGGTCATGCGGAGGGCGACGCGCAGGTTGGTGTTCGCGCGAATGTCCGGTCCGACCACGCCGCCGGGGCGTTGCGTCGCGAGGATGAGGTGCACGCCGAGCGACCGGCCGCGCTGCGCGATGCCGATCAGCCCGGCGACGAAGTCAGGCAGCTCGGTGACCATGGCCGCGAACTCGTCGATCACCAGGACGAGCCGCGGCATCGCCTCGCCGGCACCGCCGCGCTCCAGGTGCGCCTGGTGGTCCTCGATGTCCTTCGCCCCGGACGCCGCCAGGACGTGCTCGCGACGGGTGAGTTCGGCGCGGAGCGACCGGAGCGCGCGCTCGACGAGGTGCTGGTCGAGGTCGGTGACGAGCCCGACGGTGTGCGGCAGGTCGGACGCCACGCTGAAAGCAGCGCCACCCTTGTAGTCGACGAGCACGAAGGTCATCTGGTCCGGATGGTTCGCGAGCGCGAGCGACGCGACGAGGGTCTGCAGGAACTCGGACTTGCCCGAACCGGTCGTTCCTGCGACGAGACCGTGTGGGCCGTCCTTCACGAGGTCGAGCGCGAACGCCCCGTCGATCCCCACGCCCACAACCGCCGAGGTCGTCGCTGGGCCGCGCTGCCACCGCTCCGCGACGATCGCCCCGGACGGCTGCGGCAGGTCGACCACGTCGAGCAGCCGCGCAGCGTCGGGCACCAGGCCGTCCCCGTCCGAGCCGCTCGTGTCCCGCAGCGGGGACACGGCACGGGCGACGTCGTCGAACCAGTCGTCCTCGACGCGGTCGGCGAGCACGAGCTCCACGGGCGCGGAGAGCTGCCGCCGCAGGACCAGCTCGGTCTCGGTCCGGTGCGTGACGGTCGCGACGCATTCCTCGGGGAGCTGCCACTCCTCCTCGTCGATGCACACCAGTCGGATGCCGCACGCCGGCCCGTCGCGGAGCAGTCCCACGACGCCCGGCATCGCACGCAGCCGACGGGCGCCGTCGAGCACGACGACGATCTCCGGCAAGAAGCGCGCGCGCATCGAGCCGTTCTTGGTTCGCTCGGCCCGGCGCTCGGCGAGCACCTGGGTCAACTCGGCCAGTCGACGACCGATGGTCTCGCCGTCCGCGCCGATGAGGGCGAGAGCGTCCTGCCCGCCGGTCGGCCGCAGGTGCGGGAGCCAGAGCGTCCATGCCCACTGCGGAACGTGCTGCTGCGCGGTGAGCACGACGAACTGCACCTCGCGCGGACTCTGCGTCACGGCGAGCTGCCCGAGCACCCACCGGCCGAGTTCGCGCGGCGACGCTCCGGCCCCGGCGATGCCGAGCACGCCGACCTCGGCGAGCGGCACGGTTACTGGGACGCCCCTGGTGATCCGGTCCTCGTGCGCGAGGCCGTCGAGGTCGCGGTCGTCCTGCACGGTGACCGTCGAGGGCAGGTCACCGATGCCGATCCGGACGTGCAGGTGGTCGGCGTCCGAGGGGCGCCGCTCCCAGAGTCGACGCCCCGGGGTCGTCGCGACGACGCGCAGCGACCCGGCGTCGGACGATGACGACCTGCGCTCGTCCCGCTCGGCGAGCACCGCGGCGTCGATCGCACGCTCGAGCGCCGAGACCCGCTCCCGGTGCTCTGCGGTCTGCTTCCGGTGGCTCTTCTTGCCCGTCCGTCTGGCGGTGACGGTCTGCCCGATGACCATGATCGGCGTCATCGCGGCGAACAGCAGGTAGAACGGCGAGTGGAACACCGTCGCCATGACGATGCCGAACATCGCCGGGACGAACACCATGATCCACGGGATCGCGGACCGCTGCGGCGGCACGGGCGGCTTCGGGATCCGGAACTGCGTCGTCAGAAACGGGGGCAGTAACCGGGGAGGCCGGTTGAAGTCCAGCTGTCCCGAGTCCGGCGGCCGGAGCAGCATGCGATCCACGACCTCGACCGGGCGCACCGTGAGGACGGTCGAACCGAGGCGCACGAGCGCGTCGGGGACCCATGCCATCCACTCGTCGCCGATCTCGTCCTGCTCGATCGTGACCGAACCGGCTGAACCGATTACCGGCTCGTCCGTCGGTGCCTGCCGGACCGTCACGCTCCCGTCGAAGGCGATCCGGGCCTCCAGTCCGGGGTGATCCGCAGCGTCCGCGCCGACCGTCGGCGACCCGTCGTCAGCGGCTGCGATCCGGAACGTGCCCGGCGAGAGCCGACGCGTCCGGCCTGCGTCGACACCACCGACGACCAGCAGGTGGACGACCCCTCGCTCCGTCTCGGGGCGGTCCGTGCCGCCGACGTGCAGCACTGCACCGTCGACCAACCCGCTCCTGGCGAAGGGGACGTCGCCGTCGGGTGCGTCCTGC
This sequence comes from Curtobacterium sp. PhB142, assembly GCF_004341255.1. Taxonomy (NCBI): domain Bacteria; kingdom Bacillati; phylum Actinomycetota; class Actinomycetes; order Micrococcales; family Microbacteriaceae; genus Curtobacterium; species Curtobacterium sp. PhB142. The sequence continues at coordinate 61,115 of NZ_SLUT01000012.1, read as the reverse complement.
GGCATCGCTGCGCCGCCGGTGCGGCGAGCGAGCGCGTCGACGACACTGCGCATCGGGGTCTGGCCCGGTGCGTCGACGAGCACGTCGGAAGAATCGCCTGTGACGTCGTCGACGACGGTGACGACGACGCGCATCAGGCGTCCGGCTCCATCGGGAGCACTGTCGGATCGAGCTGCGTTGATGCCGCAAGGGGCATGGACAGGCCGACGTCCATCCACCGGACCGTCCCGAGGACGTCCGAGACGTGTGTGCCGTCGCGGCGGGCCTCGACCGTCCACCGGGCGAGCGGGTGCGGCGCGGCCGCGACACAGGCCCACCGGCCACCCGGCCGCTCGAGGAGCCGGGCGAGCTCGCGACCGTCCTCCCCGGACGGCACCTTCGCCACGACCAGGAGGCCCGGGGTTGCGTCCGCCGCGACGGCCGCGATCGCGTCGTGCACCGACACGGCCACACCGAACGCGGAGCCGGTACCCACGCTGAGCAAAGCGGTCCCCGTGGCCCACGGAGCGGTGCGAACCTGGTCGACCACGCGGCGGAGCACCGCGTCCCGTGCGGCCTGCTCACCCCGGAGCGCGACGATCCCGCGCACACGACGCAGGTCGACGAGGACGTTCTCGTCACCATCGGTGCCTAGGGAGACCACCGTGGCGAATTCGCTCGGGGCCGGCGCGGTGAGCGGCACGGCCTGCAGCGCCCACATCGGGGCCGACCACGAACGGCCGTCCGGGGTCGCGGCCCATGGCTGCGGCGGTGCGATAGTCGGGGAAGCGAGGTCGAGCCGCACGGTCGTGCCGACCAGGATGCGGACCGCGCCGGGGAAGACGACCCCGGCGGCTGCGCACGAGGCGTCCACCGCGCGGAGGACCCGGTCGATGCCCCACGGCGCGGCCGGGTCACGGCGGACCTGATCGGCCCACGCGAGCGCGTCGGTCGCCGTGCGCCGACGGACGGTGATGATCGTCGGGATCACGAAGGCCAGGGTCCCGAGGAACAGCACGACCGACATCGTCAGGAGCAGGTGCGACTCGGGGTGGGCGAAGGACCAGGTCACGCGGCTCCTCCGAGCTCGGCCAGACGGCGTTCGAGGGTGGTCGGTTCGGCTCCGGGGACGTCGGTCCACCGGAACGTGGTCATGATCGCGTCGAAGAGCGAGACGAGCGCATCGGTGAGCCGCTCGTCGGTGCCCGGGAGGCTGATCGCCGAGAAGGACATCACGACCCATCGGCCGGGCCGATGCGGGACCGGGATCGTGTACACGACCTGGCGGTCGTCCACGACGGGCAGGTCCTCGCCGATGCTGGGGAGCTCGGCGCCGGGGTCGGCGCGACGGACCACCGTCTCCGTGCGAGCGGCGATGCCGCCGTCCACCTCGCGGATGCCGGGGTCGTCCTGCTCCCGACGGTCGGGCAGGGCATCGGCGAGGATCTCCGCGATCACCTGCTCCGGGGCCTCGTCGGACTCGTCGTCCACCTCGGTCTCGATGACGGACACCGGGGGCGTGAAGCTGTCGACGGGCTGCACGGGCAGGTACACCGCCGTCGCGCCGTTGTCGCCGGCCTCGACCACGGTCGCGGTCAGGCGCTTCCGCATCTCCTGCCGCAGCGGTTCGGCACGGTCGCGGGGCAGGTCGTCCGGGAGCGCGTTGGCGATCACCTGCCGGACGATCTCACCGAGTTCTTCGCGATGGGGCACGTCTGCGGGGAGCCGAGCCCACCCCGGCGGGACGACCATGAAGAAGGACGCGGTCGGTTCGGTCATGCGGCCACCTCGTTCCGGATCGCAGCGAGCAGGTCGACGACCTCTGGTCCGAACACCGGGACGACGTCGAGGTCCCTGGTGCGCCAGAGGACGCGGGTGTCGACGGCGGGGCCGTCTCTACCGCCTTCCCGCCGGACCGCACACACCGTCGCCCAGATCGCGCCGTCGTCGTCGAGGTCGTACCGGGTGACGACCGGCCCCTCGCCCCCGACGTGCTCGGGGAGCTCGTCGACCGCGGGCTGCTCCACCGGGAGCCCACCATCGGCACCGGCGAGCTCGAGGAGCGCGCGGGTGCCGCGTGCGTCGTCTCCGTCGGTGACCCCGACCGAGACCACGACGGGGAGCGGCCACCGGTTCGGGACACCGAGACCCGCGACGAGCCGGTCGCCGCCGTAGAGCGAAGCGCGGAACTCGAGCAGGGTGTCGAGTGCCGTCTGCGGGTCGACCTCCCGCCCGTCGTCGAAGATCCGCTGCTCGCCCTCGGCCTCGCGGTCCACGTGCACGATCGCCTCGAACAACCGCAGCACCTCGGCACGCCACTCGGGGGTCGCGTCGGCGACGTCCGGGATGACGAGCCACTGCGGGGACTCGACGTCGATGCTCGACGTGACGGCGGGTGCTGCTGTGGTCATTGCGCTGCTCTCAGACGGCGATCGGGTGCTTGATCGCGTTCCAGTCGTCGGTCCACGGACGCTTCTTGTCCGCGCCGTCGCCGATCGGGTTGATGACGAGCCCGGCGATGGAGTAGTTCTTGCCCCACACGGCCATCCCGCCGTTGACGTAGGTGTGCCACTTCGGGGCGTTCCCGACCAGCGTGCCGAGCCCGTTGGCGCCGCCGAATTTGCCGAGGTCGTTCCGCAGTAGCTGGAAGTCGACGCCGCCGATCCGTTCCGCCCAGCTCGTGAAGCCCTGCCTGGTGAACCGGTCGGCACCGAACTGTTTCGAGATCGTGGCCCAGTCGTTCTTGATCGTCGTGCCGACCTTCGGGATGTTCCACCAGTTCGGGTTGTCCTTGAACTTGCCGGCGAAGTCGTCCAGCTTGTTCAACCCGTTCGTCCTGACCTCGTTGCCCAGCTGGTTGGCGTACCGCACCTTGGTTGCCGACCCAGCGCTCGTCCAGTCCTTGATGGCGGCGTCCCGGATCTTCGAGATCTTCCCGAGGTCGACCTTCGTGGCGTTCTGGATCGCAGTCTTGCCGGCGGTGACGCCCTTGCCGACCGCGACGGAGGTCGCCTTCGTGATCCCGGCACCGACCCCGAGCGTGACCACGCCGACGACCGCCATGACCAGGTCGAACACGTTCCCCTCACCGAGCGCGGTCAACCCGATCTGCGCGACGAGACTGACCCCGGCCGCGACGGCGCCCATGATGGCCAGCACACCGACGCCGGGGATCAGGATCGCCAGCGCAGCCAGGGCTATGCCGATGTACGTGAAGATCTTGACGATCAGCTTCAGCAGCTTCGAGAAGAACGCCTTGATCTTGTCGCCCAGGGTGTCGTGCAGGCCGTCGTCCCATGCCGCGCGGATCGTCGACGCCGCCGCCTTGCCCGCACCGTCGAGTGCCGACAACGCGTTCCGCAGCTTGGTCTTCGCCGCGTCCATTGCGTCGTTCGACCTGGTGGTCGCCGCGTGCTTCGCGTCGATCTGCCCCTGCTCGTCGTCGGTGAGCGGGGGAGCGTCGTCGGCGCGGTTCTCGGAGGGGTCCGGCATCGCCGACGCACTCGCACCCGACTGCTGTGCGGTCTCCGCTGCCTGCAGTGCCGCGGCCGACTCGCTGAGCCCGTCCTCGAGTGCCGGCAGGTACCCCGTCAGCGCATCCCGGATGGCGTCGTACCGGCCTGACATCTTCTGCAGGGACTCCGCGACCTCCTTGCTCTTCTTCCGGACGGCGTCAGCGGTCTCGCCCTTGAACTTGCTGTCGTCGCCGTCGCCGATGCTCTTCAGGACCGCCGCCTCGGAGGTGATCTCCGACGCCATGTCCCTGTAGTACGTGATGAGCTCCTGCATCACGCCGGTGTCCGCGATCACCGGGTCGGTGGACTCGCCGAGCAAACCCCAGTTGCCCTCGCGCACCGGCATCAGGCGTTCCCCGCGTCCGTCGTCTCGGTGGTGAGCTTCTCGCTGAGGTCGTGCTCAAGGTCCGTCCAGTTCTGAGTGACCTTCTGCATCTTGTCCCGCAAACCGGCGATGGCGCCCTTCATCTTGTTGCGGTGGATCTTCCAGTCGCCGGAGAAGTCGTTCATGGCCTTGTACACGTCGTGCTGGCCGTAGACCTGGTCGAGCGCGCGGTCGTCGGACTTCTGGTGCTCCAGCTCGTCCGAGATGTGCTGCAGCTTGGTGGTCGAGTCCTCGAGGACTTCCTTCGTGATGATGAGGTCTGCCATGACTGCTCCTGGTCGGTGAACGGGATCGGAACCGGATCGGCCCCGGTGCTCGTCGTCATGACGAGGACCGGGACCGATTCGCGGTCGCTACTTGATGGCGTTCGCGAGTTCCTGGTCGGTCTGCTGGAGCGCCTCGGACGCCTTGTTCAGGTACATCGACATGCCCTCGAGGCCCTCGATCGTCTTCGTCGCACCGTCGTTGAACTCCTGGTACGAGCTGCCGAAGGCAACCGACGACTGGTCCGTGACGTAGCCACCCGAGATGAGGGAGTCCACCAGCGACTTCAGCTCACGCAGCTTCGAGGTGATGTCCTGCTCACCGTTCACGAGTCGGGTCGCGGCGTCCTGCATCTCGCCGTAGGTCACGTTCAAGTTGGGCATTGCCTGCTCCTGTCGTTCGTCTGCACCCCCGATCGAGGGACAGATCAGAGGTTATTTCACGATGGAACCGGTTGCCGGGGTACGTTTCCCGACGTGTTGCGGAGTGCACTTCTTCACACGATTGTGCAGATTCCAGTACATCGCCGCCGGCACACGGTCGATGCCGAGCGGTATTCGTATGTCACCCGTTATGAAATTCTGGGCCATCCGGCGTGTCGGGACGCGCCGAGCGGATGTCCGGTCCCCCGAAAGGAGGACTCAGAAACCGTGCACCAACGCGCCGGACGCCTCCTTGTCGCCGGGGACCCGCTCCTGGTCCGAGCCCCACCCGGTCTGTTTGACGCCCTGGCTGTAGGTGAACGGGTTCGTCCAGCTGGCGACGACACGGCCGCCGGCGACGTACTTGTGCCACGCGGGGAGCGCGGCGATGTCCGCGCCGTAGTCGCGCTTCATGGTGACTTTCATCGCGTCCATCTCGATCTGCCGGTTGACGCTGAAGACCGCGCAAGAGCCCAACAGCGGTTGCGGTCATGGACGATCGGCATCGCCTGCCGTTATATCGAGGGCATCGGTGCGTGGTTGACCACAGTGCGGCACCGGTCACGTACCCGGTTGTCGCGGACCCGAAGATCACCGCGGGGATCACGGGCACGCCCTACAGCCCGGGCGCCTACATCAACCTGACCGGCGCGGAAATGAAGGCGATCGCCACGGCCGCGACCGCGATCGCCGGACTCAGCGCCGTCGCCATCTGCTCAGGAACGACCAAGCTCCCGTCACCAGTGGCAAAAGTCGCGGCGGTCCTGTGCACCGCCGCTGGAGGTGTGACGGTGAAGGCAGTCTTCAAGAGCATCGTCAAGATCTACTCGAACAAGAAGTACGCCAGCAACTCCTGCTACCAGACCAAGGTCGGCTCCGCGAAGCCCTTCGTGAAGACCGCCCGCAAGAACTGCAGCAGTTAGGGTCGATCCGATGTTGCTGAAGTTCATCGCGGTACCGATCGTCGTCCTCGGCCTGATCGGCTTCCTCACCGACACCAGTTGGTGGTTGCTCGCCATCCTTGGAGCTGCCTCGGCGCTTGCACTCATCGCGGGCGACGCCCTGATCGCTCGACACAAACGGCGGACGTCACCACGCCGATAGAGCAATGACGTAACAGAGCCCCAGCACCCAACGGTGCTGGGGCTCTCGCGTTGCGTCTCACGTCACAACCGTGTGAAGGATCGTGCCCAGAATCGGGCAGATCAGCGTGGACCACCACACACCCGGATCCCCAGATCTCCGCGGGCGCCGGATTCACTGCCGAGGCGTGCGGTAGCCGATCGGCTGTCGGACACGTCATCCGCCGGGAAATCGCCCCATCCACTTGTGCACGAGACTCCCTTCCCACCGCATCCCTGCCGACGACGGTCGGGGTCGCTAGGGTCATGGAAGGATCGACCCACACAGAATGGGACTGCTGCAGGTTTGGTTGACTCGTTCGATTAGGCCGGGAGTGCGACCTGTGGGTTGATGATCGTCTCGTACTCGATCGGGGTCAACTTCCCCAGACCACGTTGGCGCCGTTTCCGGTGGTAGGTCGCTTCGATCCAGGTGATGATCGCGAGCCGGAGCTCGTCCCGGGTCGCCCAGCGTCTCCGGTTGAGGACGTTCTTCTGCAGGAGCGCGAAGAATGATTCCATCGCAGCGTTGTCCGCGCACGCGCCGACCCGCCCCATCGATCCGAGCAGCCCGACGTCCGATAGCGCCCGGACGAACTTCTTCGATCGAACCTGGCTGCCCCGATCCGAATGGACCACCGTCCCTGACGGGTTCCGGCGGTGCACCGCCATCTGCAGAGCCGCGACGGCGAGCGAGGACCGCATCCGGTCACTGATCGAGTAGCCGACGATGCGCCGCGAGCACGCGTCCTTGATCGCGCAGAGGTAGAGCTTGCCCTCACCGGTCGGGTGCTCCGTGATGTCCGTCAGCCAGAGCTTGTCGAGGTCTGGTGCCGTGAACGCACGCCGGACCCGGTCGTCGTGCACCGGCGGCCCGGCCTTGCGATTCAGGCCGCGCTTCTTCGCATGCAGCGACCAGAGCCGCTGCTGCGAGCACAGCCGCCACACCCGCCGCTCTGATGCTCGGTGGCCGGCAGCATGAAGGTCATCGGCGATGAACCGGTATCCGAACGTCGGATCGTCGCGGTGCGCATCGATCGTTGCGTTGGTCAGGTGCGCGTCCGCCCAGTCGCGATCGGTCACCGGATCGACACGCCACCGATAGAAGGCCTGCTTCGAGAAGCCCAACACCCGGCAGGCCACCGCGACCGGGATCCGATCGTCGGCGAGTTCGAGGACCAGCGGGTAGATCATTTTGGGAGTTGCGACTGGGCGAAGTACGCGGCCGCCCGGCGGAGGATCTCGTTCTCCTGCTCGAGCAGCCGGATCCGTTTCTGCGCGTCTCGCAGCTCCGCTTGCTCGACAAATTTCGCCGACGGCGACGCTGCAACCCTGATGCCGTCGTCGCGGTCCGCGAGCCGCAACCAGCGGGCCAGGCAGGACTCGGACACGCCGAAGTCCTTCGCGACCTGCCGCACCGACGTCTCGCCCTTCCGGGCGACCGCGATCACGTCGCGGCGGAACTCTTCCGGATACGCCTTCACCATGGCGCACATCCTTCCAGCAGGAGCCAACGCCCCTACCCGTCAGGAGTCAACCAAACCTGCAGCAGTCCCGAGGTACTGATGCCTGCCGCAGATGTGCGAAGACGCGTAACGCGCGGCGGTCGGGCTGACATGGTGCGCCAGGTCATCAGCACGTACGGGGTGAGCACGCTCGCGGCCGCGATCCGCCTACACAGCCTGCAGCTGATCGAGACGGTGGACCTGGAACAGGTTCGGCAGGAGTCCGATGACGTCTGGCAGCGCGAACGCGACCAGCTCAGCGCCGCCGACGGCCACCCGCCGTACGCGACGCTGCGATACCGCGACCTCGGCCCGACCTATGTCGGCCGAGTGATGCGAGCCCTGCACCAGAACCGCGTTGACTACCTCGAGGCCAGCTACATGCTCGGCGCGAAGATCCCCACGGTCGAGAAGCTCGAGCAGGAGTACCAACGACGAGGTAGCCAGTGACCGACTACACACTCGACACGAACATCCTCATCCTGCTCAACCGGCACTACCCGCGCGACATTTTCCCCGGCCCCTGGACCGAACTCGAAGCGCTCATCGACGCCCGGCACGCCTGCATCTGCCGGGAAGTCCTCGACGAACTCGCCCGCGGCGGCGACCAGCTGCACAGCTGGGCGAAGAACGAGACCGGTTTCGTCTGCGAGATCACCGCCGAGGAAATCCCGATCGTCGACGCGATCAGCATCGCGCACCCCGGCTGGGTGCAAGGCACCGCCAATGCCGCGGATCCATGGCTGATCGCACACGCAGCGGCCAGTGGCCGAACGATCGTCACAGAGGAACGCCGCGCTGGCGACAACGTGCAAGACCAAAACCAAAAGATCCCCACCGTCGCCACCGAACAACAGGTCGACACGATCAACTTCTTCGCGCTTGCACGCGCCGAAGGATGGCAGTTCTCCTCCAACGTGTGATCATCCTTGGACCGAATGTGGTCCCGGTTGAGGATCCGCTAACGGGCGCGCGAGGGGGTTCAGGATGCGGCTACGCCGGGCGATCAGCGGTGGGTTCCGAGTTGCGCGATGGTCCGATGATGATGCGACCGACCGTCTTTGGTGGCGCTGCTACGGTCTTCTTGTGCGGATAGCAGCCATTTCCGACGTCCACGGGAACGTCTTCGCCCTCGAAGCAGTGCTCGACGAAATTAGTTCCTTGCAGATCGATCTCATCGTGAACCTCGGCGATCTCCTCTCTGGTGGTGTCCGACCCGCGGAGACTGCCGATCTGCTCATGCGGACCCCTGCGGTCACCGTCCGCGGCAACCATGAACGGCAACTCCTCGAGCTCCCGCGAGACCAGATGAGCCGGTCCGACTCGCTCGCTTCGGACGAAATCACCGCGACGCACCGACAGTGGATCGCGTCACTTCCCGCGCGCGTGGTGCCCGTTCCGGGCGTTCTCGCGTTCCACGGGGCACCCGATGACGACCTGGTGTACCTGCTCGAAACCGTCACTCCCGACGGGGTCCGTGCCGCCACGATGGACGAGGTCGTCGCGCGACTCGGCGGGCTTCCGGACGAACGGCTGCTCCTGTGCGGCCACACACATCTGCAGCGGCAGCTGCGGCTCAGCAACGGTGCGCTCGTCGTGAACCCTGGAAGTGTGGGCTGGCCGGCGTACGACGACGATCGGCCCCACCCGCATGTGATCGAAGCGGGCTCACCAGAGGCGCGTTTCGCGGTTATCGAGGATGTGGCCGGCTCTTGGGAAGCCACCTTTTACAGCGTCGCTTACCCGATCGAGACGGCCGCGGAGGTCGCGCGCGCGAACGAGCGTCCAGATGTCGAGTACGCGCTACGCACGGGCCGCATGCCCAGCAGCGGCAAGTAGCGAACCGTTGCCGGAATACTCAAACGGGGGGCGTTGACATCGTCGTGCCATCCGACCGCTTCGCGGCTGCGCGGTTCAGCCCTATGCGATTCGAGAACAGTCACCGGCCAAACCCGCACGTGGCTGAGGCGGTACTCGACGCTGCGCGACTGGCACCCTCTGCCGGAAACTCGCAGCCGTGGGGTTTCATCGTTGGCCTTCGCGGAGACACCACACACTCGCGGTTCTCACGCCGCCTCGCGCGGAGTTCGGCCCAGTGGGCGCCGGACGCGGACTTCTTGTCGCGAACCTCACCCAAGTGCGCATCATCGACAGCGACATGGAGTACTCCGAGTTCGCACGGTACGACCTCGGGCAGGCAGTAGCGCACATGACCTTCGAAGCGCATCGTCGCGGGCTGTCCGCCCACCAGTTCAGAGCATTCGACAGGGAGGCACTCAGCCACGAGTTCTCCCTCCCAGGGCACCTCGAGCTGACGAGCATGACAGCATTCGGCGTCCCGGCGCACGCAATTGGTGAGGTCGTGGGACCCGGTACGAATCGTCAACGGCTCTCACACGATGAGATCCTTTGGAGCCAAACCGATGGATGAACGACCACGGCACGCTGCTCGCTGAACCCAGCGTCGCCCCCCCGATCCGCATCGCAGTCACTCACTCACTCAGCGATCCTGATCCGAACGCGCGATGAGGCAGCTCGGGGACTGCAGCAGTCCCATGGCTGCTCCGGGCCGGTGTCCATTGCGGGTCGGAACGGTTGCGCCTTCAGTCAAGATTCGCATCATTTGTAGAACTGGGCGACGCCGCCGTGGTGTGAGCACGCGCCTTGGTGGTGCGCAGCGTACGAGAGAGAACCGTCAACACAGAGAGCGGTGGCGCCGCCCCCGTCGGGCACGGCCGGTGCCGGTGCAGGCGCCGGCGCCGGGGCTGGTGCGACGTATGTGCCGACGCTTGTGACCTGCGCCACTGGTGGTGTGGTGACTTCCTGGCGAACCTGTTGGCGTCTGGTCTCTTTGCCGTCGGTGATCGTGACGCGGTACGTCGTGGTCTGGACGCCGCGGACGCCTTTGGTCGTCACGGTGGTCGTGCCCTGCGCGAGAGTGTCGTTTTCGACGGTCGTGGACTCGAACGGGATTCTGGCGGTCTCGGTGACGAGCTTCGTCGTTACCGTCGGTGTCGGTGTCGGTGTCGGTGTCGGTGTCGGTGTCGGTGTCGGTGTCGGTGTCGGTGTCGCCGCCGCCGCGTGTGGTGTCTTGGTGGGGGCGGGGGAGGCGGCCATCGCCGCCGGCTGATCGGCTGCGGGACTCGACGGGTGCGCGGCGCCGAAGGCTGATCCAGAGCCGAGGAGTACAACGAAAGCGAGCCCTGCCCCGAGCGCCGCTGCGGAGCGTTTCCGGGGGAGCCTGAGCCAGGTGGTGCGCCGGAACAGCAGACCGTAGACGGCAGTGATCAGGACTACGAGGGCGGTCATCAGGAGCATCGACCACACACCGCCCGAAGCGAGAGCGATCAGCGCCAGCACCAAGGTGACGACGATCCCGACCCACGTCGCGGTGGGGAGCTTCCTGCGGTTGGTGCCGATCGGGCGGTGGCTGCTCGGGCGGTGTGAAGGCATTGCGGCTCCCTGGTGATGAGGACCGCACAAGTCTGCGGGGCTGCTCAGCTCAACGCTTTCCCCCAGATCGGGGGTGCGTTGTGCGCCAACGACATCGGCGGAAGACCGCGCCGAAGGACGCCGCCCGGTTCCTCGCGGTCGCGCTGACCCGCCACGCCGCCACCCGGTACGCGTCCGGCATGGTGTCCGCCCGCGGGCTGCTCGGCATCGAGACCACCGGGTGGGAGGGCGACACGCTCTCCCAGTGGGTCGAGGAACACCCCACGAAGGGGCTGCACCTGTCCCTCGCGGTGGTGTTCTCCGGGTTCGAGAACATCGCGAACCGTGAGTGGTGGCGCACCCCGGACGCGGAGTCCCGCGGCTACCTGAACTAGTTGGCCGCGTGGGGGTACCCGCTCAGCCACGTCGAGCAGTTGGCCGCAGGCATCCAGCCCGACCCCGACCAGGCGGACGGCGAGGACGCGGCAGCCGAGTAGGTGACACGGCATGAGGGTCGCAGCCAGCGGCCCTCACGCCCACGCGGCACCGGTTCGTGTCCCATCCGACACCGAAAATGTCCCACGGACTCTCCCGACGTCCGTGGGCTGCGCGTCGGCTTCGCCACCGCATGAGGGGCGTGCCCCTCATCGCTCCCCAGCGCTGCTCGACGGACCTCGCACCGTGACGACACCGCAGAGCGGCGCCGCATCAATCCCGCTCAGACGCCCGCAGGATCCGCCGCCGGCGACGTTGACGAGCGATCCTGGGTGGCCCATGCGATCTGGTGGTCGTCGCAGAACCGTCCCGGCGGTTCCTCGCCCGTGTCGAGGTCCAGTAGCTCCCACGCTTCCGGACCGGCCTGAGCGGTGCAGCCGGCGACGTCGCACGGCTCGAGTACAGCGAACTGCACCCAGAACGCGTTCGACACGACAATCGCGGTCGGCGCGGTCGTCGCTGCCGCATATGGGTCTGCGGCCGCGGACGGCAGGGGCTTGGGTACCAGCTCGAGCAGCGCGTCTGCTGGCTGAATCCGGGTTCGGCTCTGTTTCCTACGGCCGCCGCGACGAGATCCCATACCGGCGATGCTGCCAGCGGCACCATCGACGCTGCTGTACGACATGCCGTCGTTGGGAGGTGAAACCGGGGCGGGAGTACGCACGATCACTCAGAAAGAGTTCCCGCCCCGGCGCCGGCCCCAGGGGAGGGAAACCGGCACCAGCAACCATGCCCGACCGACTCGCTTCACGTCCACTGCTTCTGGCCAAGCTCCCACCGCCACCAGCATGGACTGTGCGGTAGCTGCCTGCAGCGATCAGTTCTGTGTCGGCCCCGACGAGGGGAAGGCGGCCGCGGGATCTCCGCCGCGTGCCGCGACGTCATACCGTGCCCACGACTCCACCTGCAGCGGAGACGGGGTCGCGCCGCCGTGGACGGTGGCCGCGATCTCGTTCGCGTACATGTCACGCATCTCTTCAGCATGCTTCCGCAACAACACCATCGACTCCCCTCAGGCCGGAGCACGCATCGACGATGCGCCCCCATAGCAGCGCTCCACCGCATCGTCGATGCGCTCGCATGATTGTGCCTCACTTCGTGCGATGTTGCACAAAGTCGTGGATCCGAACATGCCGAAGTGCTCGCCGCTGAGCGCACGGATCAGCAGGTTGATGACGAGCGCCAGGCCGGCGAGGACGCCGAGGAAGTCGAGCAAGGGCCCGACCGAGTCGAAGAACCGGCCGATCGCTCGGAACGGGCGCCGGCGTTGCCGCGGGGCGGGGTGTCCGGCGTGCTCGCTCATGGGACGAGTATCCCAAGGCTTCCGGCCAGAGGCCGGGAGTCGCTGCGCTCCGGGTGGAACCGGCTCCGCCGGCACTGTGGGCCCTTCGGGCAGTTGGTTTGCCTGGAAGCCTTCGGCAGCGTACGGACGTCCAGGTTCCGCGCAAGCGGCAAGCGGCAAGCGGCAAGCGGCAAGCCGCAAGCCGCCGGATCCTCCGAGATTTCCGGCACGCGCTTCGCTTATTTCGCGCCGAAATTCTCTCCCCTCCGCCCTTCGGGTTGCACTGCACCCTCCCGTCCTAGCGGCGACAAGTCGCCTTCCAGGCAAAACAACGAGAGGGAGAGAGGAAACCCAATGCAGCACATTAACACCGTCACCACCATCGTCCCGGTCGTGGACGAGGACGACATTCCGCGCCAGTTGGCGAAGATCGCCGAACGAGACGAAGACCTCCGGGTCCGCGCCCGTCAGGGGTACCAGCTGACCCACACCGCCACGGTCGCAGGTCCGCACTTCACCACGTTCGTCGACACCTTCACCCACGACAGCGGCCGGGAGTGAGCAAAGCGGCCGGGACCAACACGAATTTGGTCCCGGCCGCCCGAATCACTCTCCCACAACCGATCCCGAAGGAACCGGCACCACCATGACTACCACCATCCTCCCCACGAAGGCCGTCGCGGCCTTGCTCCGCAAGGAACTGCGCACCCGGTTCCCGGGCATCAAGTTCTCCGTGCGCTGCTCCACCGGCACCGCGGCCGCGTGGATCAACGTCCACCACGAAGACGGCCCCACCAGTGCGCAGGTCGACGAGATCTGCGGCAAGTACGAGGGCCGCTCGTTCGACGGGATGGCCGACACCTACACCGACCACGGCACCACGTTGATCGCTGGGGAGGCGGGGGAGATGCCGACCGAAGTCCAGTACGGCTGCGACGGCATCAACACCGCCCGCGACTTCACCCCAGCCGGACACATCGAAGCCCAGCGGATTGTCCGCGAGTCCAGCAACATGCCGCACCTGGTCCTCTGCGACGACGCCGGCGTCCTCGTCGAGGGCCGCGACATCACGGACGGGCAGGGCTGCGAGTTCAACGACGGCTGGCACGCCTGGGACCGCTCGCACCTCTCCGCCTGGTCTGCGGTGCGGTTCCTGTTGCAGCACGTTGACCTCACACCGGCCCCAGCACGCCAGTAGCCGAGCAGGCCGCGCCGCCGATAGCGACGGCGACGCGGCCCCCTATCTCCCACGGAACGCCCGCCGACCAAGCGGGCACCCCAGCAGCACTGTAAAGGACTACCGCTCATGTTCATCACCTACGAACGCCCCACCCACCTCACCGACGAGCAGACCGACCCGCAGGCCCCGGCCGCCGACCTGGCACCCGGCGCGGACGTCGACCCCCGCGTGCCGGTGTGCGGTGCGTCAACCTACGACGTCGACGGCACCCGCTGGACCTGCACCCGTGGTCCAGGCCACGCCGACGACGAGCACCGGGCCGTGTTCGACCGCTACCACGGGGGTGCCGTCGGCCAGGTCGCGTTCGCGTGGCAGTACGAGTGGGGCGGAGCCGGCCACGGCCCGTCGTCGACCGTCCCCATGACGACTGTCACCGTCACGGTGTCGTTTCCGTCGACGGCGTGGACGAACGAGCAGCTGCCCGAATCGATCGCCGACGAAGTACGGTCCGTGTTCTGGGAGTGCGACCACGACGACGTCACCGTGCAGACCATCGCGACCAGCACCACGCACCCCGTCGCGGGCTGACCCGCCGGGGCGGTGACGGTCGGCGACGTGGTGAAAAGCGCCGGGGTGACACATTTAGAGAATGCGCAGCACGCTATTTCTATCGGGTGACGGTAATAGCAGCACGACGTTAATGCGCCAGGGGATAGCCAGCCCTCCCGCCGTGATCGATGCCCCAGCCGTGCGTTCGTAAACGTCAAGCGTTGGTGCCAGATAATGCATATGCAACAACCTGCCAGCAGTAGTGCCGCCCGGTAAAAAATAGTAGAAGAATGTGCGAAAAAGGCTACCCATATAGGCCCGCGTGTTATAGAATAGAAGCATGCAACGGGGGAGAGTCCCCCGGCATCACAAACTTTACGAAAAGGTGATTTCGATGAGCATCACGGTGTACACCAAGTCCGGGTTCTGCGGCATGTGCAAGGCCACCGAGCGTGCTCTCGCATCCGCCGGCATCGAGTACACCGAAGCCCACCTCGAAGACGTCGACCAGGCGCAGATCGACGAGTGGAAGACCACCCTCGGCATGAACGCCCCCATCGTCATCACCGACACGGAAGTTGGCGCATGGTCTGGGTTCCGCCCCGACAAGATCGGCGAACTCGCCTCGAGCGCGGCCGCGTGATGTCGATGACCCTCGAACGTCCGACCACCGTCCGCCCCGACGTCATCCAGCCGGCGACCCGTGCCGCCGTCGACGAGCTCTACGCCGGCGACACCGTCACCGCGTTCCGCGCCATCGACCAGGCCACCGCCGACCCGACCGAGCACGTCCACGGATGGGAACTGTCCGACGAGCAGCGGCAGGTCTACGAGGCCGGGTTCATGGTCGGGTTTCAGATGGCTGCGCCGGAGCTCATGGCCGAGGTCGCCTCGCTGCGGGCCCGCCTCGAGCAGGCCGAGCACGACGCCGACCGGTACTACGCCGAATTGTGCCGCCGACCCGTACCCGCGGAACCGTTCGCATCGGACCCGACGTTCGCGGAGATCTCTCAGTTCCGCGGCGAGCACGACCGCGCCGCCCGCCACGATGCAGCGATCGACCGGATGTTCCCCCAGTACGCCCGCGCATGAGCAGGGACACTAGAACGATGGTGACAAGCGACGACGACGAGTGGCTGCGTTCCCGGCCGGTGTCGCGGGAGCTGCAGCGTGCGTCTGCTCGTGCGCGGCCACCGCACATCCGGGTGCACGACGCGGAGCAGTTCCGCCGGGACGTGCTGCAGCACATCGACGCCCTCGCGCGCCTCGACGTGACCGCGGCCGAACGCGCCGAGACCGCCGCATGGCGGCACCGCATCGAGGCGGCACCCTCCCACCGGGTGTGGGTCGAGTACCAGCACCCCTCCGCCGACGACCAGGAAGCACCGCGGTGAGTGCCGGACGGAAGCGAGTCCGCGTGCAGGGGTTCGAGATCCCAGCAGGGGAGATCATCGGACTGATCCGCTGGTTCCCCCTCGAGGGGGAGTGGCAGCACGAACTCGTCACCGGCGCCCTCCACGGCCTCACCGCCGACGGCCGAATCGAGCTGATCAACGGCGACGAGCTCCGCGCCTACGACGCCGACGTGTGGGCCGTGTGCTCGGCCGTCCCGGAACCGCTCCACGGTCTCGCGTCCTGATGTCAGCGCAGCCCACGTTCACGTTCGCACGGCAAGCCGAGACACGGGAGCCTCAGCCGTTGGTTCCGGACGTGTTCGCGGCGCCGGCGGATCTCGACGAGTTGGCAGCACCGCCCGCGGATCGCGGTTCGGGTGAGACCCCGATGGGGGAGTTCACCGCGCGGGAGTGGGCGATCTTCCGGCAGGGGCAACGGTGGGGGTATGAGTCACGGCAGGCGGAGGTGGACGCGGCGTGGAACGCGTTCAACGCTGCGGACTTCGACGCCGACCGGTACTACCGGGCCGCGTACGACCACGACAACCATGACTGCGCCATCCATGCGAACAAGGGCCGCTACCAGGGTGCGTCGATGCGGCTACTGCACTGGGTGGATCCCGACGACGCTGAACCGTCCGATTCTGCGGGGCGCGCATGAGTGGTGATCGTGGTGGTGTGTCCGCGGCCGAGGTGGACCGGCGGGTGCAGTTCGCGGACGCGGCGCTCGGCGCTGCAGGCCATCAGGTCACGGACCCGGTACTCCGCGAGTACGTCCGTCGCGTCGCCGCCGAGACGATGACAGTCGACGCCGCACTCGCAGCCGGGCTCGCGCACCTTGACGCCGAACAGGACCGGGGCGGGGCCGACACGTGACCAGGTCGACGTCGGCCGCTCCGGAACGGTTCTGGTCGCACGTGGTCAAAGGGCCGGGAGCGGCGGACTGTTGGATCTGGACGGGCGCGATCGGTGACGACGGGTACGGCCGCTTCTGGGTCCCGCAACCCGACGGTGGCCAGCGGGCGATGCGGCCGCAGCGGTGGCTGTACGAGCATCTGACCGGTGTCGCGCTTCTGCCGGAGGTGTTGCTGCTGCACGCGTGTGACGTGCCGTTGTGTGTGCACGTCGACGTTGACGCGGAGTGGTCGCACCTGGCGACGGGAACGCATCGGGGGAACATGCTCGAGCGGGTGCAGCGCGGACGGCACCGCAACGGGTCGACCGCGATCCGCACGGCGGGCATCGCGCGTGCGGAGCGGGTGCGGTTGTCGCGTGCGCTCCGGGCGGCGTTCCGCGAGCACGGCTGGGATCCCGCCGCGATCGCCGCGCACAAGACCGGGATCGAGTCGGACACACCGACTCTCTGGTGAACGCAGCCCAGCCGCGTGCGTTACCCGACGCGTGGGGTGGCCGCGTGTGTGGGGCAGAGATCGGTGTAGCTGCTGGAGGTGTCCGCGGTCGACCATCCGTGTTCGCGTGCGAACGATCGTGCTTCGGCGCGACTGCTGGTGTCGTCGGCCGTCGCGATCGGAATGATGACGCGATCGCAGCCGAACGCGTCGCAGCTCACGATCATTGCTGAGCGGGCAGCCACCGTGCGCCCCGCTACCTGAGCGGCCCGGCGAAACCGCACGCGGCGAGAGTCATGATCACGCGGCCGGGTCTTCGCCGCGATCGACGTCGCACTCGTCCGCTCGTGCGCTGTCATCGACCGCCGGCAATTCGTCCGGCCGCTCAGCAGTGGACGTGGCCGTGCCCCGCTTGGGGCGCTTCACCTCGCGCACGGGCAGGCCCAGGCGTTCGGCGACCTCGTCGCGGGTGACCTTGGTGTCGAGCATCTGCCCGACGATGTCGGCTGCGTCCGCGCGGGACGCTTCGACCTGCTGCTCGGTCTCGGCACGGATCGCGGCGATGCGCTCTTCCGCGGCCGCCTCGATGCCCGCGACTGCGTCGACGGCAACGAAGTATTCGACCGCGAGTTCTTCAAGCTGCTCCTGCCGGCGGCGGAACTCCGCGGCGCGCTGCGCTGCCTGTTCCCGCGCCGCCTTACGGGCAGCGGTCTGCTTCGCTGACTTCCGGTTCTCGGCCATGTCGATCTCTCCCAATCATCCGCCCGGCCGCCCTGTCACGACCTAACGGCCACTACACCGACCGTGAGCGGCCGGAAGCGGACCGGCGGTCGCCGGGCCGTGTTCATCCGAGCCAGAACCGGACTGCGGTTCTGGCTCGGATGCTGCCCTCGACGCACTCCCAACCAGCTGCAACGACAGTCTTCGTTCCTCAGCCGTCGAAGCATCTGGTTTTCATGGTCTCAACCAGCATCCGCGCTCACTCTAGCTCGCGTGCAAGTTCCCCTCATCCTTCGGTCCACTAGCTGTCACACCATTGGCATTATGAATGAGTGGGGTACCCTTGCCGCATGTTCGCCGCCGCATACCGTCCCGCTCTGGGGGGCTGCTGATGACGATGAGCTTGCACGTTCTGTCCACGGGTGACGGCTACACGTACTACACGTCGGAGGTCGCGACCGGCGACGTGCGGCGTGCGCAGGGCCGGGAGATCGGCGACTACTACACCGTCGAGGGGAACCCTCCGGGGCAGTGGGTCGGTGGCGGGATCGGTCTGCTCGGCATGGCCGGTGAGGTCTCCGAGGCGCAGATGAAGGCCCTCTTCGGTGAAGGTCTGCACCCGGACGCGGAGGCGATGGTCGCGAGCGCTATGGAGGCGGGGAAGAGCTACGAGGACGCGGAGAAGGACGCCCGGCTGGGCCGGGCGCCGCACCGCATGTCGGCGTCGTCGACGAAGCTTGCGGCCGCGATCAAGGAGGCCGAGGACCGGTTCGAGCGCACCCGGCACCGGGAGCCCGACGCGTCGGAACGCGCGCAGTTGCGCACCGCTGTCGGTCTGCAGGCGTTCCGCGAGGCGAACGGCCGACCGCCTGCAGACGGCGAAGAACTCGGGAAGTTCATCACCGCCGCGACCCGCTCCGACCGGAACACCGTCTCGGGGATCGACTTGACGTTCTCGCCGCCGAAGTCGGTGTCGATCGCGTGGGCTGCCGCGATCGCGCAGGACGACCACGCCACCGCACGGCTCATCGAGCAGGCCCAGGAGCGCGCGATCGCTGACTCGATCGCGTGGCTTGAGGAGAACGCGATCGCCACCCGCGCCGGCGTGAACGGCGTCCGCCAGCTCGACGTCGAGGGTGGGCTGATCGCGACGAAGTTCCGCCACCATGACTCCCGCTCCGGGGACCCGCAGCTCCACGACCACGTCGTCGTCGCGAACCGTGTCCTCGGCTCCGACGGGAAGTGGCGGACCCTGGATTCGAAGCTGCTGCACCGGCAGGCGATGGCCGCCGCGGCGATCCACAACCGTGCCGTCATGGACTACGTTTGCGAACTGACCGGCGCCACCACCCGCGCCCGTGTCCTCCGCGCCGGTGACCCCCCGGTAGTGGAGCTCGCGGGCGTCAGCGACGACCTGATCGCCGAATCGTCCACTAGATCGCGTGACTCCCGGAAGGTCGCCGCGGACCTCGAGCGGGACTACCGACGCGACCACGGCCGTTCACCTGACCGTGCCACGAGGCGCAAGATCGCCCAGCAGGCGGTGCTCGCGACGCGGCCGAAGAAGGAGCACAGCCGCCCCGTCGCCGAGGTCGCGAAGACCTGGTTCACCGCCGCCCGGAAGAGCACCCGACGTCAGGACCTCGAGGTCGGTGCGCTCCTCGGCCGCGGTCTCGGCTCTGACCAGGAGACCCCGTTCGACCCGGAGGACGCCGCACGGGCGATCCTCGCGAGGGTGTCCGAGGATCGGTCCATGTGGGGCGTCAACAACGTGCAGATCGCCGCCGAGCAGTGGGTGAACGAACACCGCGGCATGCCGGGCCTGGACGGCAAGACCGGTGCCGCGGTCATCACGAAGACCGTCATCGACGGCCACTCCATCCGCCTGACCCCGCCGCCGGCGCACGGCGCGTTCCAGCCCGTCGCGATGCGCGACGGATCCTCCCCATACGCCTCCAAGGGTGCCGTGGTGTTCTCCTCGCAGGCCGTGTTCGACGCGGAAGCGATCATCCTCGACGCCGCGAAAGATCGCACCATCGGCCCCGTTCGCGCGGAGACGTTCGCCGCCGCACGGGCGGAACACGGAGCGCACCTCGACGACGGGCAGGCCGCTCTCGCCGCGGCGTTCGCATGCGACCCCCTGCGGGTCTTGGTCGGTGTCGGGCCCGCCGGCACCGGCAAGACGACCGCGCTGAAGGTCGCCGCGCGTGCGATCGAAGCCGAAGGCGGCCGCATGATCGGTCTGACCCCGTCCGCCGCGGCGGCCGCGGTCATGTCCGACGCCGTCGGCATCCGCGCCGTCACGCTCGACAAGTTCCTCGTCGGCACCACCCTCGAGCAGCTGCTCGAGGCGAAGTCCATCACGGGCGACATCGACCTGCTTCGTGGGGACGTGATCGTGGTCGACGAAGCCGGCATGGCCGGCACAGTGAACCTCGCCAAAGTCGTCCGCATCGCCGAGCTCACCGGCGCGCACGTGCGGTTCATCGGCGACGACAAGCAGCTCGACGCCGTCGCCTCCGGCGGCATGCTCCGCCTCCTCGAGCACGAAGTCGGCGCCACATACCTCGACGAGCTCCACCGGTTCAGCAACCCCGACGAAGCCGCCGCCACCCTGCTCCTGCGCGACCCGACGGTTAAGGACCCGTGGGCGTGGCATCTCGCCAACGACCGCGTCGTCGGCGGGGACGCGGACCGGATGGCCGACCACGTCTTTGGCGGCTGGCAACAGGACATCGACCAGGGGCTCGACGCCCTCATGGCCGCCCCGACCCGTGTGCAGATCGCCGAGCTCAACGCCCGCGCCCAGGCGTACCGGTTCACTACCGGCGAGGTGTCCGGCCGCCGTGGGGCGAATCTGATGGACGGATTCCAAGCCCACGCCGGCGACCGGATCGTGACGCGGAAGAACGACTACAAGCAGCGCACCCTCCGGGGACGGGAGTTCGTCAAGAACGGCGACCGCTGGACCGTGAAGCACGTGAACCAGGACGGATCCCTTGACGTCGTCCACGCCGGCCACGGCGGAAAGCTCCGCCTCCCCGCCGACTACGTCAAAGACCACACCCAGCTCGGCTACGCACGCACCACCCACGGCGAGCAGGGCAACACCGGCGACACCATGTGGCAAATCGTCGACGCATCCACCACCCGGAACGCCGCGTACGTCGGCGGGACCCGCGGCCGCCACAGCAACACCTTCGCCGTCATCACCGAACCCGGCCAGGACATGCGCGACGTCCTGACGAAGATCGCCGGGAACGTCGACCCGAACCTCACCGCACGCGAACAGCTGCGGATCACCCACCGCGACGCGGATCGCATCGTGACCCTCGCCGACCAGTACGCCGACCTCACCCAGCAGGCCGACCGGATCCGCTTCACCGCAGCCGCGGAACAAGCGCTCGGCCCCGACGTCACTAACACCCTCGGTGGCGAGGACACCTGGGGTGTCACCGTCACCGCAATGCGCCGCGCGGAGCGGGCCGGGCTCGACCCAGCCGACGTGCTCTACCGGGCATGGACAGAACGTCCCGTCGACGACGTCGACAACGTCCCAGCCGCACTCGGCTCCCGCATCACTGCCCTCACGAAGCAGTGGAAACAGGAACACCCACAGCCCGCCGTCGAACGGGCCGTCCCGACGTGGATCGCCGACACGGCACCCATCCGGTCGCCCCACCTCCCGCAGGCATGGCGGGACGAGCTCCAGGAACGCCACGACCACCTCCGCGCCCGTCTCATGGAGCGCGGTGAAGCGATGGCCGCTGAGCAGCCCGCTTGGGCAGCGCAGCTCGGCTCCGTGCCCGCCGAGCCCGATCGGCGAGCGGCGTGGGTGCGGCTCGCCGCGGAAGTCGACACCTTCCGCGACCGCCACAACGTCCCCCTCGCGGAGACCCAGGCCATCCCCGTCGGTCGACGCGATGAGGGCGTCGGGAAGGACCTGCAGGAACGTGTTGTCGCGTCGCACAAGTCACAGAGCCTTCGTGAGCAGGCAGCGGACCGGAAGGACCGCCTTGCTGCGATCCGTGGCCGCAACGCCGACGACGCTCGGCGACGCCGCGAGGCGTGGGAACAGGCTCACGGCCGGCAGGTGCCGACCGTTCGGCCGGACGACAGCACGACGAGCCGCGACCTCCCGAAGCCGCCGAGCCGCGACAATGAACGAGAACGCTAACGCGGACCGGGCAGTTGGGTTGGCGGGTGGTGCCAGAATGCTCGCGTGGGGGTGTTGTGGTCTGTCCTGGTGGGTGTGGGTCGGCACGTGCTGAGCTGGTGGCGCAGAGCCTTTCCGAGAACCCCTGAGCATGTCCACTCGGATCTGCGGGCGTTCGAGCAGCGCCTCACGGCGTATCGGGCCGCAAGCGACTCCGCGCGAGCTGAAGCCCGCGCGGTCCTCCGAAACAGAGCGGTCGCGGCTGGGAGCGCCCTTCCCGGCACAGTCCTCGGCGCGGGGCTCACCGCGATCGTTGCTCTCACCGGCTTGATCGGCACCTACACGATCTTCCTCATGCAGTCCGGCGTCTCCGCCGCGCGTGACGCGCAGGTCCGATCCGACGCTCTCAACGACGTAGGCAAACTTGATGACGCCAAGACAACCCTCAGCGCAGCGCTCACCGGCATGGACAGCCTGCTGCACAGCGGCGGCGAACTCCTCATCACCATCGGTGCGATCGTCCTCGGTGCGATTTTCCTTGCCTGGGTGATCGCCCGCGATCGAGCCGCGCTCCATGCCATCGCGAGCGCTTGGCTCGAGGCGTATCTCGAAGTGGAAAACCCTGCACCGGCTCCCCTGCAGCGTTCGCGCTGGCTACGCCGATAATCGCTGTTATGTCAGATATGTATGTGGACAGCGCCTGGGTCTCTCCTACGTTGCCCCAGGGCTGGTACCAGCCGTAGCCGGATATCGATGCTCCCGGGTCAGGACTTCGCGCATCGGATGGTGGGAAACCGCCACCAGGTCATGCGGCCACCACCGTCGAGGGTTGCTCGAAGTCGCCCCTACTGTGAAGGCGTGCAGAAAGTGATCGCCCTCTGGAAGTCCGCGGTGGACCTCCTCTTCGACGCCTTGCTCGGGCTGATCTGGGTCGTCCTGTTGGTGACACTGTTCGTCACCGCTGTCGGGACGATCCCGGCAGGCGGGGTCGGTGTGCTCCTGCTGGTAATCGCCAGTGCGGTCGCGCGCGGTGCCGCGCAGTCGGAGCGGCTCCGCGCCGTCGCGCTCCTCGATCTGGCGATCACCCCGCCCACCCGGAAGACCACCCGGGTCACCGGTCTGCGCCGACCGTTCGCGCAGGCGTTCGTTGACATGGCGGATCCAGTGACGTGGCGGGCGCTGACCCATCACCTCGTGTCCGCGGTCCTCGGGTGCGGCTTCCTCGGCATCCTGGCCGCAGTGCCGTTCTTCGTAGCTATCGTTCGCACCGCGAACCTGCCGGGCTTGCCAAGCGGCACCGCAACCTGGGTGGTCGCCGGTGTCGTGGTTCTCGCCCTGGCGCCGCTGTACGTGTTAGGCGCTGGCATGCTCGACCGGTTACTCACCGTCGCGCTCCTCGGCGCGAGCCGAACCGTGGCACTGCAGGAACGGATCGATACCCTCGCTTCCGCTCGACAGGGCGCCGTCGATGCCGCCTCGACCGAACGGCAGCGGATAGAGCGCGATCTGCACGACGGTGTGCAGCCCCGACTTGTCGCGCTGGCGATGACGCTCGGTATGGCTCGGTCACGTTTCGACAGCGACCCCGCGGCCACGCGGGAGCTCCTCGACCAGGCGCACCGCGATGCGAAGGAATCAATCACGGAGCTGCGGCAGCTCGCACGGGGCATTCATCCTGCGATCCTCACTGACCGGGGGCTTGATGCTGCCCTCTCGGCGGTGGCGGCACGAAACGTCATCCCTACCACCGTCGACGTCGCGCTCATCGGCCGGCCACGGCCCGAGATTGAGGCGGTGCTGTACTTCGCGGTAGCCGAGGCGCTCACGAACGTGGCCAAGCACTCCGGTGCGTCGCAGTGCACGGTGACCGTCGCTCAGGTGCGAGACGGCGTCCGGACCGTGGTGTGGGACGACGGACACGGCGGCGCCGGCTCCGAGGGCCACCCTGGTGGCGGGCTGAGCGGCATGCGCGACCGCGTCCGCGCCGCTGGCGGCACCCTGTCCACCGACAGCCCCGTCGGTGGGCCAACCCTCGTGACCGTGGAGGTCCCGTGCGCATTGTGATCGCCGAGGACGCTGTCCTCCTCCGTGCAGGCCTTGTCAGACTCCTCACCGATGCCGGACACGAGGTCGCCGCCGCAATTGACACGGCACCCGCGCTGCTCGACGCCGTCAACGTCACCTCCCCGGACCTTGCGATCGTCGACGTCCGAATGCCTCCCACCTTCACCGACGAGGGGGTGCGCGCGGCGGTCCTCATCCGCGCGCAGCACCCGGGCGTCGCCGTCCTCGTGCTTTCGCAGTACGTCGAGGAGCGCTACGCGGCGGACCTCATCACGAGCAACACCGCGGGACTCGGCTACCTACTCAAGGACCGTGTCGTCGAGGTCGACGAGTTCCTCGGCCACGTCGCAAGAGTCGGCGCCGGCGGAACCGTGTTCGACCCTGAAGTCATCGCACAGATCCTCGCCAGGTCGCGCCGTTCAGACGGCATGGAGACCCTATCTCCGCGGGAACTGCAGGTCTTGCAGCTCATGGCCGAGGGCCGCTCAAACAGCGCTGTCGGCAACGAGCTGCACATCGCCGAGAGCTCGGTCGAGAAGCACGTTTCCGCCGTATTCACCAAGCTCGGCGTCCCCACCGAGGGATCCAGCAATCGGCGTGTCCTTGCAGTGCTCCGCTACCTCTCCGAAGCCACCGGCGCCGGCCGCTGACCTCCACACACATCCGCCTTCACCCCACAGATCGAGGACCCCATGACCACCTCCTCCGCGCCCTCCCCGGCCCCGCGACGCCCGCGCACCCTTCGCATATTCCTGCTCATAGTGGGATCGGTACTCATCGCGTCGCTGCTGGCGCTCATCGCCGTACAGCTACTCGCGTCGTCCGACCAGCAGGGCCAATCCCAGACCAGCTCGATCAAGGGCGACTTTGACCGGGTGACACTGCAGACGGCAGCGACAGACGTTGTCGTGGAGCACGCCGATATCGACCAACCGCAGCTAGTGTTCGTGCCTGGAGACACCAAGCTGCGCGAAACACACGAAGTCACGGATGGTGAGCTGACCGTTGCTATCGACGGACCCGCATGGAGCTTCTCCGAGCTATCCGTCGTCCGACAAGGAGCCCACCTCACTCTGCGCCTCCCGACCGCCGACGCGAAGCCGTCGGTGACGGTTACCGCGACCGCGGCCGACGTTAATCTTCGCGGCAGCTACGCAGACGTGACGGTGACGAGCGCGGAGGGTGATGTCACCATCGTCGGAACCGTCAACACAGTGAAGATGCAGAGCACGCAAGGAGACGCCGCCCTGAATCTGTCTCGCGCACCGTCAGCGATATCGCTCGAAAGCACATCGGGAGATCAGGACGTGCGTCTGCCCACCGGCCGATACGCGATCACGACCGAAACGACCGCCGGCGATGTCACCAGCGACCTCGACAGCTACCCGGACGCAGCAAACCGGTATCGCTTCACCACAACCGTCGGCGACATCGAACTCCGCACCCGCTGACACACCGGTGTAGCACGCTCGGTGTGGGCGCATTTGAACCGGCCCGAGAATGCTGCCCGTGAAGGTTGTCAGATGACGGTGGCCTAACCCGCACGGCGGATCCACTGCTGCTCTTCGAGCCCAGTCCCTGGGTCGATTTGGCGGTGGCCGCTCTGCAAGAAACCGTGCCGGGCGTAGAACCGCTGCGCCCGCTGATTGAACGAGAACACGAGCAGGTGAGCGTCTTCCGCTCCGACTGCGGCATACAAGAGGTCGTCCGCGATGCCGGTCCCGTGCGAGCCCTGATCGACGTATATCGTGCACAACTCCAGCGCGGGAAGAGCGCTGCTCGCTGATAGCGCTCGAGCGGTACTCGCCACCCCAAGCAGTTCCCCACTCCCCGAGCGAGCCATGAACACATTCCGGGACGAGGATCTGATCCGATTCGCCCAACGCCGGATACGCGCTGCAACGGTCGTTGCGTCGAGCGACTCATTTGAGATCACACCTCGGTACGTCTGCTCCCAGCACGTTGTCTGGAACTGGCCAATCGCCTCCGCATCTCCGGAGGTTGCACGAACGATGTGCGTCATCGGCTCGCCCGATCGATGTGATTACGGCGTTCAGCAGGAACACAACCGCTTCCCTGGCCGGTTTTCACCGAACGACCGTGCCGGTCGTCTGTTGCGTCGCCGGACGGTGCATCGCGTATGGGTAGCCGCTTGCGAGGAGCCCCATACTTGCTTGATCGGTGAACCCGAAGCGCTTGTAGAGACGACGGCTTCCCGGCGTTGTCGCTTCCAGATAGGCAGCTGCGTGCTCTTCATCAATTGATCCGAGCCGGTGCTGAAGAAGGTTGGAACCGATCCCCTGTCCGGCGGAGCGTGGATCCACCGCGATGTCCGCCAGGTACCAGTGCGGCGTCTGAGGGCGGTTCTCGCTGTAGACACGGGAAGCGCGCGTCGTCGCTGGCAAGTTCCGCAAACCGATCGCGCGAACGTACGTCGGCAAGTAACGAAGCCGCCTAAACAGCGACGTCGTCGCCCCAGGCGCCTCCCACACTGCTACCCCGATGACGTGCCCGGCGGCGTCCTCAACGACATCGACGAGACCGTTCCTGAAGGCACCCGCGAGAAGGCTGGCCGTGTAGGACAACACCAGACGCTCCTCGCGCCGGCTCCGGCCCGGAATCAGCACACGCACAACTTCGTCAGACTGCAGCGCCCGTGCCAGCAGCCGAGCACACGTCGTCACCTCAGAGCTAACAGTTGTCCGAATCAACACCCGACGATTCTGTCAGCCGGCCAGACACCACACGGAGCGAAGATCACCCGTGACCGTCGAAACGCCTCTGACCAAGCCCGACTGTCGCCACCGTCGTCGACTAGGTGATCAGCATGAGGCAACGCCCGTCGTCGTCAGAGATGCGTGGCTACTGTTCTGGCGGTCTCGCGGGTGTGATCGCGTTGATCTGGCCGCGGTCCTCGTCGTAGAGGTGTCCGCGTTGCATGCTGCAGTCCCGGAAGGGCCCGGTGGCCGCGTCGAATAGCACGGCACGGTGCGGGTCCCAGTGCCGGATCCACCAGTCCGAGAGCGCGGCCATGTTCCCGTTCTCGTCCTCCTGCTCCGCCTCCGCGGCGATGTGTGCGGTCCACAGCGCCTGCAGCCGGTCGACGACCTCGGGATGTTTCCACCACTCCGGGCACCAGGTCGCCCGCTGCGCTGACCCGGTGACTTCCACCCGGGCGAATCGTTCCTGCACCCAGTCGTAGAACATCGACTGGAACGGGTTCCCGCCCTCCGCCGCCGATCCGGTGTCGACGTCGTCCGCCCCGTCCACGTCGACTGCCTCGATCTCAGACATTCAGGGCCTTCTTCCCGCCGTTGATGCGGCGGCGGAGCCGGAGGTTCCGAAACCACGGCTTCGTTCGAATCAGGATCGGGTCGACGCCGCTGGCGAAGACGACGGCCCGCCACTTCCGCAGCGATCCCAGCGCCCCGGCGGTGAGGATCGGACGCAACCGGGTGGCGCCGGTTGCGCTGTCGATGACCTCTTCGTACTCACCGATCAGCGCGGAGAGCTCCTGCAGCCGCGGCTGGTCGACCACGCCCCCGCCGAACACCCGCATTGGGGCGGCGGACCAGATCGCTTCCCACCCTTCCTTCCCGTACGCGGTGATCGCCTGTGCAGGGGACTGGAAGTACGCGTTCAGCACGATCCCGAGGGAGCCGTAGTACGAGTACACCTCCGGCAGTTCCGGCCACTTCACGACGTTCGCGCACTCGTCGAGCTCGACCACAAGGGGCACCCGCAGCCGCCCACCGTTGGCGTGGGCCTGCTCCTCGGCGGCCTTGCACACCGCCCGGACAAGCGCGGTCACGAACGCCGCCGCGGACCCGCCCTTCTTCGACAGCAGCACCAGCGTGTCCTTGCTCTGAGCGAGCGTGGCCGGGTCGAACTGCCGGATTCCCGTCGTGGGCACCGTCCACGCCATCATCGCTTCATTCGACAGGGCGCCGGCCATGCGCTGCGCGGTGGCGTACATGCCGGAACGGGTCTTCTCCGTCCACTCGGCGAACCCGTCGAGGGTCGCGGCAAGCCCGACAACGTCGTGCCTCCGGAGGATGTCGGCGACGGTGGTCACCTTCTCCCGGGTCAACCACCCGTACACGTCTCGCAGTTGCCGCTTCTCGAGCGCGGCGGCGAGGAAGCAGCCGGCGAGCATCTTCCGTCCTGACTCGTCGAACTGCGCGTCCCCGCCGCGGTCTGACGCCTTCCGTGTGGACGCCTCGAAGATCTCCGCGAGCTCGTATGCGTCGTCGTCGGTGCGGATGTCGGTGAGGAGGTTGAACGTGAAGTCGGGCGTCGACGAGCGGCGCACCACCTGGTTCGGGTCGAGGACGTAGGTCTCGCCGGCGCCGTGGCGGGCGGCGAGGATCTCGCGGATCCCGTCCGGCTTGTTCGAGGTCACCATGACCCCGCCGGGCGCGACCGCGCAGTGCGGGACGACCTCGGACGTGGTCTTGCCGCGCCGGGTGCCGTGCAGGTGCACGCCGGCGTCCTCCCACGACTGGAACACCTTGTGGCGGCCGCGGGTCGCAACCGCGCCGATCGGCAGACCCGGGCCGATGTCCGGTTCATCCTCGTGCAGGTCCTCCCGGGCCTGCTCAAGGCGCGTCTTCTCCAGCAGCGCCTTGTACTCGTACGGTGGTGCCATCCGGCGGACGGTCTGCCGCTCCTCGCGGCGGATCCGGCCGAGCCGTCCGACGGCGATCGCGGCCGCCACGACAGCGGCGGCGACGACGGCCAGGATCGGGATGGCCGCACCGGGCACGCGCGCGCCGTCGATGAACTGCCCGATCAGCTCCACGACGTTCCAGGAGTATTCCGTTCCCGTCGGGGTGAACACGGCGCCGATGTGGATGCTGAGGTACGCAGCGGCCACGACGACCGCGAACAGCGCCACCGTTTCCAGCGTTGACCGCACCTCGGTCATCGCTTCAGGCCCCGCTCCCCCAGCGTCGGGCTCATCGCTGCTGTTGCTGGGGTTGTGTCATGCGTGTGGTGGCTCATGCGACGTTCTCCGTCGATGCGCCGGCGTCCATCGTGCCGGGATCCGCGAGCAGCTCGGGAAGGTCCGCGGCGTCGGCGTCCTTGTTGTCGATCCACCACCGGGCCCGGTCCAGCGGCCGCGCCGTCACGAGGACTTGCTCCTCGAAGTCGGCGTCGGTGAGCTCCCCGCCCTCGACGAGCGCCTCGTACGCGCCGCGGATCAGCTCCGCGCGGATCCGCAGTGCCCACGGCACCTGCTTCTCTGTGCCGACGAGATCCAGCGGCAGGCCGTCGCGGTTGGCGTCCTCACGGATCTGCTTCGCTTCCTCCTTGTGGCGGGCGTTGCGGTCGGCGTCGGATTCGCCGGAGCCGTTCTGTTGCTTGAAGCAGCGGCCGCACACCAGGTGCTCACCGAACCACTTCGCGGACGCTGCCCGCTTCCCGGCAGGCTTGTCGGACAGGTCACGGTTCTCGATGTGCCCGCACGTGTATTCCACGGGCCAGATCGTCTTGACAGCCATGATGCGTTCTCCTTCGGTCAGCGGGCCCGCGTCGACGTCGACGCGCCCTGGTTGCGGTTGGTGACGAGCTGCTGGATGCGGGACATCGACAGTCCCGACGCCTCGGCGACGGCTTCGCGGCCGACAGCGATCGCGGCGGCCGCGATCGCGTCATCCCGTGCTTGCCGGGACGCCTGGTACGCGGCGACGGCGCGGCGCACCTGGTCGATCGGGTCCGTGTGCGGCTGGGTGGTCGTCATGAGCGGGACTTCCCCTTCGCAGCGGACAGGGTGAGCTGCTCCGTGGTGCTGCCGAGGTCGACGTGCTGGTGCGAGCACGGGTCGGAGAATTGCCGGAAGTTCGACAGCGGCGTGTTTGGCCGGCACTGCACCTGCCCGACTTGAGAGCCCTTCGGCATGATCGTGTTGAGCCAGGTGAGGAACTCGATGTCCTGCGGGCCCGAGCCGAGGAGCGGCTTCCCGCCGACGGCATTGAAGTCCACGGCCACGGCCGGGTTCTTGCAGTGCAACGACCCGGACGTGCAGTGCGTGCCGATCCCGACGCAGGGCCGGTTCATGTCGGAGATCTGTACGGACCCGTACCGGTTGAGGGCGGCGACGAGGATCTGCAGGATGCGAGTGTCGACCTGGCAGCCGGGCTTGGTGGTGCCGTCGACGATCGGGAGGATCTCCTGCTCCACCATCTGCGGGTGGTACGTGTCGGTGAAGGTGCCCTTCTTCCACGCCGCCGCCAGCACCGACGCGAGCTCCTTCTGATCCCCGGAGACGTCGCAGCCCGACGTCGTGGCCGTCCCGGTGAGCGCCCTCACGACGTCTTGGGCTTGGGAGAAGAACTCGGCGTAGTGGTACGGGTCGGCGTTGCCCTGCACGGCATGCGCGGCGAGAGTCGGCTCCATCGACTCCCACCCGTCGACCTGCAGCAGCTTCGTCAGGAACGCCTTCGCCGCGGTGGGGATGTCGAGGCGCTGGTCGCGGGTGCCGTAGGCGGCGTTCTGCTGCAACACCCCGATCGTGGTGTTGTCGACCGCGTCACCGTGATTCGGGTTCGACAGCGACGACTCCCCCATCGCGGTCATCACCACGATCGTGGTGGCCTGCTGGTTGACCTGCATCTGTTCCGCTGCGGCGATGAGCTGCGCGGCCACCGTCAGCTGGTCATGGCCCCACTGCCCGACCTTGTCCGGCACCTTCTTGGCCACCGTCCCGGTCGTCCCGGACGCGGTGCCGCATGCGGCTGCGGCCGCGGCGGGCGGGTTCGATGACGCGGCGACTGCGAAGTAGATCCCCCCGACGATCAGCAGGATCGGGGCGAGGATCAGCGCGATCGCCGCGAGGATCCCGCCCTTCACTGCCCACTCCTGGGCAGTTGCGCGGAGACCACCAGCCACCGGCCGTCCTGCTGCTGCAGGTTGACCGTGTACCGACCGGCGTCGGTCGGGACGGTGACGATCGCGGGCACCGGGTCGGACTCGCCGTCATCGTCCGCACTACCCGGCACGGGAGCGGCGGACACACCAGCAGTGACGACCGCCTTTCCTGTCACCCGGATTCCGGGCACCTGGGTCCGGTCGGTGCCGGCGTAGGCGGTCTTCGCCTGCTCGGTGAGGTAGCCGCTGAACGTCTTCTCCCACGCATCCGCCGGCGCCTGGTGATCCGTGAACGCGGTCACGAAGCCGGCGGCCGCCGACTCCGGCGTGTCCGACGGCGCCGACGGTGGTACGGGTGCCGTCGACGCTGTCGTGGTCGGTGTCACGGCGGCGCGTTCCGGTGCGGGCACCGACGTCTGCCGGGCGATGCCGAGAGCAAGCCCGGCGCCGAGGATGATCACGACGGCGCCGAACACGACGGTGAAGACCACCCATGCGGGAACGTCTCGGTCCTGCCGGGCGCTCATGCCGCCACCAGGCTCGGCAGCTGCGCGTTCTCGTCCTCGAGCATCCCCATCGCGTAGTTCGTCTCGGTGATCTTCTTCTCCAGGCTCGAGCGGATGTGCGCGACGCGGGTTTCGGCGTCGATGCCGACCTTCTTGAAGTGGTGTCCCTGCGGCAGCGTCATCAGGTAGTCCGACGCCCCCGTGCGCAGGCCCGCGATCGCGGCCGCCTGCTGCGCGTCGTCCTGCCGTGCCTGCCGGAACAGGTGCAGGGTGCCGGCTTCCTTGATGAACGAGATCGCCGGGTCATCGGTGGGGATGTCGGCGACGTGGTGAATGTTCACCACGTTCGACAGCCCCAGCGCGCGGGACAGCTTGGAGTTCGACCGGATCACGGCGCCCATGGGACCGCCGACAAGGAACCAGCCTTCGTCGACGCAGAAGTTCGTCTGCTGCTGCTCCGTGGAGGTGCGGATCGCGCCGATGGTCCACGCGTTGGCGAGCATCATCCCGATCGACCGGGCGGGCCCGTCCTCGGGCAGCTGGCTGAAATCGAAGAACGTCGCCTTGTCATCCAGCGCCACCGACGAGGACGTGTCCCCGTCGAACAGGCCGGGCATCTCTTCCGGGATCCGCTCGAGCAGGATCCGGGCGCCGTAGCCGGCGAGCTCCTGGTGATCTTTCACGAACGAACTGAGGCCGGCGTACTCGGGGACGTCCATGTTCCCGAGGTGCTCGAGCACGTCGAGGATGTTCGCCGACCGCCGCTTCTGCTCCGCCGAGCGGAGCGCGTGCAGGACCGCGACGCGGACGGCCTTCTTCTCGAACCGGTTCAGCTCGATGTTGTCGTTCAAGACCGCGGCGGCCTGCTGCACCATCTGCACCATGCCGGTCGGGCCGGGCACGAGCTGCGTCTGCAGCAGCCGCTTGTCGAGCAGGTTCAACGTCACACCCTCACGGGCGGCGGACGTGGACGTGTCAGCGATGATGAACCGGATCGGATCGACCCCGATCGCGGCAGCGACGGGGGTGTACTCGCCGAACCCGGAGTCACCAGTAAACGGCTTGATGTCGATGACCACCACCCGGCGGCCCTTCAACACCAACGGGCGGAGCACGTAGTCGCACTTCATCAGCGTCGACTTCCCCACCCCGACATCGCCGATCGTGCACACGTTCGCACTGGTGACCTTCCCGGCGCGGAACGCCGCGAACTGATCGTTCGTCGCCGGCGTCGACGACAGCGTCTCGATGCCCGACAGCAGCCCCTGGAACTCCATCGGCGACGCGATCGGTGCGGGGTTGAGGATCTCCACCTGCCGCGTCGTCGACGGCGCACCCTTCACCAGCGGGCCGTAGTAGCCGATCCGGGTCAGCAGCTTCCGCCGCTTCGGCTGATATCCGCCGTCCGCGGCCACGGGGAACCCGTGCGCGTCCTTCCCGGGGGCGAGTTCGTCGGTGACGTCGTCGACGACGACCGGCGCGGACCGGATGCTCCGCTTGACCCGCTGCTTCGCGGACAGCAGCCCTGCGCGCCGAGCACGACGAGTCGGCTCGTACGGCTCGTCCGTCTCGTTCGGGCTGTTCGTCGTCGCGCTCATCGAGTTGGTCCTGTCTGTTCGAGGGTGGTGGTGTTGAGCTGCCGGATGCGGCGCCGGAGCAGCCACGCAGCGAGGGCTGTCACGGCAATCAGCAGCACGCCGGCGACCGGACCGAGGGCGTTGCTGATAGCCAGCGCGGCGATGGCGACGACCGCGAGGCCGAACCCTTGGAGCACGCGGACCTGGTTGCCGGTGAAGAACCCAACTGCGAAGAGGGCCGTGCCGGTGAAGATCAGGACGACGGTCCCGGCGAGGAGGATCCAGCCAATGACAATCACAGCGACTCCGCCGCTTCCTGATCATCGGTGTGGCGCTGCAGCCGTCGCGTCGCCCGACGGGACCACCCGTACAGCACCGCCAACGGGAGCAGCACCAACACGCAGATCCCCGCCACCGGCCCCACCAGGGTCGCAGCCGGCATGCTGAGTGCGATCGCGGTGAGGAACGTGATCGCAGCGCCCATGGTCGGTCGCACCGCCGACAGCAGCGCTGTTCCCAACGCGAGGAAGAACACCGCGCCGAACACGGTGAAGAAGATCTGATCGAGGGTCACAGCGATTCCTTCGCTTCCTTGCCGGCGGCGAGCTTCTCCACGCGCGTCCCGATCGACGCGTTCGACGACGCGATGCCACGGCCGACGGGCCACGTGTACGCGGCGACGGTCTGCTGGTGCGGGTCGAGCCAGGTCAGCTTGCTGATCCCGGCGTTCGATGCTGCGGCGGTGATCTCCTCGACAGCGTCGGAGAGCTCCTGACGACTCCCCGCGGTGACGGTGATGTAGCCGACCCAGTTCGCGCCGGCGTACCCGGTGCCCGGGGTGAGGTCGGCGATGCGCCGTTTCGCGGCTTCCTGCTCGACAGTAAGGGTGGTGTCTTCGATGCCGCCGCCGCGGGCCCGCCGGTTCGCGTCCGCCATATCGGACACACGGTCCTTCTCTGCGAGGAACAGGGCGTGATCCTGCGGGGTCAGCTCGAGGTGGAAGCTGATCGTGCGGACGACCTGGTGTTCCATCTCGCCGAGCAGCGGCGCCATCCACAGCGACGTGCGGTGCGAGATCTTCACATCCTTCGCCGTCACCCGGCACGTCCGCGACAGCGACTGCGACAGCCGCCCCTCGGGGGCGCCGACGTAGGTCATGTAGGACCAGTCCTCTTGCGAGGGCAGCCACGCCCGGTCCGGGGTGATGTCTCCGGCCTGGTCCATCGGGAACCCGGGGTGCTGCAGGTGCCGCAGCACCGCGGCGGTCTGCCGCGCTGTCATGGCGTGCACGTTCCGGAACCGGGCCGCCGTGAACGCCGCCGTCACGGACCGGATTTCCCGGTCCATGACCGCCAGCCAGCCGTCGATGCCGTCGCCGGCGCGTTCGGCGCGGGCGACGAACCGGTCCGTGACGGGCCAGCAGACGACGAACATGGGCCGGTTCACCAGTTGCGCGGCGGAGATGTCGTCGACGACTTCCCGGTAGGACTCGTGGATCTCATCCGGGACCCTGTCGTCGCCGTGCTCGGCGAGCCACGCCTCGTGCGGGGCGGGGTCGGAGGGCAGGATCCGGGAGATCGTCTGCACCCGGTTCGGCAGCGTCAGTGCCGCACCGAACTGGGCGAGGACCTGCTCGTAGCCGGCGGCGGAGGCGTCGAAGACGGCGTCGGATTCGATGCCCTCGACCTGCCCGGTGGTGCTGAACACCACGGCGAGGTACTCCTGCCCGAACGACGGACGGTGCCACTGAATGCCGGGCATTCGGTTCCGCTCCCGCAGCCACAGCATCCCCTCGACCCCGTCAGGTGTGAGCCGCATCGCGTGCATCTGCCGCTCCGCCGCACGGCGGGCCCTCCGACCGCGTGCGGACGCCCACGCGTCGGTGAGTGCGTCCCACCCGTCCGTGTCGTATGGGACGAACGTCGTCAGACCACGCTGCACACGGTCGCGGTAGGAGCGTTTGTCGATGTTCCGCTGCAGGACGGTGTTGTTCTCGGTGTCGATCGTGACGAACCACGCCACCAACGGCAGCACCGCCAACGCGATCAGCCCCCACAGCTGCCAGAACGCGGCCGCGGCGAACCCGGCAACCAGTGCGACGGTCAGGGTCCAGAGCCGGGTCTTGGAGATCCGTCCGCCGAAGAGGCCACGGTGGGTGACGTCGCCGCCGATCAGTGAGGTCCGCATCAGCGCACCGCCCCTGCCTGCGGCACCCCACGGGGGTCGTCGACGCTGAACCGCCCCCACCCGACAACGAGCAGCGACACGAACACGGCCATGACGGAACCGGCGATCAGCTGAATGTCGAGGGTGGTCATCTGCTGCCCGGCTCGAGCAGCGGTCCACCCGAACACACCGGCGATGTACCCGACCGACAGCAGGAGCACCAGGTCGGTCACCTTCCGCCGCACTGCACGGAGCGCCGGTGTTTCGAGGAACACGGCAGTCCAGGTGGGGCCGGTGAACCGGCCGGTGCGCTGCCGCCACCCCTGCCCTTCACCCCACAGACCCCAGCCCTCGGACGCGACGACGGTGCCGGCGGTGACGGTGGATGGGTCCGGCAGGTTCGCCGGGTAACGCTTCGCGGTACGCATCAGGAGCACTCCTTCGATGGTCAGAGCGGGTTAGTCGTGGGAGCCGGCGTCGCCGGCCTGCTCAGCGGCCTGGTGGCCGGCACGCACCGCGGATGCGGCAGCTTTGAGGGCAGCGTTGGCGAGGACCGCGCCGACGGCGACGGGCGCCCCGACACCGGTTGCTGCGGTGCCGGCGGTCGCGGCCTTGCCCGCTGCGGTGGTGGCGCCCTTCTGCGCGGCCGCCTGCGCGGTCTTCCGTCCCCCGGACTGCGCTGCCTGATTCGCCGCACCACCAGCCCCAGCGCCGCTACCGCCGATGGCGTTGATCGTCGTAGAACCACCGCCCCCGCTGGCCTGTGCGGGCTGGGTGGACGGTGTCCACCCGCTGCCGCTGCCGCTGCCGTTCTGCGCAGCGTCGTTGGGGCTCTGCGGCCCCGCACCGCCACCGCCACCGCCACGACCCCCACCGTTGGTGGGGATCTGCGGGACGGAGTTCCCGTTCGGGCTGTTCAGCCCGCCGTCGCGGGACTGCCCGCCGCCGCCGACTGCGGCGGTTGCTGGGGAGGCGATCTTCATCAGCGCCATCGGGGCGAAGACCATCATGCAGATCAGTACCGCGGGCAGGGCGAGGTTGACGAACACGGCGAAGTCGCCGGCGTCACCGTTCACTGCCTTCATCTGCAGGCCGCCGACGGCGCGGAACACGATGCCGACGAGGAGGATCAGCAGGGCGTGGGCGAAGTTCAACGCGATCCACACCGTCGGGCCGATCTTTCCCAGGTGCCGGGTGCGGGCGTTGATCAGCCACACCAGGAACAGCGACATCAGCGCGCCGGTGAGGTACATCGTGGCGAGCTGGATCAGCAGCACGAACACCACCACGATCATCCCGAGCAGCAACCCGATGAGGGTGATCTGCGAGATCAGCGCGGTCCCCCACAACGCTTGCGCGTTGTCGGACGCGGCGGCGTCGCCGAGGCCGGTGAAGTAGTCCTTCGTCGACGACGACACCGACCACAACGCGATCGAGTCCTCGAGCTGGACGAACACCTTCCCGACCAGCTGGCCAACCAGCGGCCCGAACGCTGCGGAGATGACGAACCCGGGCAGCGCCACGAACAGGGTCTCGGCGAGCTCCTTGCCGGAGTTCTTGCCCTTCTGGGTCTGCACGAACGAGATCACCAGCAGCACCGCGGCGACGAGGAACGCCATCCCGAACGACACCCGGTACGACGAGATCCACCACTTCGCCGTGTAGTCCGGGTGGAGCGCGTCGATCATCGGCGGGACCAGCTTCGTGGCGACCACGTACACGCCCTGCTGCAGCAGCGACGTGATGTATCCGGCGGGGTCCTTGGTGAACTCGACCGCTTTCACCACGTCGGATGCTGCTTTCGCACCGTGGCCGACGATCCCGGCGACGATGCCCGTCAACCCGCCCGCGAGGTTCGCGCCGGCGTCCTGCCACCAGGCCATCAGCAGCCTCCAGTGAACGTGGTGCCGGTCTGGGTGGCGTTCTGCCGCCAGTCGCCATCACCGGACGCCCCCGACACGACCCAGCCGCCGTCCGTGGCGGTGAGAGTGAACTGCCCGCCCGTGTAGTTGGTCTGCCCGTTCCGCACGTCGGCCTTGCCGTCCGTGGTCGTCGCGGCGGCGATGTCGATCGTCACCGTGTGGGTGGTGAGGTCGACGACCTTGAACGCGCCCTTGGACAGGTCGGCGGTGTGCTGCTGCGCGTCCGCGTACGGGGTGCCCTCGGAGACTTGGTTCTGCAGCAGGTCGTGCGCTGCGCCGGTGGTGGCGATGTTCACGACCTGTTCGATCCCGGACCGCCACTCCGGGTCGGCCGCGGATGTGACCTGTAGGAACCCGCCGAGGAACTCCGCGGCGCCCTCGACGGTGAAGTCCTTCGTCCGTCGCAGCTGCAGCAGGTCCTTCCCGGTGATCTCGACCCCGGCGACGCAGCCCGACACAGTGCGCCGTTCTGAGGTGCCGAGGCTGTCCACCGTCGGCGCCGAACCCGGCGTCGCCGACGACGTCGTCGCCGGCGCAGAGGCGGACGCGGCGGGAGCGCTCGTCGGTCGGGGCAGCAATGCCACGACGATCAGCACCACCAGGGCGGCCGCAACAACTGCGGCGGCGAAGATCAGCGCAGCCTTTCGGACGCTGACCCGCTTCGGATGTCCGGTGTTCGTCTCGTGCTGGTCGGGGGTGCTCATCAGGCGCCTCGCTGCGCGGCGGTCGTGATCGCGACGAACAGGGTCGGGGCGAGGATCACGCCCGCGATCGCCAGCCCGGTTCCGAACGCGACGTTCCGGGCGTGCTCGGCCTCGTTCGGCTTCTTCGCATCGAGCGCTTTCCGCAGACCGAGCAGGGCCTTGATGAAGAAGAACGCCAGGATGATCAGCGCGATCCCGAGCGCACCGCCAAGGGCCGGCACCCAGACAGCGTTGAAGCCGTCACCGAGCCAGTCGAAGTTCGGCGTGACACCGCAGAAAGGGTTCGTGTTGTTCCCCGAGCACGCTGCGACGACGCGCGTCGGCACCGGGGCGGTGGGGATGGGCAGAACAGACATGGATGGTCCTTTCGTGGGTTACGCCGACACCCGGCCGGAGCCGGAATCGGAGTCGTCGTCGGAGTCGTCATCGGTGGGGACGGGCGGGAGTGCGCGCAGCTGCTCGGGGAGGTCTTCCGCGGGCTCGGCGTACCCGGAGGCGCGTCGGCCGCGGTTGTAGAAGCGCTGCAGGTTGACGTTGTCGGTCAACTGGTGCTTGCAGAACGAGCAGTACGTGTAGGGCGGGGTCTGCTTGCCGCACTCCGAGCACGTCACCCAGTCCTCACGCGGATCCGACGCCACTGCCGGCACCACCGACGCCCGCGGTGCGGCCGCTGCCGACACCGGCGCCGGCGTAGGCGCCTCGTCAGCGTTCGGCGCGGACTCTGCCCCGTCGGGGTCCTCGTCATCCTGCGGCGACGTTGCCGCAGTGGGTGCTGCTTCGCTCGGCCGTGCAACGGCCGTGCTGGGGGCCTCGCCTCGCACGACGCGGACGATCTCCGCGGCCGCGAACGTGAACGCATCCTGCGTCTGCTGGGACACCTTCGCCCAGGTGATGTCCCGCCGCTCTGCGATGTGCGCATCGAACGGGATGTCGAACTGCCGTGCACCGCCGCGCTCCTCGAGGTAGCGAACGACGTCGTCCCGGTCGACGCTGTTCTCCGGCCGCCCATCCGTCATGCGGAGGATCACGGCGTTCCGAGCGAGCTCGGCAGCGTGCCCGCCAGTCGCGATCAGCCCGTCGAGCATCTCGATCGCTTTCAGGCCGGAGTCGCGGGCCATCATCACCGGCACGACCAGTACGTCCGCGACGTCGATCGCGCCGAGGAACGGCCCCGTCGTGACGACGTTGCCGGAGTCCATGAACCGGAACCGGTAGTACTCGTCAATCACCCGGGACACGTTCACGACGTCGTCCGCGGTCAACGCGGGACGGGACTCCCCCGGCCGGGAGCCGAACACGTCGACGAACGAGGACTGCTGCACGGCGTAGCCGGCGAGCTGCCCGGAGGATCGGATCGACGTGATGTCGCGCACCAGGTCGCCGAGGTCGAGCTGCGGAACACCCTCCGCACGCAGTGCAAGCGTGCCGGAGTCATCCGCGACCTCGAGCGCGCAGATCCCGTTGCCCTTCACCGCCGCGAATGCCGACGCCAGCCCCAGGGTCGCGGGCGTCTTCCCGGACGTGCCCTTCGGGTTCGCGATCAGCACCCCCACCGGGCGGGTAAACGCACTATGCAGGATCACCGCCCGCGCGCTCTCGAGCGCCGCGCGGCGCTCGCGTGCCTGCTGCTCCGCCGCACCTGGCGGCAGCTTGAAGCCGATCCGGTTCAGCCCGCCTCTCAACCCGGTCTTTGCGAGCCCGGCGGCGTCCCCTTCCACCTCCACGGAGCGGAACAGCGTGTGTGCCGGATCGGGGGCGTGATGCACGCTGGTCTGGTGCTGAGTCTCCAAGAGAGCCCTCCAACTTAATAAGTTGTGGGTCCCCCACCCCTGCGGAGGTCGCGAACTGCGGGGGCAGTGGACCCCCATTTAGGGGCAGAATGTGCCGCTAACAGTAAACTACTGTGCCGGCAGCGGCGCAAGCCGTTCGAGGCTTTCTCTGTGCCGCTAGCGGTACGTGCCGCTAGCGGCACACTACATACTTCCCTGGTGGGAGTCCCTATCCTGGGTGGATGCCGGATGTACCCCAAGGCGCCGCGGACGAGTTCTCGCAGGCGATTGCGCGAGCGATCGAGGACGCCAAAGCTGCCGCGGGACTGACCACCCGAGACCTCATCAAGCGCTCTGGTCTGTCGGCGAACTACTACTACCGCCGGGCCCGCGGTGAGCTGCCGTTCACGACGAACGACATGTCAGCCCTGGCAACCGCGTGCGGTGTGACCGTCGGCGACCTGTGGTCTCGCGCGCAGGACTCCCTCACGCCCAAGGTGAAGAGCCCGGAAGAGGTCGTGTCGGAGCGCGTGCACAAGCTGCTCGCAGTGGCGCAGGCTCAGTTCCCGAAGCTGGACGTCCAGGGCGCCCTGCTCGCTAGCGACGTCGCGCAGGAGTCCCACCTGACCCTCCAGCGTTGGCAGGCCGTGCTTGCCGGCGAACACTCGGATATCACCGCTGAACAGCTCGTCGCGATCGCAACGTTCTTCGGCGTTGATGAGTCCTACCTGACGCAGCTCGAGCTCTCCGGCACCATCGACGACATCGACGCGCGCCTAGACGTGCAGCAGGCGTTCGCGCAGACTGAAGCGAGGGGCGCGTCGTCACGTGGGGTCGCCGGCGCCAGCCCCGCATCCCTCCGCGCACTCGCGCGCGCGATCCGGGAGAGCAAGCGGGCAGAGGAGTAGATGTACGTGAGTCAGAGCGACCAGGTCGAAGTCGCCGTCGACGAGCAGCTGCAGGGGATCTTGGATCGCCTCGCACTCCCGGACGATGACCGCAGCTTTGACCGTTTGTTCGGCATCGTCGAGTCCCTGTACGGCAAGCGCCTCAACATCAGTTCGATCAGCAGCCCGGATCAGCACCACACCGGCTACTGGATTGACCATGACGACTACGGCGTGATCATGTACCGCAAGGCCGATACGGCCACGGTGCGGCTCCACACGCTCCTGCACGAGTTCATCCACGTCGTGGGACGCCACAGCGGCTGTTCCGCACGCCCGGAGGCGGCAGACGCGATCCGGAACGCCGGCGGCGGCAGCATCATCTCGATCCGAGGCCGGTCGGTCACCGACGGGCATCTCAGCGACGAGCTGCAACTTGAAGAGGCCGTCGCAGAGCAGGGCGCCTTCGCGCTCGCGAGGTGGCTCCGTGGCGCTGGTAGCGAGGCGGCGGCGGACATCTTCTGATGCCCGTCGTGCTCTCCGCGACCGCACTCGCGCTCGCGCTCGCGGTCTTCATCGGCCGCACTCCACGAGCACTCCGCCGGCGATTCTCCACTGGTGAGCAGCAACCGCTCCCGCCGGCGTGGGTGGCGTCCGGCTATGCGATTCTTGGCCTCCTAACCCTTGGTCTCCTCTGGCCAGCAACCACCCTGGACCAGGCGCTCCCCTTGGTCGGTGGGCAGAACTTCCTGAACCTCATCGAAGCGCTGACCGCGACCGCCGGCTTCTGGTACCTCCGCGACGCGATCCGTCTCTACAGCGGAGATCGAGAACCAGGGCAAATCCGCTACCTCGTTCTCATCGCCGCGGTCCTCACCGGCTTCTTCATGGCCATCCCGAATCGGGAAGGGCCAACAGAGACGTTCATCGACGAACACCTCGCGTCCCTCGCCTGCTGGGTCTACATCAGCCTGTACATGATCGGGTTGCTGTGGATCTCGCTCAGCTCGCTCTTCTCCGCACTGCCACGTAGGAACGCCGTCGCGGGACGCCTGTTCATCGCCGGGTTCTCTCTCGTCATCGCCGCGGCGATCGCCGACCTGGTGTACACGGCCATCGGGCACTTCGCCGGCGAGCTCACGCCGCTCGGGAGCGCGTTCTTCCTCGCCTTCCAGCTGCTGTTCTACCCCGGAATGATCACGATCATCGTGGGCTACGTGCTCGCCGGCGTCAGCCGCACCCTGTGGCGATACAGCGCCTGGCAGCTCGAACGGATGCTCGGCACACCGAGCTCGCTCAGCCTCATCAAGCGGATGGTTCAGGCCCCCGACCCGCTCGACCATGCCTACGGCCTCACCATCGAGATCCAGAACCGACTCATGAACGAGACCCTGCAGCTCACCGGCGCCGAAAGCCGGCGGTTCCGCAGGACCGAGCGTTGGATCGCCCGCACCACCCTGAACCCCTCCGGAAGGACCTGGAACGAATGACCGGATCAGCAGCACTCACCACGGGTATCGCGATCGGCGCCGGCCTCGTCCTGGGCGCCGCAGCGCTGGGCGTCGTCGGCGGCCGACGGGCCATTCACCCTCGGCCGAAACGACGCCCCGTCGTCCGATCCGTCGACGTGCAGCAGATCCGACTCGAGCGCACCCCCGCCACGAGTGCACCAGGTCAGTACCGCATCCGCTTCGGGGCGCAGGACGCCCTCAGCGCCCTCGTCGGCGACATCGAGGGCCAGGACGAGACAACGGTCACGCGCGC
The DNA here is from genome assembly GCF_004341255.1 of Curtobacterium sp. PhB142. Lineage (NCBI taxonomy): Bacteria > Bacillati > Actinomycetota > Actinomycetes > Micrococcales > Microbacteriaceae > Curtobacterium > Curtobacterium sp. PhB142. The sequence continues at coordinate 19,138 of NZ_SLUT01000012.1, read as the reverse complement.
GCTCGTAGACGCCAGTCAGGGCCTCCCGGCCGTTGACGACGCTGTTCTGTGGACCGGGTACGTCTACCCGGATCCTGCTTCGGTGGACGCGCCGTACGAGGAAGTGCAGATCCACGCCCCCAGCGGCCCGCGGAAGGCGTACCTGTTCCAGAGCGGCACGCCGACCACTCGTTGGGCTATCCACGTCCACGGCATCCACTCGTCCCGCACCTCCGCGCTCAGGAGCGTGCCCGGCGCACTGTCGGCCGGGCTCACCTCCTTGGTCGTCTCCTACCGCGGCGACGTCGAGGACGCCGCCGCACCTCCCGCGACGCTCGGCCAGGAGGAGGCGCACGACGTCGAAGCTGCGATCCAGTACGCCGTCGACCACGGCGCGAAGGACGTCGTCCTCGTCGGCTGGTCGATGGGCGCCACCATTAACCTGATCCTCGCCGCCACCTCGAAGCAGCGGTCGCGCATCGCCGGCCTGATCTTCGTCGGACCCGCCCTCGACTGGCGGTCCATCATCGGCGCCGCCGCTCGGCGCTCCGGGATCCCCGGATTCCTCGCACCGCTGTTCACCACCGCGCTGACAGTGCCCGGTCTCGCACAGGCTGCCGGCCTGCGCCGGCCGCTCCGCGCCGCCCACCTTCGCCCGTCCCTTGACGGCACAACCGCGCCAGTGCTGATCCTGCACTCCGAGGGCGACACGGACGCCCCGATCGGGGCATCCGAGGACCTGATGCGGACTTACCCGGCCCAGGTCACCCTCGAGCGGTTCGAGCCCGTCCCGCACGGCATGGAGTGGAACAGCGACCCGGAACGATTCACGACGCGCGTCCGCCAGTTCGTCGAGTCTCTGCCGTAAACGGCACTACGGTGTGCCCGCTGCGGTAACCTATCGAACATGCCAACCGCTCTGTCTACCGCGAGCCCAGCCAGGACTCTTCTGACGAGCGGTATCCGACACACCGTCCCGGCCTCCCCGCATAAGCCACCCGTTAACACCACACTCGTGCGTATGACCGGATCCAACGCAGGTGTGAAGCGCAATCGTCTTCCCCGCGGTGTGAACGCCGCGCGCCCGGATATCGCCCTGCACCCGGACACGGGGCAGGACTACCTCGATGCCGCTCGCGCATCCGGGAATCTGAGCGTCTCGCTCTACCTCGAGCGGCTTCGTGCCCAGCTCGTGGCGGAGTACGGCGCCCTGCCGATCCTTGACGACTCGCTGGAGGTCGCCCACACAGCCGCTTAAACGACAAAACCCCCGCCGAAGCGGGGGTCCGGGGCTAGGCCCCAAGTCATGTGTCTCACTGCCTGTACAGGACGCCAATCAGGTCAGGTTGTGAGGTTCCGAGAGAAGAAGCCCGGTTGGAGCCGGGAGCCTTCGTCGTACCGCCACCCCGAGAGGAGGAGGTGTCGCCATCGTAACGCACGTTGCTGCGCCTGGTACAGATCAATCTGCCCGCGTGTCCTCAACGGATACCGCCTGGGCTCTCACGCGCTCGATCGCGCCTCGTCGGTACGTGAACCGCATGATCGCGGAGGCTGACGGGACGATCCGGTCGAACAGCTACCCGTCGAAGTTCCCGACTGCCGGGCGTACTCCCCCGTCGACGCCGTGGACGATCGATCTCACCGACCTTGACGGACGGTTCTGGTTCGCCGCGTTCGACCTCGACGCGAAGACCCCGGAGGACTTCGACCAGGCGGCCGAGGACCTCGGCGTGCTGGTGCGGATCCTCCGCGACGCGCGGGTGCCGCACGTGGTGTGCCGCTCGAGCCCCACCGGCGGGTTCCACGTGTGGGTGCCCCTCGCAGGCGTCGACAAGGCCACGATGGTGCAGCTCGCCGGCGCCGCGCGCGCTGTCCTGCCGTCCCTTGACCACGGGCTGCTCTGCAACGACCGCACGGGAGCCGTCCGCCCGCCCCTGACTCCACACGCACGCGGTGGCGCGTCGGAGGTGATGGCTGGTGCCGACGACGTCGACGTGCTCCGCACCCCGATCGTCACCGCCGGCGATCTCCTCCGTGTCACGGCCGCGTTCCGTGAGCTCCGGCCCACCGTGGATCCCGCGGACTCCTCCCCCACCGGTCCCGTCGACTCCCACCACCGGGTGCACCGGTCCCTGCCGGCGTGGGGTGAGGCGCACATGGGAACCGTTGCCGGCGGCCGCGACCCGTCGCGCACCGGCTACCTGTGCCTGCTCGCGGCCGCGGTGTCCGGGTGGACCCTCGCCGACGTCAAGCACGCCGCGAAGACCGCACCCGGCATGGAGCACTACCGCACCCGCAACCGCCCCACCGGCGGCCGCGAGCCCCGCACCGCGGCGGAGGCTGCCGCGCGCCTCGAGCGGCAGTGGGCGAAGGCGCAGGAGCGGGCCGTGCTGTACCGGTACGCGCCCGAGGAACGCCAGCAGCGCGACCTGACCCAGCTGACCGGGATCGTCGACATCGTCGATGCCATGCTGCAGGCGTTCACCGCCTCCCCCGGCCGCTGGACCCGCACCGAGGCGGACCTGCACGACAGCACCGTCCTGACCCACCTCGCCTGGCTGTCCCTGCGCTCCGGCTCCCGCGACGTCGGCGCCGCACTCCGGTCCGTGGCGATCGCCACCGGGATCCCCTCGAGCACCGCCGACCGCTCACTCCGCCGCCTCCAGGCGGCCGGATGGATCACCCGCCGACGCCAGGCAGACGGCCCCAACGCCGCCGTCTGGCGACTCACAGACCGGTTTTCCACACCCTCCTTACATGTCGGGCCACTTCATGATGTGACCGCCCGCCCCCCGGCCGACCTCTTCGACACGAGAGTCACCCTCCTGGAAGCTTTGGAAGACCGACTCGACGCTGGACGACACGACGTCTTCACTCGCGCAGGACTCGGACCCACAGCCCGCCGTGTCTACGAGAGCCTGACCACCGACGAGAACGCCCCCGAGGTCGTCGCTGACCGTGCAGGACTCCCCCGCGGCCGCGCACGCGCAGCGCTCGCACGCATGCGCCGTTGGACCCTCGCCATCGTCACACCCACCGGCTGGCGCCGGCGACTCCAGGACTTTCGCACACACGCGGCCAAGCAGCTCGGCGTCGACGGGATCCTGCAACGCCGGGAACAGCAGTACACCGACGAGCGCGACCTCTGGGCCTGGTGGCAGAACCACCTCATCCGCAAGGCCGGCCGCCGCGGCCGCGACCGCACTCCCACCACGCAGGTCGTCATGTTCCGATCCGTCGATGACTACGGCGGTCCCGAGGCGTACCCGTCATATCCATGCTCGAGCGACGGCCGAGCCGACCACCAAGAAGCCATGCGGTTCGTCCGACGCGGGATCCTGCAGGAGCTACGAGACACGGAGTTGGCAGCTTGAACGTATCAACTCCAAGTTAACAACTCGCAACTAATAGTTGCTACTTTATAGCTCGGCCTGTAGGATCTACTTGGCAGCTAACAACTGCGAGTTGCTAGTTGACAGTTTTGACCTGTCAAGTACACTCTACTTAGGAGTTGCGAACTCCCAACTACGAACTTGCAGTAGCAAGTTGGAGGATCAGATGCGCATCGTTACTGTGCTCAACCAAAAGGGCGGCGTCGGCAAGAGCACTGTCGTCATGAACCTGGCGGCCATTGCCGCAAAGCACTCTCGTGTGTTGGTTGTCGACCTTGACCCGTCTCAGCGCACGCTCACTGACTGGGCGGAGACCGCCGACGAGCAGGGGATCGCATTGCCGTTCGACTTCACAGACGAGAACGATCCCGCAGTGCTTCGTCAGCTTCGCGCCGCCGACAGCTGGGACACGATCTTCGTAGACACGCCTGGCAACCTTGAACCCTCCGCGGCGGAGCGCATCGGCTTGGTGCTGGACTCGACCGACTTCGCGGTCCTTCCACTTGAGCCTCAGCCGGCGAGCATCCGTCCGTTGCTCCGGACGATCAAATCCCTCGTGGAGCCGCGGGGCATCCCGTATCGCGCTGTCATCAGCCGTGTGGGCCGCAACGAGGCGTCCTACGCGCGGAAGGACGACACTTTCACAGCCCTCGATGGCGCCGGGATCCCGCATCTGAACACCTGGATCCGCGAGTACATCGCCCACTCGGATGCACAAGGAACCGGCGAAGTCGTCACCAATTACGCGTCGACCCGCAACACGAGCCTCGCGGTGGACGACTTCATGTCAGCAGCGCTCGAGCTGACAACAATCTGGGCCAACGAAGGGAAGTAGTGATGGCACGCGCGAACCTCGCCGGCATCATCGGCAAGCAGGTAGAGACCGTTCCGGTGGCGGACACGAAGGCACCGCCGAGGCCTGCGGCGCAGTCGACGCCGGCGCCCTCGACGCCCGACTCGGACGTGCCCAAGTGGCTCACGTTCGAGCCGAAGCCCACGCGCCAGCGCCGCGATCAACTCGACTGGGTCGAGGCAAAGCGCAAGGAGCTGAATGCGCTCCGGGGGCGCGCGGGAGAGCGGCTGACTGACAACACGTTGATCCGTGTCGCCATCGACCTTCTGATCGTGAACGGCGAGCGGCTGCAGGGCACCACCGAGGCTGAGCTGCGGGCGTCCCTGGGCATCACCGACGACGCCCTGCCCAAATGAGTTTGCAGTTTGCAGTTTATAACTTGTGACTAGTAACCTTGAGCGTGGTTAGCTGCTGGTCTTCGCTGCGCTGTGGCTGCCTGGGTTGTGTTCGTTCTTCAACGCGGCCGCCGCAGCTGGAATGCCGAGAGGTCTCGTGCCTCCGGCTTCCAGTCAGCCGGTCGCGACTCGAACTCGGCCAGAGACATGGGGCTGGGGTCGTTGCCTTGCACGAAGGCCATCAACGCTTTCTCCCGCATGAACACCGCTTCACGCGGAGGCGTCGTGGACACCCCGCTGTGCGCGGCGACCGCGACCAGCAGTACCCGTGCCGACGCGAGGACCGCGAACGTTGGCGCACCGAACTGCTCCACTTCGCTCGACAGCTTCTCGTCCGTGAGCCCGTCCAGCACGCTCGGTAGGAACCACGCCTTCGAGTGAGTGCCACCGCTTCCCATGTTCCAGTGGTGTGCGTCGGCTTTGAGGTACCGCTTGGCGGCGTCGGTAGCGTTGAACATGACGTTCTCGCGGTGGCCGTCGTAGGCCAGCGACGGCGTGGACCCCTTGTGGAGCGGAGCGAGCTCGACGCCGTACCTCACGAGCATGGCGCGGAAACCTTCGACGCCCTCGCGAATCTCAGCGGCACGGTCGCCGATGACCGAACGAGGGAATGCCGCGGAGTTGCGCTCCGACCCTTCGAAGGCATCGAGCTGCCGGGCGAGGATTCGGAGCATGGACCGCGCCGGGGCTGCGTCAGCGTCATGGACGTAGCAAAGCGTCAGAACGGCCTCGATCAGCGCACGCTGGAGCGTCACGAGCGACGTTGACGCCGCGCCGGCTTCCATGACGAGCTGCATCGCATGCGCGTGTTCGTCGATCGCGGTCAGGAGGCGGGTGGCGTCCTCCAATGACTCGTCGGCCATGAATCGGAAGAATCCCGCGGTGTCTGGGTCGTCAATGCCGGCGACCCAGTGGATGAGCCGGCCACGGCCGGACGAGTCCTCGCCTTCATCCCGACGCTCCACGGCTTCGACAATGGCCGCGGCGACGTCTTCTCGAGTCCGTTTGAGTAGCCGGGCACAGTAGGCCGCTGGCGTAACTGCACTCATCGACTAAGCCTCGACGCGGGGGAGCGTGGGGTCGGGAGCCTCGGCGACCGGGTTCCGGTCGCCCGCCCGGTACACCGTCGCGCGTCCGATCCCGAACAGCTCCTGATGCGCGCTCGCGCCGACGCCGGCCACGACCCCGTGCCACTGACCCATATCCGTCTCGATCAGCTCGTCGACGTCGCCCTCGACGACTACCCCGACCATCACATCCCCCTCGAGACAACACCGACCGTCGTCCTCGGCAACGGTGAACTTCTCACCCGGAACCTCGTCGACAACGCCCTGAAATAGAGCGGCGACACCCCGTCGGTCCAGGTCCGCGACGCAACGCTCACCGTCACGGATCACGGACCGGGGGTACCCACCGCGCAGCGACGCCTCGTCCGGCAAGCCGGGTACGGCTCCAGCGAGGGCACCGGGACCGGGCTTGCGATCGTGGAGTGGATCGCAACAGTTCATCACACCCACCTCCAGCTCGACACCCCACCCGAAGGCGGCCTCCGCGCCACCCTTCGCTTCGATCCGCCGCAGGACGAAAACACCCGCATCGCGCTCCTAGCGCTGATCCGGTACACGCAGGTTGGGTACGACATAAGCACCGGAACGGTGTTCATCGACCGCACCCATTCCTGGAACGTAGATTTCAGCAGCGTGTTCGCATCACGCAGTGAGGCGCCCCTGCAGCTTGCCCGCGGCGGCCTGGACCTGCGCATCCTGGTCGACGCTTCCTCGATCGAAGTGTTCGGCGCCGACGGCCAGGTCGTTCTCACCGATCAGATCTTCCCGGACTCCACCAGCACCGGGGTCAGCGCGTTCGCCACGGGCGGCACCGCCCGCGTCGATGACCTCCGAGCCTGAACTCTGAAGTCGATCTGGAAGTAACGCGGAAACGAAGTGCGCCTGCCCCGTCGTCCGGGGCAGGCGCACTTCGTCCGTGCCAGCGTTAGCGAGTGCGGACCGTCAGGCGGTCAAGCGTGAACGCGCCGTCCTGCACGAACACGCCGACGCGGCCGGCAGGGCTGTCGTAGAGGCGTGTGCTCAGCGCGACGGCCCCGTCGATGACAGCGACACAGATGTCCCCGTCCAGGTGCACCTCGATGTGGTGCTTGCCGGGGGCGAGCTCTACCGAGCGCTCGAGCTCGACGGCGTGCGGCACATCGCCGAGGATTTGCCACTGCTCGGTGCCAGTCGTGCCACGTGGCCACCGGTCCAACACGAGCCGGTTCCGGTCAGGTTCGAGGCGGAGCGCGTAGCCCTCTTCCCCGTCGTCGCTGGTGCGCAGGAGCAAACCCAGCGAGCGGGTGTCTGCTTCCAGGGTGAGGTCCACAGCCACGAGCGCTTCCTCTGGTAGCTCCGGGCCAACCCAGGATGCGTATCGGGTGGTTGCGCCAGCGCCGACGGTTGCCTCCGCACCGTTGGTCGGTTCAAGCTCCGCGGTGACGTCGACCTCGTTCGGGTACGCAGCCTTCACCCCGTCAGGTAGGTCGAACCGCAACGACCCGTCGGCACGCTGGTGGGCCTGCAACGTCGCCATGGTGCCCGCCCACTGCCACGGGCCGCCATCGCGTTCGTCTTCCTTCGACGCGATCCACCCGACGAAGTACCGCTGATCGCCAAGGGCAACTGTCTTTGCTGCGTAGAAGGCGCGGCCGTCGACTGTGTCATCAGCGGGCGCGAGCCATGGGCCGTCTGGTGACTTCGCGATACGGTATCGGGTGCAAAAGGCGTCGGAGAACTCCGAGTACACCAGGTACCACCAGTCGCCCCACTGGAACACGTCCGGGCACTCTTGCGTGATGAAGCGGTGCGGCTCCCAGATCGGCTCGGCGTCCCGCCAAGTGACGAGGTCATCGGATTCGAGGCGTGCAACGAGGCCGGAGCGCCGGTACGGCTCGCCGAGTCGCCGCGTGGCGAGGAGCATCTGCCAGGGCCGGTCGGCCGCCGGGCGGAAGACGAAGGGGTCTCGCCAGTCTTCGGGGGAGTAGCCAGCGAGCGCCGGGAAGTTCCAGTCGGGGTGCTTGACCCAGTCGGTCAGGTCGCCGGACGACGTCGCGTGCGCGATGACCTGCGCGTCCTTGCCGCCGCCATCGGATCCGGTCTTGATGTGGGGGTTGTGCCCTGTGTAGAACAAATGCAGCGTTCCCTCTTCATCGCGGACGACGCTGCCGGTGTAGCAGTCGAAGTCGCTCGCGTCGGGGCCGCCGGAGGGCAGTATGACGCCCTCGTTGGTGAAGGTGACGAAGTCGGTTGTGGTGACGGCCGCCCAGGGCATCCCCGTTGTTCGTTCGAGCGGCGGAGCGTCCGGTCGTTCGTCGAGGAGGTAGAACAGCCACGCGGTTCCGTCGTGTTCGAACGGGATGACGTCGCCGACGTAGCCATTCGGGGGTTGGAAGTGGGTGCTGGGCGGGGGAGTCACTTAGGTTCCTTCGGGTCGTGGGGCCGCGAGCGAGCTGCGGGAGACGTATTCGCAGGGCACGAGGTGTCGGCCGGGCTGTTCCGCCTCCGCCAGGAGCAGCGTTCCGGCTTCGAAGCCCATCTGCTGGTGCGGGAGTGCGACGGTGGTGAGCGGTGGATGCATCTGGTCGGCGAGGTCGGGCTGGTCGTCGAATCCGACGATGCTGATGTCCTCCGGGCAGCGCATTCCCAGCGCCTGGGCCGCCATCAGCGCACCGACCGCCATTCGGTCGTTGCCGCAGATGATCGCCGTCGGACGGGTGGCAGCGTCGTCGAGGACCTCCACCGCGAGGTCGTAGCCGGATCCCACCTGGAAGGTGCCGAACGTGATGCTGATCTGCGTCGAGGGAATGCCCGAATCGGCGGTGGCACGTTCGAGTCCACGCTTGCGCTCCTGACAGGCGTAGTCGTCCGCAGGGCCGCCGAGGAAGGCGACATTGGTGTGGCCGGCTGCGAAAACGGCGGCGGCGACGTCGTACCCGCCCTGGTATTCGTCAGCGAGTACGGTCACCGCGGGCGTATCCCCGGGCGGGAAGCAGTTAACGAAGACTGTCGGGACCGTGTCCAGTCCGTCGACAGGGGTGACGTACTCGGGCCCAGGCGCTGCGTAGATCAAGCCGGCGACGCCCTGCTGTACGAGGTTCTCAACGGCGGCCTTGCCGCCGTCGGTGGTTTGCGCGGTCTCGACTACGAAGCAGACGTACCCGGCCTCCTGCACGGCCTGCTGCACGCCGAGCACGATGTGACCGGCGTAGGGCTGGGAGACAAGCCGGTCGGCGATCACACCAACTGTGTAGGACCGATTCGATCGCAGCGACTGCGCCGCCCGGTTGGGCTGGAAGTTCAGCTCCTTCGCGGCCTCGAGGACACGAGTGCGCGTCTCAGCAGCGATTGAAACGTCCCGGCGATCGTTAAGGACGAACGACACCGTCGGCTGGGACACGCCAGCGTGGCGCGCGACGTCCTTCATGGTGACGCGCTGTGACTGCGTTGTGCGCTTGCGGTTCGCCATTGAGCCTCCTCCGTTGCCATCATCATGCCAGAAGCAAATACGTATTGCGTCCGCTCTGCATGCTGTGTACGCTCGCCATGCAAATACGTATTGGCCCCGACCTAGCGGGGTCACTATCGCTCAGAGAGGAGCGACCCATGGCGAACGGATTCAGCACCCCGATCGACCGGCGCACGCTGTTCAAGTTCGGTGGCGCAGGCCTCGCGCTGGCCGGTATCGGATCGCTGGCTGCTTGCTCAACCACCGGCGGCGGAGGCAGCACCTCCGGCACGGTGAAGATGCTCTACTTCGGTGAGCAGAGCGCAGCGACGGCCCTGCAGAAAGCCATCGAGCCGAAGATCAAGCAGCTCGACAAGAAGGCGAGCCTGCAGGTCACGGCGATTAACGGGACCGACTGGAACGACTTCCTCGCGAAGGTCCTCACGCAGATCGCCTCGGGTGACGTGCCAGACATCGTCAGCGTGGCAACCGAGGGGCAGCAGCTGCTGGCGTCGAAGAACCTCCTCACCCCGCTCGACGACTACGTCACGAAGAACCTCTCGGACCTGCACACCTACTTCACCGGGGCCCACCCGGCGCTGCTCGAGTCGACGATGTACCAGGGGCACCTCTACACGCTGCCCGACAGCTTCAACGCGGGCAGCATGTTCTACTCCACCGACCTGTTCGACAAGGCCGGCCTGTCCCGCCCGACGAGCAAGTGGTCGATGGACGACTTCCACTCCTCGGCTGAGAGCATCGCAAAGGTCGGCGGCGGCACCTACGCCTTCGACTGGGTCGTTCGCCTCTGGGGCAGCTGGACCTCGTTCCTCTACGCCAACGACGGGAACCTGCTCGAGGAGGGCAAGTACTCCGGCGGCGACTGGCTGTGGAACAGCAAGGCCTTCTCCGACAACCCGATCGGTGTCTCCGGACGCAAGGGCGGCTGGAAGTGGGGCGACCCCACGGCGAACTCGGATGCCGCCATCGAGGCGCTGCAGTACGTCATCGACCTGCAGAAGTCCGGTGCGTCCCCGTCGCCCGACGTTGGCGGTGGCGCCACGCTGCAGGGTCTGATGGCATCCGGACGGATCGGTATGACCATCGGTGGCGGCTTCTGGGCCGGTGGCCTCCACAACGCCGGGATGAAGAACGGCAGCTTCGATGTCGTCGAGTTCCCCACGTGGAAGAGCAACAAGTCGCTCTTCGGCGCCGGCGGCTACGGCATCTTCAACTCTTCCAAGAACAAGGAACTCGCGTTCGAGGTCATCAAGGTCATGGTGCAGCCGGAGAGTTTCGACGCCCTTTGGCCCGGCAACGTCACTACACCGGCACAGAAGTCGCTGATGACCGCCGAGCGGTACAAGACAACCGGGCCGGAGCACTGGTCGGTGTTCTACGACCAGCTCGACAACTCGGTGCCGATCTCCGCACCGCCGTACTACAACGCCCTCGCCACGGCTCTGAACCAGCGCACCACCCAGGCGATTTCCTCTGGGAACGCCAAGAAGGCGCTCGACGGCCTCCAGGCAGACATCGAGAAGGCAGCGTCGCAGGCTTCGTGATGACAGCAGCAACAGAAACACCAATCCGGCGGGCTGCCAAGGTCGCAGCCCGCCGGCCGGCGGCCAAGCGCGCCCGCCGACGTGAGTCCACGTTCGGGTTCCTGATGATCGGGCTCGCGGTGCTCTTTGTCGCCGTGTTCACCCTCATCCCCATCCTCGCCTCCCTCGGGCTCTCGTTCACGTCATGGGACGTCATCAGCAGCCCGAAGTTCGTGGGACTGGACAATTACAAGCGGCTCTTCACCGACGGGCCGGTCCTGGCATCGTTCGGTGTGACTGTCGCCCTCGCGATCGCCATCGTCGTGCTGCAGATCTCGCTCGGCCTGCTCCTGGCGGTGTTGGCGAACAACCGGAAGCGCAACGCCACGCGTGTGTTCTTCCGGACGTCGTTCTACCTGCCCCTGCTGGCGTCGACGGCGGCCGTGTCGATCTTCATGGGCTACATCTTCGACACCAAGTTCGGCCTCATCAACTACTACCTGAACGAGATCGGACTCCCCGGGGCGCACTGGTTGAACGATCCCTTCTGGGCGAAGGTCACGGTCGTGATGGTGGTGGTCTGGCAGCAGGTCGGCTTCACCTTCGTGCTCTTCGTCGCCGCACTGCTCGCGGTGCCCGTCGACGTGCAGGAAGCTGCAGCGATCGACGGTGCCGGCCCCTGGCGGACCCTGTTCCGGATCAAGATCCCGCTCATCAGCCCCACGATCCTGTTCGCGACCGTGATCGCGATGATCAACGCGATGCAGCTGTTCGACCAGCCGTTCATCATGACCAAGGGCGGCCCCGGCACCGCGACGACGACCGCGACGATCTCCATGTACCAGGCCGGCTTCCAGAACCTGCAGTTCGGGTTTGCCTCGGCCATCGCGATCCTGCTGCTGGTCATCATCGGCATCATCACCGGGATCCAGTTCATCGCCGCACGAAAGCTGGTGTTCTACCAATGACGACCACTGACACCCTCAACCCGTTGCACGCCCCGGAAACCGTCGCGCAGCCGGCCGTAAGCCACATCGTTCGGCGCCGCAAGCCCGTCGCCAAGGTGGGAAGCATCCTTGGGATGATCATCCTGATCATCGCCGCCGTGTTCGCCCTTGGGCCACTGCTCTGGACGCTGACCACCTCGCTGCGCACCCCGGCGGAGTCGTTCCAGAACCCGCCGCAGTGGATCCCGCTCTCGTGGGACTTCGGCAACTACGCGGCGGTGTTCAACCAGATCCCGATCGGGCAGTTCTTCGTCAACAGCGTTCTCGTGACGTTGCTCATCGTCGTCGGACAGACCATCACCTGCACCTTGTCCGGGTATGCGTTCGCGATGATCAGCTTCCCCGGGAAGAACACCATCTTCGGCATCTTCCTCGCCACGATGATGGTGCCGATCCAGACGATCATCATCCCCGTGTTCGTCATCCTGAAGGACTTGGGGCTGACCGGTTCCATCGCGTCCCTGATCGTCCCCGCGCTCGGCAGCGCGTTCGGGACGTTCCTCATGCGCCAGTACTTCATGCAGATGCCCAAGGAGCTCGGGGAGGCGGCCCGCATCGACGGCGCGAGCCAGTTCGGGGTGTTCTGGCACGTGTACTCGCGGATGGCCAGCCCGGCGATCGCGACGCTGGCGATTCTCAACTTCTCCGGCTTCTGGGCCGAGTACTACCGGCCGCTGATCTTCCTCAACCAGCAGGACACCTTCACCCTGCCGCTCGGGCTTGTCGGCCTGCAGGGGAACCTCGGCACCGGATCGATCTCAGTCGTCCTCGCAGGCGTCGTGCTGACCATGATTCCGAGCGTGCTGCTGTTCATCTTCGCGCAGCGGTACTTCATCGAAGGCGTCACCGCGGGGTCGTCCCGATGACCGACCTCCACGCCCTGCCACCAGCACCCCAGGAAGCCGCACCCGCCGTGACCGCAACAGACCACCTCCTTCCGCAGTTCCACGTCCGACTCCCTCGTGGGTACGTCAACGATCCGAACGGCCCCATCGACATCGGCGGGCAGGCGCACCTGTACTTCCAGTCCCGGCCGCGGGTGGACCTCGAGATCCCCGTCGAGTGGGGCCACGCCACCAGCGACGACCTCGTGCACTGGACGCTCCACCGGCCGGCGATCGTCCCCGTCCCCGGTGGCGCCGACTCCGGCGGCGCATGGTCTGGTAACACGGTCCTGCACAACGGCACCGTCCGCGCCTACTACTCCGGCAAAGTCGATCACAGTCCGTTCCAGTCGGTCCTCCTCGCGGAATCCACCGACGGTGGGATAACGTTCGGCCCTCCCGTGCAGGTCGTCGCCGACCCGTCTGCTGACGAGGCGATCACCATGTTCCGCGACCCATTCGTCTGGCAAACGGATGACGGATGGTCGATGGCGGTCGGCGCGGCGGCCAGGAATCACACCGCGTCTGTCCGCCACTACCGATCCGTCGACGGCATCAGCTGGAGCCACGCGGGCGATCTGGTGTCGATGGCACGCGACACGGTCAACGGCATCGATACCGGCGAAGGGTGGGAGTGCCCACAGATTCTCACCGTCGACGGCATCGACATCGCGATCGTGGCGTCCTGGTCCCACGCCGCCGGCCCGGGCGAGGTGGTCGCCATCCCGCTGGCCGTGTCTCCTTCGCCGTTCAAAGTCGATGAAGGGCAGCACTTCTACGCAGCTTCCGTGATGCGGACCAGCTCGTGGGGGCCGGTGCTCTTCGGATGGGTCACCGAAGGCCGAACCGAGCAGTGGACCGAGCAAGCAGGCTGGTCCGGCGCGATCTCTCTACCGCGCCGGGCGTGGATCACGAACGGTCGGCTCGGCACCGAACCCCACCCCGCAATCGACGCCCTTCGCGTCGGCAGCTCGCAGGCTGCAAACGGTGCTCGCATCGGCGCGCAAGCCGAAATCGTGCTGCCCGTCGCCATCACTGGCTGCATCCGGCTGCGCTTCTCCGATGCCGAATACCTCGACATCACGGTCGACGTCGATGCAGACACCCTCACCGTCGACCGGGCGCACGCCAGCACGGATTACCGCGCTGACCCGAGCCCCGCGGTGATTCGTGCTCCCTTCGACCGGACCGCGGACCGACCCGCAGTCCGAGTGCTGCTAGACGGTTCGGTTCTCGAACTGTTCACCAGCGCAGGACGTTCCGTCACCACGCGCGTCTACCCGACGCAGGCGCCGCCGTGGAGCGTGGAAGCCCCAAACCAGGCGCTGGCGTGGCATCTCAAGCCGAGCGTCACAACTGTTTCAGCTCCCGCCGCCGACGCCACGGCTGGATCCGCCTCGATCTAGCGGAGCGGCGCCGACAGGTTCGCCGACACCACCTCGTTCCCAATCATCGAAGGAGATGACTGTGCATCGAATCACCGTTGCGGGAGAAGCCCTCGTCGACATCGTCCACGACGACGCCACACGGGAGATCCCCGGCGGGAGCCCCGCGAACGTCGCTCTCGGGCTCGGACGGCTCGGCGCGCCGGTCGAGTTCGCCACGTGGCTCGGGAACGACGCTCGCGGCAACCAGGTCGCAGATCACCTCGAGGCGTCAGGGGTCGAGCTGGTGCCAGGCGTCTTCGGTGCCACGAAAACCTCCGCGGCGACAGTCCTGCTTGCTCCGGACGGTCAGCCTACCTACGAGTTCGGCATCGAATGGGACCTGCCGCACCTGCAGGACACGCCTCGATGGCTGCACATCGGATCGATCGGCGCATTCCTGCAGCCCGGAGCGGGCAAAGTGCGAGAGCTCGTTCGACGCACCGCAACCGCCGGTGGCATTGTCTCGTTCGATCCGAACATCCGACCCGCGCTCCTCGGAGATGCGGTAGCAGAACGGGTTCGGTTCGAGCAGCTCGCTGCGGACACCACTGTGCTGAAACTCTCCGACGAGGACGCCGCCTGGCTCTACCCAGGCGACAGCGCCGACGTCGTCCTCGACCGGCTCCTCGAGCTCGGCGTCACGCTGGCCGCCATCACCACCGGTGCCGCCGGCGCAACGCTCACCACCGCACGAGAGCGGATCGCCGTGCCCAGCGAACGCGTCGACGTCGTCGACACGGTCGGGGCCGGCGACACGTATATGGCCACCCTCATCTGGCAACTCCAGGACACCACCATCACGCTCGACGCCCTGGACTCCAGCACTCTGACAAGACTCGGGCAGGTCAGCGCCACCGCCGCGGCGATCACCGTGAGCCGTCGTGGTGCGGACCTACCAACCGCTGATAACGTGCTCGCAGCGCGGGGAGCGCCCACCAGATGAGCGCCCCGTCCATTTCCGGAGGGACGACGCGGCATGAGCGCCCCGCCGCCGGAACGATGTCACTCGGCCGGCACCTCAACGAGCTCCGAAAGCGGCTCTTCCGCGCGGTGCTCGCCATCGCAGTCTGCGCGGTCATCGGCTGGTTCCTCACACCGTTCGTGCTCGATCAACTCCGCGCACCCGTCACCGAGCTCGCAAACGCCGGCGGCGGTCACACCGCGGAACTGAACTTCCCCGCGATCAGCGGCGCCTTCGACCTGCGCCTCCAAATCACGATCACCATCGCGGTCGTCATCGCCAGCCCCGTCTGGCTGTACCAAGTCTGGGCGTTCGTCGTTCCTGCCCTGGTGCGGAAGGAAAAGCTCTACGCCGTCGGGTTCCTCGGATCCGCGATTCCCCTGTTCCTCGGCGGATGCTGGTTCGGCTGGTACGTCCTGCCGCACATCGTGCAGATCCTCGGCAGCTTCGTCGCCCACCAGGACACCTCGATCGTCGACGCGAAGGCGTACTACGACTTCGCCGTGAAGCTCGTCCTCGCCGTCGGTATCGCGTTCGTCCTGCCGGTGTTCCTGGTCCTGCTCAACTTCGTCGGGGTCCTCACCGCGAAAGCGATCCTCGGCGCATGGCGCATCGCCGTGCTGTGCATCCTCATCTTCACTGCACTCGTCACACCGTCCGCTGACATCGCGTCGATGTTCTTGCTCGCCATCCCGATGGGCGTGCTCTACCTCGCAGCGTGCGCGGTCGCCTGGCTACACGACCGCCGTCTCGCCCGGCGCCTCTCGACGGCTTCCTCAACCACCACCCCGTGACGTAGCGTCCGCTGCGCCGCCTGCACACGAAGGACTCATCATGCTCGGCAACCTCACCGGCATCCACCTGCTCATCATCCTCGGCATCGTCGTACTCCTCTTCGGCGCCACCAAGCTGCCCGCCCTGGCAAAGGGGCTGGGACAGTCGCTCAACATCTTCCGCAGCGAGATCCACGCCGGCGACAACAAGAAGAGCGCAGACCCGGCCAGCACCCCGGTCACACACGACGGCACCGTGCCGTCCCACGAGTGAGTTGCTCCCTGGCGGGCTGACGAAAGGAAAGCACCGTGGACCTCGAGAAGCTGCTCGTCATCGCCGCCATCGCAGGGTTATGTCTGGGACCGGCTCGGCTAGCTGCCCACACCAAGCAGCTCACCGCTCTCTTGCGTCAACTCCGGGGATGGGCTGACACGACTAAAGCGCAGATCGAAGAGCAGACCGGGGTCGACATCGACTGGTCCGAACTCGATCCGCGCCGCTACGACCCGCGCCGCATCATCCGCGACGCTCTCACGCAACCCCAGACACCACACGAACCGGCCGTCCAACCAACGGCGCTCACCCACACCGCAGGACCAACCAACCCTCGAACCGGAGTCAACGATGACCTCTGAAATTCACCGCCGAGCCCTCTTCCAGGGCGCCGGAATCGGCGCCCTGGCGCTGTTCGCCACCGCGGCACCCGCTGAGGCCGCCCAGGCCGCCACCGCCGGATCCGCTTCAACGTCAGCCACCGCAGCGACATCATTCCGCGCGAAGTACCACATGACCCCGCCGGCTGGATGGCTGTCCGACCCGCAGCGCCCGGTGTTCACCCGGGGCGCCTACCAGCTCTACTACCTGCACTCCGATGTCGACAACGGGGACGGTGGGTGGGACCACGTCTCCACCACCGACGGCATCAACTTCACCTTCCAGGGCACCGTCATCCCCCTGCAGACCAACCTGCCCACCTGGACCGGCTGCACCCTGATCGACACGAACAACACCGCCGGCTACGGCGCCGGCGCCGTCATCGCGCTAGCCACCCGCCCCACTGGAGGCGTTCGGAAGTATCAGGAGCAGTACCTCTTCTACTCCACCGACGGCGGCTTCACCTTCACCGCCCGACCGACCCCCGTCATCGTCAACACCGACGGACGCGCCGCAACCACCGACGCGCAGATCTCCAACGCCGAGTGGTTCCGCGACCCCAAGGTGGCCTGGGACGACGCCCGCAACGAATGGGTCTGCGTCATCGGCCGGCAGCGCTACGCCGCGTTCTACACATCGAAGAACCTCATCGACTGGACGCTGCAGCACAACTTCGACTACCCCGACCACAACCTCGGCGGCATCGAATGCCCCGACCTCTTCCAGATCACAGCAAATGACGGCACCAAACACTGGGTCCTCGCCGGCAGCATGGACGCCTACAACGAGGGGCTGCCCTGCACGTACGCGTACTGGACCGGCTCCTGGAACGGCACCACGTACACGGCGGATAACCTCACCCCGCAATGGCTCGACTGGGGGTGGGACTGGTACGCTGCAGTCACCTGGCCTGCCAACGAAGCGCCGACAACAAAGCGGTACGGCCTCGGCTGGATGAACAACTGGAAGTACGCGAACCGGCAGGTACCCACCGACGCATCCGATGGGTACAACGGCCAGAACTCGATCGTCCGCGAGATCACGCTGCAGAAGCAGACCGATGGTCGCTACACCCTCCTCAGTGCACCGATCGCGGCGCTCAAGGGCACCGCGAAGCGGACCGTGCCGATCGCGAACCAGACCGTGAACGGTTCGGTGGTGTTGCCCTACAACGGCCGCGCGTACGAGATCGAGCTCGACGTCACGTGGACCAGTGCCACCAACGTCGGAGTCTCGGTCGGACGTTCGACGGACGGGGCGCGGCACACCAACATCGGTAAGTACGGGAGCGACCTGTACGTCGACCGCGCGCCGTCCGACCGTGCAGGATTCGCGTTGGCGCCCTACACGCGGGCTGCAGCGCCCATCGATCCGGCCGCCCGCGCCGTGCATCTCCGCATCCTCGTCGACACGCAAAGCGTCGAGGTGTTCGTCAACGCCGGCTACACGGTCCTGTCCAACCAGGTGAACTTCGACGCCGGCGACACAGGTATCTCGCTGTACTCCGACGGCGGTCCCGCCACCTTCTCTAACATCACCATCCGCGAATACGGAAGCTAGCACGCGCAGGGCGAAAGGCAGCAGCTGCCTTTCGCCCTGCGGCGGCTTCTGCGCTGCCCGCCAGCCGGTCGCCTTCCGGTGCACGTTCGGCGGCATCAACCGCGACAACTTGCCCCTGTCCTGCTTGACCCGGGGAATCCCGTGTAGGTGTCCCGCGAAACTGCCCGGTGAGGGTGCGACAAACGCAGCACGTCGTCCGCCTCGTAAAACTATAGTTTTCCGAGATGCAGCCGTGAGACACATTGCCATGTCGGTGACATCAGCATCCAAGCGGGTGCCGCTTGTCTCGGAATGTCGTCTCGGCCTGGCTGGTGGCTCGTTGCGTTGTCTTGACGGTTTGTGGGACGCAGCGCGTGGCAGAGGGCTTGGGGGAGCTGTTGGCGAGCCCGTGGTGTCGCCCTTTCCGCGGGAGCAGTGAGGGTCCCTGAGGGGATCGCTACGCGGTCATGCTTTCCCAGAAGATGAGTTCGCTGCGGCCCGCTTCACTAAGGGGGATGCCAGCAAACCGTGCCGGCTGCGGCGGCCGTCCTCGGGGACGCTTTCACGATCCGTGACCGTGGTTGGTGGGCTGGGTCTACGGTCGGTTCATGTCGACGTCGTCGGACGAGCTTGCAGCGGTGGGGATCGATGTTGGCGTGCAGAAGCCGGCGGTGGCTCGGGCGTTGGTCTGTATCGGGTCGCGGTATCGGGGGCGGCTGACAGCGCCGGAGATCGCGGTGGCGAGCGGCTACAGCAAACGGGGCCTGCAGGAAGCGTTCCAGCGGGATTTGGGGATGCCGCCCTCCCTCGTAGTCCGGGTGCTGCGGTTGCATCGGGCACGACTGATGATCCTCGCGAACCCGTATCAGCCGGTCGGAACGGCTGCGGCGGCGAGTGGGATTGCGCACTTCGGCCGGTTCTCCGCCTACTACCGGGCCCAGTACGGTGAGGCACCGTCCGAGACCGCACACGCCGCCCGCGCCTAACTGCCGGTATGACGGCTCCAGCGAGTGCCCTGGAGTTGGGGCTGCCGGGGCAGATGCGCAGACCAGTGTCGTGTCGAGTCCGGTGCGAGAGAACGACCTTTCCCCCTGTTTTGGGGATGGATCCGCGTGGTGAGGGCTGTTTGACTCTGTTCATGAGCAGGTTCGGGTATCTGCTCCGCAGCTGAAACCGCGTTTGCGTGGTGTCGCTCCGGGATGTCTGGCCGCCTTCGGGTGGCGGCCAGACCTGCC
>NZ_SLUT01000011.1:0-82554 GCF_004341255.1 Curtobacterium sp. PhB142 | reverse complement strand
GGTCACATTCCGAACCCGGAAGCTAAGCCTCTCAGCGCCGATGGTACTGCAAGGGGGACCTTGTGGGAGAGTAGGACGCCGCCGGACTTAACGTAAGAAGATGTGGCCATCGGCCCTCCATCGTGAATTCGCAGGGGAGACCCTCGTTCACGGTGGTGGCCGGTGGCCATTTCTGTTTTGCCGCTCGTCGCTCGACGTCGGCTCCGGTTCGTGATGGACTGGAGCTCGAACGTCGGTCCGACCGACGCGGCACCCAACACAACGACACAGCGGACGAACGCCCGGCCTTCGGTTCGGGCACGCGATGAGGAGCAACGGTGGCGAACGACGACGAGCGGCGGAACGACGGCGACCGGGGAGACCGACCCCGACGGGACGACCGAGCCCCTCGACGCGACGGAGGTCCGCGCGGAGACGCTGCGAGCGGAGGCCGTTGGTCGTCCGGTCCACGTGACTTCGAACGCCGTGA
The DNA here is from genome assembly GCF_004341255.1 of Curtobacterium sp. PhB142. NCBI lineage: Bacteria > Bacillati > Actinomycetota > Actinomycetes > Micrococcales > Microbacteriaceae > Curtobacterium > Curtobacterium sp. PhB142. The sequence goes on along the minus strand of NZ_SLUT01000011.1, from coordinate 82,085 downwards.
GGGCGACCGTCGTGACCGTCCTGAGCGCTCCGACCGTCCGTTCCGCGACGGCGCTGCACGTCGCGACAGTGCGCCGCGGAGCGGTGGCGACCGTCCGTTCCGCTCAAGAGACCGTGACGATCGTCCGTCGTGGCGGAGCGATCGCGGCGACTCCGGCCGTCCGCCGCGCGGCGACGGCCCCCGCGGTGCTGAGCGTCCGCGCCGCGACGGGGACCGTCCGTTCCGGTCGGACCGCCCCGCGCGTGATGGTGACCGTCCCGCCTACCGTGGTGGTTCGGATCGTCCGCGTCGTGATGGTGACCGCCCGTACCAGGGCGGTTTGGATCGTCCGCGTCGTGATGGTGACCGCCCGTACCAGGGTGGTTCGGATCGTCCGCGTCGTGATGGTGACCGCCCCGCCTACCGCGGTGGCTCGGACCGTCCCGCCCGCGACGGCGATCGTCCTGCTCACCGCGGTGGTTCGGATCGTCCCCGTCGTGATGGCGACCGCCCCTACCAGGGTGGTTCGGATCGTCCGCGTCGTGATGGCGACCGTCCCGCGTACCGCGGTGGTTCCGACCGTCCCGCTCGCGATGGAGACCGCCCGTACCGCAGCGGCTCTGACCGCCCGGCGCGTGACGGGGACCGTCCGTCGTACCGTGGAGGTTCATCGGACCGTCCGCGTCGTGACGGCGACCGTCCCGCGTACCGCGGCGGCTCTGACCGTCCCGCGTACCGCGGTGGTTCCGACCGTCCGGCGCGTGACGGCGACCGTCCGGCCCGCGATGGCGACCGTCCGCGTCGTGACGGTGACCGTCCCTCCTTCCGGGGCGCTTCGGACCGTCCGGCCCGCGGTGGCGACCGCCCGCGTCAGGACGGTGGCGACGACCGCCGCCGCTTCGGCGACGGGACGCGTCACGCCGGCGCACGGTTCGGCGAGGCAGCCCGCGACGACTGGGAAGACCGCGACCCGTACGGCACGAAGTCGATCCGTCCGCGCCACGACGCCCCGGACATCCCCGACGAGATCGATGCGCGCGACCTCGACCCCGCAGCGCGCATGGAGCTGAAGACGCTCAGCAAGGACAACGCCGACTGGGTCGCCCGGCACCTCGTGGCCGCGGCGCTGTTCGTCGACGAGGACCCCGCTCTGGCGAACGAGCACGCCCTGAGCGCCGCCCGCCGTGCCGGTCGCGTCGGTGTCGTCCGCGAGACCGCTGCGATCACGGCGTACCGCCTGGGGGACTTCGCGACCGCGCTGCGCGAGCTCCGCACCTACCGGCGCATCTCCGGCCGCAACGACCAGCTCCCGATGATGGTGGACTGCGAACGAGGCCTCGGCCGCCCGGAGCGCGCGCTCGAACTCGGCCGTTCGGTGGAGCGTGCCGCGCTCGACACCGCCGTGCAGGTCGAACTCGCGATCGCGATGTCCGGCGCACGCATCGACCTCGGGAACCCCACAGCTGCCCTGGGCGAGCTGGAGATTCCACAGCTGGACCCGTCCACGGCCTACACGTGGTCACCGGCGCTCTACAGTGCTTACGCGGCCACGCTCGAAGAGCTCGGCCGCCAGGACGAGGCCGACGAGTGGTGGGCCCGTGTCGACCGTGCGGCAGCGGCTCTCGCCGAAGCCGCCGACGAGAACGCTTGGGAGACAGTTGATGTGGTCGAGGAAACGCTCGAAGTCGAAGAACACGGAGACGCCGGCGAGCTCGACGACACCGACCAGCTCGACGACGACGCCGACCTCGACGACGACGACGAGCCAGCCCTCGCCGAGCCCGAGGTCGTCGGCGAACCCGGCGCCGCCGACGAGCCCGGCGAACTCGACGACGACAACCCCCGCGACGTCGACGGCTCCGCAGCCGACTGACGTCCCGACCGCGCCGACGGACGGCGTCGACGTGGTGCTCACGGACCTCGACGGCGTCGTCTACCGGGGGCGGAACGCGATCCCGCACGCGGTCGAGGCGCTCACACGGGCCTCGCTGACCGCACGGGTCGGGTACATCACCAACAACGCGTCCCGACGACCGATCGACGTCGCCGAGCACCTCGAGCGCTACGGGCTCGAGGTGTCCGAGGACGACGTCGTCACGTCGTCGCAGGCGGGCGTGCAGCTCCTGTCGACGCTGGTGCCCGCCGGCGCGACGGTGCTCGTCACCGGTGGGCTGGGACTGTCGAGCATCGTCGAGGCCGCTGGCTTCACGGTGACGACCAGTGCCGAGGACTCCCCGGCCGCGGTCATCCAGGGCTTCTCCCCGGACCTCGGGTGGAAGGAACTGGCCGAGGCGTCGTTCGCGTTGGCCGACCCGGCGATCCCGTGGGTCGCCACGAACATGGACTGGTCGATCCCGGTCGAGCGCGGCATCGCCCCCGGCAACGGCACGCTCGTGTCCGCGGTCCACCAGGCCGTGGGGCGGATGCCCGTGGTCGCCGGCAAGCCGGAGCGCCCGATCTTCGACGCCGCGGTCGAGCGGTTCGGCGGTGGGAAGACACTGTTCATCGGCGACCGTCTCGACACCGACATCAAGGGAGCGAACGACGTCGGGATCCCGAGCGTCCTCGTGCTCACCGGCATCGACCAGGCGAAGCAGGTGCTCGCGGCCGATCAGCGATCGCGTCCGGTGTTCGTGCTCGAGGACCTCCGTGGTCTGTCCGAGCCCTACCCGGTGACCGTCCGGCGGCAGGACGACGACGGCACGCGGTACGTCACCGTCGGCAGCGCCACCGTGGCGATGCGGGGGCACGTGATGCGGGTGCTCGACGCCGGCAGCGACATCGATCGGCTCCGTGCCGGCGCGGCGCTGATCTGGGAGTCCGGCCTGGCCATCTACGGTCTCGACGTGGACCCGCAGCTGTACGGCGGCGAGTAGCGTGTCGGACGTGCCGAACCCCGAGCAGCCGTCCGCCGACCTGGAACCGCAGGACGAGTTCGCCGCGCGCACCTCGGCGGCCGAGGCCCTGCCGCTCGTCGAGCGCGCCGACGCGTTCTCGGCACTCCACGACGAGCTGCGCACGCGGCTCGAGAGCGGCGGCACCGCGAGTGCCTGAACCGGACGGAGCCGTGCCCGACGCGACCCCGGTCCGCCTCGACGCCCTGCTCGCGACACGTGGCCTCGCACGGTCGCGCACCGCTGCCACCAAGCTCATCCAGGACGGCCGGGTGACGGTCGACGGTCGTCCCGTCGTGAAGCCCTCCACCCCGACCTCGCCGGCTGCCGACATCGTGGTCGACGCGGCCGACGAGTGGGTCTCCCGCGCTGCCCAGAAGCTGGTCGGAGCGCTGGATGCGTTCGGCGTCGACCCGTCCGGCCGTGTGGTGCTCGACGTCGGTGCGAGCACGGGTGGCTTCACGCAGGTGCTCCTGGCCCGTGGTGCTCGCCGGGTCATCGCGCTCGACGTCGGGCACGGGCAACTGCACCCGACGATCGCCGTCGACGAGCGTGTCGCCGTGGTCGAGGGCACCAACGCCCGCAGCCTGACCCGGTCGGACTACCTCGCGCTCGACGGCGCCGCAGCCGAGACGACCCTGGTGGTCGGCGACCTGTCCTTCATCTCGCTCCGGCTCGTGCTGCCCGCCCTGGCCGAGGCCGTCCCCGCCGACGACTTCGTCCTGTTGGTGAAGCCGCAGTTCGAGGTCGGTCGCGGCGGGGTGCGCGAGGGCATCGTGCACGATCCGGCACTCCGAGACGACGCCCTGATGAACGTCCTGTGGGCCGCATGGGACCTGGGCTTCGGGACCACCGGGCTCGCGGCGTCGCCGATCATCGGGACGCACGGGAACCACGAGTACCTCGCGCGCTTCCAGCGTGGTGTCGGTGGCAATCCGACAGAATGGAGAGTCCGGGCAACCGAACTCACAGAGGGGACCGCATGAGCGACGACCGGCACATCCTGCTCGTCTCCCACACGGGTCGCCGTGACTCGATCGACGCTGCGGTCGAGGTCTGCGACCTCCTGCACGCCGCCGGTCTGATCCCGGTGATGCCGTTCGACGAGTACGCCGACATCCGGCGGGCCGAAGCCTCGGTGGGGCAGGTCGACATCCTGGGCGTCGACGTCCAGGCGGACCAGCTCGAGATCGTCATCGTGCTCGGCGGCGACGGCACGATCCTGCGTGCGGCCGAACTCGTGCGCGAGACGCGGGCGCCGATCGTCGGCGTGAACCTCGGGCACGTGGGCTTCCTGGCGGAGAGCGAGCGGGACGCCCTCGCCGAGACCGTCGAGCGCGCCCTGTCGGGTGAGTACCACGTCGAGGAGCGCGTCACCCTGCAGGTCGACGTGGTCGTCGGCAACCAGATCGTCTACTCGAGTTGGGCGCTCAACGAGGCCACCATCGAGAAGGCCTCGCGCGAGCGCATGCTCGAAGTGGTGACCGAGGTCGACGGTCGCCCGCTGTCCTCGTTCGGGTGCGACGGCGTCGTCGTGTCGACCCCCACCGGGTCCACGGCGTACTCGTTCTCCGGCGGCGGTCCCATCGTCTGGCCCGACGTCGACGCCCTGCTGATGGTGCCGCTCAGCGCGCACGCCCTGTTCGCCCGCCCGATCGTGGTGGGCCCGGACTGCACGCTCGCGATCGAGGTCCTGCGGCGCACGAGCGGTGTCGGGGTGCTGTGGTGCGACGGTCGCCGGACGCACGACCTGCCGCCGGGCGCTCGCGTCGAGGTCCGACGGTCGCCGGACCCCGTGCGGGTCGCGCGCCTCAAGGACGCTCCGTTCACCGACCGGTTGGTCGCGAAGTTCCGGCTCCCCGTCACCGGGTGGCGCGGGCCGCAGACCGACGAGGACGAGGACCACCTGTGACCGGCCGAGGCGAGGAGCACCACCGATGATCGAGGAGATCGCGATCCGTGACCTCGGGGTCATCGGCGAGACCACGCTCGAACTCGGTCCGGGGTTCACCGTCGTCACGGGCGAGACCGGTGCCGGCAAGACCATGATCGTCACGGCCCTCGGGCTGTTGCTCGGTGCTCGGGCGGACGCCGGTTCGGTCCGCCGTGGTGCCTCGAGCGCCGTGGTCGAGGGCCGGTGGAACGTCCCCGAGCACGCTGCCGTCGCCGAACGCGTCGAGGACGCCGGCGGCGCGGTGGAGGACGGCGAACTGATCCTCACGCGCACGGTCTCGGCCGAGGGGCGCAGCCGTGCGACCGTCGGGGGCCGCAGCGCTCCCGTCGCCGTGCTCGGTGAACTCGCGGACCAGCTCGTGACGGTGCACGGCCAGTCCGACCAGATCCGACTGACCTCGTCGACCGCGCAGCGTGCGGCGCTCGACGGCTTCGGCGGGGCGGCCCTCGAGAAGGCCCTGAACCGGTACGTCGCCGCGTACGACGCGTGGCAGCAGCACACGGGCGAACTCGAGACACTGACGCGCGACCGCGACGAGCGGGTGGCCGAAGCCGACCGGATCCGCGCTGCCTCGGACGAGATCGAAGCGGCCGACCCGCAGCCCGGCGAGGACGTCGAGCTCGCCGAGCGCGCCGACCGGCTCGGCAACCTCGAGGAACTCCGGCTGTCCGCGGCCCTGGCGCACGAGGCCCTGTCCAGCGAGTCCCTCGACGGCGTCTCCGACGTCGTCGGCCTGGTCGAGTCCGCCCGACGCGCCGTCGAGCGGGTCGCCGACTCCGACGCCGCCCTGCAGCCCGTGCTCGAACAGCTCACGGAGCTCGGCATCCAGGCGGCCGAGGCCTCGGCGAGCATCTCCAGCTACCTCGGCTCGCTCGAGCCCGAGGCCGGTCACGACCTCGAGCTCATCAACGAACGGCGCGCCCTGCTCGCCGGCCTCACCCGCAAGTACGGCGAGACCGTCGACGACGTCATCGACTACGGGCAGCGGGCGAGCGACCGCCTGCTCGAGCTGGACGGCGACGACGACCGCATCGCCGCCCTCCAGCAGTCCGTCGAACAGGACGAACAGGCCCTCGCGGCGGCCGCGGCCGCGTTGACCGCTGCCCGCACGAAGGCGGCAGCGGACCTCGCGAAGCGCGTCACGACCGAGCTGAAGACGCTCGCGATGGCCGGCGCCACCCTGGTGGTCGAGGTCACCGACGCGGGGGAGTACCGCCGACACGGACGCGACCAGGTGTCGATCCTGCTGCAGCCGCACTCCGGCACCGACCCCCGACCGATCGGCAAGGGGGCATCGGGCGGCGAGCTCTCGCGCGTGATGCTCGCGATCGAGGTCGTGATGGCCGGCAGCACGACCGTGCCGACGTTCGTCTTCGACGAGGTCGACGCCGGCGTGGGCGGTGCCGCGGCGATCGAGATCGGCCGTCGGCTGGCGAAGCTCGCCGAGCGCACGCAGGTCATCGTCGTCACGCACCTGGCGCAGGTCGCGGCGTTCGCGAACAACCACCTCAACGTGGTGAAGGACGCCAGCGGCGCCGTGACCTCGTCGAGCGTGCGACGGCTCGAGGGCGAGGACCGACTGCAGGAGATGGCGCGGTTGCTCTCGGGACTCGGCGACAGCGCGAGCGGCGTGGAACACGCCCGCGAACTGCTCGACGTGGCCGGCCAGACGGCCTGACCTGCCACGCGGCCGCAAGCAAGCAAGCAAGCACGCCCACGCGCGCACGGCCCGAAGACCCGGCCGCCCACCCCGCGCAACGCCCACGGCGAACCGAGGTCGCGCCTCCCGGCAGTTCTGACGTACGATGGAATCCCGTGGCGGACACTCTCAGCAGCGGTACCCAGGCAAACACCCCGACCCCGAAGGTGACGAAGCAGATCTTCGTGACCGGCGGGGTCGTCTCGTCTCTCGGCAAGGGCCTGACGGCAGCCAGCCTCGGCAATCTCCTGACGGCTCGCGGCCTCAAGGTCGTCATGCAGAAGCTCGACCCGTACCTCAACGTGGACCCGGGCACCATGAACCCGTTCCAGCACGGCGAGGTCTTCGTGACCGACGACGGTGCGGAGACGGACCTCGACATCGGACACTACGAGCGTTTCCTCGACATCAACCTGGCGCAGTCGGCGAACGTCACGACCGGCCAGGTGTACTCGACGGTGATCGCCAAGGAGCGTCGTGGCGAGTACCTCGGTGACACCGTGCAGGTCATCCCGCACATCACCGACGAGATCAAGCGTCGGATGCGCGAGCAGGCGGAGAACGACCCGCAGCCCGACGTCATCATCACCGAGGTCGGCGGCACCGTCGGCGACATCGAGTCGCAGCCGTTCATCGAGTCGGCGCGCCAGGTGCGCCACGAGCTCGGCCGCAACAACGTGTTCTTCGTGCACGTGTCGCTCGTGCCGTTCATGAACGCGTCGGGTGAGCAGAAGACGAAGCCGACGCAGCACTCGGTCGCCGCGCTCCGCTCGATCGGCATTCAGCCCGACGCCCTCGTGCTGCGGTCGGACCGCCCGGTGTCGGACTCGAACAAGAAGAAGATCGCGCTGATGTGCGACGTCGACGAGGACGCCGTGGTGAACGCCGTGGACGTCCCGTCGATCTACGACCTGCCGACGCTGCTGAACAACCAGGGCCTCGACCAGGTCATCGTCGACGCGCTCAAGCTCGAGGCCGGCCCGGTCGACTGGACCGCGTGGACCCCGGTGCTCCGTGCCGTGCACGAGCCGAAGAAGGACGTCACGATCGCCCTCGTCGGCAAGTACATCGACCTGCCGGACGCCTACCTGTCGGTCACCGAGGCGCTCCGTGCCGGCGGCTTCGCGCACGACGCGAAGGTGACGCTGAAGTGGGTCGTCTCCGACGACTGCACCACGCCCGAGGGCGCTGCGAAGCAGCTCGGCGACGTCGACGGCATCTGCATCCCCGGTGGGTTCGGCGTGCGTGGCATCGAGGGCAAGCTCGGCGCGCTGCGCTTCGCCCGTGAGCAGGGCATCCCGACGCTCGGCCTGTGCCTCGGCCTGCAGTGCATGGTCATCGAGTACGCCCGCCACGAGGCCGGCCTGACCGACGCGTCGAGCACCGAGTTCGACCCGGAGACCTCGACGCCGGTCATCGCGACCATGGCGGAGCAGGTGGACATCATCGCCGGCGGCGACCTGGGCGGCACCATGCGCCTCGGCTTGTACCCGGCGACGTTCAGCTCCGGGTCGTTGGCCGAGTCGCTCTACGGTGCGCCCGAGGCGTCCGAGCGCCACCGTCACCGCTACGAGGTCAACAACACGTACCGGCAGCAGATCGCGGACGCCGGCCTGGTGTTCTCGGGCACGTCGCCCGACGGCAGCCTGGTCGAGTACGTCGAGCTGCCGCGCGACGTGCACCCGTTCTACATCGCGACGCAGGCGCACCCGGAGCTGCGCTCGCGTCCGACGAACGCGCACCCGCTGTTCGCGGGGCTCGTCGCGGCCGCGATCGAGCGCCACGAGGCGTCCAGCCTGTTCGACCCGCAGAACGAGGAGCAGGTCGCGTAACGCGCGTTGTCGATGACGGGAGGCGCGGTGCCAGCTGGCACCGCGCCTCCCGTCCGTCTGTGGTCGCGCCCACGGAACCTGGTTCCGGACACGGAACCACGGAACGACGCAGTGCTGTGTCCGGAACCTGGTTCCGCGAGGGGCGCGTGCTTGGATGGTTCCGTGACTGACGCACCCATCGCTGACGAAGCCGCCTCGTTCGAGGTCACCGAGTCCACCGTCGTGTACGACGGCGCCGTCTGGGACGTGCGCCGCGACGCGATCGCGTACCACGACGAGACGATGGTGCGGGAGTACATCGACCACACCGGTGCCGTCGCGGTCTACGCCGAGGACGACGAGGGCCGTGTCCTCGTGATCCAGCAGTACCGGCACCCGGTTCGGGTGCGCGACTGGGAGCTGCCGGCCGGGCTACTGGACGTCGAGGGCGAGGACCTCCAGGTCGCTGCCGCCCGCGAACTCGCTGAAGAGGCCGACCTCGAAGCGGACACGTGGGAGCCGCTGGTCCGGTACAACACGTCGTCCGGCGGGAGCAACGAGTTCCTGCAGGTCTACCGCGCCCGGGGCGTGCGGCCCACGACGACGACGTTCGAGCGCGAGGCCGAGGAAGCCGACATCGTGAAGCGGTGGGTGCCGCGGGCCGAGCTGGTGGAGGCGATCCTCGATGGTCGGCTGCACAACTCCGGGCTGGTCGTGGCGGTGCTCGCGGTGGATGCGCTCGAGCGAGGCCGCGCATGAGCCTGCGAGAACTGGTCGACGCGGCGACGTGGACGCACGAGCCCGAGGCCGCGGAGCTCGACGGCGATGTGCTGCGGGTCACGGCGGCCCGGGGCAGCGACGCCTGGCGGACCACGTCGTACGGGTTCGTGCACGACTCCGAGCACGCGCTGGTGCAGCCCCTCGATGGGTCGTTCTCGGTCGAGGCATCGTTCGTCCTCGACTACACGGAGCAGTTCGACCAGGCCGGTGTCTTCCTGCGCGTCGACGAGCGGAACTGGATCAAGGCCGGTGTCGAGTTCTCCGACGGGACGCCGCAGCTCGGCGCCGTGGTGACCCGTGACTTCTCGGACTGGTCGGTGGCGCCCGTGCCGGAGTGGGTGGGACGTGTGGTGACCGTCCGGGCCAGCCGCGACGGTGATGCCGTGACCGTCCGGGCGTGGGCCGACGACGAGGAACCCCGGCTGGTGCGGGTTGCGTACCTCGATCCCGATGCTGCCGTGTCGGCCGGACTGTTGTGTGCAGCTCCGACGCGAGCCGGCCTGACCGTGACGTTCACCGGGTACCGGGTCGGGGCCCCCGACGAGGCACTGCACTGACCGTGCGCCTGCTGTCGTGATTCCCCTGGACCGTGCCACGGAGACGTACCTGCGGCACGTCGCGATCGAGCGCGGGCTGTCGCAGCACACGCTGTCGGCGTACCGGCGTGACCTGGCGGTGTTCACCTCGTGGCTGACGACGGCTTCGGTCGTCGAGTCCGACGGTGCCGACCGGGCCGGCGGGGCATCTGCGATCGACGACGTCGGGCGGCTCGCTCGGGCAGACGTCTCGGAGTTCGTGACCTACCTGGCGACGAAGCCGGACGGTCCGCTGGCACCGAGGTCGATCGCCCGGATGCTCAGCTCGGTGCGCTCGTTCACGGCCTTCGCGGCGGGGGAGGGCTGGCTGCCGCTCGACCCCGGTACCGCCGTCCGGCCGCCGAAGGCCCCGATGCGGCTGCCGAAGGCGATCTCGGTGGAGGACATGGAGCGGCTGCTCGGAGCGGTGTCGACGGACGTCTCCGCAGACGGCGCTTCCGGTGTCGACGACCCCGTGCGGCTGCGGGACAAGGCGTTGCTCGAACTGCTCTACGCCACCGGCGCGCGGATCTCCGAGGCGGTAGGGCTGTCGGTGGACGACGTGACGTCGCTGTCCGACGACTCGGCTCCGGACGCCGACGGTCTCGCCGTCGTGAAGGTCACCGGCAAGGGGAACAAGCAGCGGGTCGTGCCGCTCGGCAGTTTCGCCCGGGCGGCGATCGACGCCTACCTGGTGCGTGCGCGGCCGGTGTTCGCGGTACGAGGTCCGTCGACACCGGCGCTGTTCCTCGGTGCCCGTGGAGCGCGGCTGTCGCGGCAGAGCGCCTGGCTCGTGATCCAGTCCGCCGCTGCTGCCGCCGACCTGGAGGCGCACGTGTCGCCGCACACCTTCCGGCACTCGTTCGCGACGCACCTGCTCGAGGGCGGGGCTGACGTGCGCGTGGTGCAGGAATTGCTCGGGCACGCGAGCGTCGCGACGACCCAGATCTACACGATGGTGACGGCGGACATGCTGCGGGACGTGTACCAGACGGCGCATCCGCGGGCGCGGCGGTAGGTCTCGTCGTTCGGCGGGCCCGGGCGTGCACTTCGTGAGCAGCAATGGTCGGGTCGCTGGTCGGCACCCGACCATTTCTGCTCACGAAGTCGGACGGTGACGGCCCGGGACGCGTCAGAAGAGGTGGTACTGGGCCGAGGCCGCCACCGCGCCCGTCGCGACCGCCACCACGACCGCGCTCGAGGACGCACTCCTCGCAGCGACCGCCCACCCACCGGTCGCACCGGGGCGGACGACACCGACGAGCCCGCACACGAGGGCGAGCGCGCTGCAGACACCCAGCGGGTTGACGAGGATCGACGTCAGGGCCAGCAGCACCGCGAGCACCGTGAACACGCACAACCGTCGGTCGCGACCGCCGCCGGACGCCCACGCGTGGGTCCGGATCGATGCCGTGTGCACGGAGAACGAGGGACCGACAGGTGCGACGGCGATCGGCAGGACCGGTTCCGGAGCGTTCGGCAGGACACGGGTCGCGGCACCCCAGGCGTGACCGTCCCACCAGCGGAGACGACTGGCGTCCTGCGGGTCCGGGAACCAGCCTGCGGCCGGCAGTGTCACGGGGACTCCTCGAGGTGCGGGGGACGGTGCTCCTCGACGGTAGGGGACGCCGCCCCGCCGCCACAGTCCCAAGGCGGGTGTCGGCACATGTGCGGACACCCGGCGGTGCGCTACGGTCGGCTGGTGACCCTGACCCCCGATGGCTTCTGGAACGCGCGGCGCGACGAGGCTCCGGAACTGCCTGCCGAGGTGCCGGAGGCGTGGTCGTTCGGTGCCACTCCGGAGCAGGCAGACGAGCTGCTCGGCCTGGTGCTCCGCGGGGTCAAGGACGGCACAGCGTCATCGCTCTGGGACTACGAGGCGACGGGTGACCCGCTCCCCGCGACCGGGGAGTGCAGCATCGTGACCGACGGCGCCGGTGTTCCCCGGGCCGTCATCGAGACGACGGACGTCCGGATCGTCCCGTTCGACGCCGTCGGGGCCGAGCACGCTCGCGCCGAAGGCGAGGGCGACCGGACTCTCGAGCACTGGCGCACGGTGCACGAGGCGTACTGGCGCGCGCACTCCGAGAACCCGCGCGGCTTCGAACCGGACATGCCGGTGGTCTGCGAGCGCTTCCGGCTGATCTGGCCGACGCTGACCGTCAGCGCCTGACCGAGCAGATCAGGCCGGGACGGGTGCCGCGTCGACCTCGGTGAACACGTCCTTCACGGCGGCGAGCAGCCGCGCGTTGAAGTCGACGCCGAGCTGGTTCGGCACCGTGACGAGCACGGTGTCGGCAGCGCGGACGGCCTGGTCGGCCGCGAGCTCCGCGACGAGGTCCTCGGGTGAGCCGATGTACGAGCGGCCGAAGCGGGCGAGCCCGCCGTCGAGGTGCCCGACCTGGTCCTGCCCCTCGACCTGTGCGCGCACGCCGAAGTAGTGCCGCGACTCGTCGTCGATGATCGGGATGATGCTGCGCGACACCGACACCCGAGGGGTCCGCTCCCAGCCCGACTCGGCCCAGACGCGGCGGAAGCGCTCGATCTGCTCGGCCTGCAGTTCGTCGAACGGCACGCCGGTGTCCTCGGTGAGCAGGGTCGACGACATCAGGTTCATGCCCTGCTCGGCGGTCCACTCGGCGGTGGCTCGTGTGCCGGCGCCCCACCAGATGCGGTCGCCGAGCGAGTCGGAGAGCGGGGAGATCGGCAGCGATCCGACCGAGCCGGTCATCTGCGGGTTGGCGTTCGCCATCGGTTCGCCGGCGATGGCGCGACGGAACACGCTGGTGTGCGCGCGGGCCATGTCGCCGCCGTTCTCGTCGGACGCGTCCGGCACGTAGCCGAACTGCTGGTAACCGGCGAGGGCGGTCTCGGGTGAGCCACGGGAGACGCCGAGCTGCAGTCGTCCGCCGGAGATGAGGTCGGTCGCCGCGGCCTCCTCGGCCATGTAGAGCGGGTTCTCGTAGCGCATGTCGATCACGCCGGTCCCGATCTCGATCCGGCTGGTCTTCGCGGCGATCGCGGACAGCAGCGGGAACGGTGCCGCCTGCTGCGGTGCGAAGTGGTGCACGCGGAAGTAGGCGCCGTCGACGCCGGCCTCTTCAGCAGCGACCGCGAGGTCGATCGCCTGCACCAGGGACTCACGCCCGCTGCGCACCTTCGACCCCGGCACGTCGCGCCAGTGTCCGAACGACAGGAACCCGATCTTGGTCATGTCGATGCAAACGCATCCGGAGAGTCGGGCATTCCGTCACGACTACGGTGTCCGCCATGGACGACCCCCGCACCGCGCTCGACACGGAACGCGCCCGCAACGAACGGCTGCTCGCCGACGTCGAGCGGAGCATGCGCGACGTCAGTGACGCCCGCCAGGACGCCAACTCCGACGACGAGCACGACCCCGAGGGCGCGACCCTCGCGTGGGAGCGCGGCTCGCTCGGCGCCGTCCGCGACGCGGCCCGGCAGCGGATCGAGCAGGTGGACGCCGCGCTCGCGCGGCTCGACGCCGGCACCTACGGAACCTGCGCGGTCGGCGGCGAACCGATCCCAGCGGCCCGATTGGCCGCCGTCCCGTGGGCCGCGACGTGCGTCGCCCACGCGTGACGGGCCTCCCGGCGGACACTCGCTGACGGACGGGAGGCGCGGCGCATCCCCGCCACACATCCTCCGTCACGCGCACCGCGCGTCCACCGCGTGCGCCGCGGATTCCCAGCCGCACGCCCTACGTTTTCGGCATGGACGGCGACGCGAACGACGGACCCGGCGAGGGCCGGACCGACGGTGCGCCGCGTCAGCGCTTCCAGTGGTTCCACGACATGCGGACCTGGATCCACGCCAGGCCGCACCTGCACCTGTTCTACAAGGTGCTCGTCGGCATCGTCGGCGGGCTGGTCGTCATCATCGGACTCATCCTGGTGCCGCTGCCCGGGCCGGGATGGCTCGTGGTGTTCATCGGACTCACGGTGCTGGCGAGCGAGTTTCACTTCTTCCACAAGATCATCGTGTGGCTCAAGGCGCAGCTGCACCGCTTCTGGGACTGGGCCAAGCGGCACGGACCGAAGCGCCTGCGCGATGCTGCCGACCGGGGCAAGGCCGACGTCGACGCCGCCCACACGGGTGCTGCGCGGACGGTCGGGGTGCGTGCTCGTGGACGGGCGCGCGGCGCCAACTCGGCGCACTCGGGCCACTGAGTCGGCCCGTCGCGTCCGGCACCGTGCCGTGTTGGTCACTGCGTGCGAGGTTGATGGCTCCGTGCGGCGCTGTATGCGCGCACTGAGCGAGCAACCTCGCACGGGATGACCAACCTCGCACCGTGCGCCTGGCGCGCGCCGCCCGCCGGGCGGACGGCCCGCTACTCCGCAGCGACGCGGATCGAGCCGGTGGCGGTGCGCTCGATGACCTCGGCGGCCTGCTCCTCGACGGCGGCTGCTTCCTTCGACGTCAGCTGCAGCACGAGCGCGACGACGGCCGCGAGGACGATGAACCCGCCGTACCCGGCGATGACGGGGACGAGGCCGATCGACGGTTCGAGCAGCCCACCGATGACGGCGGGGACCCCGAACGCCAGGTAGCTGACGACGTAGATCGTCGAGAGCAGTCCGGCGCGGTGGGTCGGTGCCGCGGTCGCGAGCAGCATCCGCAGCGGTGCCTGGAACCCGGCACCGAAGCCGACGCCGGCGATCGCACTGCCGACGACGAGGCCGGGAAGGGAGTGGGCCATCACGAACGCCACGGTCACGATCGGGCCGAGCACCAGGGCGACGAGCCCGACGAGCACGGCGCGACGAGCGTCCATCCGCTGCGTCGCGAGTCCGGTCAGCGCGCCGACGCCCGTGACGACGGCGATGAGTGCGCCGGCCGCGAAGTGGTTCGTGATGCCGAACACGGCACCGAGGGCCGAGGGGACGAGCGAGAGGAACATGCCGCCGAGGGCCCAGCTGGCGACGAGGGAACCGACGACGCCGCGGAACAGTCGACGCGAGCTCCGCGGCACGCTGATCGTCGGACGCAGCGAACGGAGTGCTCCGGGGCGCCGTTGGACCTGCTCGGGGACCACGAACAGTGCCAGCACGAGGAGCACGAGCAGTGCGCCGAAGACCAGGTAGACGAGCTGCTCCGGCGCCGGACCCCACTGCACGAGTGCACCGCTCGACATCGCACCGGTGGCCAGCGCGATCGGCGGGATGACGCCGTTCAGCACGCCGGCCAGGGTCGGGTGCCGCTCGAGCGAGTTGTCGATGAGGGCCGCCCCGAGCGCACCGATCAGGAGTCCGACGGAGACGCCCTGCACGATGCGGTCGACGATGAGCGCGCCGACGCCGTCCGCGATCGCGAACAGTCCGAGCGACAGGGCGACGCCGAGACCACCGGCGACGAGCACGGGCTTGCGGCCGACGTGGTCGGACAGTCGGCCGGCGATCAGCAGACTCGCGAGCAACCCGGCGACGTAGATGGCGAAGACGCCGGTCAGCATCAGTGGCGTGAGGTGCCACTCGGCGGCGTAGACCGGGTAGATCGGCGAGGGGACCGCGGACGACGCGACCGACACCAGGAGCATCGCCGCGAGGATCCAGAACCCGGCGACCGAGCGAGCTGACTGCTGCATGAGCATCCTTCCGATGGTCCGTTGTACGACTGCATTCGTACCGTAGTCCGCTGTACGACGCAAGTCGTACAGCAAGCCGAACGGTGGTAGCGTCCCGTCCATGCCCGCGCACGTCGATGCCCCCGAGCGGCTGCCCCAGCCGTCCGTGGCCGAGATGGACCTCCCCGTCGTCCTGGACGCCCTGAGCGACCCGATCCGGTTGGCGATCCTGCACCGCTACCTCGTCGACGCCGCCGGTGGTGAACGGAGCTGCGGCTGGGTCGGCATCGACCGACCGAAGTCCACGCTCACCCACCACTTCCGGGTCCTGCGCGAGGCCGGACTGCTCGAACAGCACCTCGAGGGCCTGACCCGCATCAGCCGGGTCCGGATCGAGGACGTGCAGCAGCGGTTCCCGGGGCTGCTCGACCTGGTGCTCGACTGGCAGGTGCCCGCGGCGCTGCTCCGCGACGGGATCGAGTCGTGAGCACGGTACCCGGCGCGGGTGCCGGCGCCGGCGCCGGGGCGGCCGTGCACACGCTCCCCGACATCGGTGCTGACCCGGCCGTGACGACGGCGCTCGCCGCGGACCTCGACGCCGCCGGCTTCACCGTCGACCGGGTCGATGCACTCTGGGGGACCGAAGCGGCCGCATCGCTGCACCGGGGGTCGCGAGTGGCGGCCCTCCGTGCCCTGGCTGCTCGTGAGACATCCCCCCTCGGCACCCTCGCCACCCTGTTCGTGCTCGGGCTGCCGACGTCCCGCGCGGACGTCGCAGTCGCGTTCCCGACCGCCGGGCTCGACGCCGTGGTCGCGACAGGGCTGCTGCGGGTCTGTGGCACTGACACCGACACCGACGCCGCAGTCGTGGAGCCGACGGTGGACCTGCGTCCCTACGCCTTCGTCGACGACCTCGGCGCCGGCAGCTGGTGGATCGTCTCGGACCTCGGCGAGCTCGCCCTCGGCCACGCGATCAGCGAGGAGCACGTCCTCGGCATCGGCGGTGCGACCACCACCCTGAGCGGCCTGCAGGTACCCGTGCCGGTCCGCACGGTGCTCGACCTCGGCACCGGGTGCGGGATCCAGGCCATGCACGCCCGACGCTTCGCCGAGCACGTCGTGGCCACCGACATCTCGCGCCGCGCCCTGGACATCGCCCGCTTCAACGCGCAGCTGAACGGCATCGACGGCATCGACTTCCGGTACGGCTCGCTGTTCGAACCCGTCGCCGGTGAGCGGTTCGACCGCATCGTGTCGAACCCGCCGTTCGTCATCACACCCCGCCGGCCGGGCGTCCCCTCGTACGAGTACCGCGACGGCGGCATGGTCGGCGATGCGCTGGTCGAGACCGTGCTCCGCGGCCTGTCCGAGCACCTCGAGCCCGGTGGGACCGCGCAGTTGCTCGGCAACTGGGAGTACCACTGGGGCGTCGACGGCCTCGACCGTGTGCGCAGCTGGTTCGCGGACACCGACCTCGACGCGTGGGTCATCGAGCGCGAGCGCCAGGACCCCACGTCGTACGCCGAGACCTGGATCCGCGACGGCGGCACGAAGCCCGGGACGCCCGAGTTCGACACGCTCATGGGCGCGTGGCTCGACGACTTCGCGGACCGCCGCGTCACCGGCGTCGGTTTCGGCTACGTCGTGGTGCGTCGAGCCCTGCCAGGAGGAACGGCGAGCCTCCGCCGGTTCGAGCGCGTCCCCGAGACGCTCGGCTCCAACCCCGCCGGGCTCGGAGCCACGGTCGCTCGCGTCCTGGACGCGGCCGCGTGGCTCGCCGCGCACGACGACGCCGCGCTCGCCACTGCGCACCTGACGGTGGCGGGCGACGTCACCGAGGAGCGCTACTACTGGCCGGGCAACGACGACCCCACGGTGATGACGCTCGTGCAGGGCGGCGGACTCGGACGGCGGGTGGACGCGGACACGGCGCTCGCTGCGTTCGTCGGAGCCTGCGACGGGGACTTGTCCGTCGCAGCGATCGTCGGCGCACTGGCTCAGATCACGGGTGTCGACGAGCAGGTGCTCGCCGCCGACCTGTTGCCGGCGGCGCGCGACCTGGTGCTCGACGGGCTGCTGCTGCCGGCCTAGCGAAGGGGCGGCTCAGCGGCGGACGCGGGCGCTGCTAGCGGCCGTCGCGCCAGCTGTGCTCGGGGGCGTAGCCGAGCAGCTCGCGGGCCTTCTCGGACGACAGCAGCGAGCTGACGCCGTCGATGTCCGCGCGACGCTCGATGTCGGGCACGTAGCGCTCGACGAGCTCGATCGTCGGGGTGTCCATCACGGTGTCGGGGCTCGCGATGACGAACGCCTCGAACCCGGTGAGCTCGGCCTCGACGGCCTTGCGGACCGCCTGGGCACCGTCACGCGAGTCGATGTAGGACCACAGGTTGAAGGTCTTCGCCTCGGGGGTGGCGTCCCACGGGAACGCCGGGTAGTCGGTCTCGTCCATCACGTTCGAGAACCGCAGGCCGATCATCTTCAGTTCCGGGTCCCAGCGGGTGAAGTGGCGGGCCATCTCCTCTTCGACCGCCTTGCCGAGCGAGTACGACGACTGCGGGCGGACCGCGAACTCCTCGTCGACGGGCAGGTAGGGCGGGTGGTGCTCGCCCATCGGGATGCCGAGCAGGGTCTCGCTCGACGCCCACACCAGGTTCTTGATCTTCGCGGCGCGTGCGGCGTGGAAGACGTTGATCGACGCCGTCACGTTGTTCGTGATGAGCGCCACGTCGGGGACCTGCCCCGGAGCGGGCACGGCCGCGAGGTGCACGACGGCGTCCACGTGGTCGTACCGGTCGTCGATGCCGAGCAGGGCGTTCAGGACCTGGCCGTAGTCGGTCAGGTCGATCCGGACGAACTGCACGCCCTCGGGCTGGTCGGGGGAGGGCACGCGGTCGAGCAGCACCACGTCGTACCCGTGCGCATCGAGGTCGCGCACCACCGCTCGTCCGAGCTTGCCGCTGCCGCCGGTCACCACTACACGCGTCATCGCGTCACTCCACATCGTCGTCGGGTCGCCCTCCGGGCACGCCCCATCCTGCCCGGCGCCGCCTGACCCGACCAGGCCCTGTCCGTACCCCGCTCCGCCGCAAGCCAGCTGGATTGTGCATCTGGTGTTTAGTATGGCAGTGTCAGTTACATGCTTCGGTGGGGATGCAGCGCAGTCGCGGTCATGACGCTGTTGAGTGTCGCTGGCTGCGCACACGTGTCGGACTGGACGCCAACTCGATCAAGCAGCGATCGAAGCATTGCGATCGTCGACGGTGGGCTGGGGTCATCGCGCAAGGTCGAGTCCTCGGTGACCAGTTCTTGGACCGTTCCAGGCCTGCCGAGCGAGCCCGTCGATGGACATGCCGATCTCCTCGCCGCAGTGATCGGAAAGCTCGGGGACGGTGCACCGTCGCTCCTTGATGTCCGTGTGGCGACCCCGGGGCGCCCGGCGACACCGGATTCGATCGCACAAGGGGTCGACTGGGCCGTGGGCCGCGGAGCTGACGTCGTGTTGATAGCGCTGAGCAGTCGGTCTGACTCGGCCGCCCTCCGACATGCCTTGCGTGACGCCGGCCGCAACGGCGTCCTGGTGTTGAGCAGCATGCGGAACGAGTTGGTCGGCTCATCGTCGTTCCCTGCGGATCACGAGTCCGTGCTGTCCGTGTCGAGCGTCGACGAGGCCCTTGCACGGGCCGCGACATCGCCGCGCGACGGTGACGTCAGCGCCATCGGTGTGGGCGTCGACCTCGGAGGCGGCCGGGTGGTCTCCGGTACCAGCATCGCGGCGGCTTCTGCCGCCGCTGCTGTGGTCCGGTGTGCTCAGTCGTCCGCTTCCCGAAGTGACCTGATCCGTGACGCGCAGCGTCGTGGACTCCGAGACGACCGTGGCGTCCCAGTGCTGCGGTGCACCGAAAGGAACAATCAATGAAGCTCTTCAAGAGGGCAGCGCCCGTCGGCATCCTCGTGACAGCGGCCATGGTCTTCGGCCTCGTC
The DNA here is from genome assembly GCF_004341255.1 of Curtobacterium sp. PhB142. Taxonomy (NCBI): domain Bacteria; kingdom Bacillati; phylum Actinomycetota; class Actinomycetes; order Micrococcales; family Microbacteriaceae; genus Curtobacterium; species Curtobacterium sp. PhB142. The sequence goes on along the minus strand of NZ_SLUT01000011.1, from coordinate 62,828 downwards.
ACACCAGCCTCTGCAGAATCGCTCGAGCCCGACCGAGGTGCGGCGGCAGTCGATGTGTCCGTGGTCATGGAGGGAACACCAGCCGATGCGGCGTCGGTCTCGACTCAGATCGAGTCCGAGCTCGGACTCGAGGGTGAGGCCGTCGTCTCGATCGACGCTTACGAGTTCGACAAGGTGCGTGTCGAGACAGAGCAGGAGGGCGAGGTCCTCCATGACACGTACTCGATCAGCGACATCACGATCGTCGACGACGAGAACTTCTCGGCGCTGCTCACGTCTGATTCGACCGGTGAAGCACACCTCATCGACACGTCGGTAGCCGAAGCTCAGGTGCTTCCGCTCATCCTCGTGGTCCTGGCTCGTGTAGGGCTCCAGATGGCCATCCGTCAGTTCTCGAAGGCCGCGATCCAGAGCGCAGCGAAGAAGTACGCGCTCTCGCTCGCGACGAAGAAGTGGACGCACATCATGGCGTCGAAGCACAATTGGCGGTACGTCGGGGGGACGACGCGAGCGAAGGTGGCTGATCTGATGAGCAAGGCCGTGGCCAATGGACGCTCCTCGAAGGCTCGAGACCACATCGACTACACCTGGGGGTACAAAGGGCGCACGATCACCGTCCGGACATCAACGGGGGGCCACATCAGCAACGGATGGGTGAAATGAACGGCATCGCTGACCTGGTCGACGCGGGCAAGATCGGTGATGCCGTGCAGCAAGCACGCGGGCTCACCCCGGGGCGGGTTCGCGAACTCCTGTTCGCGTCCGGCGGCTTCATGCGAGACTCTGGGCCGTACGACGAGTTCTTCCGGCGTTGGTACGCCACGCTCGACAGTCCGTACCTGCGCGCAGAAGCGGCTGACCGGTTCTGCCAGGCCTACCTGACCGAGCTGGCCGACGTCCCCGGCGCGGAGCAGTTCGGCGCGGCATTGGCGACAGAGTCGAAGCGAGACGTGCTTGGGCACCTCGCGAAGGAGATGCGCGGGCGCAACATCTCGGATTGGTCGACCTCGCCGGAGGAGCCCCTGTCGAAGGCGCAGGTCCGTGCGTGGGCCGACGCGTCGTGCGCGCTGGCCTCGGTGCGGTTGCCCTGACCGTCGCGTGACGGGAGGCGCGGCACAGGCCCGTGCCGTGCCTCCCGGCCAGGCCCTGTCCGTACCCCGCTCGGCCGCGCGAACCAGGTTCCGGACACGACACCACGGAATCGCGTGGTGCTGTGTTTGGAACCTGGTTCCGGCGGGGCGCGCGCGGGAGCGTCGGCGGGGAGCGCGCGGGACCGTCGGCGGGGAGCGCGGGGGAGCGTCAGGCGGTGGGGGCGACCTGGGCGATCGCGAGCCGGGCCACGAGCTCGACGTGCTGCGCCATGTCCCGCGACGGGTCGAACAGCCACTGGATCTGCATGCCGTCGGACACCGCGAGCAGCACGCTCGTCAGTTCCTCGGCATCGACGTCGGCGCGGAGCCGTCCGTCCTGCTGCATGGTGCGGAAGTCGGCGGACAGGTCGCGACGGCTGCGCTCGTAGCGCTCTTGGAAGTACGCGTGCGCGGGGTGCTCGGGGTCGGTCGCAGCGGCGGCGGAGAGGTTGACGAACATCTGCACCAGGCCGGGGACCTCGGCGTTGTGCCGGACGATCGCGGCGAGCAGGGCGGCCGGGTCCGGCGCCTGCCAGTCGTGGGCGAGGTCGAGCTCGTCGCGTCGTCGCAGGATCTCGACCCAGAGCTCGTCCTTGGAGTCGAAGTAGTGCAGCAGTCCGGCCTGGGTCAGCCCGACGGCGTCGGCGATGTCCTTGATGCTGGTGCGGCGGAACCCCTGCGAAGCGACGAGGTCGAGCGCGACCGTGAGGATCTCCTCGCGCTTCGCGATGCCCTTCGCGTACGAACCCCGTCGTGCCATGGCAGGACTGTACCGCTCGGAGTGCACACAGAAAACCTAGCCGCACTTGGTTTTGGTGTTACCGTGGGCGGAGCCGCCGACGAAGGCGTGCGAGTCACCGGTGCAGGTGGCGTACCCGAGAAGAGGTTGCAGTGGCCAACGACGCCCTGACCGTCAACGACACCCCGACCGCAGTCGCACCCACGCGCGGCCGAGGTGCCCCGCTCATGTACACGCTCGGCATGCCGATCGCGATGCTCGGCCTGTACATCGCGCTGCTGCCGCCGGTGCTGGTCGCCATGGCGCTCAAGGTCGCCGAGATCGCACCGGACAACCAAGCGGGTGTGCTCGGCCTGGCACTCGGTGTCGGCGCGTTCGCCGCGATGGTCGCCAACCCCCTGGCCGGTCGCTTCAGCGATCGGACTGCCGGGAGGCTCGGCATGCGTCGTCCGTGGATCATCGGTGGCACCGTGGTCGGCTTCGCGGGCCTCGTGGTCGTCGCGACGACGACCTCGACCGTCGTGCTGGTGATCGCGTGGGGCGTCACGCAGATCGCCTACAACGCCACGATCGCCGCCATGACCGCGGTCCTGCCGGACCACGTCACGCGGTCCCAGCGTGGCCGGGTCGCGGCACTGCTCGGGCTCTCCCAGAACCTCGCGCTCGTCGGCGGCACGTTCCTCGTGCAGCTCTTCTCGACCTCGGCGACGCAGATGATCATCCCCGGTGCGATCGGGTCGATCGTCGTCGTGCTCTACGCGCTCGTGTTCCGCGACCGCGTGCTCACCCACCGGCCGACGTCGAAGCTCAGCATCGGGCAGGTCTTCGGCTCGTTCGTCTTCAACCCCGTGAAGCACCCGGACCTCGGCTGGGCCTGGCTCACCCGGTTCCTGATGGTCGCCGCGCAGTACACCGCGGTGAGCTACCTGACGTACTTCCTGCGGGACGACATCGGCGTGGACCCGGACCACGTCGCGAACGCGGTGTTCCAAGGCACGCTGTGGAACGTCGTCGGCATCGTGCTCACCTCGCTCATCGCCGGCTGGCTGTCGGACAAGCTCGGCCGCCGCAAGCTGTTCGTCGCGATCGCGGGCATCGTCGGCGTGGTCGGGCTCGTGATCATCGCGCTCGCGCCGTCGCTCGGCATGGTCCTGATCGGCGAGTTCGTGATGGGTGCCGGCATGGGCGTCTTCTACGCCGTCGACCTGGCGCTCATCACCGACGTGCTGCCGTCCGACGAGGACAACGCGAAGGACCTCGGCGTCGTCAACATCGCGCAGGCCCTGCCCCAGTCGATCGTGCCCGCGGCGGCCCCGGGCGTCATCGCCCTGACCGGCGGGTACAGCGGCTTCTTCATCACCGGCGCCGTCGTCGGACTGCTCGGCATCGTCTCGGTGTCCCGCATCCGCGGCGTGCGCTGACCACACTTCCCCAGGCTCTGAACGAAAGGACCGACCACCGTGACTACCGTGAACGACGTGACCCTCCCCTCCGACTCGGCCGCCCCGCCGCTCCGCGACGCCGCGGTACCGGCCGGCGGGGGCCCAGCCTCCAGTACGGCCGAGCGCATCGACGCGCTCGTCGACCAGCTGACCACCGACGAGAAGGTGCAGCTCCTGACCGGGCGCGACTTCTGGACCACCTGGCCCATCGAGAAGATCGGGCTGCGCCGGATCCTGATGTCGGACGGCCCCTCGGGCGTCCGTGGTGAGGTCTGGGACGAACGCGACCCGTCGCTGAACCTGCCCTCGGCGACCGCGCTGTCGGCGTCCTGGGACCGTGCGATCGCGAAGCGCTACGGCGCCGCAGCAGCCGTCGAGGCACGCCGCAAGGGCGTCGACGTCGTCCTCGGCCCGACCATCAACCTGCACCGCTCGCCGCTCGGCGGCCGGCACTTCGAGGCGTTCAGCGAGGACCCGGTCCTGACCGGTGACCTGGCCGCGTCGTACGTCGACGGTGTGCAGGAGAACGGCGTGGCCGCGACCCCGAAGCACTACATCGCGAACGACTACGAGACCGACCGCTTCACCGCGTCGACCGAGGTCTCCGACCGGGCCCTGCGCGAGCTGTACCTGCTCGCGTTCGAGAAGGCCGTGACCGAGGCACACGCCTGGGCGATCATGTCGTCGTACAACTCCATCAACGGCGTCACCGCGTCGGAGCACGACCTGCTCGAGACGCCGCTGAGCTCAGAGTGGGGCTTCGACGGCATCGTCGTGTCCGACTGGACCGGCGTGCGCTCGGTCGACTCGGCGAAGGCGTCGCAGGACGTCGCGATGCCCGGACCGAACCAGTGGTGGAGCGAGGGCCCGCTGCTCGCCGCCGTGCAGTCCGGTGCGGTGCCGATCGAGGCGATCGACCGCAAGGTCCGCCGCATCCTGACCCTCGCCGCCCGCGTCGGCGCGCTCGAGGGCTTCGAGCCCGTGGCCGCGCAGCCGGTGCACGTCGAGGACGGCGTCGCCTTCGTCCGCGAAGCCGAGGCCGAGGGCACCGTCCTCGTCCGCAACACCGGCGTGCTGCCGCTCGACGCGCCCGCCGTCTCCCGCATCGCCGTCATCGGCCACAACGCCGACCAGGCCCGCACGCAGGGTGGTGGCTCGGCCACGGTCGTGCCGTCGCAGGTCGTCTCGCCGCTCGACGGGATCCGCTCGGCGTTCCCGGGCGCCACGGTCGACTACGCGATCGGTGCCGTCGTGCAGGAGGGCATCGCGGAGTTCCCGCTGTCCACCATCACGAACCCCGGCACCGGCGAGCCCGGCGCCCGCGTCGCCTTCGTCAAGGACGGCGAGGAGCTGTACGTCGAGGACCGCCGCGCCACGGCACTGTTCTGGTTCGGCGGCGACGCCCCCACGCGTGAGGCCGACCGGCTCGACATCACCACGACCTACACCGCGCCGTCCACCGGCACCGTGCGGATCGGCATCGGTGCGGCCGGCCGGTCGCGGATGTGGATCGACCGCGAGCTCGTGCTCGACGAGGACGTGCCCTTCGAGGGCGACCAGCTCGGCGCGGCGTTCCTCAACCCGCCGGCACGTTCGGTGCCCGTGTCGGTGACCTCGGGGCAGCAGGTCGCGATCCGCATCGAGTACGACGTCATCCAGGACGAGACCCTCGGCGGGGTGCTCGCGTACCAGTTCGGCACCGAGCCGTCCGACGAGGACCCGTCGGTGCTCATCGATGCCGCAGTCGAGGCTGCCCGCACGGCTGACGTCGCCGTGGTGGTCGTCGGCACGAACTCGAAGGTCGAGTCCGAGGGGTACGACCGCTCGTCGCTCGCGCTGCCCGGGCACCAGGACGACCTGGTGCGTGCGGTCGTGGCGGCGAACCCGAACACGGTCGTCGTCGTGAACGCCGGCTCGCCCGTGGAGATGCCGTGGCGGAACGACGTCGCCGCGGTCCTGCTCACCTGGTTCGGTGGCCAGGAGTACGGCAACGCGCTCGCCGACGTGCTGACCGGCGCGCAGGAGCCCGGCGGCCGTCTGCCCACCACCTGGCCGGTCGCGATGGCCGACGTGCCCGTGCTGGACGTCACCCCCGTCGACGGCAAGGTGTCGTACGACGAGGGCGTCCACATCGGGTACCGTGCCTGGCTCCGTGCCGGCACCACGCCGGCGTACCCGTTCGGGCACGGCCTCGGCTACACCTCGTGGACCATCGACGGCGTCGTCGCGACGCCGACCGTGTCCGAGGGCGACGCGGTCATCGTCACGGCGACGGTCGCGAACACCGGACCGCGCGCCGGCAAGCACGTCGTGCAGGTCTACGCCTCGCGGGAGTCCTCGGCGGTGGACCGTCCGGTGCGCTGGCTCGTCGGGTTCGCCCCGGTCCGCCTCGGCGCGGGGGAGTCGACCGAGGTCTCGATCGAGGTGCCGGCCCGGGCGTTCGCGCACTGGGACGGAGCCTGGCAGTACGAGCCCGGCGCCTTCACGCTGCACGTCGGAGCCTCGGTCACCGACGAGTCCGGGACCGCGGCCCTCGAACTGGAGTGACCAGTTCGTCCGGTTTCCGCGCACGGACGACGCCTGTTGAGTAACATCGATGTGCGCCAGTCGGCTGGTTACCGTCGGCGCACGCACCGACTACGGGGTCGCTGGTTGTGCGAATCAGCCTCCTGATCCGGCTGACGATGCCCCAGCTTCCCCGGTGCGTCCAGAATGCGTCCCCGCGTCCGCGCGGGGGCGCATTCGTCCGTTCCGACGGTTCCCGCCGGGAACGGCTTCGGCCAACCGGTTGACGGACTTCGTGCAATCCGGGCAAAACGGGTGACGGATGGTCAACTTTCTCGTCCTGAGGGCACACCTCAGTGTGACAAACCGCTCGGTAGGTGGAACGATGGTCCCACCATCCCGTGCGGATCAGGGACGAGATGGTCATCCGGCAGGGCTCTCGAGCCTCACCGACTCGATCTGAGCCCCGCCGGATGTCCTGATCCGTCTCAGGCGCGGAGCGCCGGTGCGATCTCTTCGGCCACGATGCGCAGGATCCGCTCGTGGGCGGCAACGTCCCCGTTCGCGGGCAGGGTGATCACGAGCTCGTCCGTCGCGGTGACGGCGGGGTCGGCGAGCAGGGCGTCGACGATGGCGGCCGGCTCGCCGGACAGGACCTTGCTGAACCGGAACGGCGGGCCGGAGAACGGCCGGCCCTCGTCGTCCATGCCCGAGGCGTACCCGGTCAGGAACTCCTCGTGGACCGCGCGGTCGTGGTCGTCGAGCAACGGCACGACGATGCGACCCACCGCGACCTTCGACGTGCGGCCGGTGCCGCCGTGCAGCTCGGTGAACCGCTCCCGGTACGCCGCGATCTGGTCGGCCTGCGCCTGGGCGAAGGGTGCACCGGTGTCCTCGGTGTTCAGGGTCGAGCAGTGCAGGAGCAGCCCCTTCTCGGCCGTGCGCACCGCCGTGCCCATGCTGCCGCCGCCCCACCAGACGCGGTCGCGCAGGCCGGCGCTGAGCGGCTGCAGGGTCAGGTCCGCACCGGCCGGGATGCTCTCGTAGCCAGAGCCGGCGCTGCCGAGTGCGTCGCCGTCGAGCACCTCGAGCAGTCGGGCAGCCCGGGCCTCGGCCTCGTCGCGGAACGAGCGGTCGACGGCGCCGAACACCGGGTCGAGGATCGGCCCGTACCCGGCGATGCCCGTGCTGATGCCGAGCTGCACGCGCCCACCGCTCAGCAGGTCGACCGTGCTGGCGTCCTCGGCGAGGCGCACCGGGTCCTCGTAGCGCATGCCGAGCACCGCGGTGCCGAACGCGATGGTGCTCGTGCGCTGGGCCGCGGCGGCGAAGAACGTCATCGGGCTCGTCAGGAAGGGCTCGAAGTGGCGACCGCGGACCCAGCCCGTGCCGTAGCCGAGGGTCTCGGCCGTCTCGAACAGCCGCAGACCGTCCTGCAGGGCGCTCGCCGCACCCGCAGTGCCGCCGTGGTTCGGGACGAAGGTGAGGAAGCCGAGTTCGTGCATGACGCGAGTCTATGCGCGCGTATGGAGCCGGGCCTCCCGGTCGTCCGTACCGACCACCTCGTCACCGCAGCCTGGGAGGATGGGGCCATGACCGACGTCACCACCGTTCCCCCGCTCGTCGCCGCGATCCCGGCGGCGGTGGACGGCGTCGTCGACGCCGACGAGGTCTACGAGGCCTTCGCGGCCTGGGCCGAGGAGGGCGGCCGGCCGCTGTACCCGGCACAGGACGAAGCGGTCATCGAGCTCGTCTCCGGCGCGAACGTCGTGCTGAGCACCCCGACCGGCACCGGCAAGTCGCTCGTCGCGGCCGGCGCGCACTTCGCCGCGCTCGCCGAGGGCAAGCGGAGCTACTACACGGCACCGATCAAGGCGCTCGTCTCCGAGAAGTTCTTCCAGCTCGTCGAGCTGTTCGGCGCGCAGAACGTCGGCATGGTCACCGGCGACTCCAGTGTGAACGGCGACGCCCCCATCGTCTGCTGCACCGCCGAGATCCTGGCGAACCTGGCCCTGCGCGAAGGACCCGACGCCGACGTCGACGTCGTGGTGATGGACGAGTTCCACTTCTACGGCGACCCCGACCGCGGCTGGGCCTGGCAGGTGCCGCTGCTCGTGCTCGAACGCGCGCAGTTCCTGCTGATGTCCGCCACCCTCGGCGACGTCACCACCATCGCCGACGACCTGTCCCGACGCACCGGCCGACCCACCGCGCGCGTGACCGGGGTCAGCCGACCGGTGCCGCTCGAGTACGAGTACGTGATGACGCCCGTGCAGGAGACCGTCGAACGGCTGCTGGAGGAGGGCAAGGCACCGATCTACATCGTGCACTTCGCGCAGGCCGCGGCGCTCGAGCGGGCGCAGTCGCTCATGTCGGCGAAGGTCGCTGATCGGGCGCGTCGAGACCAGATCGCGGAGGCGATCGCGGGCTTCCGCTTCAGCGCCGGCTTCGGACAGACCCTCTCGCGCCTGATCCGCGCCGGCATCGGCGTGCACCACGCCGGCATGCTGCCCAAGTACCGACGGCTCGTCGAGCAGCTCGCACAGCGCGGACTGCTGCCCGTCATCTGCGGCACCGACACCCTGGGCGTCGGCATCAACGTGCCGATCCGCTCCGTGCTGTTCACCGGGCTGACGAAGTTCGACGGCACCAAGATGCGGCAGCTGTCCGCGCGCGAGTTCCACCAGATCGCCGGCCGTGCCGGACGTGCCGGGTACGACACCGAGGGTGACGTCGTCGCCGAGGCCCCCGAGCACGACATCGAGAACGCCCGCGCCGTCGCCAAGGCTGGCGACGACCAGAAGAAGAAGAGCAAGATCAAGCGGAAGAAGGCACCGGAGGGGTTCGTGTCCTGGCGGCAGGCATCGTTCGACCGGCTCATCGGCGCCGAACCGGAACCGATGGTGTCGCGGATGCGGATCACGCACGCGATGGTGCTGTCGGTGGTGGCCCGCGGGGGTTCCGCGTTCGACGAGGTCCGGTCGCTGGTGTTCGACAACCACGAACCGCGCTCCCGCCAGCTCGCGATGGCCCGGCGTGCCCTCGTCATCGCCCGGACGCTCATCAACGCGCAGGTCATCGAGCGGGTGCCGGGGCCTCCGGTCTCCTACCGGCTCACCGTCGACCTGCAGTCGAACTTCGCCCTCAACCAGCCCCTGTCCCCGTTCGCGCTCGCCGCGTTCGAGCTGCTCGATCCCTCTTCGCCGACGTACGCCCTGGACATGGTGTCGATCGTCGAGGCGACACTGGACGACCCGCGGGCGATCCTGTCGCAGCAGCAGTTCAAGGAGCGCGGCGAAGAGGTCGCCCGCATGAAGCGCGAGGGCATCGAGTACGAGGAGCGGATGGAGCTGCTCGAGGAGGTCACCTGGCCTCGCCCGCTGTCCGAGCTGTTGGAGGCGGCGTACGAGGCGTACGCGGCGGAACAGCCCTGGGTCCTCGACTTCCAGCTCTCGCCCAAGGCCGTCGTCCGTGACATGTACGAGCGCGCGATGACCTTCGGCGACTTCGTGCGGTTCTACCAGCTCACCCGGTCCGAGGGGCTCGTGCTCCGGTACCTGTCCGACGCCTACCGGACCATGCGGCAGACCATCACCGAGGAACAGCGGAACCAGGAGCTCGACGACCTGATCGAGTGGCTCGGCGAGGTCGTCCGGCAGACCGACTCCTCGCTCGTCGACGAGTGGGAAGCGCTGCTCAACGGCGACGTGCTGCTCGCCCTCGCCGAAGAGCAGGAGATCGCGCCGCCGCAGCCGGCACGGCTCACCGGCAACGTGCGGGCCTTCACCGTGCTCGTGCGGAACGCACTGTTCCAGCGGGTGCTGCTCGCCGCGCGCGACGACGTCGACGGACTCGGGGCGCTCGACGCAGCAGCCGGGTTCGACGGCGACGCGTGGGACGCGGTGCTCGAGGAGTACTACGAGGAGCACGACACCATCGGCACCGATGCCGAGGCGCGGTCCATGTCGTACCTGGTCCTCGACCAGGCCGGGGCGACGGGTGTGGGGGCGTCCGGCTCTGGGGGTGCAGGCTCGGCGCGTGTGTGGCGTGCCCGGCAGATCTTCGCGGACCCGTCAGGCGACAAGGACTTCGGGTTCTCGGCGACGATCGACCTCGACGCCTCGGACGAAGCCGGCGAGGCCGTGGTCCGGGTCACCGAGATCGGTCGGTTCGACGGGTGGGCCGACGTGGACGTGGACTGATGCCGGCCGGCGCTGGTTCGTTCGTCGTGCGTGCGCTCGGCGCGGACGACGTCGACGCGCTGCAGGGGCTGCTCGAGACCGTGCCGGACTACGCCGAGCGGATCACCGGGTACCCGCCGGGACCGTCCGACGGGCTGAGCGCACTCGTGTCGGTGCCGGACGGCTTCGACCCGGCGGGCAAGCACGGGATCGGGCTGTGGGACGGCGACTCGCTCGTGGCGTTCGCGGACGTGCTGCTCGGCTACCCAGCGCCGACCACGGCGTACATCGGACTGCTCGTCGTCCGAGGCGATCGGCAGGGTTCGGGCCTCGGACGGGTCCTGCACGAGGCCGTCGTTTCCCTGGCAGCTCACGCCCGCGCCGACCGACTACGACTGGGGATCGTGGCGACGAACGCGGCCGGTGCCGAGCCGTTCTGGCGGGCGCTCGGGTACGCACCGACAGGGGAGCGGAAGCCGTACCGGTACGACGGGCTCGAGAGCACGGTGGCGCTCTGGGAGCGGGCGGTCTGATCCTCTTGGGTCAGGGGTGCGTTCAATGCTCCGGTAGGTATTCGTGCCGGAACTCAGCGACGGCCGATGCGATGTGTTCGTAGTCACGGTCCGAGCTCAGAACCGTCGCTCCGTTGCAGACGGCGTACGCGGCGATGTGGACGTCGACCGGCCCGGCTCCGCGAACGTGTCCGTTGCGCCACAGTGCGTTCTGGATACTCGTCACCGCCGTCACATCGGGATGGCTCGACGCTTCGAGAAAGGCGGCCATGTCGTCGCAATGGCCGTCGTGGTCGGAGCTGGACCGCGCCGAATGGCAGTACTCGAGCACCTGCGGAGGGCATGTCAGGATGAGGTCCTGAGTCGCGACCTCCCGCAGGCGCCGAGCGATCGCCGGGGAACGATGCGCTTTCCACCAGACCGAGTTGTCGACGATGTACGTCGCCATCAGGGGTGCAGTTCGTCCGCGGCCGTCGGGTCTGCGGCGAAGTCCCGGGCGATGATCCGCTCGACCGCCGCAGGCTGTCGTCGCACGGCGATGAGTGTCTCGAGCGCGCGCTGGACGACTTCTCTGTTCGAGCGTGCTCCGGTGAGCTGCTTCGCGTCCTCGAGAACGCGCTGATCGAGGTCGATCGTCGTCACTGCCATGAGCACCTCCGGTTTATATGGACCACTATATACGCTGGCTGGCCGGTCCCGAGCGACCGACGAGGCCCTTCGCCACCAGGCTCCGGGCCGCCGCCACGATCGCCTCGTGCGGATCACGAGGGCTCCAGCCGAGCACGGTGCGGGCTCGCTCGTTCGAGGTGCGCTTGGCGTAGCCGAGGTCGGGCACCATCGCACGGAACTGCGGCTGGGTCTCGGCCGCGGTCCGTACGACGTCGTCGGGCAGCGTCTGCGTCGGGACTGCCCGGGCGTCGTCACCGAGGTGCTCGCGCAGGGTGGCGGCGATCTCGGCCATCTCGAGCGCCGGGCCGTTCGACAAGAGGAACCGCTTGCCCGCTGCATCCGGGGCGGTCGTCGCGGTGACGTGCGCCGCGGCGACGTCACGCACGTCGACGATGGGGATGAACAGTCGCGGTGTCGCGGGCATCGCGCCGGAGAGCATGGCCTGCAGGATGTGGTTCGCACCGGACACCGCGTGCCCCATCGCCGGACCCATCACCGCGACCGGCATCGTCGTGACGAGCTCCGGCGCACCGGGCTCGGACGCGACGAAGTCCCAGGCGGCGCGTTCGGCAAGGGTCTTGCTCGTGCCGTAGGCATCGACCCCGGGCCCGTCGAGCACCGTCCAGTCGGCCTCGGTGAACACGTGGTCGGAGTGCGGGTGGCCCCAGCTGACCGCGTGGAAGGCCGAGGTCAGCACGACGCGATCGACTCCGGCCGCGTGTGCGGCGCGCAGCACCCGCAGCGTCCCCTCCACCGCCGGACGGATCACGGAGTCCTCGTCCTCGACGTGGCCGGGCATCACCGGCGAGGCGACGTGGTGCACGACGTCGATGTCCGCGACCGCCTGAGCCCATCCGTCATCGGACGTCAGGTCGGCGGCGACGAACTCCAGCCGGTCGTCGGCGGTCAGGCCGGCCTCGGCGAGGACCGCACGGACCGCGGGTTCACGGTCGAGGGACCGGATCGTGGTGCGGACGCGGTGCCCGGCGTCGAGCAACTGCAGGATCAGGTGGCCAGCGATGAAGCCGGAGCCGCCGGTGACCAGGACGTGTTCGGTGTTCTCCATGCGCCCAGCATCGTCTCGAGGTCGGATGCGGACCAGTGCCTCGGTGTTCCTGGGTCTCCGAGACCCAGGCTGACCGAGCTCGTCGGTCAGAAGAGTGTGGCCGGCGGGGTCGCCTCGGGCAGTGCGGACGGCTCGGTGACTTCGACTCCGGGCCAGCCCGGACCGTGCGGCACGTCGGTGTGGTTCTGGTACGCGGTGGCGGCACCACGGGCGCGGACGTCGGCGGCTTCGTTCATCTCGTGGCCGACGTGCCCGCGGACCCACTCGAACGTGACCTTGCGGCCCTGCAGTTCGGCGTCGAGCTCCTTGATGATCTCGACGTTCATGACCGGCTTGCCGTCGGCCTTGCGCCAGTTCTTCCGCTTCCACCCAGCGAGCCACTCGGTGCAGGCCTTGATGGCGTACTGGCTGTCGCACAGGATGTGCAGCGGCTCGCCGGTGTCCTTCGTCGCGCGGAGCAACTGCAGGACGGCCGTGAGTTCGCCGATGTTGTTCGTTGCCCGGGGCCAGCCACCGGCGGCCCAGCGGTCGTCGTCGACGTACCAGGCCCAGCCGGCGGGGCCGGGGTTGCCGAGGGCTGAGCCGTCTGCTGCGGCGACGATCGTCACGAGGGGACCTCCTGGTCGGGGCTGGTGCCCGTCGAGCGTAACGGACGGTCGAGTGCCGTCGGCGCCGAGGTCAGCGGCGCGCGGGGTCGAGGTTCAGCGTGCTGCCCTCGAGCAACCAGTCGTCGGCGCGGGTCTCCATGTACGGGTTGAGCCACTGCACCTCGGCCGGCGTGATGCCGAACCGCTGCGCGACCGTGGTCAGCTCGTCGCCGTGCGCCACCAGGTAGTCGGCCGGTCGTCCGTCGGCGTCCGTGACGATGCCGTACGCCCCCGGTCGGTCCTTGCCCACGGTGATGCGCAGGTCCGGGTAGGGGTTCGGGATCTTCCACTCCAGGGCGCCGGCGGCCAGCACCGATCCGACCCACGGACGCTTCGCGGGATCTTCGTCCGGCACTGAGGCAGGCACGAGGACGACGCTGCGCAAGTAGTCCGGTCGTGCACCGGCGTCGTTCATGACCACGGTCTTCGGCGGCCCGGAGGCGGCGGTCCACTCGGTCGTGTCCCGCGCCGAGGCGTCACCGCCATCGAGCGGGCTGGCGGTCCGGTGCCGGAACTGCAGGCTCATCTGCTGCGGGTTGGTCGTGCGGTAGCCGGACAGCTGCGCGGTGAACGTACCCTCGTCGTTCGCCACGATGCGCACGTGGATGCTCGTGTCACCGCTCGGGGACGTGACGTCGGTCTCCGCCGCGACCGTGCCCGTAGGCAGGACCTGCTCGACCTCGTCAGGTTCGCCGTTGACCTGCTCCGTCGTGAGCGTCGGATCGGGGATCGGCTCCGCAGTCCGGTCGGTGGCCTGTCGGGTCGGCTTCGGCAGGGTGTCGTCTCCGCCGAACGCCGTGCAGCCCGTCAGCAGCAGCCCCACCATTGCCGTACCGATGACCGCGCTCGCCGCGGTCCGCATCCGTGTCATCGTTCCCCCACGGCAGGGAGCGTACCGCCGGGGTCCGGCCCGATCGACCGCCGTGACCGAACTGGTACTCGGGGCACACGGACTACCGTCCGGGTCATGAGCGACAGCATCCCGGAGACGCCGGATCCCGACTCGACCGACACTGCGTACAGCCCGTCGAGCGAGCGGGAGACCGAGGCGTCGCAGACCGACCAGCGCAGCGAAGCCGAACTCGAGGCAGACGGAATCGACACGTCCAAGATCACCGCCGCACCGGGAACGGGCGGCGCGGATGACGCCGGCGACGTGGAGCCTGCGCCGGGCGACCTGCACCTGCCGTGGCAGTCGGAGGAGGACCGCCGGGGCTAGCGGGACACCCGGTCCAGTTCGCGGACGAGTTCCTCGCCGTCGCGGACGTCCCAGAACGCGAACACCTGCGGTCCGAACAGCCCGTCGAGTCCGGTGTTCGCGTAGATCTTGGCGGTCGCTCCGCCGGCGAAGAACGCCGCCACTCCGCTCGGATCGCCGGTGTTCCACTCCACCGAACAGTGCCGTCGGCCCCCGGTCCAGGTGATGGTGCGATCGGTGCGCCCCACCGGGACCTCGCGGGTGGTGTTCGGCCTGATGATCAGCGCGCGGCGGTCGGTGACGGCGTAGACGGTCGTGCGTTTGCGGTGGGCCTTCACGATGAAGCGCCCGAACACGAGGTGCAGGCCGACCAGCGACAAGACGATCGGGATGATCGCGCCCACGCCGAGGTATCCGTTCCGCACGACGTCGAGGACTGCGAACAGGATGAAGCCGGTCCAGAACAGCGAGAACGGGATGAGGAAGCCGTCCCGCCCCGTGAAGAGCTTCGCCGGGTCGCTCGAGCCGGCCCAGTAGAGGTGCTCATCGGGTCCTAGGTGCTCACGGGCGGTCTGCTGAGGATCGTTCACCCCGAAGAACCTACGCCGTCACACACGCTCCGCGTCACGACGGCGCTACCGTCACGACGGCGCTCCCGTCACGACACCGAGTCGGGGTGCGAGCCCGTCCGCTGCCCGGACTCGAGCGTGGCGATCGCCGCGAGCTCGTCGTCGCTGAGCACGAAGCCGTCGACATCGAGGTTCGACCGGATCCGCGACGGCGTCACCGACTTCGGCAGCACCACGACCCCCTGCTGCACGTTCCACCGCACGAGGACCTGCGCGACGCTCACCCCGTGGGCGTCCGCGATGCCGGTGAGGACCGGTTCGTCGATCAGTCGACCGCGACCGAGTGGTGACCACGCTCCGGTGACGATGTCGTGCTGCTGGTGGAACTCCATGAGCTCGCGCTGCGGGAGCCACGGGTGCCGCTCGACCTGGTTGAGCGCCGGGACCTCACCGGTCTCGTCGATGAGTCGCTGCAGTTGCGGCACCTGGAAGTTCGAGACCCCGATGCTCCGTGCCCGGCCGGAGTCGCGCAGCTCGACGAGCGCGCGCCAGGTGTCGACGTAGCGGTCGTTCGCCGCGGCCGGCCAGTGGATCAGGTACAGGTCGACCGCGTCGAGCCCCAGCCGCTCGAGGCTGCCGTCGAACGCACGCAGGGTCGCGTCGCGCCCCTGGTGGTCGTTCCACACCTTGGTCGTCACGAAGACGTCGTCACGGTCGAGCCCGGAGGCCCGGACCGCCTTGCCGACGCCGGTCTCGTTGCCGTACATCTCGGCCGTGTCGACGTGCCGGTAGCCGGCGTCGAGCGCGAGACCGACCGCCGTCTCGGCCTCGGTGTCGTCGACCTTGTAGACGCCGAACCCGATCGCGGGGATCGCGGCACCGTCACGCAGGGGAAGTGAACTGACCATGCACCCATCCTGCCGGTGCGTGGCGGGCGCGCGCCGGGCCTCCCGGCCATCTGTGGAGAACGCGAGCCCCGTGCCGGACGCACGTTCCTTCCCATACCGGCCGCGATCGCAAACGCAATCGGGCATACCTGGTCAGAACTTTCGACCAGGTACGCCCGATTCGACCAGGTACGCCGAAAGCCCGCGCCCGCGCCCCGCTCAGGTCGGCAGGACCACCGGCTCGGTGTCGGGGATGGGGCTGGCGTCACGGCCGCGCAGGTCGGGCAGCCAGCGCTTGGCGCCGAGCGCGACGACGACGCCCACCCCGGCCATGACCGCACCGACCGTGAAGCCGCCCACCGGGCCACTGCTGTCGATCAGGAAGCCGGCGACGGCGGACCCGCCGGCGGCACCGATGAGCTGACCGGTGCCCATCCAGCCGTAGGCCTCGGCCGTGTCGGAGAACTTGACGGTGGCGGAGACCGAACCGAACATCACCGCGAGTGCCGGCGCGATGCCGATGCCCGCGATCACGAGGGCGATGCAGAGCCACCAGAAGTTCGTGCCGCCCAGGGCGAGCGCGAGACCGACGAAGACGATCGCCATGCGCGTCCACAGGGTGTTGGGGGAGATCGGACGGTGGCCGAAGGCCAGGCCGCCGAACAGGGACCCGACCGCGAACACGGCCAGGACGATGCCGGCGTTCGGGCTGCCCTCGCCGAAGACGCTGGTGACGCTGGCCTCGACCGCGGCGCACGCCCCGATGAGCAGCAGACCGGTCAGAGTGGCGACGACGACCGACGGCCGCTTCAGCACCACGCCGAACGCGCGCTTCGAGCGGGGGATGCGGACGCGGCCGAGCTCGGGGGAGGCGATGAACCACGTGCCGCCGACCACCAGGAAGACCATGGCGACGACGATCGCCTCGACCGTGCCGACCTGGGTCGCGACGAAGGTGGTGATGACCGGGCCCGCGACCCAGATGAGTTCCTGGGCGCTGGCGTCGAGCGAGAACAAGGGGGTGAGCTGCGACGAGGTCACCATCTTGGGGTAGATGGTGCGCACCGCCGGCTGCACGGGCGGGACCGCGAGACCGCCGAGGAACCCGACCACCACGTAGCCCCAGAGCGGCATGAGCACGAAGCCGATGACGCCCATGCTCACGAGCGCGACGATGCTCGTCAGGATGAGGACGGGACGCATGCCCCAGCTGCCCATCCAACGGCTGGTGAGCGGCCCCGCCAGTGCCTGCCCGACACTCGTCGTCGCGAGCACCAGGCCGGCGGCGCCGTAGGAGTGGAAGACGTGCTCGACGTGCAGCAGGTAGGCCAGCGAGAGCATCCCGAACGGGAAGCGCGCAGTGAGCTGTGCAGCGATGACACGACCCACGCCGGGGGTCTTCAGGAGGGGGCCGTACGTGCTCACGAGACGAGTGTACGGACCGGACGGATCGGGGTGTCACCCGTCCGGGGGAGGTGTGGAGGAGGTCCTCGTCGACACCGTTCTCAGACACGCCGACGGGAGGTGTCGAGAACTTCCGTCCACAGCTTGTGGAGGACTGTCGGTGGTCGGTGCGAGAGTGGCGGAAAACCGGGCCTCCGGGAATCCACAGTCTGTGGATCGGGTTGTGGAAACTACAGGCGTGTAACACTTTCTCTTGTGGTCGACGGGTCCGTCGGGCACAACATGTAGTAGCGTCGTCCTCAGCACCGCACACGAACTTCGGACCTGGAATCAGGCCCAGAAACCAGGGGAGAACATGGCCGTCACCGTCTACACCAAGCCGTCCTGCGTCCAGTGCACAGCGACGTACCGGGCCCTCGACAACAAGGGCATCGAGTACGAAGTGCACGACGTCTCCACCGACGAGGCAGCCCTCGAGCACGTCAAGAGCCTGGGCTACATGCAGGCCCCCGTCGTCGTCACGGACGACGACCACTGGTCGGGCTTCCGCCCCGACAAGATCGCGACGCTCAGCGCCGAACTGGCGTAGTCGTCTCCCGTCCTGTGGACGGTTACCCCGGACCCGCTCAGGAGGCCCGGATCACCGCCCACAGGACACCCTCCGGTCCGCCTGTTCCGCACCTTCACCACAGGAGCGCACCATGAGCCGATTGGTCTACTTCTCGAGCGTGTCCGGGTACACCGCACGCTTCGTCGAGAAGCTCGGCCGCGACGCGGACCGGATCCCGCTCTACCCGAGCGAACCCTTCCTCCACGTGGACGAGCCCTACGTCCTGTTCCTGCCCACCTACGGTGGCGGCAACGGCGAGGGTGCGGTCCCCAAGCAGGTCATCAAGTTCCTCAACGACGCGCACAACCGCTCGCTTATCCGCGGTGTGGTCGTCGGCGGCAACACGAACTTCGGCGAGGCCTACGGCCTGGCAGGGGACGTCATCGCGCGGAAGTGCAACGTCCCCCTTCTCTACAGATTCGAACTCTTCGGGACCCCTGACGACGTGTCGGCGGTCAACTCAGGATTGGATGCATTTTGGACGCAGCAGTTGCAGACGTCGATCTGACGTCGCCGCAGACGGGGATGGACTACCACTCCCTCAACGCGATGCTCAACCTCTACGACGCGGACGGCAACATCCAGTTCGACAAGGATCGTGAGGCCGCCAAGCAGTTCTTCCTGCAGCACGTCAACCAGAACACCGTCTTCTTCCACAACCTGAAGGAGCGGCTCGACTACCTGGTCGAGAACGAGTACTACGAAAAAGCCGCGATCGACATGTACTCGCTGGACTTCATCCAGCGACTCAACGACCTGGCGTACTCGAAGAAGTTCCGGTTCCAGACGTTCCTCGGCGCGTTCAAGTACTACACGAGCTACACGCTCAAGACGTTCGACGGCAAGCGCTACCTCGAGCGCTTCGAGGACCGCGTCGTCATGACCGCCCTCGGCCTGGCCCAGGGCAACGAGCAGCTCGCCATCGACCTGGTCGAAGAGATCGTCGCCGGCCGGTTCCAGCCCGCGACCCCCACGTTCCTCAACACGGCGAAGGCACAGCGCGGCGAGCTCGTCTCCTGCTTCCTCCTCCGCATCGAGGACAACATGGAGTCGATCTCGCGCGGAATCAACTCCTCGCTGCAGCTCTCGAAGCGCGGCGGCGGCGTGGCCCTGCTCCTCTCCAACATCCGCGAGGCCGGCGCCCCGATCAAGCAGATCGAGAACCAGTCCTCGGGCATCATCCCCGTGATGAAGCTGCTGGAAGACTCCTTCTCCTACGCGAACCAGCTCGGTGCGCGTCAGGGTGCCGGCGCGGTCTACCTCAGCGCCCACCACCCGGACATCATGAAGTTCCTCGACACCAAGCGCGAGAACGCCGACGAGAAGATCCGCATCAAGACGCTGTCCCTCGGCGTCGTCGTGCCGGACATCACGTTCGAGCTCGCGAAGAACAACGAGGACATGTACCTGTTCTCGCCGTACGACGTCGAGAAGGTCTACGGCGTCCCGTTCGGCGACGTCCCGATCTCCGAGAACTACCGCGCGATGGTCGACGACTCGCGCATCAAGAAGACGAAGATCAAGGCGCGTGACTTCTTCACGACCATCGCCGAGATCCAGTTCGAGTCCGGCTACCCGTACATCGTGTTCGAGGACACGGTGAACAAGGCCAACCCGATCAAGGGTCGGATCAACATGTCCAACCTGTGCTCGGAGATCCTGCAGGTCAACACCCCGACGACCTTCAACGAGGACCTGTCCTACAAGGAGATCGGCAAGGACATCTCCTGCAACCTCGGGTCGCTGAACATCGCGCTGACGATGGACTCGCCGGACTTCGGCAAGACCATCGAGACCGCGATCCGTGGCCTGACGTCCGTGTCGCAGATGTCGCACATCGCCTCGGTGCGTTCCGTCGAGGACGGCAACGACAAGTCGCACGCCATCGGCCTCGGCCAGATGAACCTGCACGGCTACCTCGCTCGTGAGCGCGTCTACTACGGCTCCGAAGAGGGCATCGACTTCACGAACATCTACTTCTACACGGTGCTGTTCCACGCCCTGCGCGCCTCGAACAACATCGCCATCGAGACCGGCGAGACCTTCGACGGGTTCCGCGACTCGAAGTACGCGTCGGGTGAGTTCTTCGACAAGTACACCGACCAGGCGTGGACCCCCGCGACCGCTCGTGTCGCCTCGCTGTTCGACAACGCGAACATCACGATCCCGACGCAGGAGGACTGGGCCGCACTGAAGGCCTCGGTCCAGGAGCACGGCATCTACAACCAGAACCTGCAGGCAGTCCCGCCGACCGGTTCGATCTCGTACATCAACCACTCGACGTCGTCGATCCACCCGATCGCGTCGAAGATCGAGATCCGCAAGGAAGGCAAGCTCGGCCGCGTCTACTACCCGGCGCCGTTCATGACGAACGACAACCTGGACTACTACCAGGACGCGTACGAGATCGGTGCCGAGAAGATCATCGACACGTACGCCGCGGCGACGCAGCACGTGGACCAGGGCCTGTCCCTGACGCTGTTCTTCAAGGACACCGCCACCACGCGTGACATCAACAAGGCCCAGATCTACGCATGGCGCAAGGGCATCAAGACGATCTACTACATCCGTCTGCGCCAGCTCGCCCTCGAGGGCACAGAGGTCGAGGGCTGCGTCAGCTGCATGCTGTAGAGCTGCTGCTCTCTTCCTGGAGGCGCGGGGCGGGCCCCGCCCCGCGCCTCCAGTCCGTCATCAGATCACCATCTCGAATCCGGAAGACAATCCCATGACCCTCACCGACCCGGTCCACGCCACGGGCAAGTCCATCCCGCTGATCAGTTCGGTCAGTGCCATCAACTGGAACCGCATCCAGGACGACAAGGACGTCGAGGTCTGGAACCGGCTGGTCAACAACTTCTGGCTGCCCGAGAAGGTGCCGCTGTCGAACGACGTGCAGTCGTGGAACACGCTGACGCCGGCGGAGCAGCAGCTCACGATGCGGGTCTTCACCGGCCTGACGCTGCTCGACACCATCCAGGGCACCGTCGGCGCGATCAGCCTGATCCCCGACGCGATCACCCCGCACGAAGAAGCCGTCTACACGAACATCGCGTTCATGGAGTCGGTGCACGCGAAGAGCTACTCGTCGATCTTCTCGACGCTGGCCTCGACGCCCGAGATCGACGACGCCTTCCGCTGGTCCACCGAGAACGTGAACCTGCAGAAGAAGGCCCAGATCGTCCTCGACTACTACACCGGTGACGACCCCCTGAAGCGCAAGGTCGCCTCGACGCTGCTCGAGTCGTTCCTGTTCTACTCCGGCTTCTACCTGCCGATGTACTGGTCCTCGCGCGCCAAGCTCACCAACACGGCCGACCTGATCCGCCTGATCATCCGCGACGAAGCCGTCCATGGGTACTACATCGGGTACAAGTTCCAGAAGGGCCTCGAAGGCGCTTCGGAAGAGCGCAAGCAGGAGATCAAGGACTACACGTTCAACCTGCTGTTCGAGCTCTACGAGAACGAGGTGCAGTACACGCAGGACCTCTACGACCAGGTCGGGCTGACCGAGGACGTCAAGAAGTTCCTGCACTACAACGCCAACAAGGCGCTGATGAACCTGGGCTACGAGCCGATGTTCCCCAAGGAGACGACGGACGTGAACCCGGCGATCCTGTCGGCCCTGTCGCCGAACGCGGACGAGAACCACGACTTCTTCTCGGGCTCGGGGTCGTCGTACGTCATCGGCAAGGCGGAGAAGACCGAGGACGAGGACTGGGACTTCTGATCTCGCTCTGACTCGTGGGGACGCCCCGCTGGCTTCTGCCGGCGGGGCGTCGTCGTTCGCCGGACCGCACTGACGTGTCCGGTCAGCGGGTGGCGGTGGTCGGCGCGGACTCGACGAGGGCGGCGACCTCCTTGGGCCGTGCGTTCTGGTCGTCCATCGAATGCACCCTCGGTCGAGTCCGAGTTCCCCTCGGGGCGATTGGACGGCGCTGTCATCCGGGGCCCGCCCGCAGGCGACGTTGACTGCGCCCGCAGATCTGATGCGCCTGGGCGGAGCAGGCCCTGTCCTGGTGATTCGATGTCGGAGCGGGCCGATTCGTGTGTGCGGTAGCAGGCCAGAGAGATGCTTGGTCCGCTCGCTCGCTCGCTCGGGCTGGCTCCGTGGGGGACCAGCGACACGGGCGACGAGCCTGCGTTAGGTTCGACTGAGACAACACCGCTTTCCATGGGGGGACACAACGGTGACTGGAACGACAGACCTGACCGCGTACGCACTGCCGGACCTGACGTACGACTTCTCCGCGGCCGACGACCTCGCACGACAGTGCGACCTGGCGAAGACTACGGTGGAGCTCCAATCGCCGTCGCGCGCGGCGCTCGTCACGCTGGCCGGCACCGACTTCGCAGGCGGTTTCGCGGAGACCTTCCGGTCGAACGCGCAGATCGCCCAGGAGGACGCGCGCGAGCTCACCACGAAGCTCGGCGAGGTCGCGAGCGGCATCCGTGCGCTCAGCGATGCCGCGCGGGCGGAGAACACCCGCCGGCGCGAGGCCCGGGCCTGGCGCGACCGCGTGATGGCCCGCCGGACTGACCTCGTCGACAGTACTTGGGACCAGATTTTCGGTGAAGAACCCCCGCCGAGCAGTGGCAAGGTCGACGTTCCGGCCTTCCCGAGTACGAGCTACACGGCGCGTACCAGGAGCACGCCGACGCCGGGTGCCGGTCCGGGAACCGGGGGAAGTGTCTCGTCCGCGCGACCAGACCGCCTCCGGGCGTTCGCCTCCGGATCCGCCTCACTGAACGGCAGCCTGCAGGCGCTCCCGGGGCGGATCGCGGCTGCCCTGGCGGCCTTCACCCAGGGGTGCGACTTCGGCCGAGTTGACCTGTCGACGCTCCTCGCGGGCTTCCGGGCCTGGTCGACCGCAAATGAAGGCGACGTGGACTGGGCGAACACGATCGCAGCTGCCTTCGAAGCAGCCGGGGCGAGCGGAGACGTCGTCTCGCTGAACGACACTTCGCTCCTGGCCGCGCTACTGGCGGCGGGGGTGGGCAGGACGCGGACCGACCTCGACTTCGGCGCCCCGTCGTTGCTCGGCGCGGTCCCCACCAGTGGCTTCGCAGCCGACCCCGTGAACACGGCGACCGGCAACTTCGTCGAGCTGGAGCGTGACCTCTCCTTCGCCGGAGGCGCTGAGGGCTTCGAGCTCACGCGGTTGTACAACTCGTTCGACCTCGTCGCTGGTTCTTTCGGTCGCGGGTGGTCCTCAGTCCTCGACAAGCGCCTCGAGGTCCTCGCCGACCATGTTGAGTTGGTGCACGATGACGGCCGACGGAGCACTTTCCCGACCCGGGGCGACATCGCGGTTCGTGCCGTCGGAGAGAACCTGTGGCTGGCACCAGAACCCGACCCGACGGCGGGTTCGACGGTTGACCGTGAGGTGGTCCTCGTCGTCCGTGACAACGCCGGCTCCTGGTGGTCGTTCACATCCCGAGGGGTGTGGATCGCCGCCGGTACCGGGACCGCGGCGACCACCAAGGCCGTGCGGGACGGCGACGACAGGCTCGTGCGGCTCCAGCACCGACGCGGGCGGTTCATCGACTTCCTTCACCGCGACGGGCTGGTCCGTTCGGCGCGCTCCTCCGACGGACGCACGGTCACGTACGACTACGCCGACGACGGTGCACTCAGGTCGGTGACGGGTCCCGGCGGAACGCGGACGTACACATGGGAGGACGGCGGTCGCATCGAGCGGGTGACGGCGGCGGACGGCGTCGTCGAGTGTGCGAACATCTACGACCAGCACGGTCGTGTGCTCCTGCAGACGACTCCGCAAGGCCGCACGATCCGGTTCGCGTACCTTCCCGGACGGGTCACGTCCGTCGCCGATGAGGACGGCACACAGTCGAACACGTGGACATCCGATCGCCACGGTCGCGTGGTCGCAATCACCGACGCGGATGGTCGACGACAGTCGTTGAGCCACGACGAGCACGGGAACCTCGTGGCCTCGACCGCTCGTGACGGATCAGTCGCGGTGCACGAGTACGACGACCGCGGGCGCCTCACCCGCACCGTCGCAGCGGACGGGACCGACACGGTCGTCGCCCACGACGATCACGACCGCGTGCATCGCATCGAGCGCGACGGTCGAAGCGTCTCGTTCACGTACGCCGACCCCTCGGCGACGTACCCCTCGCTCGTCGTCGACGAACGAGGCGCTCGCTTCACGATGAACTGGGTCGATGACCTGCTCGTCCGCGTCGAGGACCCTGAGGGCGTCGTGCTGATGTACGAGTACGACGTTTCGGGTGACCTCGTCGCTGTCACGGACGCGCTGGGCGGGACGACCCTGTACACGCGGGACCACGTTGGTCAAGTGATCACGACCACCACTCCCCTGGGACACCGGACGCGCTTCGAACGTGACGCCGCCGGCCTCGTGACGTCCTGTGAAGCCCCAGACGGTTCCGTGTGGACGTTCGAACGCGACGCGGGGGGTCGTGTCATCTCGGTCGCCGATCCGGTGGGCGGGCAGACAACATACGAGTACGGAACCGGGGGCAGCGTCACGCGCGCCACGGATCCGCTCGGACGGGCGAGCGACGTTCGGTACGACAATCTGGGCAACCTGCACGAGATCCTCCTGCCGGACGGTACTCACTGGAAGATGCTCCACGACGCGCTCTCGCGACTGCGCGAGGTGACGGATCCGGCAGGTGGGCGATGGCTCCGGGAGTATGACGCCGTCGGGCGCCCGACGGCACGGATCGATCCCGCAGGCGTCCGCTCTGTCGTCGAGCAGACAGATCGTCCTGCGGCAGTACCGTTCTTGGACCTCGACCTCGCGGGCCGCGTAGTCGCCGGTACGTCTCCGCTCGGTGACCGTACGACCATCGAGTACGATGTCTGCGGTCGGCTCTCGGCGTGGACCGATGCAGACGGTGGCAGGACGATGCTCGGATACGATGCGGACTCGCGGATTGTGGAACGCATCGAGCCCTCGGGTGCCGTCACCACGTTCGAATACGACGCCTGTTCACGGCTGGTTGCGGAACGAGTGCCCGGCATCGGGACGACGCGGTACGGTCACGACCCTGCCGGGCGTCTGGTCACTGTCGACGACTCACCGAACGGTCGCCGGACGATCACCCGGGACATTGCCGGGCAGGCGGTCGCGGTCGACGACGCGCTCGGGCACTCCACGACCTTCCACCGGGACGTCCTCGGGCGGGTCACGCAGATGGTCGGGCCCTCCGGCGGGCGCACGCTGAACACCTGGACCGGGCTCGGTGACATGGCGTCGACGACCGACCCGATGAGCCGCGCCGTGACGTGGACTCGGGACGCAGCCGGCCGACCGACGGCCCGCACGAATCCCGATGGCCACACGACCACGTGGACCCACGACCCAGCAGGGCGGCTGACCGAGGTCCGTCAGGACGGCCGACTCGTTGCGGCAGTCGCGCGGGACGAGTCCGGCCGATCGATCACGATCACCGACAGGACTCACCCCGACGGCGAGCAGACCGAGCACCGGCTGGAGTACGGCGCCCGGCACGAACTACTCGGGCGCACGACGACTCGTGCCGGGCGGAGCATGACGACCGGATGGGAGTACGACGCCGCTGGCAACCAGCGCGCGATAACCACGCCGGACGGCGTCAGGACCGAGTACGACCGTGGTCGTGCAGGCATCCTGACCGGCATGAGGCGGCCCGACTTCCCCGACGCCTCGTTCCGGTACGACGGTGACGGCCGGCTGACCGAGGTCGTCGCCGGGTCCGTGGGTCAGTCGTGGCAGTACCGCGATGGCTTCGTCGTCGGGCATGTGTCAGACGGGCGGAAGACCACGCTCGAGCGCGACAGCCGAGGGCGCGTCGCTGCCGTGCGCGATCCGGACGGGATGACCGTGACGTACGAGTACGACGAGGCGTCGCAGTTGGTTGCCGCGACCGGGACGACCGCGTCGACCTGGACCTACGATCGCTCCGGCCGGATGGTCGAGGAGCGAGACGCATTCGTGAACACCTCGTACCTGCACGACGCCACCGGAGCGCTCCTGCAAACCGAAAGCCGAGGCGACGGGACCGCGGTCGTCCGGTTCGAGTACGACAGCTCAGGCAGGCGTGTCCTCGCCGCAACCGACGACGGCACCACCACGTACGTGTGGGACGAGCTCGGTCAGCTCCGCACAGTCGTGCGTGCAGACGGGGTGGGCGTGAAGCGCTCCGACCTGTGGGTCAACGCTCTCGGTGAACTCGCCGAGGTCAACGGCACGACGCTTTGCTGGGATCCGACGGCACCCGTGCCCACCCTGCTGGCGATCGGTGACGTTCCGATCGTCACCGCGCCCGGGATGCTCGGCGTCGACGGGAGCTGGATCACCTCGGGGTGGCGTCGTTCTCGCTCCGCGCAGCTACACGACCCGTGGTTCTCGACCGACGTCGCGACGTCACCGCGCCTCCCGGACGGCATCGAGGTCAGTCCGACCGGCACCGTCCTGGTCGGTGGACTCGAGCTGAGCGGAGCACGAGCGTACGATCCGTCGGTACGGTCGTTCCTGTCCCCAGATCCCCTGCCCCCGGTGGCGGGTGCGGCCTGGGCCGACAACCCGTACGCCTTCTCTGGCAACGACCCGGTCAACCAGACCGACCCGACCGGACTCCGACCGATCACGGACGCGGAACTCGCGGCGTACGGAGCCGGCCGACAGGGCTTGCTCGGGATCTCGTACCACTTGTCGAACAACGGCGCCTTCTCGATGGACGGGGACCTGCACGCCTCGCACGCCTTGTCATGGCTGCTCGGCATGTCGCTCCTCGACCCACGCATGCCGGGCCCAGGCGTCGTCCTCGGCGCGCTCAGTCCGCTCCCGCTGGTCGGTATCCCTGTCGGCATGGCAGCGGACTTCTACGCCGGGACCGTCCTGACGAGTGGGCAGGGTGAGATGCTCTTCGGGTGGGCGACGGGCACGTCACCTCGGACGTTGCTCTACGGATCGGACAGCAAGATGACGCAGGTCGTGAGGAACGAGCTGCCGGGTGACCAGCGCAGGGACATCCTCGACGATCTGAAGGACACGGGCGTCGCGACCGGGTACGGCTACCAGGCGGGACCCGCGTCGTTGACGAACCAGAACCTCCTCCGGGACATCCGCACGGTTGTCACCTGGCCGGTGGCGTCTGAACGGGATCGCACGCTCTTGGCCCTCGGGACGTACGACGTTGACGCGAAGGTCGTGTCGAAGGGCGACGACGGAACCACCGTGGTCGAGTACACGGCGACGAACGAGACCACGCTCGGCTCCGCCCTGCGGATTCCCGGGCTCGACTACGACGCGTTGAACCGAGCCGCTGGAGACCACGGTCCGTTCTCGCGGGTGACGGAGCGGTTCACGTGGACGGAGAAGGTGAAGTTGTGACTAGACACCTGGCGGGCGTCGCGACCTCGATCGCGGTGCTGGCGATGTTGTTGACCGGTTGCGCCGTCACGGCACAGCCCGAGCCGCAGGACTACGCCGGCACTTGGGTGCTCGAGGGTGCGGACGGCGACGGAGCGGCGGAGTTCACCGTGTCGGCGGATCGAACGTTCACGGCGCGCAACATCCCGATCGACCTCGCGTGCCGGACCAGGAACGCTGCGACGAGCCCTCCGGGCTGCGCGGGCGGCGGGGACTCGGCGAGCTTCTCCGGACGCTGGAAGGTGGCCGACGGGGACTCGACCGGCATTCGGTTCTACTTCGATGACCGCTTCGTGCGCCAGGGTTACTCGACCAACGGCGGACTCGGTTTCTACGTCGGATCACTCGATGTGCCGCGTCCCGACTACCTCTTCGTCCGTTCGTCATCGGACTGACCGGAAGCCTCTCACGCAGCCCGTCCGGTCACTGTCCCGAAGCACTCGACTCGCTCGCGCAGATCGTCGCAGACGGGAAAATGGGGCCATGACCGTCCTGACTCGCACACGTCTGCGCGGCGCCGTCGTGACCATGCTCGCGGCCGTGGAGCTCGCGACGACCGGATGCGCCTCGGGCGGCGCCGGCAGAGGAGACGACGGTGACCGGAGAGGACACGCGAGACGCGGCCGGCAAGACGCAGGCACAGGTCGCGAATCTGTCGTTGAAGGACGAGTTTGACTCGGCCGGCGAGCGGTACGAGCACGGGCAGGCGGTCCTCGCCGCCGCGCAGCAGCAGATCTCGGACGGCGCCTGGTACTGGAACGGTGGAGACGTCCGCCCGCTGCCGGCCGGCGACGCCGCGTTCGGCGAGGCACCGGACGGCGCGACCGGCGCGGAGCAGAACCTCGAACTGAGGCAGCGCTACTTCGATGAAGAAGGATGGCGGTCGCGCAGCGCGAAGGTCGGGACGGACCACGAGGTCCGGGCCGGGGTGACCTGGAGCGTCCGGCCGAACGGGCAGTACTCGCTCGGCGTGTACAGCGAGGCGGTGCCAGCTGGCGCCGCGCCTCCCGTCCGTCGTTTCTCACGTGATCGCGTGCAGTCGCGCAGTCAACTGCGCCCGACCACTCAGCGCGACACCGTCTCCGGTACCGCGCCACCCCAACCGTTGAACCCGCCGTAAACGACCTTCACCGGGACGGCTTGCGCCCGGTCTGCCACGTACCGGTACACGCCTCCCGGACGGCCGAGCCACATCGTCTGCGCGGTCGTTGCGGTCGTCGCCACGGTCCGGAGTTCCACCACGTACTGCCCGGAGGGGATCTGGAACTGCGCGGTCTGCTCGCTGTCGAGCAGCGTCGAGAACCGGGTCGAGAACGACGCACCGGTCGTCGCGTTCGTCACCGTGACGGTCGCGCCGCTCAGCTGCGCCGACGGGGTGCGGGACGCCGAAGCCGCGTAGACGACAAGGTCGTAGTCGCTGTGTGCGTAGTGCCGTGACAACGTGACTTGGGAAGCCGGGAGCGTTCCTCGCTGCTGGTACACCCGGGTCTTCCAGACGGCGGGCGACGCCGTTCCGCTGGCGTACGCCTCGATGCGGTACTTCCCGGTGCTCAACCCGACGAACCGGTACTGGCCTGTGCTGTCCGAGGTTGTTGTGAACACCTGCGAGGTGTCCTCGTTCCAGGCGTACATCAGGCGGTCGGCGGCGGGTCCCGTGGGGCCGACCACGCCGCCCTGCACGGTGGCACCGATCACGAGCGGCACGGTGACCGCGACTGTCGAACCGCCGCGGACCGCGATGCCCGAGCGGATTCCGGGGGCGTAGGTCTCGGTTCCGTGCGGCGGGAGTTGCTGCGTCGTCACCGTGACGGTGTCCGGTGCGGGGATGCCGGTGAACGTCGCGGCGCCGTCATCGTCGGTCGTGGCGTTCCCGACGACGACGTCGGTGCCGATCGCTGCGAGTTCGACGTCCGCCAGCCGGATCGCGGTGCCGTCCGGCGTTGCGAGCTGCACGGTGATCGTTCCGGATCCGGCCGCAGTCGCTGGTGGTGCGAGGCCGATCAGCGCGCCTGCTGCCAGCGCAACGGCCAGTGTCGTCCCCGTGATCAGTCGCATCGCGTTCCCCGATGGTCGGCCAGCCGTGCGTTGCCAGGGACTGTACGCGCACGGCGGCCGGGCGGCGGGGCAGGCACGTCGCAGCAGCGGTCACGCGGAAGCCGTCCCGGCTTCGACGGGCGTCACGAGGTGCGGGTCGCACCGATCGCCCAGACGCGGGGCGGTTCGGCACCGTTGACCGAGTGGTCACCGATGATCCGTGCCTTGAACACCCACGGGTTGTGGCTGCCGGCGGTGCGAGCGTTCCGCCAGTGCCGGTCGAGGTTCTTCGTCGTGCTCACCCCGGACGCCGCGAGCGCGTCGAACAGGTGCGAGGTCGCCGTCGTCGCCAGGGTGGTCAGCGCCACCTGCGCCTGCGCGGTCGCGAGTTCGGCGCGGCCGTTGCGGCGCTCGTCCTCGGCGGTGTCGAGCCCGGCTCCCTCGTACGCACCCTGCAGGGCTGCGGCGGCCCGGTCGACGATGGCGGTGGCGGCGAACCCGGCCGCCGACACTTCGCCGACGACCTGCAGGATCTGCGGGTCGGACGCGAACGTGTCGGCGTTGCCGTGTGAGAAGACGCGGGTGCGGTTGCGGACCTCGCGCGCGATCTCCCGTTCGCCTGCGAGGACGGACCCGGCGAGGACGCTCAACAGCACGCCCTGGTAGAACGCCGTCTGGTACTTGAACCGCTCGTCGAAGGGGATCACCGCGTCGGCCTGCACGACGGCGTCGTCGAAGGTGCTGGTGCCGGAGCCGGTGGTGCGCTGCCCGAACCCGTCCCAGTCGTCGGTGTGAGTGACCCCGGGCTGGTGCGCGTCGACGATCGCGATGACCCGCTCGCCGGTGTCCGTCCGTTCGGCGTAGGTGTCGATCCAGTCGGCGAAGATGCTGCCGGTCGAGTAGTACTTCTGCCCGGTGATCCGGAACGTCCCGTCCTGCTGCGGGGTGACCTTCGTGATCACGTCGCCGACCTGCACTGACCCGACTTCTGTCCACGAGTTGCCGGCGATCTCACCGCGGCCGAAGCGGTCCAGCCACCCCTCGCGTTCCCCGGTCCGTGCGACCAGCCGGTCTTCCACCAGCGCGAAGTGACCGCGGAGCGCCTGGGGGATGTTGCTGTCAGCGGTGGCGAGTTCGGTCAGCAGGCGGAACAGCTGGGGCAGGGTCGCCCCGGCTCCGCCGTGGGCGACGGGGACGCGGACGGCGCCGAATCCTGCGGCGGCGAGTTCGCGGATCTCCTCGAACGGGAGGCGGTGGTCGCGTTCGCGCTCGGACGCGCCGGCAGCGATGCGGTCGATGATCGGACGGAAACGGGCGAGGAGCTCGTCGTCGGCGCCCTCGTCGATCGTGCGGTCGGCGGTCTGGTTGCTGATGGTCACGAGGACTCCTTCGTGGTCTGGGTTGCTGCCTGTCGCGTGGTGTGGCGCCGTGTGGTGTCGATTCGTCTGGTGTGGGCGGACAGCCCGACCAGATGTGCGCAATGGCGAGACTGTGGCATCGCCGAACGCCCGCGAGAAGGGTTGTGTCGATGTGTGTCGGGGGGTCACTTCCCATGACACGTGACTGCGCAGCGACGAGGTGGGGCTTCGCAGCAGCGCCTTCGCAGTGCTGCGCGTGTGCGATGGCCGCGGAGCTCGTCGGACGAAGACGGGCATGCTCTTCCGAGAAACCCGCGTCGGCGACGCTCAGAGCAGCGCGCATCAACGAGGGAGCACGCACCCGCCAGAGGACCGGCCGCTGCCTTGCTTGGTGTGGGCGAAAGCCGTGGTCTCGGCGTCGTTCACTCCGGTGACGTTCAGGCCGGCGGGGTCGTCCCTGCGCCTTCGGTGTCGTCCGCGCCCGCAAGACCTGTCCCGGCCTGGTCGAGGTTCTCGCGTGGGTCGCCCATGTCTCCGGTCGCAGCGCCGGTGGGGGACCGCCCGAAGTGTTTACGGACGGCGTTCGCCTCGGCGAGGGACAAGGTGCGTCCTGCTCCGAGGGACGGAGCGCCCTTGATCGCGTCCTTCGTGTACCCGACGTGCACGTCCGTGCCGTCGAACGTGGCGTCGTCGGCGGGGACGAGCGCCTGGTGACGCCCGAGCAGTCCGGTTGCGACACAGACGTAGGCCGCACTGCCGTCCTCGTCGGAGGGGAACACCTGCACGACCTTGCCGACTGACACGCCGTTGCGATCCCGGACAGTCGCACTCTCGACCTGGTGGATGACGCCCTTGGTGATCATGAACGTAGTCAACGCCCTCGAGTCTGACGCTTCGCAGACGCCGTCCTCCAGGCCGGCGGTCAGGACCCGTGCGCCGATGGTGACGGAGAGACACACTGTCGTGGTCGGCACCCCGGTGCCAACGTGCCTCGTCGGCGCAACCGCGGCCGTGCCTCCAGGCCGGATCGAGAGTGGCGCACGCGGCGGACGCGACACGAACGGCATCGGCGGGGATACCGGACAGCATCCATGGGGCGGACGAAATCGACGCGGATGCGGTGGACGCGGGGCAAGCAGAGGTGGCCAAGCCGCTCATCGAACACTGGGGCGGCGACGAATGGGCCGCAGTCGGCCGGGACTTCAGTTCGGATCACAAGCAGGATCCGACCGCCCCAGGATTTGGTGCCACGAGTTTCGGCTCCGACGGAGCATCGGGTCTCAACCCCGTCCACGACCATGGAGTCCATACCTGGTACGGCGGCGGTTACCTCGACGAGGACACGCAGTCGCTCCAGAACGTGGGCTATGCCACGACCGGCCAGCCCGAACGGCTCACGAGATGATTGTGCGAACGTCGCAGACACAGCGCAATCTGAGTGGAGTTCCCAGATGAAAGTACCTCGACGGAAAGCCGTCATCGTCCTCCCGTCTGTAGGAGCGGTACTGCTCGCGGTCGCCGTCCTCGCCGGCTGCAGCTCCGGGCTCGGGAAGACCCCGGAGCGGGCGAAGCAGTCGATCGTCACGTTCGTCGAGGGTTCGACGGACGTTGTCGGTGACGGTTGGGAACCCAACGACGGTCCACGGCTGGGGAAGTGCGGACTCGGCCTCGGGACCGGCGGCGTCCAGTACGTCTACGCCAAGGTCCGCGCTGCCAGCGCTGATCCAAAGGCCGACGTCAAGGCGGTGGAACAGCACTGGAAGGAGCTCGGGGTCACGACCGAGCGGTACCAGACCGGCGGCGAGGACCCGATCCTCGGCGTCCGGGGCAGGGGTGGTCCGGTGAGCTCCTCCGACTTCCGTGCGGATCCCCGCGGGTACACGATCGACGGCAGCTCGCAGTGCATCGCGGGGGACTTCGACAAAATGAGCCTCGACAGCCAGGAATGACGAACTCGGGCTGACCGACGGTCAGGCAGGCGATGGGTGAGTCCCCGCCGACGCGATCTGCCCGCCGGAGCCGAGCCGTGCCTCCGGGGCGGACCGAGACCTGATCGCCTGCCGGACGCGACACGAAGGGCAGCCCGCCCTGTTGCCGAGGCGAGCCGTCCTGTGCGGCCGGGCCGCTCGCGCGATACCGGCACGGCGACGCTGGCGAGCTCGCCCGGCACGATGTCCGTATCCGCGGGCCTGCGCCGAGCTTCCCGAGCGCCGTCTCCGTGCCAGCGGTGCCACGCCCGAGTCCTGAACCTCGTCGTGGAAGACGGTGAAGGCGGGCTTGTCGAGCTAGAAGATGTGGACCCCGGCGGCCTTCCCTTCGGAACGTTGACCGAATGTGCCCAGATGGCATCGCACCCGCAAGCTAGATCGCTTGGTCAAACTGGTACACAGGTACTCCACACAACAGATTGGAGTTCGAAGATGAAGTTCAAAACGAAGCTCGCGGGTTCGGCCGCAGCCATCCTGGTCGGCAGCACGCTCCTGCTCGCTACGCCGGCGCAGGCTGCTCAGGCGTCCTATGAAAAGTCGAGTGCGATGGCAGAGGTCGTCGCGAACCAGGGGGCCCCGTCGATGACCTCTGAGCCAGAGCAGCGCGGGGTGGTCGGCGTCGCGAAGGCTCTGGCAGCAGGGTTCAAGGCGGCCAGCGCACCGCAGGCGGCGGGGAACGTCGCGCGTCTCGCGAGCATCCTCGGTTTCGCCGCGGACACACCGCAGCCCTCGGCACAGCTCGAGTCCGCCTACTTCGATCGCTGACGAGTAGGAGGGGCCCGTCCCAGTGGGCGGGTCCCTCCCTCCGGGAGAACTATGCACAAGACCTTGCTCGCAGCTGCGGGAGTGGCAGTCGCCGGAACGTTCGGCGCGTGCGCACTCGTGCTGGCTGGTCCGGTCACGCCGATCAAGTTCGATGTTGGCCCGGTGGTGTCCCTGCTGAATCCGCACCTCTCTCAGAACTGGCAGCTCTTCGCGCCGGATCCCATCAGTGATGAGCGCGGTGTGGTTGCTCGCGTCCGGTGCCAAAACGAGGTGACGCATTGGACCGACATCTCGTCGTCCGCCATCGCGCGGACCCAATCGTCGAGGTTCTTCCCGGATCGCGAGAGCCGGATCGTCAGCAATGCGCTCGTCGAGCGCTTTGCGCAAGACGACATCAGCAAGCGGCTTGAGGCCAGGGGCAAGGAGGACCTTGCGCCCTCCGACGTCGGCGCGCAGCGACGGGCGGAGCGGGTTCTGGCTCGCTACGCGGCGCTACAGATCCCGTGCCCATCGGCACTCGGCGTTGCTGACGGGCCGTCCGCTGTGCAACTCCGATACGTCGTCCAGTCGCTCGCGCCGTGGTCGAAGCGCGATGAAGGGTCAGCACGCGCAGAGCCTCGCATCACGGACTCCGAATGGATTCCCTTGTGATCCGCGCGCTCGGTTCCCGAGTCAGCGTCGTTGCCGACTGGATGGTGGATGCGCCTCGTGCGACGACCGCCCTGAGCCTGCTTAGGGCGGTCGTCGGGGTGGTGTCGACGGCGTTCTACATCCGGCAGTACGCAGGGCGACTTGAGTTCTTTGGCCCGGACGGTGTCTACGGGCTCGAAGGCATCCGCGATTACACGGCCGGTATCGGGACCTGGAGCCTCTACGCCGCGTCGGATTCGGCGGTGTTCTTCGAGGTCATCTTCCACATCGGCCTGGTGGTCGCGTTGCTTGTCACGCTCGGTGTGGGTGGCCGTCCGGTCCTCGCGGCCCACTACGTGCTCCTCTGGTCGCTCTACATGGCGAACCCGGCTTTCATGGACGGTGGTGACGCCCTAGCCGCGACAGCAGTGCTCTTCCTCTTGCTGACCAGGTGCTATTCGGCCTTCACCATCCTCAAAGGACGGCGAAGGCCGGAGGGGGGCCCGATCGCGTCCGTCCTCAACAACACGGGGCTCCTGCTCCTGGTGACCCAGGTGACTGTCGTCTATCTCATGGCCGGGTTGTACAAGGTGCAAGGTGAACTCTGGCAAGACGGCACTGCGCTGTACTACATCCTCAACGTCCCAGAGTTCTTTCTCCCAGAGCTCACGCCGTTGCTCGTGCAGTCGGACTGGCTGATGGTCATCAGCGCCTACGCCACTGTCCTGACGTCAGTGTTCTTCCCCGTGCTCGTCTTCTTCCGCGCGGGGAGGCCTGTGGCTGTCACGGCAATGCTCACATTCCACCTGGCGATTGCCTTGCTCATGGGTCTGACGTCGTTCGCCATCGTGATGGCCGCGTACGACCTCCTCTTCGTGAATGCCCACGTCGTGAGTCTTCACCGCCGAGCTCGGTCGTTGTGGAACGGTGCATTGGCCCGCATCTCGACCCGCTTTCAAGGAGGGACACCTGGTGCGGAATCCGCTTGAGAGCTCCGGGCTCTGGCGTGCGAGTCTTCGCACAGCTGACGGCTGGCGAACCGTCCGCGAGCCCCGTGGGCCCTACGCCACTGCCTCGATGCTGGAGTGGGGGAGCATCACGAAGGGACTCGTGGGCACGACGGCTTGGCTCACACTCGAGGTCGAGCGGCCGGTCGCGTACTACCTCCCCGGTGTGCCCGACGCCGACATGACCGTTGCTGACCTCGTGCACCACACCTCGGGTTTGCCACGGCTTCCGGCCGCGATGCGCGACCTACTGTTCGGCGACCCGTACCGAGAGGCCGTCGGCGTTCCCCTGGAACATGCAGTCGCGGAGCCGGTCACGCCCCGAGGGCAGTTCGAGTACTCGAACCTGGGGTACGCGCTCCTGGGCGCAGTGCTCGACGAGGTGCACGGCGACTGGTTCGCCGCTGTGCGCCAGCACGTCCTCGAGCTGGCGGGGATCAGCTCTGCGGCACTCGTTCCAGCTCCAGCAGACCGGGTGGTGCCAAAGCTCTTCGGTCGTGCGATCAAGCCGTGGGCGCTCGGGGAGTCGTCGTTCGCGGCGGCAGGCGGCGTTTGGTCCACGTTCGACGATCTCTGTCGCTACGCCGATTGGGCGCTCGAACCCGGAGCAGGGCAATCCCGCACGGTGAGCTGGCAGCGGGAAGGAGCATCGATCTGGATCAACGGAGAAGTGCGAGCGGCAGGAGCGGTCATCGCCAACGCGGCAGGGATCACCGCGGTGGTGCACACGCTCGCAAAGGCCCCACGCGCGGCCGACGCGATCGCCACGGCGCTCATCGACCGGGAAGCGCAGGGGACATGCAACGGCTGATGATTGCACCGATGCGCAGCGCCCGCGGTCGGCGCACGCGCGAGGGGCTTTTCGCTGCCGTCGCTGCTGCGTTCCCCGTCGTCGTCGAGGTTGTGCTCACCAGCGCCTGGTGGGATCGGCTACCCGAACGGATCGCGACGTCGTTCGGCCCCGACGGCAGCGCGAGCGGGTACGGAACACCGTTGGGAACCGCGATCCTGATCGCGGCGGTACAGGCGCTGTTCCTCGTGGCGGCGGTCGGGTCCGCCTTCGTTCGAGACCGGCGCAGAGGTCGCATCTCATGTGCGGTCACCGCAGGGTTCGTCGCGGCGCTCGCGATGAGTTGGCTGATCATCGTGGGATTGGCGTCTTCGGCGTTGAGCGCGACGGCTTGGTGGCTTCTCGCGGCGGCACCCGCGTGGGCCGTTGTTCCGTACTGGCTGCTCTCCGCCGCGAGGGACTGAAAGCGGGTCGTTGGGACAGCGACCGGGTCGAGGGGCAGTAAAAGGCGAGGGCAGTACCAACGCGACCTGTCGGACAGACCGCAGCCGCGCCTCCCGACCGGATCGAGAGCCGCGCACGAGGCGGGCGCGACACGAACGGCGGCTCTCCTCCTTCTGGAAGAGAGCCGCCGTGCGGCTGACAGCGCCTAGCGTCCTGAAGGGACGGCCGCGCCGACGAGCTCAGCCCGCACGATGTCCGCCCCAGCGGACAGCGCACCGAGCTTGTCCAGCGCGGCCCCACGCGCAAGCGGAGCCATCCCGCAGTTCGAGCTCGGGATGAGCTTGTCGGCCTCGACGAACTCGAGCGCCCGACGCAGGACCTCGGCGACCTCCTCCGGGGTCTCCACGGTCTCGGTCGCGACGTCGATGGCGCCGAGCATGACCTTCTTCCCACGGATCAGCTCGACGAGCTCGAGCGGCACGTGGGAGTGGATGCACTCCAGCGAGACGATGTCGATGGATGACTGCTGCAGGAGCGGGAACGATTGCTCGTACTGCCGCCACTCGGCCCCGAGGGTCTCCTTCCACTTGTTGTTCGCCTCGATGCCGTAGCCGTAACAGATGTGCACGGCGGTCTCGGCGCGCAGGCCCTCGGTTGCGCGCTCGAGCGCGGCCACGCCCCAGTCCTGCACCTCGTCGTGGAAGACGGTGAAGGCGGGCTCGTCGAACTGGATGATGTCGACGCCGGCGTCCTGCAGTTCGCGTGCCTCTTGGTTGAGGATCGTGGCGAACTCCCACGCCAGCTTCTCGCGGCTCTTGTAGTGCTGGTCGGAGAGCGTGTCGATCATGGTCATCGGGCCGGGGAGCGCCCACTTGATCGGACGGTCGGTCTGGGCGCGCAGGAAGCGAGCGTCGTCCACGAACACGGGCGCCCGGCGGCTCACGGCGCCGACGACGGTCGGGACGGCCGCGTCGTACCGGTCACGGATGCGGACGGTCTCCTTGCGGTCCAGGTCGACACCGTCGAGGTGCTCGATGAACGTCGTGACGAAGTGCTGGCGGGTCTGCTCACCGTCGCTGACGATGTCGATGCCGCGGTGCTCCTGCTCGTGGACGGCGGACCGGAGGGCGTCCTGCTTGCCCTCGGTCAGTGCTGCTCCTTCGAGCAGCCAGGGGGACCAGAGCTTCTCGGGCTCGGCGAGCCAGGACGGCTTCGGCAGGCTGCCGACGATCGAGGTGGGGAGGAGGGACGTCATGCGGGTGCGGTTCCTGTCAGGAGAGAACGAGGTCAGAGGGATACGGCGGCGTCGGCAGCGAACCGCGAGAGGAGCGCGTGGTGCGGCGTCACGAGGTGCTCCTCGGTCCACCGGCCCTGGGTGATCCCGAGGCGGCTGCGCTCCTCGCGGTCGTAGGTCACCGGGGTGGGCGTGAAGTCGGTGTGGTCGAGGGTGGGGCGGTAGGTGCTCCCGGCCGGGGTGTTCGCGGCGTAGATCTCCGGGCGGTAGATCTTCTGGAACGTCTCCATGGTGGCGATCGTGCCGATGAGCTGGAGGTCCGTGTAGTCCCCGGTCAGGTCCCCGCGCGTGTAGAACGCGAGCGGGGCCGACGCTCCGGCGGGCTGGAAGTACCGGACCCGCATGCCCATCCGGCCGAAGTAGTCGTCGGTGAGCGAGGAGTGCTCGTGCTCGTACTCGGCGCCGAGGACGGGGTGGACGTACCCGGTCCGGCGGTAGGTCTGGCTCGTCGAGACGCTGATGCAGACGACGGGCTCGGCACCGAACCCGTCGTGGAACGCCGGCGACGAAAGGAACCGCTGGAAGAGCGCCCCGTGCAGCGCCCCGAAGTCAGACGGCAAGCCCGGCGATGACGGCAGCAGCACCGAGAAGTCGTAGTCGCGCAGGTACGACGAGAAGTTGTTGCCGAGGATGCCGTGGTGGTGCTCGCCGGTGTGCTGGTCGACGATCGTGACGTCGAGCATCTCGAGCAGCGGGAACTCGGCGTCCGCTCCATCGTCGAAGAACTGCAGCGAGGCCGAAACGATGTCGAGCTGCAAGCGGTAGCGATCACCGGCAGCCAAGAGGTCGTTCGCGCGTCCGTCGATCATCGCCAGCGCAGCACGGAGGTTCTGCTGACGGTGCTCGCCCCGCGCCAGGTTGGCGAAGTTCGTGGTCAGCCGGGAGCTGTCGGCGGGGGAGTAGTCCTCGTCGAACCGGGTCCGGGTGATGCTGAAGGTGAGGTCGTTCGCCATGGTCGGCAATCTGTTCGTCGAGCGGCCCGTGGGCACGGTGGGAAGGATGAATCGATCATGGCCGGATTCGCGAGCCATCAGGTAATACCGAGACGCTATGCACCGGTATAGCCTCGGCCTATGGCCC
This sequence comes from Curtobacterium sp. PhB142, assembly GCF_004341255.1. NCBI lineage: Bacteria > Bacillati > Actinomycetota > Actinomycetes > Micrococcales > Microbacteriaceae > Curtobacterium > Curtobacterium sp. PhB142. Next base: position 24,472 of record NZ_SLUT01000011.1, on the reverse strand, counting down.
GTGTCTCGAACGACATCACCCTGCAGCAGCTCCGGTACTTCATCGAGGTCGCGACGGAGGGCTCGATCAGCGCCGCGGCCGACCTGCTCTACGTGTCGCAGCCGACGATGTCCGCCGCGATGAAGGACCTGGAGACGCGGATCGGGCGCCCGCTCTTCACCCGATCGGCCCGGGGAGTCGTACTCACCGTCGACGGCGTCGAGTTCCTCGGGTACGCCCGGCAGGTCGTCGAGCAGGTCTCCCTGCTCGAGCAGCGGTACGTCGGCGGCCAGCGGTCGCGTCGGCTGCTCGGGGTGTCCGCCCAGCACTACTCGTTCGCGGTGGAGGCCTTCGTCCGGATGGTCGAAGCGGCCGCTGCGGACGAGTACGAGTTCTCGCTTCGTGAGACCCGCACCTGGGACATCATCGAGGACGTCCGCACGCTGCGCAGCGAAGTGGGCATCCTCTACCGCAACGACTTCAACACGCAGGTGCTCGGCAAGCTGCTGCGGGACGCCGGCGTCGTCTTCACCCCGCTGTTCGTCGCGCAGCCGCACATCTTCGTGGCCCGTCGGAACCCCATCGCGTCACGGGAGCGTGCGACCCTCGAGGACCTCGCCGACCTGCCACGGCTGACGTTCGACCAGGGCGCCAACAACTCCTTCTACCTGGCGGAGGAGATCCTGTCGACGATGTCGAGCAAGCGGGAGATCCGGGTGTCGGACCGGGCGACGATCTTCAACCTCATGATCGGCCTCGGCGGGTACACGATCTCCACCGGGCTCATCAGCGACGACCTCGATCCCGAGATCGTCGCCATCCCCCTCGACGTCGACGAACGCATCGAGATCGGCTGGATCGCGCACGCCTCGGTTCCCCTCACCGTGCAGGCGCAGACGTACCTGGACGAGTTGCGCGCGGTGGTCACCAGTTACGGCGTCGAGCCGCTCGGGTAGGCAGGCGGCGGGCCCGGCGGGCCCGGCGGGCCCGGCGGTTCCGGCGGTCGGCCTGGAGGCGCGACATGCGTCCGTCAGGAGACTGCGGTCTCGATCATCGCCTTCACGTGCGGCGCGCTCCACCGCAGGAGCGCGTCAGCGGGTGGACTGTCGAGGTCCTCGCCCCAGATCGCGACGGCGGCGCCCGACATCGGAGCTGCGAGCAGCGAACCGGAGTCGCCGTCCCACGCCCGGAGTGACCAGTTCTCGCGGAGGTCGGCGACGGTGTACTCGCTGTCGGCCGGGTCGAGGTCGGTCGGCACCTCGTACAGGTAGTACGAGTTGTAGTTGAGCAGGTCGATCCCGGCCTGCTGCAGGTCGACCGCACTGGCCCGGCGTGCTCGGCGTTCGCGGCGCTCGGCTGCGTCCTCGGTGTCACCGTCGAAGCTCCAGTACGTGACGTGGATGCGCGGGTCCAGTCGCCCGACCGCAGCGCGATCGATCCCGTCGTTCCAGGCCCACACCTCGCGGTTGCCGAGCGCGGCCGCCATCGCGTTCATCCACGCGACGCGTCGGGCGGCGGTGACGTCGCCGCCCCATTCGTCCCCACCGATGTGCACGGTGCGGCTGGACGGGAACGTCCGCTGCACCTCGGCGTACAGCTTCGTCGCCAGCGCGAGACTGCCCGGCGCCGACGGGTCGAGCTCGCTCTCGCCCGAACGGATGCGATCGACCCACTTCGTGCCGTGCTCCGCCTCGAGCAGGGCGAAGGCGGCAGCCATGTGGCCGGGAGTGTCGATCTCGGGCACGATCGCCACGCCCCGCTTCGCCGCGTAGTCGGCGATCGTGCGTGCCTGTGCGGCGCTGAGGAACGGACGATGGGTGACCCGGCTCGTGTACACGCCGTGATCGAGGTCGGCGTTCGCCAGGGTCTGGCCGAGGACCGCGCTCTCGATGCCGACGTTCTGGTCATCGGTGAGGTGCAGGTGCAGGAAGCGGCCGCCGTCGTCGGCGAGCAGGTCGATGTACCGCTTGATCAGTGCCACGGGGTAGTAGGCGCGAGCGACGTCGAGCATCACGCCTGTCTGGGGATGTGGGCGAGGCGTCCGCTTGGTGGTGACGGTCGAAGCGGACGTGCGGCAGTGCTGCCCGGAGTACGCACCCACGCAGGCGAGGACCGAGTACTTCCCGGCCGCGGCACGGGAAGGCGTCGTGCGGACCGCGCTGACCGTCGTGCTCGAACCCGGGGCGAGTGGCCTCACCACGACCCGGCCGAGCGTGTACTTCTTCGTGCCAGTGGACAGGAAGAGCCAGGCGGACGAAGCCGGCTTCCGCACCGAGGTGGTGTTCGTGACCTTCAGGGTGGTCCGGACGGCGCTGCCGGTCGAGGTGACGGTGGGCGCCGCGGTGACCCTGGTGACCGTCACCGGCGACGCTGCGGTGTCCGCTGATCCGGCGACCGCACCGATGCCGACCAGCGCTGCTGCCGACACGGCGATCGCCAGACCGACCGCGATGGTCCGTCTGACGGAGTACGGCGCGGTCGCTGGACCGGCAGTCGGGTCCGGGGTTCCGGCGGAGGAAGGCACGGAGACGACGGTAGTTCACCAGGGTTGCGCGGTTAGCATTGCCCGACCCGGCACCCGGTCGCGGACCAAATCCCACCCAGGGGAGACAAGGTGAACAGCCACGAGCGCACCACCGATCGCGGTCGGCGTCGAAGGTCGCGCCGGCTCGTCACCGGCCTGGTCGTCGCACTCGTGTCGATCGTCGCGACGGGGTGCTCCGCGGCGAAGGCCCCGGAGGTCGCCGAGCCGCTCGCGACCTGGAACGCCGCCGTGGCCGACCGGACCGAGGCGCCCGCGAACTGGGTCGCCCTGGGCGACTCGATCACCGAGGGGCAGGGCGCCTCGTCCCGCTCCACCCGGTGGATGGACCTCACGCTCGACCAGCTGCGCACGGAGCACCCGACGGACGGGGTCACCGGAGGGGCCGGGTACCTCCCGGCGCAGTTCGCCGTGTACGCACCGGACTCGACCTGGGGTGACTGGGCGACGGCGCGCACGGGGGAGAGCCAGTTCGACATCACCACCCCCGCCCTCGGCTACCGATCGGTCGGCATGCAGGCGGGCGCCTCGCGGAGCTACGGCTTCACGGGCACCGGGTTCGACATCTGGTGGGCGCGCTACCCCGGGTCCGGCGACTTCACCTACAGCGTCGACGGAGCGGCACCGACGACCGTGTCCACGACGGGGACTGCCAGCACCGGGACGACCACGACGGTGGACGGACTGTCGAGCGGGGAGCACACGGTGACCGTCACCGCCGTCGCGCCGTTCTCCTTGCTGGGGTTCACGATCTACGACGGTGACCGGGACAAGGGGATCCACCGCTACGACTCCGCGCACTCGGGCTCGACGATCGCGACGTTCACGAAGGACCAAGAGGGCTTCCTGACGGCGATGCGTCGAGCTGCTCCGGACCTCATCACCATCACGCTGGGTGGCAACGACGCGGCGAACCTCACACCCGACGAGCTCGGCGCCCAGTACGTGGCGTTCCTCGAGACGCTCGCGGCGCTCCCCTCGAAGCCCTCGCTGCTCGTGATCGGCGAGTTCACGCCGGCGTCGAGCATGACGGACGGCATGGCGGAGCCGTGGTCGAGCTACCTCGCCGAGATCAAGCGGGCCGCAGCGACGGGCGGAGCCGCGTACGTCAGCATGGCCGACACGTTCCCCGAGGCTGACACGTCGGGCTCGGGGATCTACTCGACGGACGGTATCCACCCCAACGACGAGGGGCAGCGTCGGATCACGAAGCTCGTGCTCGCCACCCTGGCTGCGCACGAGGGCGACTGAGGGGCGGAGCTGCTCCGTGCGGCCGTCGAGCCCTGGACCGAGGCATCCCCGGAGTGGTGCGACGATCCACTAGCGTGAGCGCATGGGGGAGCAACGCAACCACCAGTGGCTCGGCCCCGATGAGGACGCGTACCTCCGCCCGGCACGAGCGCAGCCTCGGACACCGTACGTCCCGACGAAGCCCGGCGCGATCGACCTCGTCGTGACCGCTGTCACGCTGGCCGTCACCTACGTCGCCGCGCCCCTCGCCTGGTTCTGGGTCGTGCTCAGCCAGATGGCCTTCGTCGGGTGCACGGACACCGCTAGGAACTGCAACTACGACGCGAGTTCGGTCGTCCTCATCGCGTATCCGCTCGTCTCGGGTGTCATCGCCGTCGTCGGGACGTGCTGGGTGGTCGCCCGTCGGCGCCGGTGGCAACCGGGGTCCTTCGCCGCTCTGGGCACGCTCGCCGGCCTCCTGGCGGCCTTCGTCGTCGCTGAGTTCGTCACGGACGTCGCGTCCGGCGGCCACCTGTTCTGAACCGCCGGGCGGGCCGCTGACGCACGGTGGGCAACGGACTGGAGGCGCGGTGCCGGTGAGTCGATCGACTCACCCGCACCGCGCCTCCAGTCCGGGTCGCTGCGAACGCAGCGTCAGCGACGTCAGCCGCGGATGAACGCGAGGATGTCGGGGTTGATGATGTCCGCGTGCGTCGTCAGCATGCCGTGCGGGTAGCCCTCGTAGACCTTCAAGGTCGAGTCGCTGAGCAATTCTGCCTGCTTCAGCGAGGCGTCCGCGTAGGGCACGACCTCGTCGTCGTCGCCCTGCAGGACGAGGACGGGAACGGTGATCGCGCGCAGGTCCTCGGTCTGGTCCGTCTCCGAGAACGCCTTGATGCCCTCGTAGTGCGCGACGGCACTGCCCGTCATGCCCTGACGCCACCAGTTGGCGATGACCGGCTCGGACGGCGTCACGCCGTCGCGGTTGAAGCCGTAGAACGGGCCGGAGGCGACGGCCTGGAAGAACTCGGCGCGGTTGGCGGCGAGTGCCTGGCGGAACCCGTCGAAGACCGCGATGTCCGTGCCCTCCCGGCGGCTGCGACTCGTGCCGATCCGGCGCCCCTTCGTCTGGGCAGCGGCTTCCGGGCGTCGATCAGTTTCCCGACCGGAGCTTGTCGGGCACACCGTCGGAGCATGCGAAGGTAGCGGAGATCTGGTAATTGCCGGGGTAGGCGTTGAAGCTTGCCGAGGTCACTGGACCACCTCGACCACGGACGCCGGGTACTGGATTCGCGCCTCCGCTCTGGTACTCCTCGACCTGGATGCCGAGGCCCTGCCAGTGCTTGCTCACCGACTGAACGTCGGTCTTCGCGTCGGCGCCCGTAGTGTCCGCTCGTTTCATGACGTACACGAACGTCGTCCCCGTCGCACCACTCGGCTGCTCGCACTCCCGAACTCCCGGACCGCTCAGGTGCTCCCAGCTCCCGCCGGCTGCTGACGAGGACTGTTCCACGAAGTCGACAACGGACTGCTTCGCTTCTGACGGTTGCACTGTGGGCTCTCCTGGATCGTTGCTGCAGCCGGACAGGAGGAGGGTGGAGCATCCAAGGACCACCGCGGTCGCGATCGACCTGTTGAGCGGGGAGCGCTTCGTCGTCACGGTTGTCCCTGCATCTGATCGATCACGGTCTTCTCGTACCACGTCATTCCTTTGGGCTGCGCAGCGTCACTGCCGTACGGAGCTCACCAGGAACTGGGCTTGTAGTCCTTCAGGAACACGCCGAACACGTCCTCGCCCGCCTCGCCCCGCACGATCGGGTCGTACACGCGTGCAGCCCCGTCGACGAGGTCGAGCGGCGCGTGGAAGCCCTCCTCCGCCAGCCGGACCTTCGTCGGGTGCGGTCGTTCGTCGGTGATCCACCCGGTGTCGACGCTCGTCATCAGGATGCGATCGGTCTCGAACATCTCCTGCGCACTCGTTCGGGTCAGCATGTTCACGGCGGCCTTCGCCATGTTCGTGTGCGGGTGTCCCGGTCCCTTGTAGGCGCGGCCGAACACACCTTCCATCGCGCTGACGTTCACCACGTAGGTGCGGTGCGCCTCGCTCGCGGCCATCGCGGGACGGAGCTTCGAGATCAGGATGAACGGCGCGGTGGTGTTCGCGAGTTGGACCTCGAGCATCTCGAGCGGGTCGACCTCGTCGACGGCCTGCGTCCACGAGTTCACGTCGTGCAGGTCGGGCACGAGACCACCTGCGTCGATCGCGGTGCCCATGGCCAGGCGCTCGAGCGAGCTCGACCCCGGAGCCATGGCCTGCTCGGTCAGTTCGTCGGCGCGGGCTGCGGCGGCCGCGAGGATCGGGTGCGCCGTGACCGACCGGGCGAGCGCCTGCGGGTGCTGGTCGTTCGTGTGCCCGAAGGTCACGAGCTCGGGCAGCGGGCCGTCCGGCAGCGGCGCGAGTTCGGCGTCGACGAGGGGCTGGTACGCGCCGGGCGACCGGCGAACCGTCTGTGTCGCGTTGTTGATCAGGATGTCGAGGGGACCGGCCGCGGCGACGTCCTCGGCGAGACCGATGACCTGGGCCGGGTCGCGCAGGTCGATGCCGACGACCTTGAGGCGCGAGATCCAGTCGGCGGAGTCGGGCAGGCTCGTGAACCGGCGGACGGCGTCGCGGGGGAACCGCGTCGTGATGGTCGTGTGGGCGCCGTCGCGCAGCAGGCGGAGCGCGATGTACATGCCGATCTTCGCGCGGCCACCGGTCAGCAGCGCCCGCTTGCCGGTCAGGTCGGTCCGGGCATCACGCTTCGCGTGGCTCATCGCCGCGCACGAGGGGCACAGCTGGTGGTAGAACGCGTCGACGACCGTGTACTGCTGCTTGCACATGTAGCAGGGGCGGGACTTCAGCAGGGTGCCGGCGGTGGACGCCGTCGTCGAGGTGCTGATCGGGACCCCGCGGGTCTCGTCGTCGATCCGGTCGGCTGCTCCGGTCGCGGTGGCGGCGATCACGAGGCGGTCGGCCTCGGCGATGACCGCGCGCTTCTCGAGTCGGTGCGCACGCTTCACGGCCTTGAACATCTTCGCCGTGGCCTGACGAACCCGCACGAAGTCGGGGTGCGTCTCGTCGATGTCGCTCATCTGCTCGAGCACCCGGAGCGTGGCGTCGAGGTCCTCGGGGAGGATGCCGCTGGGTTCGGGGTGCTCGGAGATCACACGGGATTCTACGTTGGATCAGGCCGCGTCGAGCTCCCGCGTCAACGCCGCCACGAAGTCGTCGATGTCCTGCTCCGACGTGTCGTACGCGCACATCCACCGCACCTCGTTGCGGCTGGCGTCCCAGTCGTAGAACCGGAAGTGCTTGCGCAGCCGATCGGCCACCCCCGCGGGCAGCGTCGCGAACACCCCGTTGGCCTGGGTCTCCTGGCTGAAGCCGACGCCCTGGATGCTTCCGTCGGCGATGCGGGCCTCGAGGGCACCGCGGAGTCGAGCGGCCATGGCGTTGGCGTGCCCGGCGGAGCGCAGGTACAGGTCGTCGGACAGCAGCGCGATGAGCTGCGCGGAGACGAACCGCATCTTCGACGACAGCTGCATGTTCATCTTGCGCAGGTAGTGCAGTCCCTCGGATGCCGCGGGGTTGAGCACGACGATCGCCTCGCCGTAGAGCATGCCGTTCTTCGTGCCGCCGAAGCTCAGCACGTCCACGCCGGCATCGGTGGTGAAGTTGCGCAGGGGCAGGCCGAGGGTCGCAGCGGCGTTGGAGATGCGTGCGCCGTCCATGTGCAGCGTCATGCCGAGCGGGTGGATGTGGTCCGCGATCGCCCGGATCTCGTCGACCGTGTACGCGGTACCGAGTTCGGTGGTCTGCGTGATCGAGACGACGAGCGGCTGGGCGCGGTGTTCGTCGCCCCAGCCCCAGGCCTCCTTGTCGATGAGCTCGGGGGTGAGCTTGCCGTCGGGGGTCTCGACCGGCAGCAGCTTGATCCCGCCGATGCGCTCGGGAGCGCCTGCTTCGTCGGTGTGGATGTGCGCGGTCGTGGTGCACACGACGGCGCCCCACCGCGGCAGCATCGACTGCAGCCCGACGACGTTCGCGCCGGTGCCGTTGAACACCGGGAACGCCTGCGCCTGCGAGCCGAAGTGGTCGCCGATCACCTCGTTGAGACGGGCCGTGTAGACGTCCTCGCCGTAGGCGATCTGGTGGCCGTCGTTGGCCGCGGCGATCGCGTCGAGGATCTCGGGGTGGACACCGGCGTAGTTGTCCGAGGCGAAGCCCCGCAGGTCCAGGTCGTGGAGTCGAAGGGTCACTGGTTCATCCTAGGTTCGAGGCCGCAGTTGGAGCGGCCGAGAGCGGGAGACGGGCGCCGTTCACGTCGGCCGGTGGTGCCGTCCAGAGCCGCACGACCTCGTCGCCGAGCCGCTCCTCGAGACCGGCGAGGGCGCCGACGACGAACACGGTGGCTGCCGCCGAGTCCGGTGCGTCCTTCCGGAAGCCCTGGGCCACGGCACGGACCCACGCGTCCGAGGCGGCCTTGGCGGCCGCGTAGTTCGCGGCACCCGCGGTGGGGGAGTCGACGGCGGTGGACGAGACGAACGCGAGCCGTCCGGCCGGGGACGCCACCAGATCGTCGTAGAACACGCGTGTGGTGTTCCGCAGGGTGCGGAACGCCCGGTCGAAGAAGTCCCAGTCGTCGTCCGACTGGCCGGCGATGCCGCCGCCCCCGCGCCACCCACCGACCAGGTGGACCAGCCCGTCGACCGAACCCGCCGTCTCGTGGACCGCAGCCGCGAGCGCGGTGACCGCGCCGAGGTCTGCGAGGTCGCACGTGTGGGTCGTGACGCCCGGGACGGAAGCGAGAAGGGCCTCCAGTGCGTCTGGTCTGGTGCCGACCGCGACGACGGCCGCCCCGGCGGAGGTGAGTGCGCGCGCGACCGCCGCGCCGCTGGTGCTGGTCGCGCCCGCGACCAGCACCGTGCGACCGGACAGGGAGCCAGCGCTCACGCGGCGACGTCCGGAACGGACGGAACAGCGGACGGAGCAACCGACGACGAGCCGGTGATGCCGGCCGTCGAAGCGATGACCGCAGCCATCTTCTTGTTCAGTGCCTCGTAGAACATCGACAGCGGGAATTCGTCGTCGAGCACCGCGTCGGTGTAGCCCTTGGGCATTCCGGCGAGCGTTTCCTCCGGCAGTCCCCGCGCCCATCTCGATGCCGGGTGCGGCGTGAGCGTCCGGGTCAGCATCTCGTACGCGGCGAGCCAGTGCGCCGATTTCGGCCGATCGATCGACCGCCGGTACAACTCGTTGATCTGATCACTGAGCGCGATGATCACGTCGGGAACGGCATCCCAGTCGATGGTGAGCTGCGTGTCGGTCCAGTGCAGGACATCGTGCTGGTGCATCCACGCGAACAACAGTTGCCCGCCGAGCCCGTCGTAGTTCCGGACGCGGCTGCCGGTGATCGCGAACCGGAAGATGCGGTCGAAGACGACGGCGTACTGCACCAAGCGGGCGTGGTCGCGGATTGCGCGTTGCGCCTCGTCGAGGTCCGCGTCCGGCACCGCGGAAAGCGCGCGTTCGAGCCGTACGGATTCCCGGAACGCCGTCAGGTCGCAGCGGAGTTCTTCCAGCGAGTAGAGGAAGAACGGCATCCGCTGCTTGATCATGAACGGATCGAACGGCAGGTCCCCGCGCATGTGCGATCGGTCGTGGATGATGTCCCACATCACGAAGACCTGTTCCGTCAGCTCCTGGTCGTCGAGCATTGCTGCAGCGTCGTCCGGCAACTCCAGTTTGGCGATCTCCGCAGCGGCACGGACGACTCGGCGGTAGCGAGCGGCTTCGCGGTCCTGGAAGATCGCGCCCCACGTGAACGTCGGGATCTCGCGCATCGCGACCGTCTCGGGGAACAGCACCGCAGAATTCGTGTCGTACCCGGGCGTGAAGTCGACGAACCGCAACGCGACGAAGAGCGTGTTGCTGTAGTCGCCCGCTTCGAGTTTCGCGATGAACTCCGGCCAGATGACCTCGACCAGGACGGCTTCGACGAACCGCGAGGAACTGCCGTTCTGCGTCACCATCGGGAAGACGACCAGGTGGCCGAGTCCGTCGACGCGGTGCTGTTGCGGCTGGAATGCGTTCAGGGCGTCGAGGAAGTCGGGAACGCCGAAACCGTCGCGTTCCCAGCGTGCGAAATCGCGCTGCAGTGCAGCGAGGTACGCCGCATCGTGCAAAAAGAACGGGGCCAGTTCGGCAATGGCCGGGAGGATCGTGGCCAGGTGCTCGGAAGCGGTCGCGTGATCCGCGTGGTCGGGTATCGAGCCGTCGGCCGTCTGCAGCGCACGGAACGACACGACAGCGGCTTTCAGCCGCGTCCACGCGGGATGCTCTGCGACCTCGCGCACTGACGGGCGGTCCTCGACGACCTCGGGTTCTCCGACGATGGCGCCCTGCGTGAACTCCTGGACGAACTGTGACATGTCGAACCTCCCGTCATTGGGCCGGCCGTGGATCTGCGGCGTGGTGGTGCGCTTGTCATGAGCCTAGGGAGGATCGGGGGACGCATTCTTGCCCATTTGCGGGGGATTCGTGCGCGGGGGCATTCTCGGCGCGGCAAACCGACTCTCTCGCGCACGAATGCATCACTGGTCGCGCGCCGGCAGCCATGGTGCGCGGAGTCAGCGGCACCGGGAGGGGCTCGGAGGCGCTGTCCCGACAGGCCTCCGAGCCGACTCCTCAGCGCTTCGTGACGGCTGCGATTGCTTCGCTCACGGTCGAGCCCGGGTGCGTTTCGCGCCATCTCTTCACCTGGCTGGGGTCAGGCGCTGACCCTCGCGGGATCGGCGTGTTTCCCACGATGCCCGGTGCGAAGGTGGCGTACGTGATCGTCGCGAGCGCGGCCATGCACGAGTAGAGCAGGTCGAGCGTGAGCCATGCGCAGGCGGTCAACGCGATTCCACCCAGGACGATCAGTGCTGGCGTCCAGCGACTCATCGGAAGCACCCTCGCTTCACGGCCGCGACCCCGAGGAGCTCTGCACCAAGTGCGGCCGCGGCCCCGCCGAGGGCTCGGATCTTCTCCCAGCTGAACGAAGCGCCCCACATGATTCGGACTGCCTTTGTGACACCGCCGAGTGAGTTGATCAAACGTTTGATCTTCAAGATCTTGGCGACTGGGAATGCCGTCGATGCAATCATGAGGGCGATCGCGCCCGTGCACTCGAGGATGCTCGCCCGAGCCGCTCGCTGCATCGTCGGGTTACCAGCTACCCATTCCTCGTACGCAGACTGGCCGTTCAGCAGTACAGCTTCCGGAATGCTCTCGATGAGCGCTAATCCCCGTTCGACATCGACGGCCTGAAGGTCGAGATCCTGGACGATCGAGGCGACCGATGACGATGGAACTCCTGTCGCTGCCTGAGCTGGCGGGGCGGCCAGCATCGGTGCGCACAGTCCGGCTGCTAGTAGTCCAACGACTGCGAGCTTGCTCGCTGAGGCGGTAGTCGACGTCATGGGTCTTCCCTCCTGATCGGCGTCCCTCGCCGAATGAACACCAACCTGCCGGTAACCGGTGAAATGTTCAACGTCACCAGCGCGTCGTGTTCGCTGCTGTGCTTCAGGGCATCGCGCCTGACCGGCCCGGCATCGCGGCCGTCCGGCTTCGCGGTGCCGACTCGGTCGATACGGTTGTCTGCATGGCACGCTTCACGCCCCCAGCCGCCGACGCGATGCGCGCACGACTCCTGCTCGCAGCACGCGACGAGTTCGCCGCAGCTGGGCTCGTCGGCGCCAAGATCGAGCGGATCGCCGCGGCGTCGTCGAGCAACAAGGCGCAGATCTTCCACTACTTCGGCAGCAAGGAGGGGCTCTTCGACGCGCTCCTCGCCCAGACCGTCGCCGAGATGTTCGACGAGGTCCCCGTCGACACCGACGACCTCGCCGAGTGGGCTGCCCGCCTGCACGACTCGTACGTCCGGCGTCCTTGGGTCGAACGGCTCGCGACGTGGCACCGCCTCGAGCGGGGGAGTGACGGTGCGCTCGAAGCCGTCATCGCCAGCAATGCCGAGGCCGTCGCCGCCGTCGAGCACGCCCAGCGCGCCGGGGTTCTGCCGCGCAGCTACCGGCCGGCGGTGCTGCTGGGCCTGGTGATGCACCTCGCCGCGTTCTGGAGCTCGGCCTCTCCCGAGTACGGCTCCTTGGTTGCGGCGGTCGCACCTGCGCGGCGTCGGCAGATCGTCATCGACGCGGTGAAGGCACTCGTCGGGGGCTGACGTGTCGCACGGCCGGGCGTAGGGTTCGGCCCATGAGCAGCGACAACCGGTTCCTCCGCGCGACCTTCGGGCGGCCGTTGGTCTGGGTCGGCGTGGTGTGGCTCGCGGTCGGTGTGCTTTGGAGCGTCCTGGCGATCATCGATCCGAGCACGTTCCGCGCGATCATGGCCGTCCTGTGGCTCGTGCTCGGCGGCAGCATGCTCACCGCCGCACTCCGCGACAGGAAGCGCGGCCTCGGCCGGTACCAGCGCTAGTCGAGGCGGGCCGAGCGCGCAGGCAGGACCCGCACCGGGCCTCCCGTCAGGCTGCCGCGTCCGCGGCCACCCGCAGCGTCTGTTCCGCATCGTCGAGGTAGTCCGCCAACAGCGCCGACGCCCTTGCCTGGTCGCCGGCGCGCAACGCCGCGACGATCGCGTCGTTCCGGTCCACGAACTCGGCGTGGAACGACCCCGGGTCGTCGGTCGTCAGGAATGCCAGCCGCATCTCGGCGAGCAGCCCGTCCATCAGGCCGTGGATGCGCGCGCTCGGGACCGCGCGCACGAGCTCGGAGTGGAACCGGATGTCCGCGGTGCCCACGGCGCCCCAGTCGCCCGCGGCGGCAGCGTCCCGTGCAGCCGTGACGGCCGCCGCCGCTGCGTCGAGCGCGGGTGACGTCGGCGAGCACGCGCGGACCGCGGCTTCCTCGAGCACCCGACGGGCGGAGTACAGGTCCGTGACGTCCTCGGCGGAGAGGCGTCGCACGAAGACCCCGCGGTTGAACACGTGCTCGACCAGCCGGTCCCGCGCGAGCAGCCGGAAGGCCTCGCGCAGGGTGTTCCGTGACACCCCGAGCTGGTCGCTCAACCGTTCCTCCGACAGCTGTGCCCCGGGGGAGAACTCGCCCGCCGCGATCATGGTGCGCAGCCGGTCGGCCGTCGAGTCGGCGCCGCTGACGGTTCGGGTCATGTCCCGATCCTGACACGGCCTCGGGCATCGCAGGTGCGAACCCCGCACCGTGTGACCGTCGTGTTACAGAGCAGAACGCCCCCTTGCGATTGTTGAACAATGCGGTCCAGACTGTCCCGCATGTTCGTCCTCATCGGCGTCGCCGTCGTCATCATCGGGTTCGCGTTGCGCATCAACGCGCTGCTCGTCGTGACCGTCGCGGGCATCGTCACCGCGGCCATCGGCGGGATCGGTCCCGTCGGCATCCTCACGGCGTTCGGCGACGGCTTCGCGTCGAGCCGGTCCGTCACGACCTTCGCGCTCGTCCTGCCGGTCATCGGCCTGATCGAGCGCTACGGGCTGCAGGACCAGGCCAAGCGCCTGATCGCGAAGCTCGACAAGCTCACGACGGGTCGTCTGCTGGCCGGGTACCTGGCCATCCGGCAGGTCACGGCCGCGGTCGGCCTCACCAGCATCGGCGGGCCGGCGCAGACCGTGCGGCCCCTCGTGCACCCGATGGCCGAAGGGGCGGCGATCAAGAAGTACGGTCGGATCGACGAGCGGATGCGCGAGAAGATCAAGGGCTACTCGGCGTCGTCGGACACCGTCGGGGTCTTCTTCGGCGAGGACGTCTTCGTCGCCGTCGGCTCGATCCTGCTCATCACGACCTTCGTCGATGCCACCTACGGTCTGTCGCTCGAACCCATCGACCTGGCGCTGTGGGCGATCCCGACCGGTATCGCCGCGCTCCTGGTCCACGGCACGCGGCTGCTGCTGTTCGACCGCACGCTCGACAAGATGGCCGCCGACGCACGCGTGGACGCCCAGACGCAGGGAGCGGCAGCGTGATCACCAGCGAATGGCTCTACTGGCTCATCGGTGCGTTCTTCATCGCGGTCGCCGTCCTCATCGTCACGGACACCTCGCACGCGAAGCGACTCGGCAACGCGGCGTTCTGGGGGATCCTCGGGGTCTCGTTCTTCTACGGCACCTTCGTCGCCGCGAAGACCGCGCCGTCGTGGGTGCTCGGCATCGCCGTCCTGGTGATGGTCGCGCTCGCCGGGCTCGGGTTCACCGGGACCACCAGTCGCACGCGGGTCGCCAGCATCCCGGGTGCCGGCACGGGGGCGGAGACCGGTCCGGCCGAACCCACCGCTGCGGCCACGAAGCCGTCCGCCAGCACGAGCGTCCTCGCGACGACCAGCCCGGACGAGCGTGCGGCGTTCGCCACCCGGTTCGGCAACAAGCTCTTCATCCCGGCGCTGGTCGTGCCCGTGGTCGCCGTCCTCGTGGCGACGCTCGGTCCGCTCGTCTCGATCGGCGGTGCGCCGCTGCTCGCCGAGGGCAGTGCGACCCTGACCGGACTGGGCATCGGCTCGGTGCTGGCCGTGGTCGTCGCGGTGTTCGTCCTGCGCCCGCCGAGGATCGCCACGCCCATCCGCGAGGGCGGTCGTCTGCTGCAGGCCATCGGGTGGGCGGCGCTGCTGCCGCAGATGCTCTCCACCCTCGGCATCGTGTTCACCCAGGCCGGGGTCGGCGACGCCGTCGGCACGATCATCAAGTCGATCCTGCCCGGCGGGTCGCTGATCGCCGCGGTGGTCGTCTACTGCCTCGGCATGGCCCTGTTCACGATCATCATGGGCAACGCGTTCGCCGCCTTCCCGATCATGACGGCCGCGATCGGCTGGCCCGTCCTGGTGCAGGGCTTCGACGGCAACCCCGCCGCGATCTTCGCCATCGGCATGCTCGCCGGCTTCTGCGGAACGCTCGTCACGCCGATGGCCGCGAACTTCAACCTGGTGCCGGCTGCCCTGCTCGAGATGCGGGACAAGTACGGTCCGATCAAGGCGCAGATCCCGACCGCCGCCATCCTGCTCGTCGTCAACATGGGAGTCATGTACCTTGTCGCTTTCTGATGCTGCCCCGCTCGACCTGACCCGGGCCGCGTGGGCCGACCGCTTCGCGGCCGTCGCCGCCGAGAACACCTCGCGCGAGTACCCGTACGCGGCGCACCACACGACGTCCGGCCCGGACGACCGGGCGCTGCCGGTCGAGCTGCACCCCGCCTTCGCCACGTCGTACGACTGGCACTCGTCCGTGCACATGCACTGGCTCGCAGCGCGTCTGGTCGCGCACGGCCTGCCGGCCGACCTGGAGGCCCGGCTCACCACGATCCTGCAAGCCCACCTGCGCGCGGATCACCTGGCGACGGAAGCCGCCTACTTCCACACGACGCCGCACTACGAGCGCCCCTACGGGTGGGCCTGGCTCGCGAAGCTCGCCGCCGAGGTCTCCGCGTCCGAGGTGCCGGCCATCCGGCAGCTCGCCCCCGGGTTCGCGCCCGTCGTCGACGTGCTCGAGGACCTCGTCACCCGCTGGGTCGACGGCGCTGCCCACCCAGTGCGGCACGGGGTGCACTCGAACTCGGCGTTCGGGCTGCTGCTCGTGCTCGACGCCGCACGGGCGCTCGGCCGCGACGAGCTCGCCGCGACGGTGGAGCGGGCGGCGCGCGAGTGGTTCGGCGAGGACGCCGGGTGGCCGTTCCCCTGGGAGCGCAGCGGACACGACTTCCTGTCCGCCGGACTGGCCGAGGCCGACCTGATGCGCGCCGTGCTGACCCCGGCCGAGTTCGCGACGTGGTCGGACGGTTTCTTCGCCCAGGTGCGGTCGGGCGACGCGATCCTGCAGTCGACCGTGGTCCGCGACGAGAACGACCCGCAGCAGGTGCACCTGTTCGGGCTCGACCTGTCGCGAGCGGGATCGGCCCGGCGCATCGCGGACGCCCTGCGCGCCGGTGAGCTCGACGACGACGGGCTCGCGAGCCTGCTCGACGAGGCGGCGGACCGGCTGCTGGCCTCGGGTCTGGCCGCCAGCGTCGGCGAGGAGTACTACTCCACGCACTGGCTCGCGAGCTTCGCCTGGGACGCCATGGAAGCACGCGAGCACGCCGCGCGCTGACCCTGCCGTCAGCTGAGTCCCGTCACGGGAAGTTGAGCCGCTTCCTCCGGATCCCGCGTTCGCTGAGGTGTGAGCAGCTTCGCTCTGTGTCGTCCTTCTCGCTTCGCTCTGTGTCGTGATCGCGTCCCGGTAGCGGATCCATCAACGGGCGGCGGACCTGCCGGCATCCCACGGCCGACAGGTCCTTCTCTACTCAGCGCGCTCGACAGGGAGCCAGAGCTCGCAGGTGGCCGTGCTGAAGTCGCCAGCGCGGTCGAGTACCGCGACGATGGACGGTCCAGGCCGGAGCCGCCAGGGGTTCGACGGGAACCAGTCGGTCGCGGTCGCGGCCCATGCCTCTTGCAGCGCAGCCGGATACTCGCCCTCGGTGTGGAACACGGCCCACGTGCCGGCCGGAACCTCGATCGTGTCGAGATCTCCGATCATCGGCGCCTTCTCCGTGACGGCTACTCCGTGCAGGTAGGTCAGTTCGCTCCCCTCGGTGTAGTCCGGGTCGACGTCGGCGCTGACCTGAAGCAGGCCGGCCGGTTCGGTGTCGCTCAGGGCTTTGAGGCGTGCGTGTTCTGCTGCCGGAAGTGAGGCGATGTGGGCTTGGATCTGCTGGTTGATGCCCTCGTGGATGAGGGGCACGCGGATGGCGTGGCCGATGAGGTGAAACGCCGGTCGATCGGTGATGCGGGTGTCCATGGTGATGTTCCCTTCTACGGTCAGGCGGAACCTGAGCTGCGGTTGCGTTCGAAGGGGGCCGCCATTTCGCTTGACGCTGCCGACGCTGACACCGTGCACTGATCGGAACGCTCGACCGAATGCCTCGGTGGAGCCGTAGCCGTACCGCACCGCGATGCTCAACAGGTTTCCGTCTCCGAGGACATCCGCTGCCGCGACTGACATTCGGCGACGCCGGATGTACTCCGACAGGGGCATCCCAGCGAGTGACGAGAACATTCGACGGAGGTGGTACTCCGTCGTGCCGAGTTCCCTCGCCAAGGATGCAACGTCGAGGTTGTCGTTCAGGCGACCTTCGATCAGGTCGACCAGTCTGTTGAGCTCCGCGATCATGCCGCCTCCTTCGACACCCACACTTCCGGGTCATAACGGTCGGCACCCTACTATCGCGGTCCGATCGGATCGCCTCTGTGCTCCGGAACGTGCCCATTAGCCGGTCGACTACCGGGCGAGCCGCGGTCGTCTTGGCGAGCAGATGAGGGATCACGGGCAATCCGTTCTACGGTGTTGCAATGACGAGTGACGTCGAGGGCGGACCTGGCTGGGTCATTCGGTGCGCTGACCTTCGGCCAGCGATCACCGATCTCGCGAAGTTCCGTGACGGCATGGCAGGTGACCCGCTGGTTGCAGTCATTGAACTGTTGTGGACCGGTCACGCGCAGAACGCCCTCGAGCGCCTCGAACGACTCCCAGAGAGCATGCGCGTGCGAGCACTGATCGCAGACTGCAAACGTGATCTGGGTGATCACCTCAGCGCGGTCCGGGAGTATGACCGACTCGTTGCGGAGTGCGCTGGAACAGCCCGCGAGGCCGTCATGCGGCAACACCGAGCGAAGGCGTTGCTCGCCGCCGGCAGCGCGGACCGAGCAATCGAGGACTTCCGTCAAACGGTCGAGCTCCGACGCGGACACGACACCGCTCTTCTCGCCTCAGCCGAGCAAGGTCTCGCCGCGGCTGAAGCAGCCGCACTCCGGCCACCGCTGGCGTAGCAACCTGTCTCGCTGACGGATCGGTCATCGGGCGCGACGTCGGTCAAGCAACTTCTGCAACGAGGTCCGCTCGCCCTTCGGTCGCATGATGCCGATGTGCGTCCTAGCCTGTCCACATGGGTCAGTCTCGGGACACGAGGACGATGAGTTGTCTACGCCGAGCGGCCCTCCCCGCTGTAGTCGTCTCTGCTGGCGCAGTCTTCGCGGTCGGGATGTTCAGCCTCGGGATGATCAGGTTCAGCTACGTGGACTGGCGATCCGTGGCTTTCGCTTCACAGATCGCTGTCCCATTGGGAGTCGCGGTCGCCGCGGTCGTCACTCGGGTGGGGATAGTCGTGCGGAACCGCGCCGAGGACGCACCCGCGGCACATCCGGTGCGTCGTGCATCGGTCGTGGTGGGAGTGCTTGCGTTGATCGCGGCCAGTCTGGGCGGTCTGCTGTTGACGGCGGGCGGTTGGCAACTTGTCCTGCCGGCGGCAGCCGTCTGCGGGTGCCTAGCCGCAGGATGCGCAGCGCTGGTTCTGCGACGACCGAGAGCGGACACTCGAGACGACGAGTCAGATGGGGACCGGGTAGGGCGCGTCCGTTAGTCAATCGGCCAACGGGACATCGCTGGCCCGTAACGTTCGACGCCGCGCTCTTATCGTTGGGCGATGGATCTCGATCACGTTTGGCCCTTGTTTGGGCTGCGCCTCATCACTCCTCGGCTGGAACTGCGGCCCCTGCGCGACGAGGATCTTCCTGGGCTCGTCGACGTGGCCCTGTCCGGCGTCCACGATCCCGCTCGGATGCCGTTCGGTGTCCCATGGACGGACGCAGAACCGACAACGTTGGCTCGTTCTCTCGCGCAGTACCACTGGAAGCTCCGGTCCGGGGTGAGCCGTGACTCGTGGGGTGTGAGCTTCACCGTGCTTCACCAGGGGACACCGGTCGGGGTCCAAGAGCTGCACGCTCGCCGCTTCAACGCCCGCAAGACCGTCGAGAGCGGCTCATGGCTCGCCCTCGAACATCAGGGCCACGGGCTCGGGACCGAAATGCGGGCGGCGCTACTGCTGTTCTCGTTCGACCATTTGGGAGCTGAGTGGGCGGAGTCGAGCGCAGTCGCTTGGAACGAGCCATCCCTTCGGGTGTCCGCGAAGCTCGGTTACGAGCTCAACGGTGTCACTCGCGCCCAGACCCGCGCCGGTGAGGTCGTTGACGAGGTCAGGGTGCGCTTGAGACGGGAGGACTTCGCCCGGCCGAGCTGGAGCCTGATGACTGAAGGGGTCGAAGCAGCGACCGAGTTCTTGATGTAGTCCAACAGGCGAGCGCTCGGCGGTCCGGTAGCCGATCCGCTATCGGTAGACGATCCGACAGCACACGCCGTTGCTCGGCGGCCCCGGTAGAGTCGGCGCGAACGCCGAAGTCGACGAGATGGGGGTCTCGATGCGCACGATCGCGTCGGTTGCCATGATGGCCGTTCTTGCTTTCACCGCTGTCGGTTGCACTGACAGTTCCGGACCCGACGCCACTCCGGTCCCGTCCTCTGGTCAGCCGTCGGCTTCGACGTCTGCGGTCTCCGAGAGTGCTCCGCCGGAAGATCACGGGAGGACCGTGACGGCGAATGGAAGCGTCACCGGCGGTCCCTTGTCTTTCGTTTACACCGTGGCATCGGGGGACGCCGTGACAGGAATCGCTGCGCGTTTCAGTCTCTGTACTGCCGACATCTACCTCGCCAATGAAGAGCCAGAGGTATACGGGCACGAGCTGGCCGTCGGTCAACAGCTCACTATTCGCCGGATGGCCGGGCCGGGTCATACAGCGGAGCAGTGCGACCAGCCCTACCCCGACGGCGTGTACTGACCATGGGGATCGCGCCTTGAAGGGTCCGTCTGTAGAGCGCGGCTGGAAGTCGACACGAAGTGCGGTGTTGTTCTGGGTTCTCGCGGTGCTCGGGCTGCCCATCATGGCCGGCGCGTGGTTGTGGCTCAGTCTTGCCTCGTTGGAGGAAGCTACCGAACAGCCGAAGGCTGTTGCTGCGGGCACCACGATGGCTGGCACGACGCTGCTCATGGGCGGCATCCCGCTGGTGCTCACCCATGTCCTGGGACTAGTCGTCCTTGGCGCGGTTGCCGTCAGCGGGCGGTACCGCCGGTGGACTGGAATGATCGCGGCCCTGGTTGCAGTCGCTGTTGCCTCCGCGACTGGAATCACGTTCGTGTTGATCCTGAACGGCGGGCAGCTGCTCACTTCGGTGAGTGGTTCATACGGTCCGTAGCCCCTACCAGCGCGCAACATGATGCTGGGGTCCCTCGACATGGGTGGGCCGACGAAGCCAGATGCGTTCCGGCGTCCGGTAGCGGATCGCCTACCGGACTCGATTTGGTCGCGCCTGCGACTCTCTGGTCACTCGGGGTGACCGAAGATGGATAGGAGTGTCCAGACGATGCCGATCAGTGCCAGCCCTACCGCGAGCACGCGGACGAGCCCCGGAGTCATCGCACTCTGCGGACCGCGGGCGCTCCGCTGGGCGTCGACGAAGTACTGCGCGATCGGCGCCGGCCACACGAACGCGGTGACCGCTACTGCAACGATTGCCGGCCCAGCGATGAGTCCGGGGATCCACATGGACTCCACCCAACCAGGTCGACTTGATGGCAGTGAGGCGTAGTTGGCCGCTGTCCGGTGGCCGATCCTCGAGCGGGCACCTGACGAGTCAGTGTCTGAGGAGTCCGACGACCAGCGTCACTGCTGCGATGAGGCCTCCGAGGAAGAATCCGCATCCGATGAACCGCGTCAGCTCCGGAGTGATCTGGCGTCCCCAGAACTCTCCTTCGACCTTCCGCGCAGAGCGTGCGATCGGGCCTGGGAAAAGCATGAGGGCACAGCCCCAGGCGATGCAGATCACCGCACCAACCGCAAGGAAGAGGACACCCACGTCCCTGACCGTACCGAATGACCGCCAAAGCTGAGTGCTCGGCGTTCCGACAAGGGATTCCCTACCGGTCCGCCTGCACCGCCCGGTTGAGGCGTGGCGTGGGGACGTCGAGCTGACGGGCCGTGGCGAGTGCGTCTGCGATGACTGCAGTGGGCTCGGCTGCGTTCGGGTCGGTGTGCGCTGCGAGGCTCACCCGCGCGATCGGGACGAGCGCGGTGGCCACTGCCGAAGCGGTGGCAGCCAACCGAGGGAGCCGAGCGGGCAGCATCACGCCGCGGTGACGTCGGAGGTCCACCCCTCGGGCTTGGAGGACGGGCAGCAATTCGCGGCTCGTGCGGAACGCCTCGTGCAGTGCGGCCCGGTCCCCGATCATGTTCGCCAGCCCATTGCTCCGCAGGGCCTGGGAGAACATTCCGACGTCCATCGCGAAGTGCAGCCAGAGCCAACCACGCATGTCGCATTGTTCCTTCACGACGAAGCCGGCCTGTGTGAAGACCGTCTGCACGACGCGGTCCCGTCGGTCAGCCGACGTCCCCGCGACACCGAGGATGACCGAGCGGAAGACAGCACCGTGCAGGACGCCGTCGCTGTCGAAACCGCCGCCAGCACCGGGGAACCCGAACCGAACCTGGTCTTCAGGGAGCGGAGCAACCGCGGACAATGGTTCGTCCCACACGTTGCCAAAGATCAGCACAGTGGCATCACCGACGTGCGGGGCAACGGACGCAACAGCTTCGCGCAAACGGTGGTGCCCGACGCTCACCACGATGAGATCGAACCCCTGGCCCGGGTCCGAGACGTCGCGCAGTTCGGTGTTGAACATGGAGAACGACCGTCGCCCCAACGCCGATCGCCGCCCGTCGACGAGGTCGATGTGCACCTCGCCGCCGTACTCCGCGATCCGGCCCGGCCGGACAGCGAACACGACGTCGTGCCCTGCGTCCGCAAGCGCCTGTCCGTAGATCGTCGCGATGACACCACGGCCGAACATCAGTACCCGCATCACGCACTCCCTGCTAAAATGGAGACAATCTCCGTTCCAGACGATACGGAGACCGTCTCCACCTGTCAACGGGAGCACACATGGCCGAACAGAAGCCGTTGCGAGCTGACGCACGCCGCAACCGGGCTGCCATCATCGCGGCAGCTCGATCAGTGTTCGATCAGGGCGAGTTGCTTCGCTTCGACGACTTTGCGGCGCGCGCAGGTGTGGGGGTCGGGACGCTGTACCGACACTTCCCCAATCGCGCCGCGCTGGCCGCGGCGGTGTACCGGAACGAGATCACCGCGCTCTGTGACCAGGCGAGCGACTCCACGCAGCCACCTGGCCGACGCCTCGAGGTGTTCCTCCGCGCGTTTGTGGACTACGTCGTCGAACACGCAGCACTCGCGCGCGCCCTCGCCGCCGACGTCGACTCCTCAGCGCAAGCCGACGGTGGGAGCCAACTGGAACGCACGCTCACGGACTTGATGGCCAGCGCCGCCGCCGAAGGATCCATCCGCAGTGACGTCACCGCCGGAGCTGTCCTCATCGTGCTCCACGGAATCGGGTCCGCGATTAACCGTCCGCAGTGGGCAACGGAATCAGGGATTGTCGTCGGGCTCATCGTGCGGGGCCTCGGCTTGCACGCGCAGGTCGACCGGACGGGAGAGGTCGTTGACCCAGGCACGGGCACGGTTGCCAACTGACGCGGAACACGCCGCCGCCGCCGAGCAGATTGCACCTTCTCCTTGCCCTGAATCAGACGCAGCAGCGTCTCAGTAGCCGATCTTGGATCGAGACGGGCTCCGACAAATACACGACCCTCGAACAGGTTACATTTCCCACAACAAATATTACGATGCGGTAACGGGGTACGGGGTTCCAATCTCCTCGTCGGAGGGCGCCGAATAGCTTGCACAGACCGGGAACCACCCGGAGCGCTCACCAGCCGCACATTGCTGGTTCTCCACCCTGCACCAGGGTGTGTTCGGCGCGCACACAGCAGCCGCGCCGAGCGCGACACCTCAGCAAAGGAAACGATCACCATGCGCAAGAGCCTGAAGACCTCCATCACCCTCGCCACGACCGGCGCCCTCGTGCTCGGCGGTGCCGCGTTCGGCATCTCCTCCGCACAGGCCGCCACCCCGACCATCCACACGGTCTCGTCGTCGTCGTCGAAGATCCCCGCACCGGTCGCCTCGGTCCCCGAGGTCCTGGGTGGTTCCACCGCCGTGAAGCTCGACTCCGGCTTCACCGACGCCCTCACCGCCCTCAAGCTCACCCCCGGCGTCTCGGGAGACGCGACCCTGGCTGACGGGTCGGTGTCGTTCCCGATCACCGCCGGGTCGGTCACGTACTGGTCGCCGGACGGCAACTACAAGCCCTACGTGCAGGGCCTGCTCAACCACGACGACTCCGGCCTGACCCTGAAGGCCGGCGACACCACCGTCACGCTCGAGAACTTCGTCGTGAACCCGGGCTCCTCGAAGCTCTACGGTGACGTCCTGGTCAACGGCAAGGTCGCCGCGTCCAACGCGTTCCTGTTCGAGCTCTGGGGCGGTTCCCTCAAGCCCCTCCAGCTCGAGGGCGACAACGCCATCCTGACCGGCACCACCGTCCACGTCTCCGAAGACGCCGCCGGCCTGCTGAACAAGACCTTCGGCACCGACGCCGTCAAGCGCGGCCTCCTCGTCGGCACCGCCACCATCACCGCACAGATCAAGTAACACCCCACGTACTCCGGCTGTGCATGGCAGACCGGAACGGCCAACGCCCCGTCGCTCGCGACGGGGCGTTGCTCATGCGTGGAGACACCGGCAGCTGGATGGGTTATCCCCTATACGGTGCTCTTGTCGGTGCAGAGTCCCGTCGGTACGTACTGTCATCGGAGCTACTCCGCGGACCCTAGCCGCGGATGCCCGACACCCTGTTACCGGGCTGGCATCGTTAAGACTCCAATGTCGAACCCGACGGCGTCGTAGCGCGAGGGCGTCTGCATGGAACCCGAACCAGCAGCAGGCGCCCTCGCATCCCGACACGGCATCCACCCCGACACAGGGCCGCCGATCACCACACCGCGAGCGAGCGCCGGAACGCCCGTGCACATTGTGAACGCGCTGCCGCTCCAGTCGCCGCGCGGCGCAGCCGAACACCATGAGGATCAGCCGGACTAGCAGCACTGGCATGCCGAAGCGGTCCTGATGCACGAGCGTTGCCAGTTCGACGATGCCGGTGGTCCCGTGGCGGTGACGGACGACTGTACCGACCCACGACGGAGGTTGGTTCTGCGGAACACATCCCGGCTCCAGCAAGGAGGACCGGCTGCGCCGCCGACCACGGCGCCGCTGCGACCACGAGCATGAAGACGCAGCTTGACACCCGCGCTGGTGCCCACGACCCAACGCGCAGGAATCCGAGTCATCAGCGTCCCCTGGATCGGGACGCCCACCGCGTTCGCCAGCGCGAAAACGCCGGCGGCAAAGGCCCCGGAAGTAAGGACTCGCCGGAGGACTGGATCAGCGACAGGGGGATCATCCCGAGCGCGACGGCTGAGAGGACGACCGATCCGACGCCGGCCGCGAAGGGACGGTCAGCCAGGAGACGCCGATAGACGACAGCCATGTGAGCTCCACAAACGGAGCCCACCCACCCGGGAGACACACTCCCCATGCGCCGACGGAAGCACCGGCTGCGCCGATCGTACGCATACGAAGCCAGTCGTGTCGATGTCCCGATAGCCGGTCGTCCACCGGTGCAGAGTTGAACGCCTTGAGATGAGGGCCAGAACCCAGCAGTTACCTGGGCCCGCGATTCCCGTATGACTGTCCCGCATAAATGCCCGGTGAAGGTACCTTAAACGCTACAGTCGTCGCATGCTCGTCGGATACGCCCGCGTCTCGACCTCTGGCCAGGACCTCGCCGCGCAGCGTGACGGCCTCCACTCACTCGGCGTCGACCCCG
>NZ_SLUT01000010.1:0-94615 GCF_004341255.1 Curtobacterium sp. PhB142 | reverse complement strand
CCAGAACCGCGCCTCTCGCGCACGGTGTTCCAGCCTCGATCCCATCTGCAACACTCCAAATCACGGTGGTGTTGCAACGACCGGCTGAACCCAAGCTCTTCTTTCGAGACATGTGACGTTCTTTCGGGGAGGGCCGCCGGGGATCCGCGGCACGGTGGAGGATCGCAGCCCAGGACCTCTCGGTTGGCCTGCAAGCCAAGAATATCACATTACACATGGCATACGAGACATTGTATGGCGCGCTGTTGGCTGGGAGTTGAGTGGGATCGACGCAACTTCGGCCGCCCTGAGTTGACGCGAGCCGGGGTCTGAGTAGAGTTGAGTCCATCGGACGCAAGTCCAACGACTTACCTCGAGCAAGAAGGAGCACCACACATGGGACGTGCAGTAGGCATCGACCTCGGAACCACCAACTCGGTCGTCAGCGTTCTCGAGGGTGGCGAGCCCACCGTCATCGCGAACGCCGAGGGGCTCCGCACCACGCCGTCGATCGTCGCCTTCACCAAGGACGGCGAGGTCCTGGTCGGCGAGACCGCCAAGCGTCAGGCCGTGACGAACGTCGACCGCACCATCGCGTCGGTCAAGCGTCACGTCGGCACCGACTGGACCACCGAGATCGACGGCAAGAAGTACACGCCGCAGGAGATCTCGGCCCGTACCCTCGGCAAGCTCAAGCGCGACGCCGAGCAGTACCTCGGTGAAGACGTCACCGACGCGGTCATCACCGTGCCGGCGTACTTCAACGACGCCGAGCGCCAGGCCACGAAGGACGCCGGTGAGATCGCCGGCCTCAACGTCCTCCGCATCATCAACGAGCCGACCGCGGCCGCTCTGGCCTACGGCCTCGACAAGGGCAAGGAAGACGAGCTCATCCTGGTCTTCGACCTCGGTGGCGGCACGTTCGACGTCTCCCTGCTCGAGGTGGGCAAGGACGACGACTTCTCGACGATCCAGGTCCGTGCGACCTCCGGTGACAACCGCCTCGGTGGCGACGACTGGGACCAGCGCATCGTCGACTACCTGATCAAGAAGTTCAAGGACGAGCACGGCGTCGACCTGTCCACGGACAAGATCGCCAAGCAGCGCCTGAAGGAAGCCGCTGAGCAGGCCAAGAAGGAGCTGTCGTCGCAGATGTCGGCGAACATCCAGCTGCCGTACCTGACGCTCACGGCTGAGGGCCCGCTCAACCTCGACGAGACCATCTCGCGCGCGCAGTTCGAGCAGATGACCTCCGACCTGCTCGACCGCACCAAGAAGCCGTTCAACGACGTCATCAAGGAAGCCGGTGTCTCGGTCAACGACATCGCGCACGTGGTGCTCGTCGGTGGTTCGACCCGCATGCCCGCCGTGGCCGAGGTCGTCAAGCAGCTCACCGGTGGCAAGTCCCCGAACCAGGGCGTCAACCCGGACGAGGTCGTCGCCGTCGGCGCCGCACTGCAGGCCGGTGTGCTGAAGGGCGAGCGCAAGGACGTCCTGCTCATCGACGTCACGCCGCTGTCGCTCGGCATCGAGACCAAGGGCGGCCTGATGACGAAGCTCATCGACCGCAACACCGCGATCCCGACCAAGCGGAGCGAGACCTTCACGACGGCTGACGACAACCAGCCGTCGGTCGCGATCCAGGTCTTCCAGGGCGAGCGCGAGTTCACCCGCGACAACAAGCCGCTCGGCACGTTCGAGCTCACCGGCATCGCGCCGGCTCCCCGTGGCGTCCCACAGGTCGAGGTCACCTTCGACATCGACGCCAACGGCATCGTGCACGTGTCCGCCAAGGACAAGGGCACCGGCAAGGAGCAGTCGATGGTCATCTCCGGCGGCTCGTCGCTGCCGAAGGAGGACATCGAGCGCATGGTCCGCGAAGCCGAGGAGCACGCGGCCGAGGACAAGGCCCGTCGCGAGGCCAACGAGCGTCGCAACCAGGCCGAGCAGCTCGTCTACTCGATCGAGAAGCTCATCAAGGAGAACGACGACAAGCTCCCCGAGGACGTCAAGTCCGAGGTGCAGGCCGACGTCGACGCGCTCAAGTCGGCGCTCGCGGGCGAGGACGAGGACGCCGTGAAGACGGCATTCGACAAGCTCAACGAGTCGCAGGGCAAGCTCGGCCAGGCCATCTACTCCCAGCAGGACGCAGCAGCCGGCGCACCCGGTGGCGAGCAGCCCGCGGGTGAGCAGCCGGCGGACGACGAGGACATCGTCGACGCCGAGGTCGTGGACGACGAGGACGACAAGGACAAGAAGTAACGATGACGGACCCCAAGGGCAACGCGCCCAACGAAGACGAACCCCAGGTCGAGGGCGACGCCACGAACGCGGCCGAGCCCGAGGACCTCATCGAGGCGGAGGGGCCCGACGTCGAAGTACCGACCGACGGCCCCGCCGCCGGCGGTCCGGCAACGGACGCGGCGAACGACCTCTCCCCGGAGGACCAGGCCCTGCTCGACGACGCCGCCCGCGGTATCCAGGAGGACAAGCTGTCCGACACG
Organism: Curtobacterium sp. PhB142; assembly: GCF_004341255.1. Taxonomy (NCBI): domain Bacteria; kingdom Bacillati; phylum Actinomycetota; class Actinomycetes; order Micrococcales; family Microbacteriaceae; genus Curtobacterium; species Curtobacterium sp. PhB142. The sequence goes on along the minus strand of NZ_SLUT01000010.1, from coordinate 92,132 downwards.
GACCGCGACCTCGTCGCCGAGATGCGCGCGGACATGCTCCGTGCGCAGGCCGAGCTGGTGAACTTCCGGAAGCGCGTCGAGCGTGACCGCGAGGCCAACCGCGAGGTCGCCATCGCCGAAGTGGTGCGGGCCCTGCTGCCGGCGCTCGACGACCTCACCCGGGCCGAGGCCCACGGTGACCTCGCCGAGGGTCCGATGCAGGTCATCGGCCAGAAGATCCGCGGGGGCTTCGACAAGTTCAAGCTCGTGCAGATCGGCGAGAAGGGTGAAGCCTTCGACCCGACCATCCACGAGGCGATCGTCCAGCTCCCGACCCCGGGTGCCACCGGCCAGACCGTGGCGGACGTCGTCGAGCCGGGCTACAAGCTCGGTGAGCGCGTCCTGCGTGCGGCCAAGGTCGCGGTGGCGGTCCCGGCCTGAGCCGGAACGGAAGGTAGGTACCAGTGGCCAGTCAGGACTGGTTCGACAAGGACTTCTACAAGGTCCTCGGAGTGTCGAAGGACGCGTCGGAGGCCGAGCTGAAGAAGACCTACCGGAAGCTCGCGCGGCAGTTCCACCCGGACTCCAACCCGGGTGATGCCGCGGCGGAGAACCGCTTCAAGGAGATCAGCGAGGCCTACTCGGTGCTCTCCGACAAGGAGCAGCGCCAGGAGTACGACCAGGTCCGTGCCATGGGCTCCGGCGCCCGCTTCACGGCGGGCGGCGGAGGCCAGGGTGGTGGCTTCGAGGACGTCTTCGGCGGGATGTTCGGGCAGCAGCAGGGCGGGGGCGGACAGCGCGTCCGCTTCGGCCAGGGCGGCCCGGGCGGCGCCGGCGGCTTCGAGGACATCCTCGGCGGGATGTTCGGCGGAGGTGGTGGCTTCGGCCAGACCTCCGGCGGCTACCGCGGCTTCGGCGGACCGACGAAGGGCCGGGACGTCACGGCGTCGACGACGCTCGACTTCACCACGGCGATCGCCGGCGACACCGTCAAGCTGTCGCAGGGCAACGGTCGCCCGGTGAACGTCCGCATCCCCGCGGGGGTCGCGGACGGCCAGAAGATCCGGCTGCGCGGCCGAGGCGAACCCTCGCCCGACGGCGGCGAGGCCGGTGACCTGGTGGTCGCCGTCTCGGTCCGCAAGCACCCGGTCTTCGAGCGCGACGGGCTGAACCTCCGCGTGGACGTCCCCGTGACGTTCGTCGAGGCAGCTCTCGGTGCGACGATCGAGGTCCCGACGCTCGGCGGTTCGCCCGTCAAGCTGAAGGTCGCTCCCGGCACGCCGTCGGGTCGCGTCCTGCGCGTCAAGGGCCGTGGCGTCGCGACGAAGAACGGCACGGGCGACCTGCTCGCGACCGTCCAGGTCGCGGTGCCGTCGCACCTGTCGGACAAGCAGCGCGAGGCCGTCGAGGCACTCGCCGAGGCACTTCCCGACGAGAACCCGCGCGAGGACATCCTCGCCAAGGCGCGTGACTAGCGTCACGCACCGAATGCAGTAGACCCGGCCTGGAGGCGCGGCGCGGCTCCGTCAGGAAGCCGCAACGCGCCTCCAGGCTGGTTTTCACCCCACGCGAACGACGGAAGGAACACGCCATGACCGACATGGACGAGAACTCGCCCGTCTTCGCGATCGCGGTCGCCGCGGAACTGTCCGAGATGCACCCGCAGACGCTGCGGCAGTACGACCGGCTCGGCCTGGTCGTGCCGGGCCGTACCCGCGGCGGTTCCCGCCGCTATTCGATGCGCGACGTCGCGCAGCTGCGCGAGATCGCGCGCCTCGGCTCCGAGGGGGTGTCGCTGGAGGGGATCCGGCGCGTGCTCGACCTGGAGAACGAGAACAAGGACCTACGCGACCGGGTGCGTGAGCTCGAGACCGCGTTGGCCGACCAGCTCATCAACCGGCCCGGCGCGCGCGTGTTCGCGGCGACGACGACGGGTGCCGCGGTGTCGCTGCGGGCCGGTGCGCGGCCGCAGCGGAACACGCAGATCGTGCTGTACCGCGGGCCGCGCTGACCCTTCCCGAATCGCCATACCGCATGTAAAATATCTGCATGCGATTGTTTCCTGCCCTCCCTGCTGTCCTCGTCGTCACGGCACTCGCCATCGGTGGCGGGGTCGCCGCAGCGGCAACCGGCGGAGTCGACGTCCACGAGACGGTGATCGAGCACTCGGCGAACGGCGACGCGACGAGCGTCCTGGTGCACGGCATCGGTGATGCGGCGGCCGCGGCCACAGCAGAGGGACGGCGGTTCCGGCACAGTGATCTGCAGCCTGCCGGACGGTTCGTCGCCGCCGGCGACGTCGTCACCGTGTCGGTACCGACCGGTGCGCCGGCGATGGACGTCGCCATCGGGCTGATCGGCCCGTACGCGGCGCACAACTCGGGCGCCGATGTCGGGTACCAGCAGACGCGACTGACCGCTGGCGTGAACCGTGTCACGGCTCCGCACGACGGGATGGTCTCGATGGTCAGCGCGGCGGACACCGGGGAAGCGACGGTCACGATCGCCGGCGGTGTTGCCGTCCCGACCTACGTCCGGGGCCAGTCGACCGCCGACTCGTTCGCAGCGGACCTCCGGCGGTTCGCCGATGCACCGTTCGTCGAGGTGGTGTCGGACCGGATGTTCGGCGACTTCCAGAAGCCGAAGACCGGCACGGCCATCGCCGGTGCCGACCTCGCGGAGCGCACCGCGAACTGGGACCGGGTGATCGAGCTCACGAACGAGACGTACGGCCTCGACGAGCGTGCCGTCGGGACCTCGCACAAGTACCCGCACCGGATCCACATCGCTTCACCCGACTCCGGTGCCGGGTACGCCAACGCGAGCAACGCGCGCATCATGTTCCAGACCGGCACCGGTGCTGCCGCCGATCTCTTCCGGCTTCCGTTGAGTGGGCTGTGGGGGCTGTGGCACGAGATCGGCCACACCTACGAAGCACCGATCAACATCTTCCCGGGTACCGCGGAGACCATCACCAACCTGTCCGCGCTCGCCGTGCAGGACGGACTCGGGTTCGGGAGCCGGTGGGACGAGAGCATCCCGCTCCTCGAGCGGTACTTCACCACACCGATCGCGGACCGGGACTGGGAAGGCGCCCACGACCGGGTCCGGCTCCTGGCATGGGAACAGCTGCGCCGCGCGTTCGGCGACGGCTACCTGCCGAGGTTCTTCGCGGCGCTGCGTGCCGAGGCGGCGAAGACGAACGTGAACGCCCTGACCATCGACGACAAGCACGCGATCTTCGTCGAGGTCGCCTCGCGGGTGGCCGACCGCGACCTCGCGCCGTTCTACGACCAGCTCGGGTTCCCGATGTCGGACGCGACCCGCGCTGTCATCGGTGCGCTCCCCGACCTGCGGGAGCCCATCTGGGACAACGTCGACTCACGACACCGCATCGTGGAACGACTCGTCCCCGACTACGACCCGCCGGTCGGCGTGGTCGCCGGAGCAGTGTCGCCCGTGCCAGTCGGCGAGCACGTGGTCGCCGCGCCGACGGTCACCGGGCTCGGGACCGCGAGCGGCCGAGGGAGCGCGACCGCCGTGGACGCCGCAGCGGTCGCCGATGCCGTCGGTACCGACACCGGACGGCTCCTCGTGCGGCTCCGGAGCGACACCGGCGCCGAGGACACGATCGTCGTCAGGACTGCGGCCGTCGGCGGGGACTCGATCGTGCTGCGCGGGGCGTCGAACCGCGTCGTCGGCGACCTGTGGCTCGATCAGCGGAACGAGGAACTCCGGTGGCGGGCGGTCACGTCCTACGACGCGCACTGGTCCTGGGGATCGAACGCCTACCTGACCGTCACGCACTTCGCGGCGGACGGCACGGTACTCGCCACGGGCACGGTGCAGGGCAACCAGACGGGCAAGGTCCTCGACGAGACCTTCCGGGACCGCCCGTACGCGGACGGCGAGTTCGTGCTCGTCCTGCACGCGCAACCGACGCTCCTCGCCGCGTACCGTTCCGACTCGCTCATCTCGGACTCGAGCGCGCCCCAGGCGTTCCGGATCGCGGACGGCAAACTGCACCTGACCGCGCCCGAGGCGATCCCGGGGTGGCAGTCCCTGTCCGGACTGCAGGGCCCGAAGACCGCCCTGACCCGCGGCGCCGACGTCGAGGTCGAGGCCGGGTTGCAGGTCCACGGCCAGATCTCGACGATCACCGGGGCGATCACGCTGACCAGTCCGGACGGCACGGCCTTCGCACCCGGGCAGTCGACGCTCGCCGGCATGTACCGGAAGCAGGGCGAGGACTGGCGGACGAGCGCGAACCTCGTGCTGCGGGGCGGGACGCTCGCCGACGGCGGCACGACGATGCGGTTCACGCTGCAGACGGGTTCGGGGTTCTCGATGCCCCCGGGTTCGACGCTTCGCTGGAAGCCGGTCGTCCGTGTCCCGGCCGACGCGGTCGCGGGCGACTCGTCGCTGGAGCTGCGTGCGGAGGGCACCACCGGCTGAGTCCCCTGCAACGAGGAGCGCCCCCGGACCGACCTGCCGTCGTGGAGCTCGGGCGGCGACGTGCAGTCGCACGCTGGTCCGCGTGAACTGGACGCGGTCGTCCGCGCCGCTGCGAGGTCCGCCGTCAAGGGATGGGTACGCTGACGCGGTGCCAGACTTCGCCGACCTCTTCCGCCGCCGCGACGACACCGCCCCGGACCTCATCGCGATCGACGGCACCGACCGGTTCCTGATCGACGAGGCGCCGCACGTGCACGGGGACGCCCTGCGGCAGCCCGGCGAGGTGGCGGTCGTCGATGACCGTCTTGGAGTCCTGACCCTCGGGCTCATCACGCAGTACGGCGCATCGGACATCCGCGTCGTGCAGGACTCGCTCGTCGGGGAACGCGCGCTCGAGGCCAACGCTGGCACGTTCGGTCTGCGCGGATTCCACCACCCGGACTCGCTCGAAGACGCCTTCCGCGACGTCCGGCTCGTCGTGCTGCGGCTGTCGAAGTCACACGACCGCCTCGACGAGATCGCCCGGGCCGTCGCGCGGTTCGCCGCTCCCGACGTCGTGCTGCTGTGCGGCGGCAACGTCAAGTACATGAACCTGTCGCAGAACGACGTGCTGCGCCGCTCGTTCGGCGAGGTCACGGCTTCGCGGGGGCGGGGGAAGTCGCGCCTGCTCATCGCGCAGGACCCGTTGCGTGCCCAGGCGAACCGTGCGGCCGCGACCAATCCCTGGCCCAGATCGGTGCACGTCGACGACCTCGGCATGACGCTCGTCGCGCACGGCGGGGTGTTCGCCGGTGCCTCGCTCGACCAGGGCACCCGGGTGCTGCTCGAGGCGATGGACGCCGCGGTGCCGACCGCGCGGACCGTCGTCGACCTCGGGTCCGGCAACGGTGTCATCGCCGCGGCGATCGCACTGCGGCGGCCGAACGTCAAGGTGATCGCGACCGATGTGTCCCGGATCGCGGTGGCGTCCACACGGGCGACCGCCGAGGCGAACGGCGTCGCTGACCGGGTGACGGCACTGCGCACCGACGCCGGGGACGAGCTCGCCGCCGGGTCCGCCCAGCTCGTGCTCTGCAACCCCCCGTTCCACGCGGACACCACGGTGACCACCGACGCGGCCGAGGCGATGTTCCGGAACGCGGCCACTGTCCTGCAGCCCGGCGGCGAACTGTGGTGCGTGTGGAACGGGCACCTGCGCTACCGGCCGGTACTGCAGCGCCTGGTCGGGCCGACGCGGCAGGTCCTGCGCACCCCGAAGTTCACGGTCACGGCGTCGGTCGCTGCCCCGCACTGAGGCCCGCCATACCGAACGCGTAATATCGTACGGATAATACTTGCGGACCACTCCGCGGCCCGTGCACAGTCGTCTCCTGCACCGTCAGAGAGGACTCCCATGCACACTCGTTCCACCCGTGCTCTTCCACCGCCGGCCCGTCCGCCTCGTGCCCGTCCGTCCCGCGCGGCCGTCACCGTCGCGCTGGTCCCGATGGTCGCCCTGGGCGCGCTCGTCGCCGGCGCGGGCGTCGTCGCAGATGCACCACCGGCCCACGCCGTCGACCCGTTCCCGGTCCACGATCCGTTCGTGGACCTGCCCGTCGGCACCACGATGCCGTCGGGTTGGGCTCGCATCGCCTCGAACGACCAGCAGGCCGCGATCGTCGAGAACGGCTCGGCGGGCAAGTGGCTGCGGATGACCGACAACGCCAAGTACATGGCCTCGGCGGTGTACAACGAGGTGCCGTACGACTCGAGCAACGGACTGACCGTCGAGTTCGACCAGCGGATGTGGAGCCCCACCGACACCGGGTACGCCGACGGCATCGGGTTCTTCCTGCAGGACGCCGCGATGCCGCTCGACTCCATCGGCCCTGTGGGCGGCGGACTCGGCTACTTCGACGGCAAGTCCGCCTGCTCGGCAGGACTGGACGGCGGTGTCGTCGGCGTCGGGTTCGACCGGTTCGGCAACTTCGCGCTGCCGGAGTTCATCCAGAACGCCGTCACCGTCCGCGGGGCCGAGGCTGAGTGCTACCCCGTGCTGGCGACGACGGGCAACCGCGGCGACGGGTTCCTCGAGGACCGCGGCGTCGACGCCGAGACGGCGACCTACCGGCACGTGAAGGTCGACGTCGTGCCCCGGGACGCCGGTGGCATCACGGCCATCGTCACGATGTCGGACGCCACCCCCGTCGGCTCGGAGCCGGCGGAGCTGCACCACCTGATCTCGACCGACCTGCCGGCGACGGCGTTGCCCGACCAGATGCGCTTCGGGTTCAGTGCGTCGACCGGCGGGCGGGCCGAGTTCCACGAGATCCGCAACGTGCGGGCCACGCAGCCGACTGACGTCGTGACCACGGCGTCAGTGGGCACCGAGGGGCCGGTGACCTCAGGCGACGACGTGTCGTTCCGCGTCCGATCGGTCAACGACGGGCCGGCCACGATCGGTGGGCCCGCCGACGCAGTGGCGCGGACGACGGCACTGATCGATGCGCTCCCGCTCGAGGACGTCACCTGGTCGTGCGAGGCCACGGGCGGCGCGTCGTGCGGTGCCGATCAGGGCGCAGGAGTCGTGGCGACCGACTGGACGGCGCCGCCCGGAGGACAGATCGAGTTGCTGGCCCGCGGGACCGTGCCGGCGACCACGAGGAGCGGGACGTACTCGGCGCCGGTGGAGAGTGTCACCGACTTCACCACCGGCCGGTTCGACGAAGGGCGGGCCGCGGTCGCGCGGGACGGCTCGGTGAGCGACGTCGACCTGACGAACAACACGGACACGATCGCGTTCGACGTCGTGCTGCCGGACGCCGTCGCCTCGGATGACGCTGCGACCGGACAGCAGGGTGAACCCGTGGTCGTGGACGTCGTGGGGAACGACGCGCTCGACGGCAGCGGTGCCGACCTCGGCTCGCTGCGGCTCACCGACGAGGGACTCGACGGTGCGGAGCTGTCCGACGACGGCAAACAGCTGCGCGTTCCGGGCGAGGGCACGTACGTCGTGGACGACGCCGGGCGGGTGACGTTCACGCCCGAGGACGGCTTCAGCGGGGTCGCGTCGCCGGTGCGGTACGAGATCACGTCGAACGCCGGGCAGGTCGCGTCCGCCGAGCTCCGGGTGGAGATCGAGGGCGGTGCGGTCGACCCGACGCCGGGGCCCACGCCGGAGCCGACGGCGGAACCCACGCCGGATCCGACCACGGCGCCGACCGCGGGGCCGACGACCGATCCGACCGCGGTACCGGGTGCCGGTTCCGCCGCTGGGCCCGGGGACGGTCCCCAGAACGCGTCGACCGTCGGCGGACCGTCGTCCGGCGGACCGGACCGGCTCGCGTGGACGGGCTCTGACGGGGTCCTCGTCGCAGCGGTCCTCGGCCTGGGGCTCGCGGCCGCCGGTGGCGTGCTCCTGACGCTTCGACGTCGCCGACTCGAGGTGGGCCCGGACGCCGACGCCTGATCCACACCGGTACGACTCCGGACGCGACGGAGACGACGAAGCCGCCCGGGTCTCCCCGGGCGGCTTCGTCGTGTGTTCCGACTGATCAGGCCGGGACGTAGTCGAACGTGTCCGGGTCCGGACCCGTTCGGTGGCCCTTGTCGAGAGTCGTGATGTCCGTCATGTCCTCGTCGGAGAGCTCGAAGTCGAAGATCGCGAAGTTCTCCTCGACGCGGGCACGCGTGACCGACTTCGGGAACACGATGTCGCCGCGCTGGATGTGCCAGCGGAGCACGACCTGCGCCGGGCTCTTGCCCGTGGCGCCGGCGATGCGGGTGATGGTCTCGTCGTCGAGCACGAGGCCCTGGGCGATCGGGGACCAGGCCTCGGTCGCGATGCCGAGCTCGTTGTTCACGGCGCGGAGCTCGTCCTGGGTCAGGTACGGGTGCACCTCGATCTGGTTCACGGCCGGCGGGACGTCCGTCTCGGCACGCAGGCGGCGCAGGTGGTGGGCCTGGAAGTTGCTGACGCCGATCGAGCGGGAGGTGCCAGCGGCGTAGAGCTCCTCGAGCGCCTTCCACGTCGGCACGAAGTCCGAGACGGTGGGCAGCGGCCAGTGGATGAGGAACAGGTCGGTGTAGCCGCCGAGCAGGTCAGCTGACTTCTTGCCGTTCTCGGCAGCTGCCGAAGGGTCGTGGAAGCCGTTGTTGAGCTTCGAGGTGACGAAGATCTCGTCACGCGGGATGCCGGACGACGCGATGGCCTCGCCGACCTCCTTCTCGTTGCCGTACATCTCGGCGGTGTCGATGTGGCGGTAGCCGACCTCGAGCGCTGTGAGCGTCGCTTCCTTGGTCGACGCGGGGTCGATCTGGAAGACGCCGAAGCCGAGCTGCGGGATGGTCTTGCCGTCGTTCAGGGTGATGTTCGGAACGGTCATGAGTCCAGACAACACCCGACCAGCTCCCAGGCATTCCGCTCGCTCTCAGGACCGTTCAAGTCAAATGCAGAATATTGGTATTCTGGCGTGATGAACCGACACGCTTCACGACGCCCTCGTGCGCGCACCGCGCCGCGCGTCGCCGCCGTGGCGACCGCGGCCGGCCTGGTCGCCGCGCTCGCCACCCCGCTCGCCGCCACGGCAGTCCCGGCCCCCGCGGCCGACGCCGGATCCGCACGGACCGACTCTGCCGCCGACTCCACGATCCTGTTCGTCGAGGACTTCGAGAACGGCGTCACGACGACGCCGGTGCTGTTGAACGCGTACAAGGGCGCGAACGGTGAGACCTACACGGCCGACCCGGCGTGGATCAACGCCGCCGAGTGCAACGGCATCGTCACGAGCGCCAGCAGCTCCGACATGGCATCCTGCGACGCCAACCCCCAGCTCAAGCAGCTCGGGTCGGTCCTCGGGCAGATCACCGGCGAGGACCCGGAGACCAACCACGTCGTGAGTGCTTGGACCGCGTCGCGCAACCTGCCGCGGAACGCCGTTCAGATCGAGTCGCGCGATGACTTCTCGCTCGGGCAGACCGGACGCTTCGTGTCGTTCGGTGTCAGCGCCGCCGCCGGAAGCTGTGTCGGGTTCGACCACCCGCTGCTCGACTTCCTGCTGGTGGACGGATCTGCCGAGCACCCGGTGTCCGAGCGTCCCCTCGACCCTTGCAACGACCCTCGCTCGAGCACCTTCACCGCGGGCGGCAACACGTACAAGGGCGGCGAGTTCGTCTCGAACGGCGGCGTGCTCTTCTCCGGCGACACCCTGCGATGGCGTCTCCGCAACGCCCAGTCGTCCTACAGCGGCAACGACGGCGCGATCGACCGAGTGACGATCGTCGACTCGACCCCGACCCTGGCGAACGAGTTCTCCGGCGCCCCGATCGTCGGGGACACCGCGCGCATGACGGCGCGCGTCGTGAACACGAGCGAGCACGGTTCGAAGCCCGGTTGGTCCTTCGCCGAGACGCTGCCCGAAGGCCTCAGCGTCGCGTCCGACCCGAAGGTCGCGACCACCTGCGCCGCGGCGGACCTCGACGTCGAGGCAGATGCCACGACCATCGGTGCGTCGGGCGACCTGGACATCGACGCACCGGACTGCACGGTGACGTTCGACGTCAGCGCCTCGGCTCCCGGCACGTACACGATCGGTGCAGACGCCGTGACCGAGCGCACCGGCGTCGACCTGCCGACCGGCTCGGCGAGCATCACCTTCGCCCCCGAGGTGAACGAGCTGCGCGTCACCGACCAGGCCGTCTTGTCCGGCGGCAACGGTGACGCCGTCGCCGACCTCGGCGAGACCGTCTCGTTCCGCACGACCGTCGACAACACCGGCAACGTCCTGGTGCGGGACGTCACGCTGACCAGCCCGAACGGCGACGCGGACTGCGACGTGCAGCAGCTCGCCCCCGGAGCATCCGCCGCGTGCGCGACCGCTCCCCGCCCGGTCACGCAGGACGACCTGGACCACGGCTCGATCGACGACACCGCCACGGTCTCTGCACGATCGCGCGCCGGCCAGGCCGTGACGGCCAGCGCAACCGCCACCGTTCCCACCTCGAGCACCACCTCGCGCGCCACGCTCGCCATCACGCCCGTCGTGCGTGGCGGTGCCCCCGCGATCGGTGACGACATCGGGCTCACGGTGACGGTGACCAACGAGGGCAACGTCTCGATCCGCGACCTCGCGGTGACCGTGGCCGACGAGCCCGGCATGACCGTCGCGTGCCCGCCGACCCGCCTCGCGCCCGGCGCGTCCATTGAGTGCGCCGTCGAGGGCTCGCACCCCGTCTCGCAGCACGACGTCGACCGCGGCACCGTCACGTTCGTCGCCACGATGACCGCAGTCGACGCCGCCGGTCAGCCGGTCCGTGGTGACGCCCGGACCGCACAGACCACGGTCGCCCAGGCCCCCGCGCTCGCCACGACCGTCACCCCGACGCTCGACACCGCCGGCAAGACCCCCGCTCCCGGTGACGAGGTCAGGCTGAGCGTCGCCGCACGCAACACCGGGAACGTCACGCTCCGCGACGTCGCCGCCGAGGTCGAGGACCCCGACGGCATGCCCGTCTCCTGCCCGACCTCCCCGCTCGCACCCGGCGCGAGCGTCGACTGCACCGTTCCGGCCCACACCCTGAGCCAGCGGGAGATCGACGCCGGCACGGTCGGGTTCGCCGTGACCTCGACCGCCACCGCACCCGACGACCGTCGCGTGACTGCTTCGGACTCTGCGTCGGTGACCGTCGACCGCCAGCACGGCATCGTCGCGACCGCGACCGCCGGCCTGGCCGACGAGTCCCGCGTACCGAAGGCCGGTGACCACGTCGAGCTGTCCGTCTCGGCGCGCAACTCCGGCAACACCACCCTGCGGGGCCTCGCTGCCGAGGTGGACGGCCGCGACCTGGACGTGGAGTGCGCCGAGGGTGCGCTCGCCCCCGGCGCCGCGGCGACCTGCTCCGTCGGCGACCACGTCCTGACGCAGGACGAGATCGACGCCGGCGCCGTCGAATTCGCGCTCACGGTCCACGCGAACGGCCCCGGCGGTTCGCGTGCCCAGGCATCGGACACCGTGGTGGTCGAGCTCGTCAGCGCGCCGGCCATCGCCGTGTCGGCGACGAGCGTCCTCGATGCGAACGAGCACGAGGTCCCCCTGGCCGGCGACACCGCGACGGTCACGATGACGATCCGGAACACCGGCAACGTCACGGTCACGGGCATCCGCGGCAAGGTCGAAGACCGTGCGGGCCTCGAGGTCGACTGCCCGGACGACGATCTCGCCCCGGGCGCCGCGGTGACGTGCGAGGTGTCCGAGTACACCCTCACTCAGAGCGACGTCGACAGCGGTGCCGTCCGGTTCGTGCTGTCGAGCGCAGCGACCGGTGCCGACCGTCAGCGCGTCGAGGCCCGTGCCGACACGACACTCTCGATCGTGCGAGCGCCGTCGATCACGACGACGGCCACGGCTGCGCTCGACGACACCGACCACGGAGCCCCGACCGCGGGCGACACGGCATCGGTCCGCATGTCGATCACGAACACGGGCAACGTCACGGTGCACGACCTGAGCGGCATCGTCGACGAGCGGGCCGGCACGACGATCGCCTGCCCCGCCGAGCGGGTCGCTCCCGGTGCTTCGGCGGACTGCGCAGCGGCGGAGTACGCGCTCACCCAGGGCGACGTCGACGCGGGCAAGGTGCAGTTCGCCCTCACCGCAGCGGCCGTCGGCCCGGACGACCAGACCGTGACTGCCGGCGCGAAGGCCGGCACTGCGATCGAGCGCGCCCCGGGCGTGCAGGTCCAGGTCACCGCGCACCTGGCGGAGTCCGAGCACGAGGCGCCGCGCGCCGGTGACCACGTGAGCGTGGGCATCCGCGCCACCAACGCGGGGAACGTCACGCTGACGGGGACGCGCGCCGAGGTCGTCGAACTCGCCGGTCTACCGGTCGAGTGCGTCGGCGAGGGTGTCGCACCGGGTGCGTCGATCGACTGCACGACCCCGCAGTACGTGCTCACCCAGGCGGACGTCGACCACGGCACAGTGACGGTCGCAGCGGTGCTCGACGCGACCGGTCCCGCCGGAGACTCCGTCACCTCGCGCGACGAGGTCCAGGTCGGCCTGACGGCGAAGAGCGCCCTCGACCTGTCCGCCGAGCCGGTGCTGCACGGAACCGACGGCAGCACGAAGGTCGTCGCCGATGACCACGTGCTGCGCCCGGGCGACCGCGTGTCTGTCCGCTACGAGGTGCTCAACACCGGCAACCTCGCGGTGCACGACCTGCAGCAGGCCGAGGGCATGCCCGCGGTGACCTGCGAGGAGTCCACGGTCGAGCCGGGGCAGCGTGCCACGTGCGAGAGCGACGCGCACGTCGTGACCGAGGAAGAAGCAGCGACCGGCGAGGTCGCGATCACCGGTCAGGTGGCCGGCCAGGTCACGCGCGCCGACGGTGCCACGACCGAGGAGCCGGGTGCTGCGAGCACGGGGCAGACCGCGACGCCAGCGACGTTCGGCGTGACCACCGCCGCGGCGTCGACGAAGCCGGTCTGGGTGTTCTCGCTCGAGGTGCACACGAAGCTGCACGCCGAGCCGCAGCCCGTGCCCGCCGCCGAGAAGCCCTCCGCCGCGCCGGTGGAACTCGCGTTCACCGGATCGACCGTCCTCGCGATGGGCGTCCCCGCGACGATCGTGCTCCTGCTCGCCGGAGCGGTCCTGCTGCTCTGGCGCCGCCAGCGCCGCCCGGACGACCGCCAGGTCTGACGCGCAGCGGCGCCGGCACGACACAGCGCAGCCAACACGGACCGCCCCCTGTCCCAGCCCAGGGACAGGGGCGGTCCGTCACTCCAGCGCAGCGGCGATGTACGCCTGCAGCGCCTGGCCGTAGGCGATCGCGGGGACCTCGGACGCGAAGCTGCGGTCAGCACCGCCGATCGTCGCGGTGACCGTGTAGACGATCCGGCCGTTCACCGACACCCGGGTCAACCCGATGAACGACGGACCGAGGAGCTCGCGCAACTGGTCCTCACGCGGCAGCCAGAGCGACTCCGACGCGGTCACGGAGTCGAGCGCCCACTCGGTCGTCCCGTTGAAGCCGAGGATCGTGCCGGTGGGGGAGTCGTGGCGTTCGACGGTCATCTCGGACACGGTGTAGACGTCCTCGTCCACCTCGGGCTTGTCGATGACGAACCGGTCGCCCGTCTCGGGGTGCCAGCGCAGGCCGGCGTCGCGGAGGGTCCTGGCGAGTGCAACGGTGATCACCTCCCCACCCTGCACGCGCGAGACCGCGCTGTCACCACGAAGTCGCGCTGTCACCACGTAGGTTGCCGAAAGCATCCCGTACTAGCATCGCCGAGCACCCCCACGCGCGAGCGCCACCCGATCGCGCGCGCGACGTGACGACGCCCGGGCAACCGGTGCCGCGCCTCCAGGCCGACCAACCGGCCACGGGGCGGGCCACCGGCCGGCGTCCCGACCGAGGCGACGGACACCCCGTCCGCCGAAGAGAAGGACCTGCATGACCCTCGAACGCGAGGAACTCCGCGACGGCTGGACCGTGACCATGGCCGGAGGAACCGGCGCGCCGGACGGCGTCGCGGGACGCAGCATCCCGGCGACGGTGCCGGGGCAGGTGCACACCGACCTGGAGCGGGAGGGCCTGCTGCCGGACCCGACCTTCCACCTGAACGAGCAGGCGGCGAAGTGGGTCGGCCGGGCCGACTGGGCCTACCGGACCGCGGTCGACGTCGACCCGCGCGGCCACGAGCGTGTCGACCTGGTCTGCGACGGCCTGGACACGGTGTCCGAACTGAGCCTGGACGGCGTCGCCGTGGGCACGACCCGGAACATGCACCGCCGCTACCGCTTCGACGCGCGCGTGCAGACCGGGTCCGGCGCGACGACGAAGGACCTCGAGATCCTGTTCGAGTCGCCGTACCGCGAGGCCGGCCGGGTCGCCGCGAAGGCCGGCAGCATGCCGGGCCCGTACGACGAGCCCTTCCCGTACATCCGCAAGAACGCCTCGAACTTCGGCTGGGACTGGGGGCTCACGGCCGTCACGAGCGGTCCCTGGCGACCGGTCGCGATCGAGCGGTGGTCGACCGCGCGGCTGCGCGAGGTCCGCCCGCTCGTCGACGTCGAGGCCGGCGAGGGCGTGCTCGACGCCCACATCACCGTCGAGCGCTCCGGCCTCAACGACCTGGACCAGGACGGCGAGGACGACGACCTGGTGCTCGTCGTGACCGTCAGCGGTCTGAAGGAGGACGGCGCGCCGACGCGGCAGCGGTCTCGGGCGCAGCTGACGCCGAAGGACGACGAGACCGTCGTCACGGTGCGCGTGCCCGAGGCGCTGCGCTGGTGGCCCCGCGGCTACGGTGCGCAGGCGCAGTACGACGTGGTCGTGGAGCTGCAGACGGTCGACGGCGAGGTCCTCGACCGCGACACGTTCCGCACGGGCTTCCGGTCGACGCGGATCGACACGCAGGTCGACGACATGGGGCGCCCCTTCGGCATCCACGTCAACGGGACGCTGATCGACGTGCGCGGGGTGAACTGGATCCCCGACGACGTGATCATCTCGCGCGTCGACCGCGCGCGCCTGCAGTCCCGTCTGACCGCGGCGGCCTCGCTCGGCACGAACCTCGTGCGCGTGTGGGGCGGCGGTGTGTACGAGTCGCGCGACTTCTACGAGGTCTGCGACGAGCTCGGCCTGCTCGTCTGGCAGGACTTCCCGTTCGCGTGCTCGGCGTACCCGGAGGTCGAACCGATCCGCAGCGAGGTCATCGCCGAGGCCCGCGACAACGTCGCCCGCCTCGCGCGGCACCCCTCGCTGGTGCTGTGGAACGGCAACAACGAGAACATCTGGC
This sequence comes from Curtobacterium sp. PhB142, assembly GCF_004341255.1. Taxonomy (NCBI): domain Bacteria; kingdom Bacillati; phylum Actinomycetota; class Actinomycetes; order Micrococcales; family Microbacteriaceae; genus Curtobacterium; species Curtobacterium sp. PhB142. The sequence goes on along the minus strand of NZ_SLUT01000010.1, from coordinate 76,921 downwards.
TGCACGACGTGGACGGCTGGGCGGACTCGCTCGGTGACCGCGGCTGGGGCCTCGACTACTACCTCGACCTGCTGCCGACGATCGTCGACGCGGTCGACCCGTCGCGCTTCTACACCGTGGCCTCGCCGTGGTCGGGCGCCGAGTCGCTGCCCGCGAACGACGTCGACCACGAGACGCACCACTCGTGGGACGCCTGGAACCGCCTGCCCGACACCGCCTACCGCGGATCCGTGCCGCGGTTCGTGTCCGAGTTCGGCTGGCAGGCGCCGCCCGCGTGGCGGACGCTGCGGGACGGGGTCGCGGACGAGGTGCTGTCGCAGGACGCACCCGGGGTCGTGCACCACCAGAAGGCTGCCGACGGGATGGGCAAGCTGGCCCGCGGCATCGAGCCCCGGTTCGGCACGGGGCCCTTCTCGTTCGATGCGTGGCACTACCTGACGCAGCTGCAGCAGGCTCGGGCCATCGCGACGGGCGTCGAGCACTGGCGCACCCACTGGCCGCGCAACACGGGCGTGGTGATGTGGCAGCTCAACGACCTGTGGCCGGTGTCGTCGTGGTCGGCGATCGACTCGGCGGGGCGGCTGAAGCCGCTCGCGCACGAGCTGCGTCGGTTGTACGACGACGTCCTGCTGACGATCCGTCCCGTGTCGCGGGTGGCGGTCGCGCCGTCCGCCGTCTCCGGGCCGGCTGCTTCGCCGGCGTCGTCGCCCGTCTCACCGGTCTCCGGAGCGGTCGCGCCCGCCTCGCCGGTCGCGTCCGGTGCGGATCGGACGGGAGGCCCGGATCACCCCGGCCACTCGGCCTCCGCAGGCGAGACGGCTGATCTGGGCGACGTGGCGGACACCCTGTCCCTCGGCGTCTCGCCCGGTGCGTTCGGGTCCTCGCCCGTCGAGGTCGCCGTCCGGTCCACGCGCGGCGGCCACGACAGCGTGGTGCGCGTGCGACGGGTCACCACGGCCGGCACGATCCTGGCCGAGGCGTCGTTGCCCGTGCGCTTGTCGTCCGCCGGGGTCGCCGTCGTCGCCCTGCCCGAGTCCGTCGGCGTGGTCGACGACCCCGCGCGGGAGCTCATCGTGGCGGACATGGACTGGCGTCGGGCGGTCTGGACACCGGGCCCCGACGTCGACGTGCGGTGGGAACCCGCGCGGTACCGCACCTCGTTCACACCCGTCGACGGCGGGCTCGACCTGACCGTCGAAGCCGAGACGCTCGTCCGCGACCTGCTCGTGCAGCCCGACCGGGTGACCGCGTCCGGTGTGGTGGACCGCGGGTTCATGACCCTGCTGCCCGGGGAGCGGGTGACCTTCCGGCTCACCGGTGTGACCGAGGCCGACATCCCGGCGCTCCGTGCCGAACCCGTCCTGTGGAGCCTGGACCGCGCGCTCGAACATTGATATACAGAACGACACAGTGATATATTTTGTGGTGCGCCGCTCGCTGTCGTGACCCGACGACTCCGGCGTCCGGTCGACCTCCCGTCGGCCCGGTCGACAGGAGGACCCCACCATGTCGCTCGCGATGCGCCCACCCACCGCTGCCATCACCGTTCCCCCCGCCGCCGCACCGACCACCGCGCCGCCGTCGGCACCCGCGGGTGGTCGCCGAGGCTTCGCCCCCGCCGTTGCCCTGCTGGACGTCGGACTGCTGGTCCTGGCGTTCGCGGTCGCCCACGTCGTGCGCTTTCCCTGGGAGCTGTCGGCCGTGCGACCCCAGGCCGGCTGGATCGAGTTCGCGACGGCTCCGGTGATCATCCTGGTCTGGATGGCCCTGCTGTCGATGTTCCGCACCCGCGACCCACGCATCGCCGGCATCGGCAGTGACGAGTACCGCCGGCTCGTCACCGCGAGTCTGGTCGCCGTCGCCGTGGTGGCGGTCGTGGCGTACGCCGCGCAGCTCGACCTGGCCCGGGGGTACGTGGCCATCGCCTTCCCGCTCGGGCTCCTCTTCCTCGCCGTCGGGCGGAAGGCCGTCCGCACCGTCCTGGCGCGCAGTCGTGCTCGCGGGCAACGGTTGCAGGACGTCCTGATCGTCGGTGACACCGAGGATGTCCGCTACGTCGGGCGACGGATCGCCGCGACGCCCAGCGCCGGGTACCGGGTCCGCGCGGTCGTGACCGACTGCGAGCCGGTGGGCGCGACGATCGACCTCGGTTCGGCGTCCGTCCCGGTGGTCAGCGGGATCGACGACGTCCTCGCGCTGGCTCGTTCCGAGGGAGTCTCGGCGGTCGTCGTCGCCGGCGCCGTACGCGGCGGGCACGAGCGACTGCGCCGCCTCGGGTGGCAACTCGAGGAGCACGGCGTCGAGCTCGTCGTGTCGTCGCCCCTCGCGGACATCGCCGCGGGTCGCGTGCACGAGCGTCCCGTCGACGGCCTGCCCTTGATGCACGTGGAGACCCCCGACTACCGCCGTCGCACGGGCAAGCGTCTGCTCGACGTCGTCGGAGCCGGCTTCGGTCTCCTGCTGCTGGCGCCCGTGCTCGCGGTGATCGCGCTCGTCATCCGGCTCGACGACCGCGGTCCGGTGTTCTTCCGCCAGACCCGTGTGGGCCGTGGGGGCGCGGAGTTCTCGATCCTGAAGTTCCGCACGATGTGCGTGGACGCCGAAGCGCGGATGGCCGCACTGCAGGCAGCGAACGAGGGTGCGGGCCCGCTCTTCAAGATGAAGGACGACCCACGCGTCACCCGGGTCGGGGCGTTCCTGCGGAAGACGTCGCTCGACGAGCTGCCGCAGTTGTGGAACGTGCTCACCGGTTCGATGAGCCTGGTCGGACCCCGCCCGGCGCTCCCGCGCGAGGTCGCCCTGTACCAGGACTTCGCCGACCGCCGACTCCTGGTCACCCCGGGGATCACCGGCCTGTGGCAGGTCAGCGGCCGGTCGGATCTGGACTGGGCCGAGGGTGTGCGGCTCGACCTGCACTACGTCGAGAACTGGTCGTTCCTGCACGACCTGGTGATCCTCGCCCGGACGGTGCCGTCGGTGCTCCGGTCGCGCGGCGCGTACTGAGGGCGCTGCGGCGGATCGGCCCGGCACCTTCCCTGTGCGAACGGTGTCCGTTCCGGTCCCCGGCCTGGGCATCGGGGAGCGGGAGAGTTACGATGGGGGGAACACGGACTTCCGCCGCGTGGGTCGACGAAGACCTGCGAACGGCGACCAGTTCCAGATCAAGGAGTCATGATGCTCGGAAACCTCGGCGGCGTACACCTGCTGATCATCCTCGGGATCGTCATCCTGCTGTTCGGCGCGACGAAGCTCCCGGCGCTCGCCAAGGGCCTCGGGCAGTCGATCAACATCTTCAAGAAGGAGATGACCGACGACGAGAAGAAGGCTCAGGCAGGCGACACCACGGTGCAGAACACCGCGGCCCCGACCAGCACCGTGCCGAACGCTCCCGCCGAGCCCGCCGCCGGTCCGATCCTGAACCCCGGCCCGAGCGCGCAGCCGAACACCGACTCCCGGCGCTAGAACACCAGCTCAGGACACCCAGCCCCGTCCTGTCGGCAGCCCCCGCGACCACATCGGTCGCGGGGGCTTCGTCGTGCGGGGCGCGCAGCGGTCCGAGGGGGCGCAGGATGAGCACATGACCACTGCCGCACCCCGCGCGACCGCGCCGCTCCGGGACGACCGGCGCACCGTGCTCGTGGTGGCGATCCTGTCGTCGTTCGTCGTCGGGCTCGACTCGAGCGTCGTCAACGTGGCGCTCCCCGCGATCCGACAGGAGCTCGGCGGCGGACTCGTCGTGCAGCAGTGGACCGTCGACGCGTACCTGGTGACGCTCGGCTCGCTCATCCTCGTCGCCGGATCACTGTCGGACGTGTTCGGCCGGGTGCGCATCATCACGTGGGGGCTCGTCGTGTTCGGGATCGCCTCGGTCGCGTGTGCGATCGCCCCGACGGGGGAGTTCCTGATCGTCTCGCGGGCGATCCAGGGCGTCGGCGGCGCCCTGGTGACCCCGAGCGCGCTCGCCCTCATCGTGGCGGCGTTCCGCGGGGCCGCGCAGTCGAAGGCGATCGGCACGTGGACCGCTTGGTCGAGCGCGTCGACGATCCTCGGACCCGTGGTCGGCGGGATGGTGGTCGACAGCATCGGCTGGCGGTGGATCTTCGTGCTGACCGCCGTCCCGATCGCCGTGACGATCCCGCTCGTGCTGCGGATCACCGGTGACGTACACCCCGCGATCCGACCGCGCATCGACGTGGTCGGCGCCGTGCTGGCGGTCGTCGGGGTCGGTGGGGCGGTGCTCGGGCTCATCGAGCAGGAGCGGCTCGGGTGGGGCGCGCCCGTGGTGGTCACCGCGCTCGTGCTCGGTGCCCTGGCACTCGGGGCCTTCGTGCCGTGGGAACTCCACGTGACCCGGACGACCGGTTCGCCGCTGGTGCCGCTCGCGCTGTTCCGGGCCCGCAACTTCGCGGTGGGCAACCTCGCCACCCTGTCGATCTACGGCGCCCTGAGCATGGTCTTCTTCGTGGTCACCCTGTTCCTGCAGGAGGTCTGGGGGTTCCCCGCCTGGCTCGCCGGTCTGGCGACGCTGCCCCCGACGGTGGTCCTGCTGCTGGTCTCCTCGGCCGTGGGCGGGCTGGCGGGACGGTTCGGGCCGCGCTGGTTCATGGCCGCGGGCCCGGCGGTGGCAGCGGTCGGTGCGCTCCTGATGCTGCTGGTCGGTGCGCAGCCGGACGGGTACTGGATCGCGGTGTTCCCGGGCCTCGTGCTCATCGGGTTCGGGATCGCGCTCATGGTGACACCGCTGACCAGCGCCGTGCTCGGGTCGGTGCCGCAGTCCGAGGCCGGCGTCGGGTCGGCCGTGAACAACGCGATCGCGCGGATCGCCGGGTTGGTGATGGTCGCGCTCGCGGGCGTGGTCCTCGGCGGCGAGATGAGCGTCGCCGGCCTGCACCGGGCGGTCGTCGTCATGGCGGTCCTCCTGCTGGCCGGCGCGGTCGTCAGCGCCGTCGGGATCCGGAATCTCCCGGCGCCGACGTAAGTTGAGTGCAGTAGACTCAAGTACAACACCACCGCAACGAAAGGACGGAACGCATGGCGAACCTCCAGGGTGCTCCTGACTCGCAAGAGCGACAGAAGACCGCCCTCGAGCAGTACGGCGTCGACCTGACGGCGATCGCTCGCAGCGGCAAGCTCGACCCGGTCATCGGACGCGACTCCGAGATCCGACGCGTCAGCCAGGTGCTCACCCGCCGCACCAAGAACAACCCCGTGCTCATCGGCGAGCCCGGCGTCGGCAAGACCGCCGTCGTCGAGGGGCTCGCACAGCGCATCGTCGCCGGTGACGTCGCCGACTCGCTCAAGGACAAGCGGCTCGTCTCGCTCGACATCTCCTCGCTCATCGCGGGCGCGAAGTACCGCGGCGAGTTCGAGGAGCGCCTCAAGGCCGTGCTCAAGGAGATCAACGACTCCGACGGCCAGGTCATCACGTTCATCGACGAGCTGCACACCCTGATGGGCGCCGGTGGCGGCGAAGGGTCCGTCGCGGCCTCGAACATGCTCAAGCCGATGCTCGCGCGCGGCGAACTGCGGCTCATCGGGGCGACGACGCTCGACGAGTACCGCGAGTACATCGAGAAGGACGCCGCCCTCGAGCGACGCTTCCAGCAGGTCTACGTGGGCGAGCCCAGCGTCGAGGACGCCGTGGCGATCCTCCGCGGGCTCAAGGAACGCTACGAGGCACACCACAAGGTGACGATCAACGACTCGGCGCTCGTCGCTGCGGCCAGCCTGTCGAACCGGTACATCTCCGGCCGCCAGCTGCCCGACAAGGCGATCGACCTGATCGACGAGGCCGCCAGCCGGCTCCGCATCGAGATCGACTCCAGCCCGGTCGAGATCGACGAACTGAAGCGCAACGTCGACCGGCTGCGTGTCGAGGAGTTCGCGCTCAAGCAGGAGAAGGACGACGCCTCGAAGGCCCGGCTGGAGACCCTGCGGAACGAACTCCGCACGCGCGAGGAACGACTGGGCGAGCTCGAGCAGCGCTGGCAGGCCGAGCGGGCGAGCCTGAACCGGATCGGTGAGCTGAAGCAGCAGCTCGACGACCTGAACATGCGCAGCCAGCGTGCCCAGCGCGAAGCCGACTACGCGACGGTGTCGCGCCTGGAGTACGCCGAGAAGCCCCGGATCGCAGCGGAGCTCGCGGCCGCCGAGCAGGCCGAGTCCGCCGACCGCATGGTGAACGACAGCGTCACCGACGAGGACATCGCCGCCGTCATCGCGCAGTGGACGGGCATCCCGCTCGGCCGGTTGCTGCAGGGCGAGACCGAGAAGCTCCTGCACCTGGAGAACGAGCTCGGCCGCCGGATCATCGGACAGCGCACCGCCGTGAACACGGTGTCCGAGGCCGTCCGCCGCACCCGCGCCGGCATCTCCGACCCGGACCGTCCGACCGGATCGTTCCTGTTCCTCGGACCGACCGGCGTCGGCAAGACCGAGCTGGCCAAGGCGCTCGCGGAGTTCCTGTTCGACGACGAGAAGGCCCTCGTCCGCATCGACATGAGCGAGTACGGCGAGAAGCACTCGGTCTCGCGGCTGATCGGCGCCCCGCCCGGGTACGTCGGCTACGAGTCCGGCGGGCAGCTCACCGAGGCCGTCCGGCGTCGCCCGTACTCCGTCATCCTGCTCGACGAGATCGAGAAGGCGCACCCCGAGGTGTTCGACGTGCTGCTCCAGGTGCTCGACGACGGCCGGCTGACGGACGGGCAGGGGCGCACGGTCGACTTCCGGAACACGATCCTCGTGCTGACGTCGAACCTCGGCTCGCAGTTCATGACCGACCTGACGCTGACGGACGAGCAGCGCGAGGACGCCGTGCGCGAGCTCGTGCAGCAGGCGTTCCGGCCGGAGTTCATCAACCGTCTCGACGACATCGTGGTGTTCCAGGCCCTGACGGCCGACGACCTCGGCCAGATCGTGTCGCTGTACGTCGACCGGCTCGCCCGACGCATGACCGACCGCCGACTCGAACTCGCGGTCACGCCGGAGGCGCGCGGGTGGCTGGCCGAGCGCGGGTACGACCCGCTCTACGGCGCACGGCCGCTCCGCCGCCTCATGCAGCGGCAGATCGACGACAAGCTGGCGCGCGCGATCCTGTCCGGTGACGTCCGAGACGGCGACACCGTCCGGGTCGACGTCGCCGAGGACGGCGACGGTCTGACCGTCGAGCCGTTCCAGCTGGCGGAGGTCGTCGAGGAGTAGGCGGCGGCCGCGGTGGGTGGGGTGACCGACGGGAGGCCCGGGGCCGGTTCCTGGGACCCGGCACGGGCCTCCCGGGTTGGCTGCAGGGCATGCCTGAGATCCGCGCGATCCGTCGCCTCACCGACACCGTCGAGCACGCGAGCGTGCTCGACAAGGCCGTCGACATCGACCGTTCGGTCGTGAACGCCCTCGCCCGGCCGAAGGCCCTGCGGCAACTGCTGCACGGTGTGCCGTTCGGGCACCCGCTGCACCCGCTCATGGTGCAGGTGCCGCTCGGGGCGTGGATCTCGGCCGCCGTGCTCGACGTGTTCGGCGGGAAGGGCAACGCGAAGGCCGCGAAGACCCTCGTCGGCGTCGGCCTGGTGTCGTCCGGCAGTGCGAGCCTCGCCGGGTACGTGGACTGGTCCGAACTCGACCGCGAGCAGCTGCGCACGGGTTGGGTGCACCAGGCCGTCAACTGGGTCGGCATCTCGCTGTACGGCCTGTCGTGGTGGCAGCGCAAGAACGGCAACCACGGCGCCGGCAAGCTGCTCGGGTTCGCCGCGCTCGGCGTCGTGGGGGTGGGCGGGTACCTCGGCGGACACCTGGCCTACCGCCAGCGTGCCGGTGTGAGCGACCACGGTGAGGTGCCGTTCGACGCGTGACCACTGATACGGAAACGTTATGTGGACGAAACGCGGTACGTGAAATGCTCGACCCATGGATCGACTCAGCACCGACACCGTTCCCCTGACCGGCCTTCCCGCCCGCGGCGGCCTCGAGTTCATTGTCCACATCGACGAGGCGGCGGGGGTCGTGTCACTCGACCTCACCGCCGCGTGACCAGCCGTGCGGGTCCTGGTCGTCGATGACGAAGCAGCCCTCGCCGACCTCGTCGCGAAGGGCCTGTCGCGGCAGGACATGGCCGTCGACGTCGCCTACCGCGGCGACGACGCCGACGAACTGCTGGCGGTGAACGACTACGACGTCGTGGTGCTCGACCGTGACGTCCCGGGGGTGCACGGTGACGAGGTCGCACGTCGGCTGGCGTCGCGCGGCAGCCTGACCCGCATCCTCATGCTCACCGCGGCGGCGACCCTGACCGACCGCGTCAACGGGCTCGAACTCGGCGCGGACGACTACCTCGCGAAGCCCTTCGAGTACCCGGAACTGGTCGCCCGGGTGCGCGCGCTCGGTCGGCGCAGCGTGGCCCCGGTCGCGCCCGTGCTCGAACGCGTCGGGATCGTCCTCGACACGAACCGTCGGATGGTCACCCGCGACGGTCGACCGCTCGACCTGACCTCGAAGGAACTCGGGGTGCTCGAGGCGCTCCTGCGAGCCGACGGTCGCATCGTCTCCGCCGAGGAACTGCTCGAGAAGGTCTGGGACATGAACATCGACCCGTTCACCGCTGCCGTACGGGTGACGATGTCGAAGCTCCGCAAGAAGCTCGGCCGCCCCGATCCGATCCGGACGGTCCCGGGCGAGGGCTACGCGCTGTGAGACGGCTCCGGCGGACCTGGAGCATCCGGGCCCGCACGGCGCTGACGTTCGCGCTCGCGGCGATGGCGCTCGCCACCGGGGTGGTGGTGTTCTCGAACGTGATGTCCCTGGCCGGGGTCGGTGCGGGTCTCGACACGACGGCGATCCGCGGTGCCTCCCCGGCGGAGACGTTCGTGACCGCCTCGCCGGTGCCGATCGGCGAGCGCTCGGCAGCGAACGACGCACCACCCTCCACCACGGTCGCGGTGGTCCGGCTCGTCGCCGTGCAGCAGTGGCAGTGGTCCGCGATCGGCATCGCCGGGGCGGGCCTCGTCGCCGGTGGCGTCGGGTGGCTGGTGAGCAGGCGCATGCTCCGACCGATCGACCGGATCACCGCGACGGCGAACCGGATCACGGCGTCGAACCTGCACGAACGCATCGCACTCGAGGGCCCGGACGACGAACTCCGACGGTTGTCCGGCACCGTCGACGACCTGCTCGACCGGCTGCAGACCGCGTTCGAGAGCCAGCGACGGTTCGTCGCGCAGGCGTCGCACGAACTCCGGACCCCGCTCGCGGTCCAGCGTGCCGCGATGCAGATCGGGTTGCACGACGGTGCCGGCGCCGATGACGTCCGAGTGGTGCGCGAGGAACTGCTCGCGCAGAACCGGCGCACCGAGCACCTCGTCGAGTCCTTGCTCGTGCTCGCGGAGGCCGATCGAGGGCTCGCAGGCGTCGGGACGTCGATCGACCTCGTGGCCATCGCCGACGAGGTCGTCGCGGGAGCCGCCGGGAGTGCGCACGAGGCGGGCGTGACCATCACCCACGAGGGCCGAGCCGCGCCTCCTGGCAGACCCACCATCACCGGTGAGCCGATGCTCGTCCGGCAGTTGCTCGTCAACCTCGTCGGCAACGCCGTCGAGTACAACGAAGCCGGCGGCTTCGTCCGCGTCACCACGCGCGGTGACGGCCTCGTCGTGGAGAACTCCGGGCCGGTCGTGCCGGACGAGGTCGCGCCACTGCTCGTCGAACCGTTCCGACGCTGCCCCGAGGTCGCATCCGGCGGCCGGCACAGCGGCCTCGGCCTGTCGATCGTCGCGTCCATCGTGCACGCGCACGGGTGGCGACTCGTCGTCACCGCGCGCCGTGCGGGCGGCCTGCGCATCGACGTTTCGTCGGTGTGACCCCACGCGTACCGGGGACGAAACACCGGGTCCGCTGTGCTGGTCCCATGAAGCCATCCACGAAACACTCCACCACCACCACCACCACCATCGTCGCCGTCGCCGCAGCCGTCGTGCTCCTGCCCGGCCTCCTCGCCGGCTGTTCCGGAGCGCCGTCGACCGACTCGACCGACACGGCCTCGGGCGGCGGCAAGGGGGCCGGGGCCTCGCTCGCGTCCTGCATGCGTGACCACGGGTACGACATGCCGGATCCGTCGTCGGATGGGAGCACCCTGTCCCTGTCGGCTCCCGACGGCATCGACGACGAACAGTGGAAGGCGGACCTGCAGGAGTGCATGGGCGACGCCGGAGCCGGTGAGGGGTTCCAGGCGGCGAAGCCCGCCGGGACGCCGGAACAGCGGAAGCAGATCGCGGAGTGCATCCGTGAGAACGGGTTCGCCGACTACCCCGACGGTGATGATGCGATGTCCACGTACCGGCCCGACGACCAGGACGCGTTCCAGGACGCGTCGTCGACGTGCTTCGACGAGGTCCTGGGCAAGGGCGGCAGCTCCGGTTCGAACACGACGGTGCAGCCGTGACGACCGTCCTGACCAGGCGTCGAGCGCTCGTCACGAGCGCGTGCCTCGTCGCGGTGCTCGCCGCAGGCGCTGGCACGTGGTCGTTCATCGACCTGCAGGCTGCGCCGTCCTCGGCAGCAGCCGAGTCCGGGAAGCAGCAGCACCCGACCGCCGCGGTCACGAAGGGCGACCTGACGGACTCGAAGGTGTTCGCCGGGACCCTCGGGTACGGCACGGCCACCGGGGTCCCCGGCGCCGCCTCGGGCACGCTGACCTGGCTCCCCGCGCCCGGGCAGGTCATCAGGAGCGACGAGTTCCTGTACGCGGTCGACGAGCGCGGGGTGCGGGCGATGCACGGCACGGTGCCGATGTGGCGCTCGCTCGAACGCGGGCTGACGGGCACCGATGTGCAGCAGCTCAACGACAACCTCGCCGCGCTCGGGTACGACGTCGCGCAGGACGACTCCTTCGGCCCGCGGACGCAGCGCGCCGTGCGGCAGTGGCAGGAGGACCGGGGGCAGGAGGTCACCGGCGTGCTGACCTCGGCGGACATCGCGTTCGTCGACGGGGACGTGCGTGTCGCGACCGTCGACGGGAAGCTCGGCCAGCCGGCGGAGGGAGGGAGCGGCGACGTGCTCTCCGTCACGAGCACGAAGCGCATCGTCGTCGCCACCGTCTCACAGCGCGACGCCGAACGGCTCGCGGTCGGCACGGAGGTGCGGGTCAGGATCAACGGCGCCGGGGCACCGATGACGGGCGAGGTCACCGACGTCCAACCGAGCTCGGGAGACGACGCCGGGTCCAAGGTCGACGTGTCCGTCGCGTTCGACCCCGGCTCGCGACGGCTGCCCGCTGCGGCGTCCGCGCAGATCGACGCCGCGGGAGCCACCGAGAAGGACGTCCTCTCCGTGCCGGTCGCGGCACTCGTGACGACGGGGAACGGCGCGTACGCGGTGGACGTGGTGCGGCGCGACGGCACGACGAAGCGGGTTCCCGTGACCCCCGGGTTCATCGCCGACAGCCGGATCGCGATCACCGGGAAGGTCGCGGAAGGCGACCGCGTGGTGGTGCCGGGATGAGCGGCACGGGGCCGGTCCTCGCCCTGCGCGAGGTCACGAAGACCTACGGCGACGTCGGCGCGCTCCGCGGGGTGACGCTCGACGTCGCCGCCGGGGAGCTCGTCGCGGTCGTCGGTCCGTCCGGGTCCGGCAAGTCCACGATGCTCAACATCGTCGGGACCCTCGACCGTCCCACGCAGGGCTCGGTGTCGATCGCCGGGAACGACGTCGCGACCATGTCCGACAACGCCTTGTCCGCGCTGCGAGCCGAGCACGTCGGCTTCGTGTTCCAGCAGTTCCACCTGCAGGCCGGTGCCACCGCGGCGGAGAACGTCGCCGACGGGCTCCTGTACTCGGCGACCGGGCGACGTGAACGGCGCCGACGTGCCCACGAGGCACTGGAACGGGTCGGCCTCGGGCACCGCACCGACCACCGCCCGACCCAGCTCTCCGGGGGTGAGAAGCAGCGCGTGGCCATCGCCCGCGCGATCGTCGGGAACCCCACGATCCTGCTCGCGGACGAGCCGACCGGCGCGCTGGACTCCGCCTCCGGTGCGGCGATCGTGACGCTCCTGCGTGCGTTGAACGCCACCGGCACCACGGTCCTCGTCATCACGCACGACCTGGGCCTCGCCGCCTCGTTGCCGCGGCAGGTCCGGATGCGTGACGGTCTGGTGGAGCACGACTCGGCGGTCGGGCCGGCTGGGGACATCGCCGCTGCCATCGGTGGCGGCCGGTGACCGGCGTGCGAGCACGGTTGGGTGCCGCTGACCTGCTCCGGCTCGGGGTGTTCGGGCTGCGCACCAGACCCGGCCGTGTCGTCCTGTCGGCGCTCGGCATCGCGATCGGCATCGCCGCGATGATCGCCGTCGTCGGGATCTCGTCGTCGAGCAAGGCGAAGCTCGACCAGGTGCTCGACGCCCTCGGCACGAACGTGCTCACCGCCACGCAGGCCCAGGGATTCGGTGACGTGCCGCCGTTGCCGTCCACCGCACTCGAGTCGGCACTCCGCCAGGACGACGTGCAGTCGGCTGCCGCGGTCGGCACCGTGGTCGACGCGGCCGTCTACCGCAACGAGTTCATCCCGCCGCCGGAGACGAAGGGCATCGGCGTGATGGCGGCTTGGGGCGACGTGCCGCGCGTGCTCGGCGGCGAGCTCGGGTCCGGGCGCTGGATCGATGACTCGGTCGTGGCTCCGCCGCAGGTGGTGCTCGGTGCGGCCGCCGCGTCGGCACTCGGCATCGACCGGGTCCGTGCCGACAGCCGCGTCTGGATCGGCGGGAAGTGGGTGCAGGTCGTGGGCATCCTGCAGCCCGTCCAGCTCGCGGAGGACCTCGACAACCAGGTGTTCGTCCCGCGGTCCCTCGCCGCGCAGCTCGGGTTCGACGGGGCGCCGACCGCCGTCTACACCCGCGTCGACCCGTCGCGAGTCGCACCAGCACGGGACATCCTGGCGAATGCGATCAGCCCGGGGTCCCCGCAGGACGTCGGCGTGACCCGACCGTCCGACGCGCTCGCCGCGAAGGACGCCACCGACGACTCGTTCACCGGGTTGCTCGTCGGCATCGGCGGCGTGGCCCTGCTCGTCGGCGGCATCGGCGTCGCGAACACGATGGTGATCACCGTGCTGGAACGTCGTGCCGAGGTCGGGGTGCGGCGAGCCCTCGGAGCGCGGCGGCGGAACATCCGCGACCAGTTCCTCGTCGAGTCGTTGCTGCTGTCGTTCCTGGGCGGGGTGGCCGGTGTGGTGATCGGGGTCGGGGTGACGGTCGCCTTCGCCCTGGCGCAGGGGTGGCCGGTGGCGATCCCGCTGTGGGCCGTCGGCGGCGGGCTCGGCGCGACCGTCGTGATCGGCGGTGTGTCCGGGTGGTACCCGGCCGCGCGCGCAGCGCGCATCCCACCGACGTCCGCCCTGGCGGCCGTCTGAGGCCGTGGTGGTGATCCGGGAGGCCCGGTGCCGGTCTGCGGGACCGGCACCGCGCCTCCCGGTCGTTCCGTCCACCCCGACGACGCGTGGCGCAGATCATGCCTGGTCATGACCAGTCGCGTCAAGCGTTGGCGACGATCTGTTCGCCATCCGTGATCCCCCGGAAACACGCGGATCGAACCCGCTCACAGGGACCGATCCAATGGTTGACAAGGGCTCTCGGAAGGTCTTCTATTGCGAATACGCAACGACCTTTCATAAAGGCCGGACCAAGGGAGTCAACGTGACACGCACGCGTTTCGCCGCACTCGGTGCGCTCGGCCTGGCGGCCGCGCTCGCCCTCACCGGGTGCTCCGCCGGAAGCAACGGAGCTTCCGACGGCGGCACGAAGGCCATCGGCACACCCGATGGCAAGGGCAAGACCATCACCGTCTGGATGATGAACGGCGACCTGAGCGACAAGGTCCTCGACGCGGCTCAGAAGCAGTTCACGAAGGACACCGGGGCGAAGGTGAAGATCCAGACCCAGCAGTGGGACGGGATCACCACGAAGCTCACCACGGCGCTCGCCCAGGACGACGCCCCGGACGTGGTCGACCTCGGCAACACCCAGGTGCCGGTCTACGCAGCGGCCGGCGGTCTCATGGACCTGACGCCGTACCGCGACGAACTCAAGGACGGCCAGACCTGGCTCACCGGGCTCGAGGGGCCGGCCACGGTGGACGACAAGCTCTACGGTGCTCCGCTGTTCGCCGGCAACCGTGCCGTCGTCTACAACAAGAAGGTCTGGAAGGACGCCGGCGTCACCGACGTGCCGACCACCTACGACGAGCTCACCGCCGACCTGGACAAAGTCAAGGCCGCCAACACGGCGAGCGACTTCTCCGCCTTCTACATGCCCGGCCAGTACTGGTACGGCGGGCTGCAGTGGGTCTGGGACGCCGGCGGCGAGATCGCCTCCGACAAGGACGGCAAGTGGACCGGGAAGCTCGACTCGGCCGATGCGGTCAAGGGTCTGACGGCGTGGAAGACGTTCCAGAACGACTACTCCGCGAAGTCGACGCAGGACATCAACACCGACAAGCCCTCGCAGAGCGACGTCTTCGCGCAGGGCAACACCTCGGCGTTCCTCGGCTCGGCGTGGGAGATCGGTTCGATCACCACCGCGAAGCCCGCGCTCGCCGACCAGATCGGCACGTTCCCGATGCCCTCGCAGACGGACGGCAAGACGCAGCCGGTGTTCCTCGGTGGCTCCGACCTCGGGATCCCGGCGAAGGCCGCCAACCAGGACCTCGCGCTGTACTACCTGAAGATCCTGACCTCGAAGGAGTTCCAGCAGGACCAGGTGTTCGGTGTGGACGGCTGGGAGCCGAACTCGACCGAGCTGCTCGACGCCGTGGCCGACGACGTCGACACCCTGCACAAGCCGTACTTCGCGGCAGCGGGCACGAGCCGTCCGACCCCGGCGACGCCGGGCTGGGCGACCATCGAGGGCGACGCGTCGTTCCAGTCGATGTTCGCGGACATCGCCACCGGGCGGAAATCGCCGGAGCAGGCCGCCGAGGGCTTCTCGAAGCACCTCACGACCGCGCTGAACGCGCAGCAGTAGTCGATGACCTCCACTGCAGAGCAGGCGACCGGTTCGGAGCAGTCCGAGCCGGTCGCCGGCGGCGGGGGGACCGGGGGCGCGGGCACCGGGGGCAGCGTCGGTGCCGGGTCGGGGCGGCCGGTTCGTCCCGGCCGCTGGGCGCGTCGTCGGTCGGTGGTGGCGTCGCGCGCACCGCTCGTCCTGCTGGCGCCCGCGGCGATCCTGCTGCTCGCGCTCGTCGTCTACCCGCTCGTCCGGCTCGTCGTCATCTCGTTCCAGGACTACGGGCTCCGGGCGATCTTCACCGGGGAAGCCGGGTTCGCCGGGGTCTCGAACTACACGAACGTCCTGACCGACGCGTCGTTCTGGCCGGTCATCCTGCGCACCGTCCTGGTCACCGGGGCGATGGTGCTCGGCACGATCGTCATCGGGATGGGCGTCGCGCAGCTGCTCACCCGGTTGGGCGTCGCGATGCGCACCGTGGTCAGCGTCGTGCTCGTGCTGGCCTGGGCGATGCCGAACGTCGCATCGAGCCTGGTGTGGCAGTGGCTGTTCCAGCCCTTCTACGGGGTGCTCAACTGGCTCATCACGCAGCTGCGGGTGTTCGGCGACCACACGCAGGACAACTGGGCGTCGCACCCCGGGCAGGCGTACACGATCGTGCTCACGCTCGTGATCTGGCAGGCCGTGCCGTTCGTCGCCCTGACGCTGTACGCCGCACAGTCGCAGATCGCGCCGGAGTACTACGAGGCCGGGGCGCTCGACGGTGCCTCGACGTGGACGATGTACCGCGCGATCACGCTGCCGGCACTCGCCCCGACGCTGCTGCTCGTGTCGATCCTGTCGGTGATCTGGGACTTCAACGTCTTCAACCAGATCTGGTTGCTCACGAGGGGCGGTCCGGAAGAGGCCACCCTGACGCTGGGCATCTGGACGTTCGTGAAGTCGTTCGTCTCCAACGCCTACGGCCAGGGGGCCGCGATCGCCGTCATCTCGACCGTGATCCTCGGCGCGCTCACCAGCTACTACATCCGCCGGCTCGTCCGCAGCGGGGAGGAGGACCTGTGACCGTCTCGAATGCTGCGCCGGTGCGGGCGCGGAAGCGGAAGCCGCGCGTCGTCGCGAACACCATCGCGGTGGTGTTCTGCTTGGTGTGGGTGTTCCCGATCTACTGGATGGTGAACACCGCCTTCAAGCCGGCGGACGAGGTCACCACCATGACCCCGATCTGGGCACCACTGCACCCCACGCTCGACAACTTCACCCGCGCGCTCACGCAAGAGGGCTTCCTGGTCTACCTGCGGAACTCGACCATCGTCGTGGTGGCCGCCGTGCTGCTGTCGATCGTGGTCGGGTTCCTGGCCTCGGCGGCGCTGTCGCGGTTCCGGTTCCGTGGGCGGCGGGCGATCCTGGTCGGCATCCTGTTCGTGCAGATGATCCCGTCGGGCGCGCTGCTCATCCCGCTGTTCCTGTCGTTCCAGACGCTCGGTCTGCTCAACAGCTACGTCGGGCTGATCCTGGCGTACGTCGCGAGCGTGCTGCCGTTCTCGATCTGGGTGATGCGCGGGTTCTTCGTGGCCGTGCCCGTCGAGATCGAGGAGGCCGCGAAGGTCGACGGAGCCGGCACCTTCCGGATCCTGTGGAGCGTGCTGTTCCCGCTCGTGATGCCCGGGGTCATCGCCACGAGCGTGTTCGCGTTCATCGCGGCGTGGAACGACTACCTGATCGCGTACGTGATGCTCAAGGACCAGGGGATGTACACGCTGCCGGTCTGGCTCGCGGGCTTCTCGACGAACAAGGGCACGGACTTCGGTGGGCTGATGGCGGCGAGCGTGCTGTTCTCGATCCCCGTGGTCGTCTTCTTCCTCATCGTGCAGCGTCGCCTGGTCAGCGGCATGACCGCGGGAGCCGTCAAGGGCTGACGTGCTCGACCGAACACCCCGTCGCACACGCGGCGGGGTGTTCGTGCGTGTGGGGCGTTCGTGCGTGTGGGGTGTTCGTGCGCGTGCCGTCCGTCGAGGTTCCACGACATGCCGCGTGCTGGACGCCGAGGTTCCACGGACGGGCTGTGGGCGCCGCGAGATGCCGAGATTTCGGAACCTCGGGGGAGGGAGCGGGGAGGGACGCGAGGCGGGGTGGTTGTGTTTCTGTGGGTTTGTGGCTTATGGTTCCTGAAACCCACGGGAACGAAGGAGTTCGGGCATGTACGCAACCGAGCGGCACGACGCGATCGCAGCAGCGCTGCAGGACGCCGGCCGGGTCTCCGTCGCCGATCTGGCCGAGCACTTCGACGTCACCACCGAGACCGTGCGCCGTGACCTCGACACCCTCGAGTCCGCCGGGGTCCTGCGCCGCGTGCACGGGGGAGCGGTGCCGATCGGCCGCTCGAGCGTCGTCGAACTCTCCGTCGCCGAGCGCGAGGGGCAGCACGGTTCCGCGAAGTCCGAGATCGCCCGAGCCGCGATGCGCCTGGTGCCCTCGACCTTCACCGGCTCGATCGCGATCGACGCCGGCACCACCTGCGCCGCCGTCGCCGCCGAACTCGCACGCTGGGAGCCCGCCACCGCCGGCGCGACCCTCACCGTCATCACGAACTCCGTCCCGATCGCCGCGACCCTGCAGCACAGCGAGCACGTCGAGCTGCACCTGCTCGGTGGCCGGGTGCGCGGGGTCACGAGCGCCGCCGTCGGGACCGCCACCGTCGAGCAGATCAGCGCCCTGCGGCCCGACATCGCGTTCGTCGGCACGAACGGCCTGTCCGCCGGCTTCGGGCTGAGCACCCCGGACGAGTACGAGGCCGCGGTCAAGGGCGCCTACGTCCTCGCCGCCCGCCGAGCCGTCGTGCTCGCCGACGCCGCGAAGCACGGGGTCGAGGCCCTGATGCGCTTCGCCCGGCTCGACGAGATCGACACCGTGGTCACCGACCAGGAGCCGCCGGCCGACCTCGCCGGCGCCCTGACCGACGCCGACGTCGAGGTCGTCGTCGCTTGAGCCGCCGCATCGTCACCGTCACGCCGAACCCGAGCCTCGACCGCACCATCGAGCTCTCCGGCGAACTGCAGCGCGGCGCCGTCCAGCGTGCCATCCGCTCCACCGCGGAGCCCGGCGGCAAGGGCGTGAACGTGTCCCGCGTCGTCGTCGCGAGCGGTGGGGACACCATCGCCGTGCTGCCCGGCGACGAGCTCGACCCCGTGCTGCTCGGGCTCGCCACGCGCGGCATCCCGACCGCCGCCCTGCCGATCGGTGCGCCGCTCCGCTCGAACGTCACCGTGACCGAGCCGACCGGCACCACCACGAAGCTCAACGAGCCCGGTCCCTCGCTCGCCGGTCGGCTGGACGACCTGGCCGACCTGGTCGCCGACACGGCCGCGGCGACCGCCACCGGACCCGCCGCCCGCTGGGTGGTCTTCGCCGGGTCGCTTCCGCCCGGACTCCCCGATGACGCGCTCGCCGTGCTCGTCCGCGCCGTCCGTGCACGCCACGGTGAGGACGTCCGGATCGCGGTCGACTCGTCCGGCGTCCCGTTCACCGCCCTGCTGCAGTCCGGCGAGCGGATCGACCTGGTCAAGCCGAACGCCGAGGAGCTCGCCGAGGTCGTCGGCGGCGACCCCGACACCTACGAGCAGGACCTCGACGCCGCCGTGGCCGCTGCCGAGCGGTTGCGCGACCGGAACGTCGGCTCGGTCCTGCTGACCCTCGGCAGTGCCGGCGCCGTGCTGGTGTCGGACGAGGGTGCCTTCGCCGCCGCAGCACCGCGGATCGTCGCCCGCTCCACCGTCGGCGCGGGGGACTCCTCGCTCGCGGGCTACCTGCTCGCTGAGGTGGCCGGAGCGTCGCCCGAGCAGCGCCTCGCTCAGGCCGTCGCGACCGGAGCCGCCGCCGCAGCCCTGCCCGGCAGCGACGTGCCCGCCCTCGACCACACCGACCCGACGGCGATCTCGGTCCGGGTGCTCACGACGCACCCGGCGCCCGAGCCCGCCTGACCCCGCCCGAACACCCCCACTCCACGAACACCCCCACTCCCCGAACACCTGCACGACCCGCGCGATCAGCGCCATTGCGAAGGAGCAAGCACATGTCCGCAGACTCGAGTCCGCGCCTCATCAGCGCCCAGCTCGTCGGCCTCGACGAGGACCTCGGTGCCACCTCGGCCGACGTCATCCGCGTCCTCGCCGACCGCGTCGCCGCGACCGGCCGCGCCGCCGACGGCCGGGTCCTGGCCGAGGACGCCATCAAGCGCGAGGCCAGCGTCGGCACCGGGGTTCCCGGCGGCATCGCGATCCCGCACGCCCGTTCGGCATCGGTGTCCGAGCCGACCCTGGCGTTCGCGCGTCTCGCCCGGAAGGTGTCGTTCGGCGCCCCGGACGGCGACGCCGACATCGTGTTCATGATCGCCGTGCCCGAAGGGGCCGACAAGGACCACCTGACGGTCCTCTCGACCCTGGCCCGTGCGCTCATCCGCGACGACTTCACCGCCGCCCTGCGCGCCGCAGCCACCCCCGACGAGATCGTCCAGCTCGTCGACCGCGAGGTGAGCGGCGAGGTGTCCGAAGCCGGCGTCGGGAAGGCGAGCAGCGCCTCCAGTCCGACCGCCGCACCCGCGCCGGGCCGCAAGGTCTTCGTCGGCGTCACCGCCTGCCCGACCGGCATCGCGCACACCTACATGGCGGCCGACGCCCTCGTCGCCGCGGCGCAGCGCGCCGGTGCCGAGATGCACATCGAGACCCAGGGGTCCTCGCAGGTCGAGCCCCTTGACCCCGCCCTCATCGCCCGTGCCGACGCCGTCGTGTTCGCGGTCGACGTGGATGTCCGCGACCGCGGTCGCTTCGCCGGCAAGCCGCTCGTCTCCGGACCCGTCAAGCGCGGCGTCGACGAGCCCGACAAGATGATCGCCGAGGCCATCCGCGCCTCGGACGACCCGAACGCCGCACGCGTGCAGGGCGGCGCAGCCGTCGATGGTGCGTCCACCGCCAAGAACGAGCACTTCGGCCAGGCGCTCAAGCGCTGGCTGCTCACCGGCGTCAGCTACATGATCCCGTTCGTCGCGGGCGGCGGGCTGCTCATCGCGCTCGGCTTCCTGCTCGCCGGCTACGGCATCGCGCTGCAGCACGGCGACTCCGGCCAGAACAACGCCGTGTTCACGCTGACGAACTACACGCTGCTGAACCTGCCGCCCCAGGGCCTCGGCTACTACCTCGGCGCCGCCGCCTTCCAGATCGGTGGGATCTCGCTCGGCTTCCTCGTCGCAGCGCTCGCCGGGTACATCGCGTACGCCATGGCCGACCGACCCGGCATCGCGCCTGGCTTCGTCGCCGGTTCCGTCGCCGTCTTCATGAACGCCGGCTTCCTCGGCGGTCTCGTCGGTGGTCTGCTCGCCGGTGCCGCCGCGTACTGGATCGGTCGCATCCCGACCTGGCGCTGGCTGCGCGGCCTGATGCCGGTCGTGATCATCCCGCTGCTCGCCTCGATCATCGCCTCCGGCCTCATGTTGCTCGTGCTCGGCGGCCCGATCGCCTGGCTGATGACGCAGCTCACGAACTGGCTCAACTCGCTCAACGGCACCTCGGTGATCCTGCTCGGCATCATCCTCGGCCTGATGATGGCGTTCGACCTCGGCGGGCCGGTGAACAAGGTGGCGTACGCGTTCGCCGTCGCGGGCCTCGGCGCCGGCACCGCCACGAACGTCGTGCCGTTCGAGATCATGGCAGCGGTCATGGGGGCCGGCATGGTGCCCCCGCTCGCCCTGGCGTTCGCGTCCACCCTCCTGTACCGCAAGGGCTTCACGAAGCCCGAGCGTGAGAACGGCAAGGCCGCGTGGCTGCTCGGTGCGTCGTTCATCTCCGAGGGTGCGATCCCGTTCGCCGCGGCCGACCCGCTGCGCGTGATCCCGGCCTCGATGGTCGGGGCTGCGGTCACGGGTGCGATCTCGATGGCTGCCGGGGTGACCTCGCGAGCGCCGCACGGCGGGGTGTTCGTGTTCTTCGCGATCGACTCGTTCGTGGTCTGGGTGCTCGCGATCCTGGCCGGCACCGTGGTGTCCGCGCTGGTGCTGGTCGGGCTGAAGAAGTGGGTGCGTCGGGCTCCGGCCGCGGATGCCGCCGCTGGTGACGAGGCCGCCGTGGCCGGGGAGACGGTGGGGCAGCGCGCGCCCGTCGCCGTGTAGTCGACGTCACCACAGGACGGACGGGAGGCCCGGTGCCAGCTGGCACCGGGCCTCCCGTCCGCCTGCGGTCGCGACGCACCGCCGGCCGCGCGTCGGGCGGTCACGTTCCGTCGCTGGCGTGGCGCCCAAAAGACGAGACATGACCGCGCGCCGGCACTGAACGGGGTGTCGTGGCCACGCGAGGAGCAGCCCGCCCCCTACTCGGCGATGTTCGCCGTGACCGCGTCGATGTAGGCGGCGCGGTCCTCGCGCGAGTGCGGCCGCCCCGGGACGCCCGGACGCTGCTCCCACGGGAACGGCCCGGCCTCGTGCCGGTACTCGATCCCCATCGCCTCGAGCCGCGCGGTGTGCTCGGCCAACCGCCCGCGGAACTCGGCGACGTCGCGCGGCCCGGTGACGTCCGCCGACCAGAGCGCCTCGGCCAGGGCGGCCACCCGCGGGAACAGCTGGTAGTCGAGCTTCCGGGCGGTGTCGACGTGTTCCGTCCACATGTTGCCCTGGCCGCCGATGACGTGGGTGCGCTCGGACTCGGTCAGGCCGGACGGCACCGGGTCGAACCCGAAGACGTCGTCGACCGTCAGCACGATCGACACCGGGATCGGCTCGGTCGCCAGGTCGCTCTGGCGGTAGTCGAGGTAGGCCTGGTCGTCGGGCGACGAGATGACGTCGTGCCCGCGCTTCGCCGCCGTCCGGGCGCCGGTCAGACCGCGCCACGACACGATGGTCGCCGAGGGGTCGAGCGTGCCGCCCTCGAGGATCTCGTCCCAGCCGAACGCCTGCCGCCCGTGCGAGGCGACGTGTGCCGCGAGCTGCCCGATGATCCAGGCCTGCAGCTGCTCTTCGTCCTCGAGCCCGAGTGAACGCATGCGCTCCTGCGTGCGGGGGTCCTCGACCCACTGCACCTTCGGGCACTCGTCGCCGCCGATGCCGATGTATCGGGAGGGGAAGAGCGCGATGACCTCGTCGAGGACGTCCTTGAAGAAGTCGACGGTGCTGTCATCGGCGTTCAGGACGTCGTCGGCGATGCCCCACTCGGTCCAGACCTCCACCGGCGTCTCGGGGTGCACGCCGAGCGACGGGTAGGCGGCCAACGCGGCACGGACGTGTCCGGGCGTCTCGATCTCGGGGACGACGGTGACGAACCGGTCCGCCGCGTAGGCGACGATCTCGCGGATGTCGTCCTGCGTGTAGTACCCGCCGTGCGGTCGGCCGTCGAACGCTGCGGGGTGCAGCACGCCGTCGGCGTCGGGGACGTGCGCGCCCACCTGGGACTCGCGACGCCAGGACCCGATCTCGGTCAGGCGCGGGTACTTCCGGATCTCGATGCGCCAGCCCTGGTCCTCCGTCAGGTGGAAGTGCAGCCGGTTGATCCGGTGCGCCGCGAGCTGGTCGACGACGCGCATGACCTCGTGCTTGGTGCGGAAGTGCCGCGCGACGTCGAGCATGACGCCGCGCCAGGCGAAGGCGGGGGCGTCCTCGACGATGGTGGACGGGACGGACCATGGCCCGGTGCCGACGCGGCCGCTCCGGTACACGTCGGCGGGCAGCAGTTGGAGGAGCGCCTGGACGCCGTAGAACACGCCGGCGGCCGAGCCGCCCGCGACGTCGACACCGTCGGGTGTGACGGTCAGGCGGAAGGACTCGGCGCGCTCGCCCTCGGGCGACGGCGGACCGGCGGGCAGGGAGGGATCGTCGGTGACGCGCAGCGAGATGACGCCCGTCCGCACCGGCCCGTCGGCGGAGGCCGCCCCGTCGACGGCCACGTCCTCCGCTGCGTCGCGGACCGGCTGGCCGGTCGACGCCCGGAGCGTCTGCTGCAGGTACAGTCGGACCGATCCGCTCGCTGCGTCCGCTGCGATGCGGGTCGACGGGGTGATCTCGAAGGCGCCGGTACCGGGGACGGCGCGGCGCGGTCGTGGGATGAGCATGTCGGAGTCCACCATTCCTCAATGATCTTTCGTAATGTGGAGGCTATGGCCGTGGACGAGACCGTGTCAACGATCCCGAGTGTCGTGGGGACGACGCCGGGCGTGCTCCGACTCATGAACTCCCGCGCCATCCTCGACGAGCTCCTGCGCGACGACGCGTCGCGCACCGTGACCGAGCTCAGCCGCACCGTCGGGCTCTCCCGACCCACGGTCGAGGCGGCGCTCGCAGACCTGGTCGACGAGGGCTGGGTGACCGAGGCCGAGGCGATCGCCACCCCGAACAAGGCCGGCCGCCGGGCCAAGCGCTTCGCCGCGGACGCCACCGCCGGTTCCGTGCTCGGCGTCGACCTCGGACTGCACGGCATCGTCGGCATCCGCGCCGACCTGCGCGGGAACACCCTCACCCGGGTCGAGGAGCGCTACGCCGACCTCGCCGACGCGGAGCAGGCCTGGACGAGCGTGCAGGACGTGGTCCGCCGCCTGACGGCCGGCTCGGAGGCGTCCCCGGTCCTCGCCGCCACGTTCGGCGTCCCCGCCGTCGTCGACCGCGCCGGCGAGATCGACTACACGGTCGCGGTGCCCGAGTGGGTCGAGCGCCGCGTGCCCGGCCGGATCCAGGACCTTTTCCCCGGCATCGCGACGTTCTTCGACAACGACGCCAAGCTCGCCGCCACCGCCGAGGCGATGTGGGGGCGCTTCCGGGGCGTCCAGGACGGCCTGTACCTGGTGATGGGTCGGCAGATCGGTGCGGCCTACGTCATCGACGGGGCGTTGGCGCGCGGGGCGCGCGGTGCGGCTGGCGAGATGGGCGGCCTGGCCTCGACCGGGTGGCCCGGTGCGCCGGCCCGCCTGGAGGCCCGGATCGCGTCCGACACGGACCTCGAGTCGGTCTTCGCCGCGGCCGGGCGCGGGGGCGCAGCGCCGGGTCGCGTCGGCGAGGACGGTCCGGACCCGGCGGCGGTCGACGTCGTCCGCGCCTTCGCGGACGACGTGGCACCGGGTGTCGTGCAGCTCGTCACGACGATCGACCCCGAGGTCGTGGTCGTCGGGGGCGAGGTCCTGCCGGCGGCGTCGGTGTTCGCCGAGGCGCTCGCCGCGGTGGTCACGCCCCAGCTCCGGCACCCCGTCGAGATCGTGCCGTCGACGGTGGGTCGTGACGCCGTCGCCCGCGGTGCCCTCGCGCGGTCGCTGACGCACGTGCGGACCTCGCACATGGGACTCGGCTGACGTTCAGGTACCGCGCCGGGTCCTGACAGGGCGCTCAGGGATGCTGGGGGCATGACGACTGCCGTGACCGCCCGTGCCATGACCGTCGCCACCGGCGACTCCACCGCTCCCTCGGACCTCGGCGGACTCTCCGGCCTCGTGCTCCAGATCATCGACGCCCTGGGGGAGTGGGGCGTCGCGCTCATGCTCTTCATCGAGACGGTGTTCCCGCCGATCCCGTCCGAGCTCATCCTGCCGCTGGCCGGATTCCTGGCGGGCGCCGGGCAGATGAACCTTGTCCTCGTTCTCGTGCTGGCGACGCTCGGGTCCTACCTCGGTGCGCTGGTGCTCTACTGGCTCGGCGCGAAGATCGGGTTCGAGCGCACCACGAGGTGGTTCGGCAAGCTCCCCCTGGTCGACGAGGACGACTTCCGCAAAGCCGCCGCGTGGTTCCACCGGCACGGCAAGAGTGCCGTGTTCTTCGGCCGGTTCGTCCCCATCGTGCGGAGCCTCATCTCGCTGCCCGCCGGTGCTGACCGCATGCACCTCGGCACGTTCTCGGTCTTCACGATCATCGCGAGCGGCATCTGGAACAGCGCACTCGTGCTGCTCGGTGCCGCGTTCGGCTCCCAGTACGACCGCGTCGAGCAGTACACCGAGTGGATCGACCGGGTGCTCTACGTCGCGATCGCGGTCGTCGTGGTGACGTTCGTGGTCCGGCGGGTCCGACGGTGGCGGGCAGACCGTCGCGCGGACGGTGGCGGCGACGGCGACGGTGCCGCGAGCGGGGGCGCACGAGGTCGTCGTCGCGCCGAACCCGCCCGCGACTGAGCCGGTCGTCGTCAGGCCTTGGTCAGCGCCGACTCCTTGTGCGCGGCCTGCTTGCCGCTCTTCTCCGACTCGACGATCCAGTACGGATCGTCGTCGGTCGGCTTGAACGTCTGACCGTCGAACTCGAAGTCACTGGTGCGCTTCCGCACGAGTTTCCCGGTCGTCCGTCCCTGCGAGGTGTTCCAGTGCACCTCGTCACCCTTCGTCAGTGCCATCGCTGTCCTCCTTGCGTGATCGCTCACCCTGGTCGGAGGTCGAACGGTACCCTGATGCATCCGCATGAACACAGGGAAGTACGCCGATCACGATGTCATAACACCCGCCCAAAAGCGGGGTCGGACGCGTACCGTTTCTCGTGAGCCAACACGCCGGCAGCAGCCGCGGAACCTGCGGCTCCCGACGGAACGACGGACACCATGACCCTGCTCGACGGCTTGCGGACGGAGACGGTCCTGTCGGGCCGGTACCGACTGGTGAAGCTCATCGGCACGGGTGGCATGGGGACCGTCTACGAAGCCCGCGACGAGCACACCTACCGCGCCGTCGCCGTGAAGCTCTTCGCGACGCCGGACAAGATGACGACGGCCGACCGCGTCCGGCAGGAGCGCGAGATCCGGCTCCTCAGCATGCTGTCGCACCCCGGGCTCATCCCGCTCTACGACGCCGGCACGCACGACTTCCCCGACGGCCCGCACCGGTTCATCGTGATGGAGCTCATCGCCGACACGACGCTGCTCCGCCGACTGTCCGAGGGGGCCCTGCACAACTACGAGGTGGCCGACCTCGGCGCCCAGCTCGCCGACGCCCTGGCCTACGTGCACTCGCGCGGCATCGTGCACCGGGACGTCAAGCCCGCCAACATCCTGATCAGCGACGAGGGCTCGTCCGGCTTCGCCCGGACCGTGAAGCTCACCGACTTCGGTGTCGCGCACTTCGTCGACGGCTCGCGCCTGACGAACGACGGCACGATCATCGGCACGGCGGCGTACCTGAGCCCCGAGCAGGTCGCCGGTGAGCCGATCAGCTTCGCCACCGACGTGTACTCCCTCGGGCTGGTGCTGCTCGAGTCCCTGACCGGCAAGCAGGAGTACTCGGGCACCCTGATCGAGGCGGCACTGGCCCGCCTGCGGCACGACCCCGAGATCCCGGACGACGTCGCCTCGGAGTGGCGCGAACTGCTCAGCCGGATGACCGCCCGTGACCCGGAGCGTCGTCCGACCGCGGTCGCGATCGCGAACGCCCTGCGGGGCGGCTCCACGCAGGTCACCGGCCCCGTGCCGCTCGGACCCGAGCGGGTCAAGCACCAGCGCGATCACCGGATGCACCGGGCGGCCCACCGGCACGCGAAGCGCGGCACCTTCTCGGCCGTCCGCCGCTGGCGTCGGCGGAACGTGCTCGTCGGCTCGTTCGCGGCGTTCGGCGTGCTGGTCGCGTGCGGCTCCGCCTACGTCGCCGGCATGCTGCACTGACGTCGCGAGCTCGTCCCGTTCGTCCGTGGTCCCTGGCAGGATGGACAGCATGACCGACCAGCGCTGGATCAAGATCTGCGGCCTGTCGACGCCCGACACCGTGGACGCCGCCGTCGACGCGGGCGCCGACGCGGTCGGGTTCGTCTTCGCCGCGAACAGCCCCCGCACCGTGACGGCCGACCTGGCGAAGGAACTCGTCGAACGGCTGCCGGACGGCATCGACGCCGTGGGGGTCTTCCGCGACCAGAAGATCGACGAGATCGTCGGCATCGCGTCCGAGGTCGGGCTCACCACCCTGCAGCTGCACGGTGGCGAGGCCGCGACCGACTTCGCCCGAGCCCGCGACGCCGGCTTCTTCACCATCCGGGCCCTCGCTGCCGAGGACTACCTGCGTGAGACCGCCGAGCAGCGCGCCTCGTACGACCACGACCTGCTGTTGCTCGACGCCGCCGTGCCGGGCAGCGGTCGGCTGATCGACCCCGCCGTGATCGAGGGCGGGATCGACGAGGCCTGGATCCTCGCGGGCGGCCTGACCCCCGCCAACGTCGTCGCCGCGGTCGAGGCGCTCGACCCCGACGGTGTCGACGTGTCGAGCGGCGTGGAGTCGGAGCGCGGCGTGAAGGACCCGGCCAAGATCCGCGCCTTCGTCGAGGCCGTCCGCAGCCTGGGCTGACACGGGGTCAGCTGCCGCGCCGTCGGCTGCCGCGGGGTCAGCGCAGGGTCGGGATGAGCTCGGTCAGGAAGGCGTCGGTGTCCTCCCAGCCCTCGACCGCGTGGCACGGCACACCGAGGGCCTTCACCGGGTAGTCGTTGCCCTCGGGATCGAGCCGGTCGCCGACGAAGAGCATGTCGTCGAGCGCGATGCCGGTGATCTCGGCGAGACGCTGCATGCCGTAGGCCTTGTCGATGCCCTTGCGGGTGATGTCGACGCTGGTGGAGCCGCCCGATCGGACCTCGAGGTCGGGGAGCTCCGCCTGCACCCGTCGACGGAGGTCGTCCTTCTTCGCGCCGGTCGGGTCCCACTGCTTCTTGACGTCGACCGGAGCGGCCTGGCCGAGTGCGGAGAACGTGATCTGCGACCCGCGGTCCTCGAGGATGTCACCCCAGGTCTCGGACTCCCAGTAGCCGGCGTCCTTCGCGACGGACTCGACCGCTGCGAGGGCGCGTGCCTTCTGGTCGTCGGTGAGGTCCTCGGCGTACTGCAGGGCCCAGTCGTCGTCGGACCAGCGGTAGTACCGCGTGCCGCACGTCGGCAGGAGGTGCAGGTCGTCGAGGGTCAGGCCGTCGCGGTGGCGGAGCGGGGTGACGAGCTGCTGCTCGAACTGCGTGAAGTTGCCGCCGGAGATGACCGCGACCGGCACGACCTCGAGCAGGGACGCGAAGGTCTCGAGCATGCGGGGGTCGAGGGAGGACTTCGACGGGGCGAGGGTGTCGTCCAGGTCGAAGGCGACGAGGCGGGGCGTGGTCATGCCCCGATCCTGCCAGAGGCCACCGATCACGTGCCGGGTGCTTTGCCCACCGCACGCGACTGCTGCGCGATGTCTGCGGGGTCACGCGGGTCAGGCGCGGTGCGTCGCGGGGACCCGGTCGCGGTCGTACGTGATGTCCGTGTAGCCGTGCGGCGCCGGGTTGCCGTCGTCGTCGAGGTTCACGAACACGACCTCGTCGATGGTGAGGATGCTGCGGTGCGTGAAGAGGTTGCGTGCCTCGGCCCGCATCGTGAGCGAGCTGCGGCCGAAGCGGGTGGCGACGAGGCCGATCTCGACGATGTCGCCCTCCTTCGCCGAGGACACGAACTCGATCTCCGACATGTACTTGGTGACGACCTTGCCGTTGCCGAGCTGGATGATCGCGTAGACCGCGGCCTCCTCGTCGATCCAGCGGAGCAGGCTGCCGCCGAACAGGGTGCCGTTGGCGTTGAGATCCTCGGGGCGGACCCACTTGCGGGTGTAGAAGTTCATCTCGGGCTGCATGTCAGTACATACTACGCGGCCGCGCCCGCTCCCTGTGCGGGAGCGGGCGCGGCCGCGTGCTGCTGCGAGGACTACTCCTTGACGAGCACGACCTCGTCGAGGGGCAGGCGGGTGCGCGGTGCGACCTCGCGCTCGGCCGCCTTCTCGTCGAGCTGCGACGGGTGCGCGACGGTGCCGATGGCGGTCACGGTGAAGGGCAGGAAGCGCTCCGGCAGGTCGAACGCGGCGCGCAGGCCCGCGGCGTCGATGCCCGCCATCTGGTGCACGTGCAGGCCCTCAGCGTGCGCCTGGACGGTGAGCGCGGCGAGCGACTGGCCGAGGTCGTACTGCGCGAAGGGACGCTCGTCGCCGTCCTCGGTCACGGTCTCGAGCACGCCGACGACGAGGGCGCTGGCACGGAAGGCCCAGGCGGCGTTGAAGCCGAGCAGGTTCTCGTTGATCTTCCGGAACGTCTCGGTGCCACGACGGCCCGCGATGAAGCGGCGGGGCTGGAAGTTCATGGCCGATGCGGCCCAGCGGGCGGCCTCGAGGACGGCGTCGAACTGCTCGTCCGAGATCGTCGCGGTCTCGTCGTAGGAACGGGGGCTCCAGCGCTCTTCGAGCAGGGGCACGAGGGGCTGGCTGGAGTCGGTGGACCGGGTGAGGGTGTCGGCGTTCGTCGAGGTCATGGTGCCTGCAACGGTATTCGATGCGAACGCATTTCCGACCTGAGCGACGTCACATGGTGCAAGGATGGACGCGATGGGTGGCGTGTTGACCGGCTTCGCGATCATCGGCGCGATCATCGCCGGTGGGTACGTCGTCGGGCGCATCGGACTGCTCGGCCCGCACGCACAGTTCGTGATGAGTCGCCTCGCGTTCTTCGTGCTCATGCCCTGCCTGCTCTTCCACACCATCGCCTCGGCCGACATCGAGTCGCTGCTGTCCCCGATGCTCTGGGTCTCGCTGCTGAGTGCGGCCGTCGTCGCACTCGGAGCGGCGGCCGTCTTCCGATTCGTGCTGCGGCGACCGGTCACCACCACGACGGTCGGGGCCCTGGCAGCGAGCTACGTCAACGCGAACAACATCGGTCTGCCGGTGGCCGTCTACGTGCTCGGGCAGGCGACCGCGGTGGTGCCGGTGATCCTGTTGCAGCTCATCGTCATCGCGCCGGTCGCGTTGACGATCCTCGACGCCGCGACCTCGGGCGCCGGCGGCTGGGGACGCCGGATCTCCGGGCCGTTCCGGAACCCGATCATCATCGCCTCGCTGGTCGGCCTGGTGTTCTCGGCGACCGGCATCACGCTGCCCGACCCCGTCCTCGAGCCGTTCTCGTTGGTGGGTGCCGCTGCCGTGCCCGTCGTCCTGCTGTCGTTCGGGATGAGCCTGCACGGTGCCGCGCCGCTGCGGGACCCGGCGATCCGGACGGACGTCATCGTGGCGTCGTCGATCAAGCTCGTGGTGATGCCGGCGGTCGCGTACGTGTTCGCACGGTTCGTGTTCGGGCTCGGCGACCAGGACGTCTTCGTGCTCACCACCCTGGCGGCGTTGCCGGCGGCGCAGAACGTGTTCAACTACGCGCAGCGGTACGACGCGGCGGTCCCGGTGGCCCGCGACGTGGTGCTCATCTCGACGATCGGCTCGGTCCCCGTTCTCGTCGCGATCGCCGCGCTGCTGCACCCGTAGCGCGCCCTGGGCGCACCGCGAGGCGGACGGGAGGCCCGTGGCGGGGCCGCGCCGTGCCTCCCGTCCGCCGTGGGGTCGCGTGCACCGCGGATGGTGAGCAGAAATGGTCGGCTCGCGTGCACCGACCCGACCATTGCTGCTCACGAAGCGCATCGGGGGCGCGCGTACGCTGACACCCACGGGGCGGGCCCGCCT
Source organism: Curtobacterium sp. PhB142 (assembly GCF_004341255.1). Lineage (NCBI taxonomy): Bacteria > Bacillati > Actinomycetota > Actinomycetes > Micrococcales > Microbacteriaceae > Curtobacterium > Curtobacterium sp. PhB142. Next base: position 46,513 of record NZ_SLUT01000010.1, on the reverse strand, counting down.
CGGGACCACGACGGACGGAGACCTCCGATGGACACGATGGCGATGATGAAGAACATGTCGATGACGGACATGCCCATGGAGATGGACATGGACGTGATGCAGGACACGATGATGGCGATGAACGCCGCGTCGATGGCCGCCACGATGTGCTCCGCGAGCGACATGCGCATGGGCGGCGAGATGGCCACGTGCGCCGCGATGTGCTCCAACACGGCGATGATGGCCGACACCGGCATGCGGATGATGATGCGACCGGCCGGCATGGACCTGCCGAGCATGCAGGCGATGCTCATGGCCGTGATGACGATGGGCACGATGTGTGCTGCCGAGTGCCGGAAGCACATGGACATGGACGAGTCGTGCCGCTACTGCGCCATGGCCTGCGACGAGATGGTCGCGAAGTGCGAGGCGATGCTCGCCTCGATGTCAGCCTGAACCAGGCCGACCGTCTGCGCTACGCGCTGCGTGCCGTGGTCTGACGACCACCGGCGCTGAGGATCTCCGCAACCGGGTGGTGGGCGACCGGATCGCCGACCGACAGGAAGCCGTCGGCGTCCGCCACTCGGAGCTGGGTCACGCCGCCGTCCAGGAACGCCACGACGGCGTCGGCAGGGCGGGTCTCGACGACGATGCCGTCGCGCCAGGCGCCGGGGGCCGCGTTCGCCATGACGCGCTGGATGGGAAGGATCGTCGTGCGGGACATGGCTTCACCTGCTCTCGAAGGGGTTCGGTGCAGGAAATCTACGTCGGCGCCGTCACCTGCTCAACGAGGGTGGACGCCGGGCGTAACAGAACGCGTCACGGCCGCGTGACCGCTCAGAAGATCATCGGACGGTCGTCGTCGAGCGACGTGTCCAGGTCGAGGTCGACCACCACGGGGACGTGGTCGCTCGGGGCGTCGCCCTTCCGCTCGTTGCGGTGGATCGAGGCATCGGTGACGACGTCGGCGAAGGCCTGGGAGCCCATCACGAAGTCGATGCGCATGCCCTCGTTGCGCGGGAAACGCAGCTGCTTGTAGTCCCAGTAGGTGTAGCCGTCGGGGACGATCGGCCGGACGACGTCCTGCAGCCCCTTCGCCTCGAACGCCCGGAACGCGGCGCGCTCGGGTTCGCTGACGTGGGTGTGCCCCTCGAACACGCGGACGTCCCACACGTCCGTGTCGAGCGGTGCGACGTTCCAGTCGCCCATCAGCGCGAGCGGGGTCTCCGGCGACGCGGCGATCCACTCGGCGGTGCGGTCGGCCAGCTGCGCGAGCCAGTCGAGCTTGTACGTGTAGTGCGGGTCGCCGACCTCGCGCCCGTTCGGCACGTAGAGGCTCCAGAGCCGCACGCCGTCGACGGTGACGCCGATGGCCCGGGCCTCGACGGGCAGGTCCGGCCCCGCGTGCCCCTTGAGGAAGCCGGGCTGGCCGGGGAAGTCGCGGGTCACGTCCTCCATCGGCAGCCGGCTGGCGAACGCGACACCGTTCCACTGGTTCAGGCCGTGCGCCTCGACGAGGTAGCCGGCGTCCTCGAACGCCTGCACCGGGAACTGCTCCGGCTTGCACTTGATCTCCTGCATGCCGAGGACGTCGACGTCCTCGCGCACCAGCCAGTCGACGACCCGCCCCACTCGGGTGCGGACGGAGTTCACGTTCCAGGTCGCCACGCGCATGGCATCGAACCTACCGGGGACGACCGACCCCGCCGTGCAGCGCGCCGCCTGCCGCTCTCGGGCGCAGCGCGGCACGATGGTGTTCGCTGGAAGTCCAGCAAGCGAGCGCAGGAGGCACTGATGGCATCGACGACGAACCGCGTCGACGGGACCGTGACGACCGGCACCACGACCGGCACCACCACCACGCAGGTCACGGCCAAGGGCAAGACGATCATCGACGACACCGTCGTCGCCAAGGTCGCGGGCATCGCCGCGCGCGACGTCCCCGGCGTCTACGCCCTCGGCGGGAACGCCTCACGGGCCTTCGGCGCCATCCGCGACGCGATCGGCTCGAGCGCGCTCGGCCAGGGCGTCCGCGTCGAGGTCGGCGAGACCCAGGTCGCCGTCGACCTGACGATCGTCGTGGACTACCCGATCCCGATGATGGACGTCGCGTCCGCCGTGCGCGCCGCCGTCACGAGCGCCGTCACCGAGCTCGTCGGGCTCGAGGTCACCGAGGTCAACATCGCGATCAACGACGTCAACATCCCCGCACTGAACGGCACCGCCGACGACCTCGACGGCGACGTCCGCGAGGGCCGGGTCCGGTGAACGCCACCGTCGTCGGGATGGGCGTCGGCGCCCTCCTCGCGATCGTCGCGGTGACCCTCGGGTTCTGGGCGTTCGTGGTCGTCGCCGTCTGCATGGCCGTCGGCGGCCTGGTCGCCCGTATCGTCGCCGGTGACGTCGACGTGCGTCGCCTGGTCGACGTACTGCGCGGACGCCGGAGCTCGTCGTGACCGACGCCGCCGTCGCCACGGTCGGCGACAGCGGCGTCCGGCTCCGCGGCTCCGACCGCATCGGCACGTCGGCGCTCGTGCACACCGCCCAGGCGGTCGCCGCCGAAGCGCTGCGCGTGGCCTTCCGGGAGGTCCGTGCCCGGGTCTCCGACGACGGTCGCGGCGCGCTGGCGGTCGAGATCACCGCCCCGCTCACCCTGCCCGTGCTGGGGACCCATGCGGTCCCCGACGAACCCGTCGTCACGAGCGCGCACCGTGCCCGCGGCACGATCGCCGAGCGCCTCCGGACCATCACCGGCCGACAGGTGTCCCGGGTGACCGTGACGTTCGCGTCGTCGGTCGTCGACGTCCCGCGGAGGGTCCGGTGACCGCCGTGGACGACCGGACCGCATCGGTTCCCGGAGCCGGCCCCGCACCGTCGACCGACCACGCCGCCACCTACCGCCGTCTGCTCCGCCGCGAGACCCACGTGTCCCGGTCGGGTGCCGTCGTCATCGCGATGCTCATCACCCTCGTGCTCGCCGCCGCTGCCGTCTTCGCCGGTGCCCTCGTGCTGCTCGACCAGAACGTCCTCGGCGTCGACCCGCGCGCCGTGGTGGACGCCGCCCTCGCCGCGCCGGACGGCCTCGACACCACGCTCGTCGTCGGGATCGCCGCGATCGTCGCACTGGTCGGCCTGGGGTTCCTGCTGCAGGGGCTCCTGCCGCAGCGGCGTCCGCGCCACGCGATGGCATCCGACCGGCTCGCCGTCGTGGTCGACGACGAGGTGCTCGCCTCCGCCGCGGCACGCGCCGCCCGTTCCGTCACGCGGCTCGGGCCGGACGCCGCCGTCGGCACCGTGGGCCGCCGGACCGTCGAGGTGGTGCTGCGTCCCGCCGCCGGCGTCGACGTGCCCGCCGTGGCCGCGACCGAGGCCGTCGAGCACGAGTTCGCCGCGATCGACGCGCTCCCCGCCCTGGCTGCGCGGGTGCGCGTCCAGCCGACCGGACGGGTGGACGGATGAACGCGACCAACCGTGGGCTCGGCCGGACGGCACTCGTCGTCGTCGGGCTCGTCCTGTTCGTCGCCGGGGTCGGTGCGATCCTGGTGCAGACGGCCCAGGGCCTGCCGCTCGTGGCGTCGTGGTGGCGCACGGCCGGCGACGCACTCGCGGGCCTCGGCACGGACACGTCGCGCGATGACTCCCTGCTGTCGTGGACGTGGGTGCTCGGCGGCGGGGTCGTCGTCGGCATCCTGGCGATCGTGGTGCTGACGACGCTCGGCGGAGGCCGCGAGAGCACCGTCGTCGAGAGCGACGGATCAGCCGACGGCGTCGCCGGCTCGGTGCGCGTCGAGTCCACGGCCGTGCAGCACGCGCTGTCCTCGGCGATCGGGGAGCTGCCGCAGGTGGCCTCGCTCGCGGTCGACGTCTACCGCGTCCGCGGAGGCCGGGCGGTCCGGGTGCGGGTCCGTCCGCGCCGGGGTGCCTCACCGCGCGAGGTCACCGAACGGGTCGAGGCTGTCGTGGCCGACCTGGACGCCCTGCTCGGCGAACGCCTGCCGGTCCTGCTCGAGATCGCGCGTGGTGGGGCCGGGTCCTCGCGCCCGGACCGCGTGCACTAGGGCGGTCGTGGTGCGGTCGATCGGCGGGCTGCCGGGGCCGGACTCCGTCGTCCCCGTGCCGCGGGTGGTCGTGGAGGCCGCCCGGGGGCGCGAGGTCGCCCTGGTCTGGCACAACGAGATCGGTGGTACGACCTTCCGGATCGGACCGGACGAGCACGCCGACGAGTTCGTCAAGGTCCTGCCGGACGCCTACGGCCGGTGGATCGGCAACGAGGCCGCGCGACTGGAGTGGGCGTCACGGTACGTGCGGGTGCCCGAGGTGCTCGACCACGGTGCGGACGACGACGGCGTGTGGCTGCACACCCGTGCCGTCCCCGGGTGGAGTGCCGTCGACCCGCGGTGGCACGGCGAACCCCGGACCGCGGTGGTCGCGGTCGGCGAGGGGCTCCGCGCGTTCCACGACACCCTGCCGGTGGACGACTGCCCCTTCGAGTGGTCGACGGCGGCGCGGCTCGACCGTGCTCGTGCGGCGGGTGCCGACACGGATCGCCTAAGCCCGGAGCCGCCCGGTGACCGCGTCGTGGTGTGTCACGGAGACCCGTGCACGCCGAACACGCTCATCGGTGCCGACGGTCGGTGGAGCGGGCACGTCGACCTGGACGCCACGGGTGTCGCGGACCGCTGGGCGGACCTGGCGGTGGCGACGATGGCGCTGGGGTGGAACTACGGGCCCGGGTGGGAGCCGCTGTTCTACGAGGCGTACGGGGTGCCCGACGAACCGGAGCGGACGGCGTGGTACCGGGCGTTGTGGAACGTCGATGTCGATGACGTCTGAGTGCCCAGGGGCGTGCTGTGTCGGCGTGGTCAGATCTTGGGCTTGTTGACGATGGGGTCGTCCCACTCGGGGAAGTCCGGGAAAACGCCGGGGCGGGACCGGTCGGGGAACGTGACGGTCGAGCGTCCGTAGATGGCATCCGAAAGGGCGTTGCCGTCGTTGGTCCAGAACGGCTCGCTGTAGACGGTGATGGGGTTGTCGCCGTTCTCCTGGGCGGTGTACTGGATCTGCCAGCCGTCGCCGGTGGTGGCCCAGACTTCTTCGTCGCCGGTGATGGTGCGGCGTTCGATGGTCCAGCCCTGTTCGGTGAAGGAGTCGATCATCGGTTGCAGGTCGCGTTCCTGGTCGATCGCGCCGGGTGGGGACCAGAGCCGGGTGCTGCTCATGTCGTAGCTGTTCCTGGTGTCCGAGCCCGGCAAGGGCGCGACACCATCACCCCCTATCCCGGGCAGATCGTCGCCGCCGCCCCACTCCCATTCGCCGTCGTGGACCTGGAGCTGCGCATCCTTGAGGAGCCGTTGCATGTGGTCGTAGTGGTCGCGCAAGGCGTCGAACTCTTGGTGGAGCGACATCTCCGCGACGTCGTCCTGGGTCAGTCCGGCTGCGTCGGTGGGCTTCTGGTCTCCTCCTGCCGCGCACCCGGTCAGCAGTCCCAGGGCCAGGACTGCCGTCGCGATGGTGCGGAGCATCTCAGATCTTGGGCTTGTTGACGATGGGGTCGTCCCACTCCGGGAAATCTGGGTACACACCCGGGCGGGACCGGTCGGGAAACGTGACGCTCGAGCGTCCGTAGATGGCATCCGAAAGCGCGTTGCCGTCGTTGGTCCAGAACAGTTCGCTGTAGACCTCGAGGGTGTAGCGGCCGTTCTCTTGAGCGGTGTAGATGAGTTGCCAGCCATCGCCGGTGTACCCCCGGAGCTCGTGGTCGCCCGTGATGTCGCGTTGCTCGATGGTCCACCCCTGATCGGTGAAGTAGTCAAGCATTGGTTTCAGGTCGCGCTGCTCGCCTGCGGCGCCGGAGGGTGACCAGAGTCGTCCGCTGCGCATGTAGTAGCTGTTCTTCGTGTCCGCGCCCGGCAGCGGGGCGACGCCGTCCCCTCCGATCAGCGGCAGGTCGTCGCCGCCGCCCCACTCCCACTCGCCGTCGTGGACCTGGAGCTGGGCATCCTTGAGGAGCTGTTGCATGTGTTCGTAGTGGTCCCCGAAGGCGTCGAACTCTTGGTGGAGCGACATCTCCGCGACGTCGTCCTGGGTCAGGTCGGCTGCGTCGGTGGGCATCTGGTCTCCTCCTGCTGCGCACCCTGACAACAGCCCGAGGGTCAGGGCTGCCGTCGCGATGGTGCGGAGCATCGATTGCATGGTGTTCATCATGGCTTCCCGGTGGCGATGATCTTCGCGATCGTCCGCTGTGAAGTCGCATCGGGGGACAAGTAGCCGACACCGCCGGCTTCCGGGTACATGTCGTGGCCGGTGACGGCCTTGGTGCCCCGGGCGGCTTCCGCGCTGAACGTGTCGACGTCGGGCAGGTCGCGGGGATCGGTGCGTCCGATCCTCCCGAATCTCGCGGTGTGGTCCTCTGCACCTTCGGTCGCGTGGACACGGCCCACGTTGAGGTGCTCAGGCGTGGTGGTGTCGGTGAACCCGACCGAGCCGTAGGTGACGAACGAGTCCACGCGGTGCCGGGTCTGCGCGAGTGCCTCGGCCGCGGTGGTGGAGCCGTACGAGTGCCCGAGGACCGTGACGGACCGCGGTGCTGTGCCGCGGCTGTCGTGGATGCCGTCGAGGAAGGACGCGAGGTTCGCCCCGCCCGCGTGCGCGCGGTCCTGCCGCGGGACCTCGATGACACCCGGGGCGCGGTACCCGAGCCAGGACACGACCGCGAAGGAGTCTTCCGCGGATCCTCTCTGCCCAGCCGCGAAGAGGAGCTCGTTGGCGGCGCGGACCTTCTCACCCATGCTGTCGAGCGTGGTCATCGCACCCGGCACGTTCACGGTCACGTTCGACGCGGTGTCCAGATCGCCGAGGACGACCGCGGCGACGAGGGCCCCGTTCGAGACACCGAACCCGACCAATTGCGCGACCGCTGCCGAAGGTGCCTTCAACCGACCCGCGAGTTGATCAGCACGGTTGAGTCCGTCACGGAGCGCGATCACCTGCTCCCGGAACTCATCGAGGCTGACTGCCCCGTAGGTGTACGCCAACCCCATCAGCCGGTACAGCCGCTCCGGATCCCGCACGGCCGCGGAGAGGACAGCGCGAGATGCGATGTCGCGCTGCGCGGCCGGGACCCCGTCGAGTCCCGCGAACTGCAGCTGCGTGGTGAGCGGCAGCGCGCGGATGTCGGCGTCGGTGAATCCGAGTGCAGCCCAGATCGCTGCGACCTCCGCCGGTGTCAGGGAGGGATCGAGCAGCCGCTGCAGCCCGGGTGGGAGCGTCGAGGCCGCCGCAGCGTCGAGCGCGGTGTTCGCCAGGGAGCCCCCGCCGGCAGCGCTGAAGGCGTCCGCGATCCGGTCGACCCAGGACGCGTCCTCAGCGTTCTCGGCGAGGTAGTCGCCGAACCCGCCCGGCAACGTGGCACCGTCGATGGGGACCCAGCTGCAGCGGCTCGTGAACGCGGTCCAGGCGTTGCGCACCCGGACCAGGTCCTGTTCCGTCGAGGAATCCTGTGCTCGGACGGTCACGCTGAACTGCCGCAGCCTGGTCGGATCAGCACTGCTGCGTCCGCCGGAGCGACCACCGCCGGTGCGCTGGCGGGACTGGGCGCTGAAGGTGGCGGACACCGGGGACGGGCGCTTCGGTGTGCTGGACGGCTTCGGGTCGAAGACCGCGCTGGTCCAGTCGAGCACGGGCTGCATCGGCACGCCACCAGCCGAGCGCACGAGCTCACGGTCGGCTTCGCGCCGCTGCCATGCGGCCAGGTCCGCCGAGCGCTGCCGTTCCTCGTCCGCCTGCCGTTGCACGACGCGGAGCTGATCGGCCAAGCCCTCGAGCTCCTTCGCCAGCCGGACGCGGTCGGTGGACTCCGTCACACGGGCCGCCTCGATCAGCCGCGAGTACGCCCCGTCGAAGTCGAGCAGCGCGGCCTCTGCGGTGCTCCGTCGCGGTCCGGCGCTGGCTCGCAGCGTCAGCGCCACCTCGACCGCGCAGTCGACCAGCCGGGACGCCGCTGCGTCGTCGAACTCGATCCCCATCGTCCCCCCACCATCCGAACTGGCTGATGGGTGAAACGTAGCATTTCAACTGTGCAGTGTGAAATTACGGAGACGCGACTGTGGGGAACGACGAACCGCCGCCCGCGTGAAGCGGACGGCGGTCAGTGTGCGATCGAGTGAGCTAGAAGGCGACGCCCCGCGCGGACATGAACGGCACCGGGTCGGTCGTGGCGCCGTTGATGTGCACCTCGATGTGGCTGTGGCACCCGGTCGACTGGCCGGTCGACCCGACGAGCGCGATGAGCTGCCCCGCGGAGACCTGCTGGCCGATACCGACCCGGAAGCCGCCGTTGACGATGTGACCGTAGGCCGTCTGCACGCCGTTGCCGTGGTTGATGCGGACGTAGTTGCCGTAGCCGCCGTACCAGCCGACGTAGTCGACGGTGCCGGCCGACGCGGCGACGATGGGCGTCGAGCAGCCGCTGGCCAGGTCGGTGCCGTCGTGCTTGATGACGGTGCCGTAGATCGGGTGCACGCGGTAGCCGTACGGGCTGATGACGTAGCCGCTGGCCGGACGGACCCAGCCCTGACCGCCACCCGAGCCGGCGGAGCCGCCACTGCCCGAGCCGCTGCTGCCGGAGCCGCCACCGCCGCCGGACGATCCGCCGCCGGCGTTCGCTGCTGCCGCCGCCGCGGCCAGTTCTCGGGCAGCACGGGCTTCGGCCTCGCGCGCGGCCTTCGCCTCGGCCGCCTTGCGGACGCGCTCACCCTTGGCGAACTCGGCCTCGGTCCGGACACGGCCGGAGACCAGGGTCGCGAGCTGGGCGTCGAGACGGGCCTTGTTCGACTGCTGTTCGTCGTACGCGGTCTGCACGGCGTCGGAGGCGGCCTGCGCCTCTTGCATGCGGGCCTCGGCCTTCGCGGCGAGGCTGTCGAGTTCTTCGGAAGCGCGGTCTGCCTGGGCTTCGAGCGAGCGGGCGACCCCGGCGTCGACGCTGGCGGCGGCCTGGACACGCTCGGCCTGTTCGGACAGCTTGCTCAGCGCGCCGAGGTCGTAGAGCAGGTCGCGGGCGTCCTCGCCCTTGGTGAGCACCGAGGTCGTGACGTCGGCACCGCCCGAGCGGGCCATCTGCGCGGCGAACTGGCCGGCCTGCGCGGCGCTCTGGTCGGCGACCTTCGCGTGTTCGTCGGCGTCGGCGCGGAGCTTCTGCTCCTTCTCGGCGGCGTCCTGCGCGTCGGACTGCGCGTCGAAGAAGACGTCGCCGAGTTCCTTCGCCTTCGCCTGTGCAGCCTCGACCTTGGCGTCGAGGTCGCTGATGATGCCCTTGATCTCGGTGATCTGCCCCTGCTTCGCGGATTCCTTGCCACGGGCGTTCTTGACCTCGTCCCACGTGGGGTAGGTCACCGCCTGGGCAGTGGGTGCATCGACGACGACCGTGCCGACGAGGCCCGCGAGTGCCAGTCCGGTGACGGCGAGGCGGAGGCGCACGGAGGCACGAGGGGTGCGGTGGCTGGTGGGGCGAGACATCGACCACGAGCCTATACATCCGTACAGAGAAGATCGGACGCCGACGCGCCGCTGTGGACAACTCCTAGAACCCGCGCTCCTGACGGATCTCGTCCGCACTGCCGACCACGTCGCGCCGGAGGACGTCCGCGCCGGAGGTCCCCGCGTAGTCGTAGACGTCGAACCCCGTGCAGTGCGTGATCGTCGCCGGGGCGCCGAGGGAGTCCTCGACCGCGGTGGTCCACAGGTCGTGGGACCCGACCACCACGAACGTCGGGTCGGCGTCCCGGTAGGCCCCGAGGTCGACGAGCCACGGGTACGTGTCGAAGGTGTCGCGGACCTGCAGCAGCTGCACGTTCGTCGCGGAGTACGTGGCGAGGGGCCGCACCGTCCAGAACTGGCCGACCCCGGTGACCGATCGTCCGTCCGCCCAGCGGTCCAGGCAGGACGACGGCGTGTACCGGGCCGTGGCGACGGCGTGCGCGGTGCTCGGTGCGGTGGCGACCCCCGCGGCGAGGACGGCGACGGCGGCGATCGCGACGGTGGCGCGGACTCCGCGGAACGGCCGGTGCACGCGGGTGCGGCGGACCGCGGTGCGGGTGAGCTCGGCCACCGCGACGAGCGCCAGCAGCGGGGCGGTCACGACGGGCTCGAGGTACCGCGGGGTCTCCGACCCGACGAGGACGACCCCGATCGACGCCGCGACCACGGTCACCAGGGGCAACGCGGTCGCGACGAGCACGGTGCGCGCGGTCCGGACCCGCCAGGCCCACACCGTGCCGCCGACGGTGACGAGCACCCCGACGAACATCAGGAACAGCCCGGCGTCGCCCGCCGCCGTGCCGGCTCGCACGTCGGTCAGCGCCGCGAAGAACTGCAGGGTCTCCACCGCGCGCGACGGCCGGACGTAGGTGGACGGGTCGAGCGACACGAAGGGCTGCAGCGGGATCCGCACCAGGTACCCGAGCAGCGACCCGACCGTCACGGTGCCGGACAGCAGCAGCGCGGGACGCCACGGCACCCGGCGCACCGCCGCCAGCAGCAGGAGCGTGACCACCACGGGTGCGGCGGACCACGGCACGTACAGCGGGTTCGACGCCGTCGTGCACAAGGCCACCAGCCCGAGCACCACGAGCACGACGACGGACGCCCGTCCGACCCGCACGGCGCGGAGCACGAGCACCGCGGTGCCGAGCATCGCCAGCACCACGCCGTAGTAGTACGTCGTCGTCAGCAGCAGGGACGCCAGCTCGAGCGACGTCGCGGTGCCCGACGACTCCGTCAGCACGAGCAGGGTCACGAACGCCACGCTCGCCGCCGACACCGTGATGCGGGCCGCTCGTCCGGCCGACGGCATGAGCTCGTTCGCGGCAGCCCGCACCAGCGCGTACACGGCCAGCAGGACGAGCACCCCGTTCAGCGCCAGGGCCTGCTGCGGGGTACCCGTGACGAGGGCGCAGAGCAGGTAGACCGGCAACTCGGGGAAGAAGAACAGCGCCGGGGACATCGCCCACTCGAACGGCTGCCCGAGCTGCATCGACCGGTGCACCAGGGGCAGCAGCACCGAGTCGCCGTCGTACCAGAGCAAGGCGACCCGATCCGTGGCGACGACGTGGCGGAGGGCGATGACGGCCAGGGCCAGCGCGACCAGGGCGCCCAGGGCCTCCCGTCCGATCGCCCCGGCCACACCGCCGGACCGACGGCCGCCGGACGGAGCCGGCGCCACGGCGGAGCGACGCGGTGCTCGGGGCATGTCCCGGAGCGTACCGAGGGCTGCTCGGGACGACCCCACAGGACGGGGGAGCGCGCTGCGAGTCCGACCGGCTACCCTTGTGCGCTGTGACCGACGCGCGCGAACAGTTGATCCAGTACATCTCCTCCGAAGCGGTGTTCCACGGCGACTTCACCCTGACCAGCGGGAAGAAGGCGACGTACTACATCGACCTGCGGAAGGTCAGCCTGGACCACCGGGTCGCGCCGCTGATCGGCCAGGTCATGACCGAGCTCGTGCAGCAGGTGCCGGACGTCTCGGCCGTCGGCGGACTCACCATGGGTGCAGACCCCATCGCCAGCGCCGTGCTGCACCAGGCCGCCGCACAGGGGCTGACCTACGACGCCTTCGTCGTCCGCAAGGAGCCCAAGGACCACGGCCGCGGCAAGCAGGTCGAGGGCCCGGACCTGAAGGGCAAGCGCGTCGTCGTGCTCGAGGACACCTCCACCACGGGCGGCTCGCCGCTCAAGGCGGCCGAAGCGCTCGAGCGTGAGGGCGCGATCATCGCCGCCGTCGCGGTCGTCGTCGACCGCGACACCGGCGCCAAGGAGACCATCGAGGCAGCCGGGTACCCCTACTTCGCGGCCATCGGGTTGGCTGATCTGGGGCTGACCGCGTGAGCGGGGAGCGTCCGGACGACGCGCGCGACCCCGAGGACACGGCCGGCCCCGCAGCGGCGGCCGACGGTGCCGACGGGGTGGACGGCCAGGAGGCCCGGCGCGCGTCCGACCCGGACGCTCCGTTCCACGGTCTCCGCAGCGCCGCGGACATCTTCGGCGCCCCGCGGGGCGAGGAGGACTGGCCCTCGCGACGGGAGCGCCGCGAGGCCGAGCGCACCGCACGCGAGACGGGCGCACCGTTGCCGGAGCCGTTCGAGGCTGCGACCCCTGAGGCCTCGGCCCCCGAGGCGCCGACGCCCGAGGCACCCACCGCGACTGCTGCTCCGGCGCTGGACGACGGCGCGACGCAGGCCATCTCGATGCCCGAGCAGCTGTCGGCGCCGTCCGAGAGCCCGGACGCCGCCGCCGAGCACGAGCGCTCCACCCTGCACGACCGCATCCCGCCGGCCGCCGTCGTGCCGCCGAACCCCACGGCCCCGCACCCCTCGTCGATCGTGCTGCCCACCGCGCAGACCCACCGCGACGAGCGCGCCGCGGCGTCGAAGGCCATCGAGGACGAACGTCGCCGCACCGACCCGTTCGGCGAGGGCCGTGCCGACGTCGACTGGCTCGGCCGTGCGACCGGCTCCGGCACGCCCGTCCCGCCCACCGGACCCGTCGCGCACCAGCCGCTCGGCGTCGAGAACGTGCTGCCGCCGACCGAGGAGCCGCCGAGCTTCACCGACCTGCTCCGGATCACCGGTGAGGGGCCCGTGCCCACGCAGGGCGCCGGACCGGACCGGCCGTTCGACTGGGCCATCCGCGACGACGAGACCGGCGAGGTCCCGACGACCCTGACCGGCGACTCCTTCGACACGACGGCGTTCGGTGGCGGCGGCTCGTGGTCGTTGGCGGACGAGACCGACGCCGAGGACGAGGTCGTCTCCGGCGAGGTCGACACCCCGGTCGACGGGGTGCCGCAGGCGCTTCGGACGTTCCCGGTGCCCCCGGCCGTGCCGACTGCTGCTGCGGCTGCTGCCGTGCCGCCGGCGGTTCCCGGTGCCGGGCCGGTGGCTCCCGCGGAGCCGACCGAGGCCCCGGACGCGACCCGCTCCGCTGCCGAGGGTGACGGGGCGGACGCGGCCACGGGCCTCCCGGACGCCGCGACCACCGCACTGCCGGTCGCCGGGACGCCCTGGTGGTCCGAACCCGACGCGACCGTGCCGCCGACCGCTGCGCCGCCCCTCGTCGAGCCCGCTGCGTCGCCCGCCTACCCGGCGCACCTGCCGCCCGCGGTGGGCCAGGACCTGGACGCCGTCCTCGGCCTGCGCCGGGACGACACGGGGGCGCAGCCCACGGCGTTGCCGGCCGCTGCGCCGGACGAGCTGGACCAGTCCGAGTGGGACGGCCGCGAGACCAGCGACACGAGTGCGATCAAGGACCTGTTCGGCACCGAGGCCGTCGGGCAGCTCGGCGGCACGGGCTACGACCCGGAGGACACCGGGACGCGGATGATGCCGGCGGCAGCGGTGCCGTCGGCTGCTGCCGCTGCCGCTGCCGGTGCCGGTGCCGGTGCCAGGGCGTCGTCGCCTGCGCCCGTGTCATCCAGCCCGCCGGTCGAGCGCGACAACTTCATCAACCAGGGTGCGGCGCGCCTGCGGAGCGAGGGCAAGCGCGGCAAGCAGCTGCTCGTCTACGGCTCGATCGCCCTGATCGTCGTGCTCATCGTCCTGGTGTTCCTGCTGTCGAAGTGGATCCTCGGCAACAACATCTCCGACCAGGAGATCGCGCCGACGAAGTCCCCCGCGGCAGCGTCATCGGCTCCGGCGACTCCTTCGGCTGCGGCGTCTGCCGCTCCCTCGGACGAGGCCGCTGCTCCGGCTGCGACGCTCCAGTTCGCCACCACGCCCGCGCTGCCGGGCGAGCACGCCTGGACCGACCTGGCCGGCGGGGAGTGCCTGTCGCCGTTCACCAACGCCTGGGCGCAGAGCTTCACGGTCGTCGACTGCGCAACGCCGCACATCGGGCAGCTCACCGCACGGATCGCCGTCGACGGGGACGCGTACCCGGGGGCCGAGGCCCTCGCGACGCAGGCGGCCGACCAGTGCCAGTCGGACGCGGCGCTCAACGCGTCGGCGGCTGCGGCCGTCGGGGACGTGCAGGTGCAGTGGTCGTACGCGCCGGACCAGGCGACGTGGGACCAGGGCGACCGGTTCATCTCGTGCTTCGTGACGCGGTCGTCGGGGCAGGAGCTCACGGCGTCGTTGGCGCCGGGGGCGTAGGGCTGCTGCTGCGGCGGTCGACGTGGAACGACACCGTCGACGTCGTACGACATCGATCTCGTCGTCCGTTGCGCGCCGGTCATGCCCGCGTGTGCAACGAACGACATCCCCGACGTCGTGCGACGTCGAGGATGTCGTTCGGGGTCGAGGCGGGCGCGTGTCAGGCGGCCGCGGGGACCTTTGCCGACACGTCGGACAGGGTCTGCAGCTCGTCGGCGCTGAGCTCGAGCTCAGCCGAGGCCAACAGCGCCGGCAGCTGCTCGGTGTTGCGGGCGCTGGCGATCGGCGCGACGACGTCCGGCTGCGCCTGCAGCCACGCCAGGGCGACGGTCGCGAGCTCGGTGTCGCGGGCCTCGGCGATGGTGGACAGGGCGTCGACCACGGCGAGTCCCTCGTCGTTGAAGTAGCCCGAGACCTGGCCCTCGCGGTCCTTGCCGGCGAAGTCCTCCTTCGAGCGGTACTTGCCGGTCAGGAACCCGGCGGCGAGTGCGAAGTACGGCACGACGCCGAGGCCGTGCGCGTGGGCGAGCGGTGCGATGTCGGACTCGTACGGCTCGCGGGTGACGAGGTTGTAGTGCGGCTGGATCGCGACCGGCTGCGCGAGGCCGTTCTCCGTCGCGATGCGGATCCACTCCTCGGCGCGGTCCTTCGAGTAGTTCGAGATCGCGGTGTAGCGGACGATGCCGTCCGTGACGAGCTGGTCGAAGGCGCGGACGGTCTCCTCGAGCGGGGTCGACTGGTCGTCGAAGTGCGCGTAGTACAGGTCGATCCGGTCGGTGCCGAGGCGCTGCAGGCTGGCACGGGCGGCAGCGGCGACGGTGTCCGCGCCGAGGCCCTGGAACTGCGGGTGCTGCGAGCCCTTCGTGGCGATGACGACGTCGTCACGCTTGCCCGAGGCCGCGAGCCACGAACCGATGACCCGCTCGGACTCGCCGCCCTCGTTGCCGGGGGCCCACGCGGAGTACACGTCGGCGGTGTCGATGAAGTCGCCGCCCGCCGCGGTGTAGGCGTCGAGGACCCGGTGGGAGGTCGACTCGTCCGCCGTCCACCCGAAGACGTTGCCGCCGAGGGCGAGGGGGAACACGTGGAGGTCGCTGGTACCGATGCGGGGCATACGGGGTCCTTTCGTGGTCGGGCGAGCGGTCCTCGATGCGAACCGCTCCTCGGCCGACGCTATGCCCCGAGGCTTGACACGGCCCCGGTGGCAGCGGGTTGCATGGACCCATGACCGCACTCACCGATGCCCTCGCCGACCCCCGTTCCTCGGTGCGGCTGCAGGCAGTGATGGCCGCCGGGACCACCCCGGACGCGGCCGACCTCGACGTGCTCGTCGAGCAGTGCGCCGTCGAGCCGGACTTCTTCGTCCGCGACATGCTCACCTGGGCGCTGACCCGGCACCTGTCGGCCGACGTCGTCGCGCGGGTGGTCCCGTCGCTCACCCGTTCCGAGCCGCAGGCCCGTAGCCAGGCGTTGCACACCCTGTCGAAGGTCGGCGATCCGTCGGCGTGGCTGTCGGTGCGACCGCTGCTCGCGGACCACGACGACGAAGTGCTCCGCGCGGCCTGGCGGACCGCCGTCGCACTCGTGCCCGACGACGAGCGCGGCGACCTCGCCCGGACGTTGGCGGTGCAGCTCGGGGTCGGTCCGCGCGAACGGCGGCTCAGCCTGTCGCGGGCACTGGTCGGGCTCGGCGAGGAGACGGTGGCGCCGGTGCTCGCGGCGGCTGCCGGCCGGGGCTCCGACGCCGTGCGGGACCACGTCGCCGACACGGAGCGGCTGTTGCGCGACCCGGACGCTGCGTCCGCGCTCGCCCTCGAGCGGGCTCGGCGCGAGGTGGCGCTCGGCCGCACCCGGTCCGCCAAGGGCTAGGGCCGTCGGGCGCGCCCGGCTGGGCGGGTCGAGTGGTCGAGAACCGTCGGCGTCGCGGTGGTGGGACGGGCGCGTCGCGCGGTCACCAAACCCCGTGGCCGGGCTGCCGAGTGGTCGTGAACCGTCGGTTGCGGGGCTGCCTGGCGACAGATGGTGACCGCTCGGCGGACGTGAGCGGGGTGTCGTGACCAATGGGGGCGACGGACGGGAGGCGCGTGGCGGCCGCGCACCGGGCCTCCCGTCCGACACCACGCGCGTTCGCGGGCCGCGGTGCGGTCGCGACGCCCCGTGGCCGGGCTGCCGAGTGGTCGTGAACCGTCGGTTGCGGGGCTGCCGGGCGACAGATGGTGACCGCTCGGCGGACGTGAGCGGGGTGTCGTGACCGCCCGACCGCCCGACCGACCCGCGCGCGCAGCCCGCTCAGTCGGCGTCGGGAGCGAGCCAGATCGCGGTCGCGGCGGCGGCGGGCAGGTCGACGAGCGCCTCGGCGCCGTCGGCCCCACGTCGGGAGACCGCGATGACGCCGGCGTAGTCCCGCACCCGCTCGACCCGCAGGTGGGTGCCGAGACCGACCCCGAGCTCGTCGAAGTACCGCAGCAGCGAGGGGTCGTCGTCGGACACCCGGTCGACGGTGCCGCACGCGCCGGGCTCGATCGCACCGAGCAGGGTGCCGAGCGTGGCGGGGACGGTGCCGTCCGCGGCAGGGATCGGGTCGCCGTGCGGGTCGTGGGTCGGGTGCCCCAGGTCGGCGTCGACCCGGTCGAGGAACCGCTCCGACACCGCGTGCTCGAGCGCCTCGGCCTCGGTGTGGACCTCGTCCCACGTGTAGCCGAGGCGGGACACCAGGAACGACTCGATCAGCCGGTGCCGCCGGACCATCGCGACCGCGACCTGCTGCCCGAGCGGGGTGAGCACGACGCCGTAGTACGGGGTGTGCTCGATGAGGCCGTCGCGGTCGAGCTTCTTGAGGTTGCCCGACACCGTCGAGGCCGACACCTTCAGCGTCGCCGCGATGTCCCGCGTGGCCAGTCCGGCGCCGCCGCGCTCCCCGGCCTTCCAGATGAGCTTGACGTAGTCCTCGGCCATGGTCGACAACGAGGGCAGGCGCATACCGCCAATCGTACGGCTGCACTGGTACAACCGGGACGTGCACCAACCCCGTCGTCGCCGCTGGCCGGTCCCGCCCTCGCTGCTCATCGGCCTCGCGCCCCTCGTGGTCTTCGCGGCGATCAGCGCGTGGCGGTCACGGCCGAGCGACGACTACCCGACGCTCGGCCAGACGGTCGACAGCGTCGTCCGCGCCCTGGTGATCCCCGAGGGCATCGCCGCCGTCGCGCTCGCCGGGGTCGTCACCGGGCTCGGGTGGTGGCGGATCGCGACCGTCGACCGCACCCGGACGCCGCTGCGCTGGTCCGCGCTCGCCCCGGCGCTGGTGCTCGTGGTGTGCCTCGTGCGGCTGCCCCTGATCGACTGGACGGCGCTGCCCGCGCACTACTTCCTGCTGCTCACCGTCGGGGTGCTGTTCGTCGGGGTGTTCGAGGAGCTGATGGCCCGGGGCATGCTCCTGGTTGGGTTGCGTCGCCGGGTGCCCGAGTTCGGGGTGTGGGCGCTGTCGTGCGTGCTGTTCGGGCTGCTGCACCTGCTCAACGCGCTCGCCGGTGCCGGGATCGGACCGACGATGATCCAGGTCGTGTTCGCGGCGTCGTTCGGTTCCACGCTGTACGTCGCACGACGGGTGACTGGTTCGCTGCTCGTCCCGGTGCTGCTGCACGCGTTCTGGGACTTCGGGTCGATCGGGTACTCCGCGACCGCTGACCCATCGGACACGGGTCGCGTCGTGGTGCTCGGCCTGATCGGGCTGTTCTCGTTCGCCGTCCTCGGCTTCGGGATCGTCGCCGGCGGCATGGTCGCGTGGCGCGACGACCGGCCGCGTCGCCTGGCGAAGCGGTGGCGTTCCGTGCCGCCGATGGCGGCGTTCGCCCTGGAGGCCCGTGGCGACCTGGCAGCGCCGACCCCGGCCCGGTAGTCGCCGGCTGCAGAGCCCGGCCCAGCTCGCGCCGGGCGGGGCGAGCACTCAGGGCTTGCGGCCGACGGCGAAGACGCGGCGGAACGGGTACACGGTGCCGTGTGCGCTCGCCGGGTACGCCTCGCGCAGCGCCGCCCGGTACCGCTCGACGTACTCCGCCGTCAGCGCACCGGAGGGGTCGGCGGCGTCGAGGGCCGCCAGTGCCGGTCGCAGCCCGGTGCCGCGCACCCAGTCGAGCACCGGGTCCTCGCCCGGCAGCAGCTGCGCGTAGGTCGTCTCCCACGCGCGGGCCGCGAACCCGGCGTCGAGCATGATGCCGAGGTAGCCGGCGGGGTCGAGCACCGGGTCCTCGCGCAGGACACCGTCGAGCGCTGACGCCCAGGGACCGGAGGCCCCGATCGACCGCATCAAGGCATGCGACGGGGACCCGAAGTTGCCCGGCACCTGCATCGCGAACCACGATCCGGACGGCATCGCGTCGAGCCACCGCGGCAGCAGCGCCACGTGCGACGGTACCCACTGGAGCGCCGCGTTCGTCACGACCACGTCGTCGGTCGGCCCGGGCGTCCAGTCCTCGATCGCACCGAGCTCGAACGACAGGTTCGGCAGGCCCGCCAGAGCGGGGTCGGCCGCAGCCGACGCGAGCATCTCCGCCGAGCTGTCGATCCCGACCACCGGCGACGAACGCCACCGCGCTGCCAGCGTGGCGGTGAGGGACCCGGGACCGCAGCCCAGGTCGACGACGCGACGCGGGGCCTCCCGTCCATCGTCCGCTGGCCACGCGACCTGCGCGACCAGGTCGTGGAAGGGGCGCCCGCGGTCGTCCGCGAACGCGGCGTACCGTGACGGGTCCCAGCGCATCGCTACAGCTCGACCTCGAAGGGGGCGGTGCGGACGAGCTCGTGCACGCCGGAGATGACCTCGCTCGGACGGAACGGGTAGCGGTCGATCTCGGCCTGGTCGCTGATGCCCGTCATCACGAGGACGGTGTGCAGCCCCGCCTCGATGCCGGCCTGCACGTCGGTGTCCATCCGGTCGCCGATCATGCCGGTGTTCTCGGAGTGCGCGCCGATGCGGTTCATCGCCGAGCGGAACATCATCGGGTTCGGCTTGCCGACCACGTACGGCTGCTTGCCGGTGGCCTTCTCGATCATCGCGGCGATCGCGCCCGTGGCGGGCAGGACGCCCTCGGCCGACGGGCCGGTGGCGTCGGGGTTGGTGACGATGAAGCGGGCGCCGTCGCGGATCAGGCGGACGGCCTTGGTGATCGCCTCGAACGAGTAGTTGCGGGTCTCGCCGACGACGACGTAGTCGGGGGCGGTCTCGGTCATGATGAACCCGGCTTCGTGCAGGGCGGTGGTCATGCCGGCTTCGCCGATGACGAACGCGGAGCCGCCGGGCATCTGGGACTTGCAGAAGTCGGCGGTGGCGAGGGCGCTCGTCCAGATGCGCTCCTCGGGGACGTGCAGGCCCGAGCTCCGGAGCCGGGCGCTGAGGTCACGCGGCGTGAAGATCGAGTTGTTCGTCAGGACGAGGAACTCGGTGCCCTCGTCGAGCCACTGCTGGATGAGCTCGGGGGCACCGGGGAGGGCCTGGTTCTCGTGGACGAGCACGCCGTCCATGTCGGTCAGCCAGCACTCGACGTCGTCGCGGGTCGCCATGGCCTCACCCTACTGCGCACGGCCGACGGGCCGGCCCGTCGGCCGGGTTCCTTCGAAGGGGCCGGGAGGCGCGGATCGGCTCTTGCGCGTCGCCCGCGGACCCGAGATGGTCGAGTCACCGAACGCCACTCGGCTTTGCCCTAGGCTTTTCGGGACACGTACCGAATCAAGGAGAACCCGCCGTGCTCGTCGAACCCGGATCCCCGACCGCCACGCCCCGCCCCGCTGCGGTGCCGGACCTGGAAGCGGCTCCCGATCTGGTCGAGGCGACACCGCGACGACGTCGGGGCCGGCCCAACGTGCTGAGCCGCGAGCAGGTGATCGACGCCGCGACGGCGATCGCGAACGAGGACGGCCTCGACCGCCTGTCGTTCCGTGCCCTCGGGGTGCGGCTCGGCGTCGCACCGATGACTGTGCACCGGACCATCGGCGGCCTCGACGACCTGCACGGTGAACTCGTCCGTCGCACCGTCGACGAGTTCACCGCCACCTTCGTCTGGCCGGACGAGTGGCACGCCGTGGTGCGCACCTTCGCCACGACGTTCCGCGACCTGATGCGCACCCACCCCCTGGTGCTCGAGTCGCACAGCCGGCGCGGGGCCCTGGTGTCCACCGAGTCCGACGCTGTCGTGGCGAAGGTCGTCGGGGCGCTCCGTTCTGCCGGGCTGCCCGATGCCGAGGCGATGTACGCGTTCTTCGTCGTGTACGACTTCGTGGTCGGGCACACCTCGGTGGAGATCGGGCGGGGTGATGCCGAGGCCGGGCGTCCCGAGCGGCATGCGCTCGTCGGAGAGCTCCTGGGGGAGCACTCGTACGACGCACGCTTCGCGCTCGGGCTCGACGTCCTCGTCGCCGGGATCGAATCGCGCGTCCGCTGAATTTCGGTACGCTTCCCAACAAAAAAAGATGTGAGATACCGTCTTTCACGATGTCCACTCAGTACCAATCCCCACAGTCTTCCGTTCCGCAGCCCTACGGTTCCGTCCCGCACCGCACGAACACCCTCGCGATCATCTCGCTCGTCGCGGCGTTCGTCGCACCGCTGATCGGGTTCATCCTCGGTCTCGTCGCGATGTCGCAGGCGCGCAAACGATCCGAGGGGGGCCGCGGCCTCGCGCTCGCCGCGGTCATCGTCGGTGGGGTGGTCACGCTGCTGTACATCGGGCTGTTCGTGACGATCGCGGTCCTCGCGGCGAACGCCCCCGATCCGACGTACTCGTACTGACCGACCACGCACGTCGATCATGAGCACCACCGATCCGGCCGCCGCCCTCCGTGCGAAGGCCGCCGCGCAGCAGGGCAGCGCCCGTGCACTCGTCCTGACGATCGTGTGGGCGGCGCTCCTGCTCGCCGTCGGCGTCGTCGCCGGGTACGCGCTCGGGTCCGTCCTCGGCACCATCCGGGACATGACCGTCAACAGCGTGTTCTCGGACACGCCGGACCCGGAGTACCCGTGGTGGGCGATGCCCGTCGCGGTCACGGGGTCGATCGTCACGCTGGGCATGTACTCGAAGTGGAACCACCGCTTCGCAGGCCGGGCGTCGGAGTTCGTCGGGGTGGGACCGGTGAGCATCTGGCTCGTCGGCGCCGCAGCCGGGCTCTGGTGGACGACCGCGACGCAGTGGGCGCCCGTCGACCGCGTCGGGACCACCGTCGACCCGGCGTTCGGCCGCGACGAAGTCTGGGGCATCGGCGGCTGGATCTGGTACGCCGCTGCGTGGTGGATCCCCGCACTGGTCACCGCGCTGGCGCTGGTCGCCCTGATCGGCGGGACGGTTGCACGCCGCGGGCAGGGCGGCCGACGCGGTCGGCTCGAACAGCTGCTGCGTGCGGGGCGCCGGGTCGACGGGATCGTCACCGCGGTCAGCGGCTCGACCGCCCACGACGCCTCCTTCACGCTGCTGCGCTGGACCTTCACATTCACGGACCTCCAGGGACAACAGCGCTGGGTCGACCGGACCGAGGGGTTCGGCGACGGAACCGGCCCGGTGCTCGGAGCGACCGTCGTCGTCGTGTTCGACCCGACCCGTCCGAGTGATCGGAAGCGCATCTTCGCGGCGACGAACGCCGGTGCCGTGCCGGAGGAC
This sequence comes from Curtobacterium sp. PhB142, assembly GCF_004341255.1. NCBI lineage: Bacteria > Bacillati > Actinomycetota > Actinomycetes > Micrococcales > Microbacteriaceae > Curtobacterium > Curtobacterium sp. PhB142. The sequence continues at coordinate 24,747 of NZ_SLUT01000010.1, read as the reverse complement.
TTCCTCCGCCCGGGTACGCAGTGACACAGTGACGCGGCGGGCGTTCGGCTGGACCACGGTCGTGGAACTCGCGCCGACCGGCCCGGTTCTCCGCGGCTCTACCCTGGAGGCGTGACCGACGAGCCCGCCCCGACGCACGAACTGACGACGAACGGCGTCGGCCCGCACCCGGAGCCCTGGCCGGACGACCCACGGCTCGACCCGGAGCTGCTGGCGGCGGGGGACTCGCGGAACGTGCTCGACCACTTCCGGTACTGGTCGATGGACGCCATCGTCGCCGAGCTCGACACCCGCCGGCACGCGTTCGACGTGGCGATCGAGAACTGGCAGCACGACCTGAACATCGGGTCGATCGTGCGGAGCGCCAACGCGTTCCTGGCCGGCACCGTGCACATCATCGGGCGGCGGCGCTGGAACAAGCGCGGCGCGATGGTGACCGACCGGTACCAGCACGTCCGGTACCACCCCGACGTGCAGGCGTTCCTGGCCGCGATGGCCGAGGAGCAGCGTCCGGTGATCGCGATCGACAACACCCCCGGCGCCGATCGCATCGAGACCGCGGCGATCCCGGAGCGGTGCGTGTTCCTGTTCGGCCAGGAGGGCCCCGGGCTCACCGACGAAGCGGTGGCCGGGGCGTCCGGGCACCTGGAGATCACGCAGTTCGGGTCGACGCGGAGCATCAACGCCTCGGCGGCGGCCGCGATCGTCATGCACTCGTGGATCGTGCAGCACGCGGCGCCTGCCGACGCGACTTCGTGAGCAGAAATGGTCGGGTACGGGCACTGGACCCGACCATTCCTGCTCACGAAACGGGCGGGGCGGACGCGGGACGGGCCTCCCGTCAGCCGCGTCAGCGCGGGGCGGTCGTGCGGCGAGCGACCAGGCGGGGCTCGACCAGGGACTCGGTGGCGGCCAGCCCCGGGTCGGCGATGCGGGCGAGCAGGCGCTCGCCGGCGCCGCGGCCGATCTCGACGCTGCGGTCGTCGATGCTCGTCAGGCCGACGTAGCGCGTGGCGGCGACGGGGGTGTCGTCGTAGCCGATGACGGAGACGTCCTCGGGGACCCGGAGTCCGCGTTCGGCGAGTTCGGACAGTGCTCCGAGGGCCATCACGTCGTTGGCGGCGAACACCGCGGTGACGTCGGGGTGCTCGTCGAGCAGGGCGCCGAGGGCGCGGGATCCGGCCTCTTCGGTGGGTTCGCCGGGCAGGACCACGACGGCGACCGTCGCGCGGCCGCCCGCCGCTGGCGCCCCGGCTGCCGCGCCCTCGAACCCGGCTCGGCGTTCCTTCGACGCCGCCGAGCTCGCCCCCACGAAGCCGAGCCGCGTGTGGCCCAGCGCGAGCAGGTGCTCCGCCGCCATCCCGCCGCCGGCCCGGTCGTCGTTCGCCACGGTGTCCGCGCGGGGGATCGACACGCGCCCGCCGGCGATGACGACGGGCATCGAGGCCGGGATCGCCAGGTCGGTGTCGGGTTCGCCGGCGATGACGATGCCCTCGACGCGCATGGACAGGAAGCCCTCGACCGGCGAGGCGTCGAGCCCCGTGTTCAGGAACCGGTCCGCGACGACGAGACGGTGACCCTGGTCCTGCAGGGCCTCGCGCAGCCCGGTGAGCAGGTCGACGAACCACTGGTTCCGGAAGTCGTCGAGGACCACGCCGACGGTGCGGCTGCGGGTGCCGGCGAGGGACACCGCGGCGGTGGAGGGCCGGTAGTCGAGCTCCTGGATCGCCGTGAGCACGGCGGCCCGGCGCTGGTCACTCACCCGGGGGGAGCGCTGCAGCACCAGGGAGACGAGGGACTTCGAGACCCCGGCGCGCGCGGCGACGTCGTAGATGGTCGCGGGTTTGCCGTCTCCCATGATGCGCTTCGACCTCCGTTGGTTCGTCCGTCGATCGTAGCGGTTGACGTGACATGCGCGGGGTGGGGGGTGGGTCGCGGGGGTCGGTGCGCGGGGGCGGTGGTCGGTGCGCTTCGTGAGCAGAAATGGTCGGGTCCGTGGTGCTGACTCGACCATTTCTGCTCACGATGTGCGCGTGGTCACTCCTCCACACGGGAGGCCCGGGGCACGTTGTGCACGGAAGGTGCGTTCGCGCGTGTGGACCTTGCGCGGGGGCGCGAGTGTGGACGGCATGCGAGCACGCCCACTTCCACCCCGGCTCCGGTACCGGTCGTTCGACGTCAGGGCCGCCGACCGTGCGGGTGTCAGCCGCCAACGACTCCGACGGCGAGACCTGTTCCGGCCGACCCGATCGATCCGCTGGGCGCGGGGACGCCCACCCGACGGCGTCGAACGGATCCGGGCGTTCCGGCCGGTCCTGCTGCCCGGACAGTTCGTCAGCCACCTCTCGGCAGCTGTGTTGTGGGAGCTGCCGGTGCCCGTCGGTGCCACAGGGCCGGTGCACATCACGAGTCCCATCCCTGCCGCCCAACCGCGCCGGACCGGGGTCGTCGGACACCGCATCACCGCCGACCGGGCTGCCGTCGCCGAGCGCTGGGGGATGCCCGTGAGCACCCCGGCGGCGCTGTGGGTCGACTGCGGTGCGCTCCTGAGCATCGACCAGCTCGTTGCACTGGGCGATGCGATCGTCACGATCCGGCGGTGTGCCACGACGATCGACGACCTGCGCGGAGCGCTCGACCGGGCCGGGGCGCGCGCAGGCGTCCGGAAGCTGCGGGTGGCGCTCGAGCTCGTGCGGGTCGGGGCGGGCTCGCCGCGGGAGACCCTGGCGCGACTGACGATCGTGCGTGCCGGATTGCCCGAGCCGGAGCTGCAGGTCGACGTGCTCGACCAGGCCGGGCGCTTCGTGGGGCGCGTGGACATGGCGTACCCGCAGCAGCGCATCGTGATCGAGTACGAGGGGGACCAGCACCGGACCGACGCCGAGCAGTGGGGTCGTGATCTGCGGCGCTACCGCGATCTCGAACAGCTCGGCTGGGCGGTCGTGCGGTGGACGAAGTCGGACCTGGGCGTGCACGTGTCCGGCGCCGTCGACCACCTGAGGGAACTGCTCGTGCGCCGCGGGTAGCGTCCGCGGCATGGCGACGCTGCTCATCACCGGGGCCGCAGGACGCATCGGGGCGGCTCTCCGGCCCAGGCTCCTGGCGGCCGGACACGACCTCGTCCTGTTCGACGAACGGACGCCCGGCGACCCGGTCGTCGCCGGGGAGCGGTTCGTCTCCGGCTCGGTGAACGACTCCGCTGCGCTGGACGACGCGCTCGCCGGGGTCGACACCGTGGTGCACCTGGCAGGTATCCCGACCGAGGCCGCGTGGGACGACCTGCTCGAGGCGAACCTGACCGGCACGAAGAACGTGCTCGAGCGTGCGGCGGCGAACGGTGTGCTCCGGGTGCTGCTCGCGAGCTCGATCCACGCGGTCGGCCGGGTCCCCGAGCCGCTCGACGAGCCGGGCAGCGTGCCGGGCGACCGACTGCCGCGGCCGGACACCTACTACGGCGTGACGAAGGCGGCGATGGAACTGCTCGGCAGCCTGTTCGCCGACCGGTACGACATGTCGATCGTCTCGGCGCGCATCGGGGCCTTCGGGGAGCAGCCGTCGTCGTCGCGAGCGCTCCTGATGTGGAGCTCGCCCGACGACCTGGCGCGCCTGGTGCTCGCGACCGTCGACCTGCGCGAACCGGGGCACCACGTCGTGTGGGCGCTGTCGCGGAACACCGGCTCGCCCGCCGACCTGAGCGCCGGGGAACGCATCGGCTTCATCCCGCGCGACGACGCGTCCCGCGCGCTCGACCCCGACGCTCGGGCGGAGCTGCCACCGGAGGATCTGCGATTCCTCGGCGGCGAGATGGTGTCGTTGCCCCTCGGGCGCAGCACTTCGTGAGCAGAAATGGTCGGGTGGCCTGACGCCACCCGACCATTTCTGCTCACCATGCGAACGCCCGGCGCCCGCCCCGCGCCCCCGCTACCCGATCAGGCTCGGGCGCAGGTCGCGCAGCGTGCGGGAGCGGGTCTGCCGTGCCGTGACCACGAAGGACACGAGCAGCGCCCCGAGCAGCCAGCAGAGCAGCACGCCCGCGTCGGACCACGCGGCGCCGAGGTTCCCGCCGTACATCGTCTGCCGGATCGCGTCGACCGAGTACGTCATCGGCAGCGCGAAGTGCAGCGCTGCCAACGGTCCGGGCAGCGTCTGCCACGGGAACGTCCCGCCGGCGGTGACGAGCTGCACGAGCATGAGCACCAGGCCGAGGAACTGTCCCACCGACCCGAGCAGCACGTTGAGCGCCATGATCACCGCCGCGAACGTCGCCGAGGCGAGCACCATGATCCCGATCGTACCGCCGACGTGCACCACGTTGAGGTCGAGGGCGAACCGCACGATGAAGAACAGCGCGACCATCTGCACCAGGCCGAGCAGCGCCGGGGTCAGCCAGCCACCGAACACCACCGCGAGGGGCTTCCGCACCGCGGTGATCGCCCGCTTCGAGATCGGCTTGAGGATGAGGAACAGCGCGTACATGCCGATCCAGGCTGCGAGCGAGATGAAGAACGGCGCGAGGCCGGCGCCGTAGTTCGACGCCGCGGCGACGTTGTCGTCCCCGACCTTCACCGGGTCGGAGATGACCGATGCCTGCGACTCGCGCTCGGAGGCGTTCGAGGCGGGGATCTTCGTGCGGCCCTCGTCGAGCGACGCAGCGAGCTTCGACGACCCGGTCTTCAGCTTGTCCAAGCCGGAGACGAGCGACGAAGCACCCTTGTCGGCGGACGCTGCGCCAGTCGCGAGCGACGAAGCGCCTGATGACAGCGTGGGTGCGGCGGACGCGAGCGCAGACGTACCGTCTGCGACCTTCGCGGCACCCGTTGCGAGCGTCGATGCACCGTCCGCCGCCGACGAGATGCCCGAGGTCAACGTCGGCGCCGCTGCGGCCAGCTTCGACGTGCCGGCGACGAGCGTGTCGGAGCCGTCGGAGAGTTGCTGGATGCCACTCGTCAGCGACGGAGCCTCCTCGGCGAGCTGCGACGCTCCGGCGGACACCTGCGCGCTGCCGGTCTCGAGCTTCTGCAGGTTGCCGGACAGCGCTCCGGCACCGGTGCTGAGATCGGCACTGCCGGTCTGCAGGTCGTCGAGCCCGGCGAGCAGCTGGGTCTTCTGCTCCGCGGTGAGCACCGTCGACGCCTGCACGACGGGCTTCAGCGACGCGACGAGTTCCGGCGACTGCGCAGAGAGCTGCTGGACGCCCGCGATGAACGGTGCGGCCTTGTCGGCGAGCTCGGCGTTGCCGCTGGCGACCTTCGATGCACCGGACGCGAGCGTCGCCGAGTCTGCAGGCAGGGTCGACGTCTGGTCGCGGAGCTGGTGCAGTCCGGTCTGCAGCTGCTGCGCGCCGTCGTTCAACTGCTGCGTCTGCGACGGCAGCGCCGCCGTCTGCTGCTGCGCACTCGCCAGGCCCGAGGCGAGCGTGGAAGCGCCCGACGCCACCTGCTGCGCCCCGCTGTCCAGCTGCTGGGTCTGGGACGGCAACGACGCCGTGCCGGACGCGAGCTCCGCCGCACCGGACGACAGCTTGCCGGTGCCGTCCGCTAGCTTGCGAGCCCCCGAGTCCGCCTTCGCGGTGCCGGAGGCGAGCTGGTCGGCACCGTCGACGGCGTCGCCGAGGCTGTCGCGGACGTCGGCGAGCCCGACGAGCAGGGTCTTCGCCGCCTGCTTGCCGACGCGCTCGGCGACGGCCGTGCGCATGGTCTTGCCCGCCTGCTCCGCGATGGTCGAGGCCAGGTACGAGTTCGTGTCGGCCGTCGTCATGACGAGCTTCGCCTGCGTCGGGTCGTCGGACTGCGCGGACACCAGGTGCTCGGAGAAGTCGTGCGGGATCGTGACGACGAAGTCGTAGGTGCCGTTCCGCACGCCGGAGCGCGCGTCGGCGGCGCTGGTCTTCGTCCACTTGAAGTCGGCGCCGTCGATCGCCTCCTTCGTGACGTCGGTGCCGTAGTCGACCTGGTCGCCGTCGAGGGTGGCGCCGGCGTCGAGGTTCACGATCGCCGCGGGGATCTGGTCGAGCTTGGCGTACGGGTCGCGGTTCGCCCACAGGTACGCGCCGCCGTACAGCAGCGGCACGATCATCAGGGCGATGAACGCCAGTCGTGCGAGCGGGGTCGCGGTGAGTCGCGCCAGTTCGGCGCGGACGAGCGAGGTGGTGGTCACGGGGTTGCCTCCGTCGGGACGGTTGCGGATTCTGCGGTGACGGAAGGGCCGGACGGGAGGCCCGGCTCGGTTCCGTCGGACAGGGCCGCGTCGTCGGGACCCTCGGTCTGGGGCGCGTCCTGCGCCGCGGCGCCGTCGTGCGTCTGGACGGTTTCGGTCGTGTCGACGGTGTCGAGCAGGGCCTCGACGGTCGCGGCGGCGGCCTTCGAGGTGACGAGCACGACGGTCACGCCGCGGCGGGCGACGTCGCGGAGCACCGCGAACCACTCCTCGACGGCGCCGCCGTGCCGCTCGGGTGCGGTGACGACGAGCCCGGTCACGCCGTCGCGGAGCAGGGCGAGCTCGACGAGCAGTCGCACGCGCACGGCGGTCGGCACCCGCTGGACCGCGGTGTCGGCGTAGTGCCGCAGGCCGAGCTCCTCGAGCACGGTGTCGACGTGGTCGCGCGAGGGGCGCTGGGCGGCGAACGCGAGCTCCTCGCGCACGATCTGCTTGACGGTCATCACGGGGAAGGGCTCGGCGACGCCCGGGGTGTCGACGAGGGCGAAGGCGCGGCGCACGGCGGCGGCGTCCTCGTGCCCGTCGAGCAGCAGCCGCCCGGTGTCGGGCTGCATCCGGCCGCCGGCGACGAGCGAGGCGAGCACGGGGGCCTGCTCGGTCTCGACGGCGACGACCCCGGGGTGTCCGGGTGCGGCGACGGCGGAGACGACGGGCAGTGCCGCGCCGGGCTCCTCGCCGATGCCGACGTGGTCCAGTTCGAGCGTCATGCGGGGTCCTTCACGGGGGAGACAGCGGAGCCGGTGGCCGGGGCCGCGGGTTCGGACAGCAGCGCGGTGCGCCAGTCGATGCCGGCCATGCCGAGCGCCGACAGCACCACCATGCGCCGTCCGGCCTCGTCCGGGGTGCCCGACCGGGTCGCCTCGTCGAGGACGGCGATGCACGCACCCTCGACCAGACGCCCGAGGGTGGCCGGGTCGACGTCGTCCCGCATGGCGCCCTCGGCGATCCCGAGGGCGCACGCCTGACGGACCTGAGCGCGCAGGGGTGCGAACACCTCGGCGACGGGCTCGGCGAAGGGGCTGCGCACGGCGACCCGGGCCATCGAACGGACGTGCGAGACCTCGGTCCAGAGGGTCACGGCGATCGCGGCGAGCCGGGCGGCCGGCGGCAGCTCCTGCAGGTCCGAGGTGGTCGGCATGGCCGCGGCGATGCGAGCGGCGCCGGAGGTCACGACCTCGCGCACGAGGTCGTCACGTGACGGGAAATGTCCGTACACCGCGCGGCGCGAGAGTCCGGCGGCCGCGGCGATCGTCTCGATGGAGGCGTCCGGATCGCGCTGCAGGCAGGTCCGTGCTGCGTCGAGGAGGGCCGCCCGGTTCTCGGTCGCGTCGCGGCGGGGTGCGCGTGCGGGGTGGGAAGCAGTGGTCACGAACCCCAGCGTAATAACGTGCACACGTGTGTGCAACTTAACAGGAAGACCGGCCCTCGAACGGGGTGTCCCCCAAAGTGCGGACTGCCCTTTCTGAATGTAAGCGCATAACTTCACAGCAATCTCATGCGAACCACGGACTGAGCCTGGAGTGCCCTCTTTGAACCGTGCAACACCGAACCACGACCCGAACCTGACCCCGAACTCCCATCGCATCGCACGCGTCCTGACCGCCGGCATCGCCGCCGTGGCCCTGACGTGCGGCGGCCTCGCAGTCGGGGGCGCGGCCTCCGCAGCTCCGGCCGGGGTGTCGGTGGCCGACCTGAAGCTCTCCGCACCGCTGCGCGACGCCAAGCCCACCAAGACCGTCGCCGCCTTCGTGCGCACGACCGGCCAGGGTGCCCTCGAGGTGGACGCGAACGCGAAGGGCGGTGACCTGACCAAGTCGAAGACGCAGTCCTCGGCAGCGAAGAGCCGCGTCAAGGCGATCGAGTCGACCACCGCGGCCGTCCGCGCCGCCGTGAAGCGCGCCGACGCCGACTCCACCGAGCTCTACTCGACCGAGTACACCGTCCCCGGTGTCGCGGTCGTCGCCGACGTCTCCGCGCTGCAGGACATCGCGAAGCGTTCCGACGTCGAGAGCATCATCCCGCTCACGCCGAAGAAGATCGTCGAGCCGACGGTCAACGCCGACGCGAGCGCCGCACCGTCCGGTGTGGACCCGAGCCTCGTGAAGCCGGGCGCCGACGGCGTCTCGCCGAAGAACGCCGCGAGCGACGTCTACACGCGCTCGCTCAACGCCTGGCAGCAGACCGGGCACACCGGCAAGGACGTCAACGTCGCCGTCCTCGACACCGGCCTCGACTACACGCAGGCGGACTTCGGCGGCCCCGGTACCACCGCGGCCTACCAGCAGGCCCTGGCGAACGCGAGTTCCGGCGCCCCGGACCCGAGCCTGTACGACGCGTCGAAGTTCCTCGGCGGGTACGACTTCGCCGGTGCGACCTACAACGCCGACCCGGCCGACCCGGCCTACGACCCGGTGCCGGCTCCGGACGACAACCCGATCGACGGCAAGGGCGGCGACCACGGCACGCACGTGTCCGGTTCGATCGCGGGCTACGGCCTGACCGCCGACAAGCAGCAGTTCGACGGCGACTACACGAAGCTCACCACGCAGCAGGTGCAGGACATGTGGATCGGTCCGGGCACCGCGCCCGAGGCCGGCCTCTACGCCCTCAAGGTGTTCGGTGACGGCGGCGGTTCGACCGACGTCACGGGCGCCGCGCTCGACTGGGTGGGCCAGGCGCTCACCGAGGGCAAGGACATCAACGTCCTGAACCTGTCGCTCGGCTCCGACTACGGCGCACCGGACGACCCCGACAACGCCAAGATCGACGCGCTGACCGCACGCGGCGTCCTGCCCGTGATCGCCTCGGGCAACGCCGACGACTTCACCGACATCGGTGGCTCGCCGGGCAACGCCGAGGGCGCGCTCACCGTCGCCGCGAGCGCCACCGGTCAGTCGCTGTACGACGGGGTGCAGGCCACGGCCCCCGCGAACGTCGCGAAGACCTACCGGTCGCAGTACTCGCAGAACTTCACGGGAACCCTGCCGGTCGAGGGTGACGTCGTCGTCCCGACCAGCAACATCGACGGCTGCGCCGCGTTCAGCGCCGCCGACGCCGCGAAGATCGCGGGCAAGGTCGTCTGGCTGAAGTGGACGGACGGCGCGCTCGAGTGCGGCTCCGGCGTGCGCTTCAACAACGTCCAGGCCGCCGGCGGCATCGGCGTCCTGCTCGCTGGCACGATCAACACCTTCGACTCGGGCATCGCCGGAAACGCGACCATCCCCGGAGCCGAGCTGACGCTGGACGCCGCCACGAGCCTCCAGGCAGCTGCCAAGGCGGGGACCCTGCACGTGCGCCTCGCGGACGAGCTCAAGGGCTTCGAACTCGCCACCGACCCGGAGGCCGTGAACACGCTCGCCGCGTTCACCAGCCGGGGCGTGCACGGGTCGTTCAACGACATCGTCAAGCCGGACATCGCCGGCCCCGGGGTCAACGTGATCTCGGCGGCCAACGGCACCGGTGACGGCCGCATGTCGATGAGCGGCACCTCGATGGCCACACCGGACGTCGCGGGCATCGCGGCGCTGACCTTCCAGGCGCACCCGGAGTGGAGCGCACCGCAGGTCAAGGCGGCGCTCATGAACACGGCGACGCACGACGTCAAGGACGGCTCGCGCTCGGCGACCCTGCTCCGGCAGGGCACCGGCCGCGTCGACGCCCTGCAGGCCGTGACCGCCGGTACCACCGTGCGGAGCGTCGAGAACGACCTGCTCGTCACCGCCTCGTTCGGTGTCGTCGAGGTCTCGAGCGCGACGACCGAGAGCCGCACCCTGCAGATCGCGAACACCGACGGCGTCGCGCACACCTACGACGTGGCCTACCAGCCGCAGGTGTCGCAGCCCGGTGTGACGTTCGCGCTCAACACGAAGCGGGTCACCGTGCCGGCGAACCGCACCGCAACGGTGAAGCTCACCTTCACGATCGCCGACCCGACGAAGCTCCGCCGCGTCATCGACCCCACCCAGGAGTCGGTGCAGCAGGGCTATCAGCGCGAGTTCGTCAGCGCCGCCTCGGGCATCGTGGCGTTCACGCCGACCGACACGACCGCGGTGCCGCTGCGCGTCGGTGCGTACCTCGCACCGAAGCCCGTCAGCTCCGTGCAGGGTCGTTCCACCGTCGCCTTCACCGGCCCGGGCAAGTCGGCTGACCTGACGCTCAAGGGCCGCACCGTCGACCAGGGCGGCCTGACGACCGGCTACCACGCCGCGGTCGCACCGTTCGTGCTCGGCGGGACCGACCCGGTCGAGTCGTTCCCGGCGGGCTCGGCGAAGCAGTCGCTGCAGGCGGCGGACATCCGCTCCTACGGCGCGAGCTACGACAAGGCCTCGGACACGATCGCGTTCGGCATCCAGACGGCCGGCCCCGACGCCGACCCCGGCGCCGTGACCAACGTCGAGGTGCTCATCGACACGAACCGTGACGGCGAGCCCGACTACCTGGTCTACAACGCCAAGTCCGCCGCGGTGGACGCGACGTTCGCGACCACGATCGACCTGGCCAAGGCCGCGTCGGACGACCCGGACGTCGACCCGGTCGTCGACGTCCAGCCGCTGAACGGCGGGGCACCCGGCCAGGACGTCAACACCTTCGACAGCTCGGTGAAGGTGCTCACGACCACGGGTGCGCTGATCGGCGCGAAGGGCAAGTTCACCTACTCGGTCCTGACCGAGTCGGCGTACGCCCCGGGTGCCGCGACCACGGGCTCCTCCGTGGTGGACGAGACGAAGAGCGCCTCGTTCGACCCGTCGAAGCCGGCACTGTCCTTCGCGCAGGGCCGCAGCACCGGCGTCCTGTTCGCCGACTCCGGCGTCCTCCGGGTCACCCGGGCCTCGGGTGTCACGAAGGCCACCGTGCTGCTCCTGCACCTCGGCAACGCGTCGGGCAAGCAGGCCGGCACGTCGACCATCTCGGTGACCCCGCCCACGCTCGCGCTCGCCGCGGGCAGCAAGGTGACGGTCAGTGGGACGGCGAAGGTCGGCTCGAAGTTGTCGGCCAACCACGGCAAGTGGAGCACGACGAAGGCGACGTACAAGTACCAGTGGCTCCGCGACGGCAAGGTCGTCAAGAAGGCCACCGCTGCGACGTACAAGCTCGGCACCTCCGATGCGGGACACAAGTTCTCCGTCAAGGTGACCGCGCACGCCTCGGGCTACAAGGACGGCACCGCGACGTCCAAGTCGACCGCGAAGGTGTCGCGCAAGTAGTGCGGCCTCCGCGCCACTGAACGAACAGGAGACGCCGGGTCCGCAGTGCGGATCCGGCGTCTCCTGTGCTCCCGGCGGTCGGGGGAACGCGGAATCAGGACAGGTAGTTAGACAAACTAGTTACACGGTGCCAGGGTTGCAGCATGCAGAACACGCTGAGCCAGCTCCGGGCCAACCCGACCGAGTGGCGCCGCCGGGGTCTCACCCCGCCCGACGTCGTCCAGGCGATGATCGAGCAGCGTCTCGCCGAGCCCGGCTACTCGCAGCCCGTCGGCGACCCGTCGTACCAGGACTTCTTCCGCGCCTGATCGCGGAACGCACGTCACATGCGGACGGGAGGCCCGGTGCCAGCTGGCACCGGGCCTCCCGTCCGCCGTTTCCCGCGTCCATGACGCGCGGGTGGCGAGCCGGTGACCAGCCGATAGAGTGGGGTGGACCACCGGCCCGCCTGGTCGCGTGAGGTCCTCCGCCAACGTGAGGAGAACCAGATGCCCGCAGCAGTCATCATCGGAGCCCAGTGGGGCGACGAGGGCAAGGGGAAGGCCACCGACCTCCTCGGCTCCCGCATCGACTACGTCGTGAAGTTCAACGGCGGCAACAACGCCGGCCACACCGTCGTCGTCGGCGGCGAGAAGTACGCGCTGCACCTGCTGCCCTCCGGCATCCTCACGCCCGGCGTCACGCCGATCATCGGCAACGGCGTCGTCGTCGACCTCGAGGTGCTGTTCCAGGAACTCGACGCGCTGAAGGCCCGCGGCGTCGACACCTCGAAGCTGCTCGTGTCGGCGAACGCCCACCTCATCACGCACTACCACCGCACCATCGACAAGGTGACGGAGCGGTTCCTCGGCAAGCGCCAGATCGGCACCACCGGTCGCGGCATCGGTCCGTCCTACGCCGACAAGATCAACCGCGTCGGCATCCGCGTCCAGGACATCTTCGACGAGAACATCCTGCGGCAGAAGGTCGAAGCGGCCCTCGACCAGAAGAACCACCTGCTCGTCAAGGTCTTCAACCGCCGCGCGATCGACGCCGAAGAAGTGGTCGAGTCGCTGCTGTCCTACGCCGAGCGACTGCGCCCGATGGTCGCGGACACCGCCCTCGAGATCCACCGGGCCCTGGAGCGCGGCGACACCGTCCTGTTCGAGGCCGGTCAGGCGACCATGCTCGACGTCGACCACGGCACCTACCCGTTCGTGACGTCGTCGTCGGCGACCGCCGGTGGCGCAGCGACCGGTTCCGGCATCGGCCCGGGCAAGCTCGAGCGCATCATCGGCATCGTCAAGGCGTACACGACCCGCGTCGGTGCCGGTCCGTTCCCGACCGAGCTCTTCGACGAGTCCGGCGAGTTCCTGCGCGCCAACGGCTTCGAGTTCGGCACCACCACGGGCCGTCCGCGCCGCTGTGGTTGGTACGACGCCCCGATCGCCCGGTACACCGCGCGCATCAACGGCGTGACCGACTTCGTGCTGACCAAGCTCGACGTGCTGACCGGGCTCGAGACGATCCCCGTCTGCGTCGCGTACGAGGTCGACGGCGTCCGCGTGGACGAGGTCCCCGTGAACCAGTCGGACTTCCACCACGCGAAGCCCGTCTACGAAGAGTTCCCCGGCTGGACCGAGGACATCACCGGCGCCCGCTCGTTCGACGACCTGCCGAAGAACGCGCAGGACTACGTGCTCGCGGTCGAGGCGATGTCCGGCGCGCGGATCTCCGCGATCGGTGTCGGTCCGGGCCGCGACGCCATCGTCGTCCGGCACGACCTGCTCGGCGCCGGCGCCTGACGATGCGGGTCCTGTTCGTCTGCAGCGGCAACATCTGTCGTTCACCGCTCGGCGCGCAGGTCCTGACGGCGCGACTCGGCCCGGACGCTGCGGCGTTCGTGGTCGAGTCCGCCGGCACCATCGCCGACGACGGTGCCGCGATGGACGGCGCCGCCGCGGCACAGTCCGTCCGGCTCGGCGGTGACCCGTCGGGGCACGGCTCGCGCTACTTGACGGCCGCGATCGTCGAGGAGGCCGACCTGGTGCTGACGGCCGAACGGTCGCACCGCGCGGCCGTGGTGTCGCTCGCACCCCGGGCGACGAAGCGGGCGTTCACCATCAAGCAGTTCGCGCGGGTGCTCGCGGGGCTCGAGCCCGGTGACCTGGCCGACGTGCACTCGCCCGAGGCCCTGGTCGAACGGGTGGCACGCCTGCGCGGCACCGTCCCGCCGCCGGCCGACCCCGCGGACGACGACGTCGACGACCCCTACCGCCGGTCCGAGGCGACCCACGCTCGGGTCGCCGACGAGATCGACGCCGCGCTCGCGCTGATCGCCGACGCACTCCGGGCCGCGCTGCGCTGACCTACGCTGTGCCCCGCCTCGCACGGTGCGGGCTTGTTCGTCCGGTGCGAGGTTGGTGGCTCGGTGCGGGGCCGTAGCGGCGCACGGAGCGGTCAACCTCGCACGGGCCGGCGGACACCGCACCGTGCGCCGCAGCCGCGCCACCGCCTGCATCCTTCGATGCAACTCCGGCAGGTGCATCCCGAAGCCGGTCGTCCCGCGACGCCGCAGTTCCTAGCGTCGTGTGCATGACGAACACCACCGAAGTCCGGCCCACCGCCGGCACCACTCCGCAGGAGCGCGGGGGAGTCAGCGGCGTCATCGCCCGGCACCCGCTCGCGTCCTTCTTCACCCTCGCGCTCGGCCTCAGCTGGCTGGCGTGGATCCCGTACATCCTGTCGCCGCACGGCATGGGCGTGTGGAACCTGCACTTCCCCGAGATCCTTGGCTCCGCCCAGTTCACCGGGGTGCTGCCCGGGGCGCTGCTCGGCCCGTTGGGCGGCGCGTTCGTCGTCACCGCGGTCGCCGACGGCCGTCCGGGCCTGCGTCGCTGGGTCGGGCGACTGTTCCGCTGGCGGGTCGCGTGGTACTGGTACGCCCTGGCGCTCGTCGTCGTGCCGGCCGTGATCGTCGCGTCCGCGCTGCCCTTCGCCGGCGGTGACGTGCGTGCTCCCTCGGCGCTGGCGTTCGCCGCCCTGGTGCCCGGCCTGCTCATCCAGCTGTTCTCCACCGGCCTGAGCGAGGAGCCCGGCTGGCGCGACTTCGCCCTGCCCCGGCTGCAGCACCGATTCGGAGGGCTCGGAGCCGCTGCGATCCTCGGTCCGATCTGGGCGCTCTGGCACATGCCGCTCTACCTGAGCGACTGGGGCGGGTGGCCGAACGCACACTGGAGCGAGCCCGTGGTCTTCGCCCTGTTCACGATCACGTTCAACGTCGTGATGATCCAGGTGTTCAACAAGACCGGCGAGAGCCTGCCCCTGGCCCTGCTGCTGCACGTCGGCGTGAACAACACGATCTCGACGTTGTTCCCGGAGATGTACCCGAGCATGACCGCCGGCACGCTGATGATCGGCCTGACCATCACCTCGACCGTCGCTGCCGCGGTGCTCCTCGTCGTGACCCGCGGCCGCCTGGGCTACGACCCGGCTCGCCGCGCGCTGCCGATCGACGCCCCGGTCCCCGCCCGCACCCGCCTCGTAGGATCACACGATGGCCTCCGCTGACCCGCGCACGCGCACGCGCACGTCGCGCGACGGTGACCCGCGCACCCGCGACCGCCGCGTCGACGTGCTCGTCGCGCTCGGCACGGCCGTCGTGGCCCTCGGCCTGCTGATCGGCCTGCCGCCGCTCGACGCCCTCGAGCCGGACGGCCCCGCCCTGGCCCTGCGGGTGCCGGCTCCGTTCACCGCTGCGTGGACCGTCCTGGCGCTCGGACTGCTGGTCCAGTCCGCCGCGCTGCTCGCCGCCCGTCGGGCACCGCGCACCGTGCTGGTCGCGGTGTCCGCGCTGCCGGTGCTGGTCGCCGCGCTCGCTCCGCAGTCGCTCGACCTGTTCGGCCTCACCGCCCTGCCGGTGGTCGTCGCCGTGGTCCTCGCCGCCCTCCGTGTCCCGCTCGCACGCCTGTGGCCGACCCTGCTGGTCGCTGGCGCGCTCGTGGCAGCCGGCAGCGCGGTCCTGACCGGCGCACTCGGCCAAGGCGTCCTGCAGGCCATCGGCGCCGTCGGGCTCCCGCTCCTGGTCACCCTGCTGGTGCGCTCCCGTCGCGAGGTCCGCGCCGCCCGCACCGCCGAGGCGAGCGCGGTCTTCCGCGAACAGGACGCCCTGGTCGACGCCGCGGTCTCCCGCGAACGTGCCGCCATGGCGCGCGAGCTCCACGACATCGCCGCCCACCACCTGTCCGGCATCGCCCTGATGGCCGCCGTGATCGACCGCCAGATCGACAGCGACCCGGAGCGCGCGCACGAGGGTGCCCGTCAGGTGCGGGAGCAGAGCACTGCCGTCCTCGACGACCTGCGCCGCCTGGTCGGGCTCCTGCGCGAGGACGTCCCCGCCGAACGCGCGGTCGAGACGGTCGCCGGCATCGTCGACCTGGTCGAGCGTGCCCGGTTCCGCAGCGACGTGCGCCTCGACGTGCTCGCTGGCGACCACCCGCGCGGAGCCCAGGCGCTGGCAGACGGCGTCGGCCCGCTCGCGCAGCTCGCCGCCTACCGGACGGTGCAGGAGGCGCTGGCCAACGCCGCCCTGCACGCCCCGTCCGCCCCGTGCACGGTCACCGTCGACGACCGCGACCCGACCCGGGTGGTGATCCGGGTGGAGAACGCACGGGCCGCCGCTCCGGCAGCGCCGACCTCACCGTCGGGCGGCAACGGCCTGCGGGGGATGCGCGAGCGGGCGGACCTGGTGGGGGCGAGCCTCCAGACCGGACCCACCGCCACCGGCGGATGGCTGGTGGAGCTGGCGCTCGGACGGGAGGCACCTGCCGCACCCGCGCAGGCCGCCGACGGTGGCGAGGTGGTCGCGTGATCCGCGTGCTGGTGGCGGACGACCAGCCGCTGGTCCGTGCCGGGGTGTCCGCGCTCCTCGGCGCGGAGGCCGACATCGAGGTGGTCGGCGTGGCCGCCGACGGCGGCGAGGCGCTCGCGCTGGCGCGCTCGTTGCGACCCGACGTGGCCTGCCTGGACATCCGGATGCCCGTCATGAACGGGATCGAGCTCGCCCGGCTGTTCTGCGCTCCCGACGCCGACCCGGCGATACCGGTGCTGATGCTGACGACGTTCGACCTGGACGACTACGTGTTCGGGGCGCTGGAGGCCGGAGCCTCCGGGTTCCTGCTGAAGGATGCCGAGCCGGACACCATCGTCGACGCCGTGCGCCAGGTGGCCGCGGGGAACGGGACGCTCGACCAGGCCCTGACCCGGCGGGTACTGCGTGAGTTCGTGTCGCGACGGAGCCTGCAGCCGGTGTCGGGGGACCGGGCCGACGGGGTGCTCACGGCCCGCGAACGCGAGGTCCTGCTGCTGCTCGCGCAGGGGATGTCGAACGAGGAGATCGCGGTCGCGCTCGTGCTCGAGGTCTCGACCGTGAAGTCGCACCTGGCGCGGATGCTGCCGAAGCTCGGGGTGCGGTCGCGGTTGCAGGCCGTGGTGTGGGCGTACCAGAACCGGATCGTGGCGGTCCCCGAACCGTAGGGCACGTGTGGTGCGTGCCAGCCGTCAGCCGGTGGTGAGCGGCTCGGCGGCGCCGGGGACGACGAGGCGCCAGACGCTGTCGTCGTCCTCGGGGTCGGCCTTCGTCAGGTAGAGGCGGAACGTTCCCCCTGGTTCGAGCACGTCGCCGTCGAGGTACTCGACGGGTTCGCCGCTCGTCGTGCACTGGTCCGACGTGCTGACGACCTCGATGGTGGCGCCGGGGGCATCCCCCTTCGAGGTCGTCGTGACCTCGGCGTCGTAGACGTCGTAGACGCCGCCGATCTCGACGGTGCGGTCGGTCTTGGTGACCTGGCCGTCGACGACGAGATCGGCGGATTCGCGGCGCTCGGCCGCGGTCATGGGCACGTGGTCGATGCAGGAGCTCACGGAGGTCCCCGGCCCGATGCTCCGGATCCGGCCCTCCGCATCGCACCCCGCGAGCCCTCCAGTGACCACCACGGCCAGCACCACGACCGGTACGATCCGTCCCCACTGCATGGGATGAGTATCGCTCGCAGGTCGATCGGTGGGAAGTGTCGTGGCCGGATCGTGCTGGTCCGTTTTGCGCGCGATCCCCGTTCGGGGGCTTTGGTGGGACCGGTGTGCCTGGTGGGGTGTATGCATGCACATCGAATCATCGCGCCGGACCTCGGACGATGCCGCCCTCCGATCGGCCGTCGTCGACGGGATGATCACGGCACTGCGGACGCGTCCGCTCCACGAGGTCACCCCGGCCGTCGTCGCGGACCACGCCGGCCAGGACGTCGACGTGGTCGGCCGGACGTTCCCCAGCTGGGACGGTCTGCTCCTGGCCACCATCGACCACTGGAACGAGCAGCGCACCGCACCGCTCATGCCACTCGCCGAACGGTTCGGGACGGTGCCGTTCCTGCGTGCGATCGTGACCGCGAACATCGCCGACCCGTCCCTGATGCGCTTCCTCACCGCCACCCTGAACATCGCGGCGTCACCGGAGCACCCGCTCGCGCCGATGCTGCACGCGCGGTGGCGCCGGTTCCACGCCTTCGTGCAGGACTCCCTGCAGCGCGACAGCCTGCTCGGTCGCGAACCGAGCACCATGGAGCCGTCGCGCGGCGCCGAGCAGCTGCTCGCGACCTACGAGGGACTGCAGCTGCAGTCCATGGTGCGCCCCGAGATGGACCTGCTCGAAGCGTTCGACCGGGCAGTCACCCGGTTGCGCGAGGGATGGTCCCGCGAGTACGTCGCCCCCGTGTGGGACCTCGACCTGGTGAGCTGACCCGGACCCACCACAGACCACGGACGCTAGGGCGTCCGAGGGCAGACGCCAGCCGTCTGCACGCGCCACCGCTCGATTCGGGTTCGAGCGGAAGCGCGCACACCGTGCCGCCGCTCGATTCGGGTTCGAGCGGCGGCACGCACACCGATCACCCACGGGGCACCCGCGACGACGCGGCGCCGGGCGAGGAACACACCACGATGCAGCACCTGACGTTCTCGGTCGCGGCCGAGCCCTTCGACCACGAGGACGCCGTCCGGCTGCGCGCCGCGGCCCGGATCGAGGTCGACCGGATCTACGGTCGCCCGGCCGACCGTGGCCGTCCGCTGACCGAGGCGACCGCTGCCGTGCACGTCATCGCCCGAGACCGCTCGGGCCTGGCGCTCGGTACCGCGTCGCTGAGTGCGGCCGGCGACGGCGTGTTCGAGGTCCGGCGGCTGTTCGTCCGACCGGACTCCCGCGGGCAGGGCGTCGGCGACCTGCTGGTGCTCGAACTGCTCGCGCAGGCCGAAGAGCTGCAGGCACCGGCGGTCGTCGCTGAGTTCGGCGTGCTGCAGCCGCATGCCGCCGCGCTGTTCACCCGGAACGGGTTCGTGCGGATCCGGCCGTTCGGGCCCTACCGCGACGACCCTGAGTCGGTCTGCTTCTCGCGGGCGTTGTGATCGCCCGTGCCCTCGACCGGGATCTCGAAGAGGTCCGTGTGCCGGTAGTCCTCGGCCCACCCCCGCCGCAGCCGTGACACGGCGCGGTCGAAGGACGCGATGATGTCGAACCCCTCGATGAGGAGCGACTGGATCCGCAGACCGTCGTAGAGCGCGAGGAGCTGCTCGGTGGCACGCGGGGGGTCCATGGTGGCCGGCTCGCGACCGGTCCGGATGTCTCGCTCGAGTGCTTCCCGGACGGTCCGACGGAACCGGAGGTACAGGGTGCGGTAGTACTCCGCGCCCTCGTGCCCTGGGTCGGTGCTCGAGGCGAGCGTCGAGGCGAGCAGCCGCATCAGCGCTGGTTCCTCCGAGTACGCCACGACCAGCGCGTGCAGGTACGCGACCGCGCCGTGCGTGTCCGCGATCGGCCGCAGGGGCCGTGACACGGAACTCGACCACCGGTCGACCGTCGCCGTCAGCAGGCTCTCGCGGGTGGGGAAGTGGGTGCGCAGCTCGTCGACGGTCATCTCGGCCCGGGCGGCGACGGTGTCGACGTCGACCTGCTCGACCCCGGTCTCGTGCAGCACCGTGATCGTCGCGTTGACGATCCGGGTGCGCAGCTCGATGCCGTCATCGCCGTGCTGGTTCGTCAGCGGCGCCAGGGGGTGCTTCCGGAACCACTCCAGCAGGGCCGTCGCGCGGGACGTACCGGTGGCGGGGTCGGGCGCGTGCCCGTCGGCGAAGAGGTCGAGGAACCCCGGGATCTCCTTGATCAACGGGTCCGCCGGTTGGAACGCCATCGACCACTCCGGGAAGGACCGGGTCGCGACGGTGTCCGCGGCGACCTGGCGCACGTTGGTGTGACGGGGGTCCTGACGGATGCCCTCGAACCGTTCCCGCACGACCTCGTCGTCGCCCTCGATGATGCCGATGCAGTTGCTCCCCTGGTGGGCGAGGACCCCCGTGATGCCGAGCTGCAGGTTCTTCTCGCGACCGATCACCAGGATCTCGGCGAGTTCCTCGTCCGTGACCGGTCGGCTCATCGTGCTCACGTACACCACCGACAGCATGTGGTCCCTGTTCCTCCGAGCGAGCGTGTACTCCACACAGTGGTGCACACCGGCGCCGATGGCAAGGCGTGCCGACCGCGTCGCGGTCCGCCTGCGGCACGCGGCCCGCGGCCTGCGCGCAAGGTGGACGGCGCGGTGTCCTGCCGGTGGGCCGCTGCCGACACTGGGGGACCGGGCCCGACCGGGAGCCCGGTCGGCGAAGGTGCTCGGAAGAGCTGGGCGGTGTCACGGACGAGGTCCTTCCGCCGCGCCGCGTTCAGGTTCCCGTCGCGCAGTGCCCGGGTCGTCGAGTTCGTGTTCCGTCGCCTCGACGCGACCGGGGACTTCTACCCGGACGACGCGATGGAGGGCACGGTGCCCGGCCCGGACCCGGATCGCGTGGTGTTCGTGGGTGAGCGGGGCGAACTGTCGCTCGGCGTCCGCACCCACGAGCTCTCGCTCCCCGCGTTCTTCGCTCGGCACCGGGCAGCACGGACCGCGCGCGGCGTCTCCTGGAAGATGCTCCCCGCACCGTCGGCGAGTGTCCGGGAACTCCCATCCGTCATCGCCGCCCACCGCGAGGACCTGGGGCGGTGCGACCTCGTCGTCGTGTTGGTCGGCATCACGGATGCGCTCCGGGTCCTGCCGACGAGGGTGTGGGAACAACGCGTCCGTGACACGATCGCTGCCCTGCGCGAGGTGGTGCCCGTGGATGCCGAGGTCGTCATCGGTGAGATCCCACCCCTCGACAACGCCGGGAGTCTGTCCCGGCCGGCTCGGCTCGCAGCCGGGGTGCACGGTCGTCGCCTCAACGCGCGGACTCGACTCGTCGTCGAAGCCTGTCCACGGGTGCGCGCAGTCGGGTTCCCGGACGAGCTGACGCGGTCGGTGTGGCGGCCCGAGTCGGACGAGCACCGGTACCGCGACACGTACAAGGTGTGGGGTGGGCACCTCGACGCCCACGTCTGACGGCCGCGTCGCCGGACCGCGATCGCGGGTCATTGCGACAGTTCGCGGTCCAGTCGGTCGAGGAGTGCCTCGAGGGAGACCTCGAACTCCTCGTCGCTGCGGTCCTCGCTCAACAACGTGCGGAGTCGGCGGACCTCCGGTGCGACGTCGAGGGACGTGTTGCCGTCGCCCTCGGGGATGGCGGCGCCTCCTTCGTCGAGCGGTTCCTCGGCTGGGCCTGCTTCGGCACCGCTGACCACTGACTGCAGGAGGAGCTGGCCGAGCAGGAAGCTGCTGAACGCTCGGTACGCGTTGACCGCCTGGGCGTCCGTGAAGCCGTTCCCCGTCAGCGCGGTCAGGAACGTGTTGACGACCTCGACGCTCCGCAGCGGCGGGCGGAGCCAAGGGGCTGCAGGGTGGCGGGTCGCCACCAGCGGGAACGCCTTCGGGTGGTCCGTGGCGATCTGCCGGACGGCATGGGCGACCGTTTGCAGGAACCCTTGCCAGTGTGCTTCCTCGGCCTCGGTGAGCTGCGAGGTGAGATCCCGCATCAGTGAGGCGACGACGCCTTCGAGCAGGTCTTCCTTCCCGTGCACGTAGCGGTACAGGGACATCGCCTCCACGCTGAGCTCCTGCGCGAGTGACCGCATGGACAGTCCCTGGGGACCTGACCGATCGATCTGGTGCAACGCGGTCTCGACGATGAGGTCACGGCTGAGCCTCGGTGCGTTCGTCTCGGAACGGTTCGCCCTCGATCGTGCTGCCACGGCTGATCTCCCTGCCGATCCGCGGTTCGTGGCTGACAACGGGCGCTGCGCCGAGTTCGCGGCCGACAAACCCACGCTATCGCGACTTGCGATGTAAGCTCCCGCTGGGCTTACGCTGTAAGTCCACGAGGTGGTGGTCTCCGCCGATCGAGCGGGCCGTGCGCCGCCGTCACCTCGGATCCACTCCGCATCGAACCCCAGGCGACCTGCCGGGGAAGAGGAGTACCACCATGATCGACAGCAGCAGCATCAACGACCTCACGGGCGCCGACGTCTACGGGAGCGACGACGCCAAGATCGGCACGGTCGGCCAGGTCTACGTCGACAACGACACCCAGGCTCCGACCTGGGTGACGGTGCGGACCGGACTCTTCGGCACCTCGGAGTCGTTCGCACCCTTGAACGACGCGACGTTCGAAGCCGGCGCCGTCCACGTCGCCTACGAGAAGTCCTTCGTGAAGGACGCCCCGCGGGTCGACGCCGACGGGGCGCTCAGCGCGGACGAGGAGCAGTCGCTCTACTCCTTCTACGGCAACCCGTCGAGCGCGTCGGCGGATGCGGGTCTGTACGACCAGGACGCCGACCGGAGCACGGACTCCGCCGACGTCCAGGGACACGACACGTCCGGTCCGACGACGGACGACGCCATGACCCGCTCCGAGGAGCGGCTGCACGTGGGTACCGAGCGGATCGAGTCCGGCCGTGCCCGTCTGCGCAAGCACATCGTCACCGAGCAGGTCACCAAGACCGTGCCCGTCAGCCACGAGGAGGTCACCCTCAGCCGTGAGCCGATCACCGACGCGACCGCCGACGATGCCTTGTCGGGGCCCGCACTGAGTGAAGAAGAACACGAGGTCGTGCTCACCGAGGAGCGCGTCGTCACCGCCAAGGAGACGGTCCCGGTCGAGCGCGTCCGGCTCGGCACCGAGACCATCGCCGGCGAGCAGGAGGTCACCGAGGACGTCGCGCACGAGGAGATCGTCCTCGACGACACCGCCGTGACCGACGAGACCATCGCGGACCGCGACGCCCGTTCCTGATCGTGCTGGGCGACGGTCGCTCGGCGACAGCCGGACGTCCGTCGCCAGCACAGGACGCCTCCTCTGCGCCCTGTCCACCCGACCCTCACCCGAAAGGCTCACCCCATGGACTTCCCCGCCGCTCTGCAGAACGGACTGGCCGCGGTCATCGTGTTCGTCCCGCTCGCGTTGCTCTTCCTGCTCATCCTCGTCGTCGGCCTGATCGTCGCGAAGCTCATCGAGAAGGGGCTCTCGCGTCTCCTCACCAAGGTCGGCTTCGACCGTGCCGTCGAACGCGGGGGCATCAAGAAGGCCCTCGCGAACTCGAAACTCGACGCCTCCGACATCGTGTCGAAGATCATCTACTACACGCTGGTGCTGTTCGTGCTCCAGTTCGCGTTCGGCGTCTTCGGGTCCAACCCGGTGAGTGATCTCCTCGCCGGCATCATCGGGTTCCTGCCGAAGATCATCGTCGCGATCATCATCATCGTGGTCGCCGCGGCGATCGCGGCCGGAGCGAAGGGCCTGATCCAGAACACGCTCGGTGGTCTCTCCTACGGCAAGCTGCTGGGCAACATCGTCGCGGTCTTCATCGTCTTCATCGGAGCGACCGCGGCGTTGAACCAGATCGACGTGGCCACCTCGGTCACCACCCCGCTCCTGATCGCGGTCCTGGCGATCATCGCCGGCGTCGTCATCGTCGGAGCCGGCGGCGGACTCATCAAGCCGATGCAGCACCGCTGGGAGGCGATCCTCGAGAAGGCCGAGGCCGAAGCCCCGAAGATCCAGCAGCACGCCCAGCGTGCGCCGTCCGTCGTCGAGCAGGCAGAAGAGGCTGCCGGGAAGGCCAAGCGAGCTGCCTCGACGACGACCAGTTCCCATCGCCCGAACTGAGCGCGCCCTGTGTGTCGGCCCCGCTCACCATGGGCGGGGCCGAGGGCCATCCCCGCGCTCCCGTGTTCGCTCGGGACCGTGCCCCCAGCATCGGAGAAGACCATGACCTCTCGCCACGCACCGCGCGACGCTCCGTGTGGTGACGACCGGACGGACCAGCTCGACGTGGTCCGACGCGAAGAGCGACTCGTCATCGGCACCGAACGCCACGCCATCGAACGGGTCCGGCTCGAGCGGGTCATCGTCACCGAGCAGCGGACCATCACAGTGGACGTCAGTCACGAGGAGATCCGACTCGTCCGTGAGCCGATCGGCGGCGCGGTACCGGTGTCGGCCGGCACCACGGACACCGTCCACGAACCGATCGTCGTGGTCCTCCGCGAGGAACAGATCACGGTCTCGACAGCAGTCGTCCCGGTCGAACGCGTCACCCTGACGACCCACACCGTCACGGAGGAGCACCGCGTCGAGGCGGGGCTCCGGCGGGAGGAGATCGACATCGTCACGTCGCACCGTCGGGCCGGAGGAGCTCCACTCCCGTGAGTCTCGTGGGGGACGCGTGAGGGAGTCGGTCGTCCTCAGTCGACGCTGGCTTCGCGGAAGGCGTGCGACACGCGTTCGGTGAAGTGGATGAACACATCCGTGCTCTCCGGCGGCAAGGACTGCCGGAGCGCCCGGCGGTAGGCGGCCCGGAGCGTCCCGACCACCGCGAACCCGTCGGCGCTCAGCTCGATCCGCACGCTCCGGCGGTCGTCCGGGTTGCGGACACGATCGAGCAGGCCTCGCTTGGTCAGACGGTCGAGCAGGGCGGTGACGGCTCCCGTCCCCATCTCCAGGTACCCGCCGAGTTCCTTCGGCGTGCGGTCGTCGTCGACTGCGCCGAGGAACTTCAGCGCGCGGAGGTCGACCGGGTTCAGGTCGTGCGTGACGGCGAGGTGCTGCATCAGGTGCGCGTGCTCGACCTGAGCGCTGTAGAACGCGGCGACCGCCTCGTCCAGCAGACGATCCTGGTCGGCGTCACTCATCGGAGGAGGGCTCGCGCTCATGGTTCCATCTTAGACGAGATCCGTGTGGGACGAAAATTGACTTGAACGAATTTGTAGGCGTATGGTTCACCTAGCTCGAAATTCGAGTCAAGTCTCAACCTGAACGGATCTCCTCTCATGCGTCGCCCGAACCGCACCATCGCCCGTGTCGCCACCCTCGCCGTCATCCCGGCTGCCCTGCTCGCCGC